>NZ_CP091285.1:3337035-4004442 GCF_021650975.2 Flavobacterium jumunjinense
ATATAATTTGTAACAGATTTATTTTGTAAGGATTACATTTTTCAATTCTTCGTAATTTGATATTTTTATACTCGATTTTTCTTTAGTCATAATTTCTTTAATCTGATTTGGAATTTCTAATGAAATACCCAATGTGCTTTCTACAATATTATGAAACTTTATCGGGTGTGCTGTTTCAAGGAAAAAACCAACACGATCAGTTGAATTGTTTAGCTCTTTTTTCAAGCCTAAATAACCAACAGCTCCATGTGGTTCTGCTACATATTTAAATTTTTTGTAAATTTTCTTCATACATCTCTTCGTTTCTTCATCTGAATAAGAGTAGGAAGAAAAATCTTTTTTAAATTCAGTCAAGTCATTATTATACATTTCTTGAATTCGAACAAAATTACTTGGATTACCAACATCCATAGCGTTGGAAATGGTTGCAATTGAAGCTTTCGGATTATATTTTCCATCTTCTAAAAAACGTGGAACAGTATCATTCGCATTGGTAGTTGCAACGAAATGCTGGATGGGTAGACCTAATTTTTTAGCTAGAATTCCTGCACAAATATTTCCGAAATTTCCACTAGGACATGAAACAACTAATGGGTTTTTTAATTTTTTTAGTTCTTTATAGGCAAAGAAAAAGTAGAACATTTGCGGTAACCAACGAGCAATATTTATAGAGTTGGCCGATGTTAGATTTTTTATTTGTAATTCTTGATCTAAAAATGCCTTTTTCACCATATCCTGACAATAATCGAAAACACCATCTACTTCTAAAGCAGTTATATTTTTTCCTAAGGTAGTTAATTGTTTTTCTTGAATATCGCTTACTTTTCCAGAAGGATAGAGTATGATTACCTCTACATCTTTAACGTTTAAAAAACCACTTGCAACAGCTCCTCCAGTATCTCCTGAAGTAGCTACCAAAACAATATTTTTTTGATTTTTATCTTTGTTAAAATAACCAAGGCAGCGCGACATAAAGCGTGCGCCTACATCTTTAAAAGCCATAGTTGGTCCGTGATATAATTCTAAAGAATAGATATTTTCTTCAACTTGAACTAGTGGGAAATTAAATGATAAGGTTTCTGAAATTATTTTTTTTAATTCTTCTTTTGGGATCTCTTCACCTACAAATTGTTCAATTACTTGAAAAGCAATTTCTTCATTAGATAGTTTTCCGATAGTATCAAAAAAAGAGTTCGATAAAGGTTGAAGCTCTTTTGGGAAATACAATCCTTTATCTGGTGCTAAACCATTAACGACAGCTTCTTGAAAAGATACTTCGTGTTGTTTGTTATTTAAACTATAATATTTCATTTTGATGTTGTTTTGTTAGATAGTTTTTACGCCTTGAGGGTTTACTTTTGATATATGAATGTCGAATGGAATTTTTGTTTCTAAATAAGCATTCTGCATTGCATTGGCAACATTTCTAGCTATGGTTTCTCCTTTGCAAAGTGCAAAAATGGAAGGGCCAGCACCCGATATTCCAGCTCCTAATGCTCCAGTATTTAAAGCAGCATTTTTTACATTATCAAAGTTTGGAATTAAGCCTTTTCGGAGCGGTTCCACAATTACATCACGTAGTGAACGACCTATTAATTCATAGTCTTTAGTGTATAAACCAGCAATTAATCCGCCAACATTTCCCCATTGGGTTATGGCCGATTGTAATGGTATCATTGGTTTTAATACAGCTCTTGCATCGGAAGTTTTGATTTCTATTTGTGGATGTAAAACGACAGCATAAAGTTCGGACGGACTTTCTATTTGAATGATGTCTAACGGATTATAACCACGTACTAATGTAAAACCACCAAGCATGCAAGGTGCCACATTATCTGCATGTTCTGAACCACTTGCAACTGCTTCTCCTTTCATAGCAAACTGTACCAATTCTTTTTTTGTATAGGGTTTTCCTAATAATTCATTTATACCATATACTGCTCCTGCTGCACTTGCTGCTGAACTTCCAATTCCGCTTCCTGCTTTTATTTTTTTATGTATTTCTATTTCGAAACCATATTCTAAATCTAAGTTTTCGATAATAGCTAATGCTGCTACTCCTGCAACGTTTTTATCGGTTTCATATGGAATATCGGCACCTGTTATTTTTGTGATTTTGATTCCTTTTTGTGGTGATTTTCTAAAGATCATTTCATCACCTATATTGTCTATGCAAAGCCCAAGCACATCAAATCCGCAATTGAGATTTGCTATTGTTGCTGGACAGAATATTTTTATTTCGTTCATAATTATTGTGAAGTTTTTGACTTCTTTTTTAATCTATTCAAATTTTTAAAATGGTTAAAGTAATAACCCTGATTGCAGTGGAAATCCTATTATTGAAAAGCGATATTCTATATTGTTTTTTTACTGTTTTTTAGTTGCTTTTCAATAATAGATTGGAACGAAAAGCAGGAATTACATTTGCTGATAAAACCTAAGCCTTTCGTTGCTGATTTTTATACATTTCCAATTCTAACAACATCAGCGAAAATACCTGATGCTGTTACTGCTGCTCCCGCACCAGCTCCTTTAATAAGTAGTGGTTGGTCTACATATCTATCGGTATAAAATTGAACAATATTGTCTTTTCCTTCTAAGTTGTAAAACGGACTTTCTTGTGGTATGAATTCGAGACCAACATTTGCTTTTCCGTTTTCGAAAGTGGCAACATATTTTAGCTTGCAATTTTTTGAATTTGCTTCTTTAAGAAGATTTTCAAAATGTGGAGCGTACTTGATGAGTGAAGCAAAAAAATCTTCATTATTTGCAGTTTGCATACATTCTTCGGGTAAAAATGATTTATTTTCTATGTTGTTATTTTCCATTTTATAACCACTTTCTCTAATAAGAATAAGTATTTTTCGAGCAACATCAATTCCGCTTAAATCTATTTTTGGATCGGGTTCTGTGAAACCTTGAATTCCAGCTTCTTTTACAACATCATGAAACGAATTATTTTCGTCGAAATTATTAAAAATGAAGTTTAAACTTCCAGATAATACAGCTTGAATTTTGTTTACTTTGTCGCCAGATGCAATGAGGTGTTTTAAAGTGTCAATTATAGGTAAACCTGCACCAACATTAGTTTCGAATAAGAAAGGAGCGTTGTATTTTCGAGATAAATTCTTTAAATTTTGATAATTTTCATATTGTGAAGAACAAGCTATTTTATTGCAAGTTACTACTGCAATACTTTGTTTTAAGAATTGATCGTAAATATTTGCAATGTCACTATTAGCAGTTATGTCTACAAAAATACTGTTGCGCAAATTGAGTTTTTGTACTTCTGAAATGAATTTTTCGGTATTTGCTTCTTCGGATTCATTAAGTTGCAATTTCCAATTGTTAAGATCTAATCCTTCTTCGTTGAATATCATTTTTCGAGAATTAGACAAGGCAATTACACGTACATTCATTTTAAGATTTTCTTTTAGGAATTTCTTTTGTTGATTGATTTGGTCAATGAATTTTTCGCCAACATTACCAACACCCATAACAAACAGGTTGAGTTGTTTGGTGTTGTCTTCAAAAAAGCGTTCGTGCAATGCATTCAATGCTTTTTTGATGTCGTTTTTATTAATTACGGCTGAAATATTTCTTTCGGATGCACCTTGGGCAATGGCTCTAATGTTTACGTTGTTTTTTCCTAATGTACTGAACATTTTTCCGCTTAACCCTTGGTGGTTTTTCATGTTTTCACCAACTAGGGCAATGATGCAAAGGTCTTTTTCTAGTAGACAAGAATCGATTTTATTTTGAGATATTTCAATATCAAAGGTTGCATCTATTATTGTTTTTGCTTTTTCAGCATCATTATTTGAAATCCCTATGCAGATTGAATGTTCTGAAGAGGCTTGGGTAATGAAAATTACATTTATATCGTGTTGCGATAATGCTTCAAACAAACGTTTGGAAGAACCTGTAATACCTATCATTCCTGATCCTTCTAGAGTTAATAATGTAATTGCATCGATATGTGATATTCCTTTTACAGGATTTCCGTTTGAAATACTTTGATTGGAAATATAAGTTCCTTGTGCATTGGGTTCAAAAGTATTCTTAATTAAGATCGGAATCATAGCGTTAAGAACGGGTTGGATTGTTGGAGGATAAAGAACTTTAGCTCCAAAGTGAGACAATTCCATTGCTTCCTGATAGGATAAATTTTCTATTGATTTGGCTTGTTTTACAATTTTTGGATTGGCGGTATACATACCGTTTACATCTGTCCAAATTTCTAAAGAACTTGCATTAGAACAATAGGCTAGGATGGAAGCAGTATAATCGGAACCGCCACGACCAAGTGTTGTAGTTTCTTCATTAACTGTTGAAGCAATAAAACCAGGAAAGACTATTATTTGTTCATTTATATTTTGTAAAACTGAGGAAAATAATTCTTTAGTTTTATTGAAAATTACGGCTGCTTTGCCAAAATTATCGTTTGTTTTGATGATTTTTCGACTGTCTATAAAACAACAATTATTTTCATTGTTTTTTAATGCATAACTGATTATTTGTGAAGATAATAATTCTCCAAAACTTAAAATTCGATCAAGAGTTTTTGTTGATAATTCATTAAGTAGAAAACAACCATCTAACAATGTTTGAAGTTGTTTTATTTCGTTGTTAACAATTGTTTTTAAGGCTAATTGATTTTCAGAATCTACTAGGTTCACTATAAGTTCTTCATGTTTTAAGGCAATTTTTGATACTAATTTTTGATACTCTTTATTTTTATTTGCAGCAGTTGTGCCTGCTAAGTGTAATAAATCGGTTACTCCGCTAAGAGCAGAAACAACAATTAGGAGTTTTTCTTTTTGCGATTTATTTATAATTATGTCAATTACTTTTGAAATATTTTGTGCGTTGGCTACAGATGTACCACCAAATTTTAATACAATCATTTTGTTTGTTTTTTGAAAAAAAATATACTAAGAGATATATCTTTCGGTAGAAAAATATATAATACGGGATTATATGTAATGAATATACCCCTAAGGGGTAATAGTAATGATTGTAGATGTTGTGGTAATAACAAAAGACACAACCAAAGTCTTGGTTGTATTTAAAGAAGAATATTTTCTTTTGTTATTAAACATGCTTCAAATATAGAGTAAAATTATTAATGTAGTGATGTATGTGTTAAAAATAAAACAAAAAAGGTGTGTTTTGTTTTATTTTTGGTTTTAATCTTAGTTCTTTTAGTATCAGATTACTAAAAATTGTAGTTAAAAATGTTGTTTCTTAACAATTGTTTACGGAATTTTGGCAATAAATTTTTTAAAGAAATGGAAACAGTGCATTATATAAGTTCAGATTTATTATCAATTGAAATGATTAATGAAATTATTTCGCAAGATTTAAAGTTAGAACTATCGGAAGAAGCAAGAGCGAATATTGTTAAATGTAGAGTTTATTTAGATGATAAGTTAAAATCTAACGAAAATCCTATTTATGGTATAAATACTGGTTTTGGTTCGCTTTGTAATGTGAAAATTTCTACAGAAAATTTATCAAAATTACAAGATAACCTAGTGAAATCTCATGCTTGTGGTACAGGTGAGGAAGTACCTTTGGAAATCGTAAAGATAATGCTTCTACTTAAAATTCAATCATTAAGTTATGGACATTCTGGTGTTCAATTAGAAACGGTTGAACGCTTGATTGCATTTTATAATCATGATATTTTACCAGTAATTTATACATTAGGTTCTTTAGGAGCAAGTGGAGATTTAGCACCTTTGGCTCATTTAGCATTACCTTTAATTGGAGAAGGTGAAGTTTATAAAGATGGTTTTAGACAACCTGCTTATAAAATGTTAGAGAGTATGGGGTGGGATTTATTAACATTGAAATCTAAAGAAGGGTTGGCACTATTAAATGGTACTCAGTTTATGAGTGCTTATGGTGTTTATATTTTAATTAAATCGACTAAATTATCGTATTTAGCAGATGTTATTGGAGCCATTTCTTTGGAAGGTTTTGATGGAAGAATTGAACCTTTTACAGATTTAATTCATTTAATTAGACCACATAAAGGTCAAGTTGAAACAGCACAACGAATGTGCGATATTCTAGACGGAAGTGAGATTATCGAACAAGAGAAAAAGCATGTTCAGGATCCTTACTCTTTTAGATGTATTCCTCAGGTACATGGTGCAAGTAAAGACACGATTGGATATGTTAAGAAGGTTTTTAAAACCGAAATTAACTCGGTAACAGATAATCCAAATATTTTTGTTGGAGAAGATAAAATAATTTCTGGAGGTAATTTCCACGGACAGCCTTTGGCACTTGCGCTAGACTTTTTAGGGATAGCGCTTGCAGAATTAGGAAGTATTTCTGAAAGAAGAACCTATCAATTAATTTCAGGTTTGAGAGATTTACCTGCTTTCTTGGTTAGTGACCCCGGATTGAATTCAGGGTTTATGATTCCACAATATACTGCTGCAAGTATTGTTAGTCAAAACAAACAATTAGCGACTCCTTCTAGTATTGATAGTATTGTGTCAAGTAATGGTCAAGAAGATCATGTGAGTATGGGAGCAAATGGAGCAACAAAAACATTGAGAATTGTTGATAATTTGGAACGAATTTTAGCAATAGAATTGTTAAACGCTTCCCAAGCTTTAGAGTTTAGAAGACCTTTAAAATCAAGTGACTTTATAGAAATGTTTATAAAATCGTATCGCGATGAAGTATCATTTGTTAGTGAAGATAGAATTTTACACTATGATATCGAAAAATCTATTGATTTTCTGAGAAGTTTCCAGATTGATGAGGAAGTTTTTGGTTAATATTATATATAGATAATAAAAAAGACAAAAGCAGCTTTTTAGCAGCTTTTGTCTTTTTTGTTGTTGTAAGAAATTTACGAAATAAAAATAAGAATTATTTTGTAGAGCAATTTTTTAGAAGGAACTTAAAATTAATAATAACCCGATTAATGCAGGTAAACCTTGCACAAGAAATATTTTTTTAGAAGCAGTTAGTGCTCCATATAATCCAGCAATTAAAACACAACTTAGAAAGAAAATTGCAATTTTATGACTCCAAACGGGGTTTCTTATTGTTAAAGACCAGAGTAAACCAGCAGCTAAAAAGCCATTGTATAGACCTTGATTGGCAGCCAAAGTTTTAGTTTTAGGAAATAGCTCTTTTGGAAAGTTTTTAAAAACTTTAGGGGCTTTTGTGGTCCAAGCGAACATTTCTAACCAAAGAAAATAGAGATGTAATATTGCGACAAAGACAATGATAATTTGCGATAATATATTCAGAGTCATAACTTACTTTGTTTTAAAAATTATTAAAATAGTATTCAGTATATTTTTTTTTATTCTATTTATTTCCATTTGAAATTTTTCTCAATTGCTTTAATCATTTCTCCTGCAATATCTTTTTGCGTAGCTCCTTCAATGCCCTCAAGTCCTGGAGATGAGTTAACTTCTAACAATAATGGTCCTTTGCTAGAACGAATAATATCAACACCTGCAACTTTTAAGTCCATTGCTTTTGCGGCTCTAATTGCAATCTTTTTCTCTTCGGGTGTTACTTTTACAATAGAAGCAGTTCCTCCCATGTGAATATTAGCTCTAAATTCTCCTGGAGCTGCTTCTCTTTGCATTGAAGCGACTACTTTTCCGTCAACAACAAAAAGACGTAAATCTTTACCATTCGCTTCTTTGATGAATTCTTGAACTAAGATGTTAGCATTTAGACTTTTAAAAGCATTGATTACAGATTCTGCTGCTTTCTTAGTTTCTGCTAATACAACTCCTTTTCCTTGTGTACCTTCTAGTAATTTAACAATTAGCGGTGATCCACCAACCATTTTGATTAAATCATCTGTGTCTAATGGTGAATTTGCGAATCCAGTTGTTGGAATATCCACACCATTGTTTAAAAGTAACTGTAAAGAAAATAGTTTATCTCTAGATTGAGTAATTGCAGCTGCGTTATTCAATGCAAAAACTTTTAAAGCTTCAAATTGTCTTGTAAGAGCACAACCGTAATACGTCATACTAGGGCGAATTCTAGGAATTACTGCGTCAAAATCATTTAAAACTTTACCACCTCTGTAATGAATTTCAGGAGTGTTAGCATCTAACTTCATGTAGCAATACTTAAGATTTAGGAAATGCATTTCGTGTCCACGAAGTTCTCCTGCTTCAATTATTCTTTTGTTGCTATATAAATCTGGATTACTAGCAAGAAGTCCTATTCGTAATCCTTTCTTTATATTAGAATTATCATAATAAAACTCTTTAAGTTTTTCGTTGCTAGGTTGTCCAAGTACGTATTTTTTTTCAGGATCTACTAAAACCCTTCCAGACATAGCTTCTCTTCCTAGAAGCATCCTAAAGCCCATAGAATCTCTATTGGTCAAAGTAAGTTCTACTTCCCATTTTTTACCCCCCATTTCAACAGGAGTCTTAATAACGAATCTTTTTTCGCGAAAACCACTTGAGCTTTTAACAATTCTTTGATCAACTAATCTTGCTTCACAATGAATAACGGTTTTAGCATTATTCTGAATAGGGTTTATGTCAAATTTTACCCAATCTTCACTGTCTTTTTCAAAAGGTCTTATGCTTGTAGCATGTAGGGCTGATGTTTTTGCTCCTGAGTCAACACGTGCTTTGATTGTAGGAATCCCTAATGTAGGGAAAGAACACCATTCTTCACTACCAACTATTACTTTGTCTTGCATTTTATTTCGTAAAATTAAATCTAATGTAGTACTTTTTTTTGTTTATTTATTAAAGAAAAGAAAACCTACTAATTAGTAGGTTTTTCAGCTTTTTTTATTTCGATTATTAACTCGTTGGAGGTTTCGTCTAGATCCATAAAAATTTGATCTCCTTCTTGTATTTTTGAAGTTATTATTTCTTCAGCAAGAGCATCTTCTACATATTTTTGTATGGCTCTTTTTAGAGGTCTTGCTCCAAATTGTTTATCAAATCCTTTATCAGCAATATAATCTTTTGCTTTTTCAGAAAGTTTTAAGTTATATCCTAAATCTTTAACACGTAGGTATAATTTATCCATTTCTATATCAATAATTAGATTGATATCTTCTTTTTCTAATGTATTAAAGACTATTACATCATCAATTCTATTTAAAAATTCAGGAGCAAATGCTTTTTTTAATGCATTTTCAATAACACCTCTTGAATGTTCGTCTGCTTGATTTGTTCTAGCTGTTGTTCCAAAACCAACACCTTGTCCAAAATCTTTCAATTGTCTTGCACCAACATTAGAAGTCATAATAATGATAGTGTTTCTGAAATCTATTTTTCGTCCTAAACTATCTGTAAGATGACCGTCATCTAAAACCTGAAGCATCATATTAAATACATCTGGATGTGCTTTTTCAATTTCATCTAGTAAGACAACACAATATGGTTTTCTTCTCACTTTTTCGGTCAATTGTCCACCTTCTTCGTATCCTACGTAACCTGGAGGTGCTCCAACTAATCTAGATATTGCAAATTTCTCCATGTATTCACTCATGTCAACACGAACTAGTGCGTCTTCAGAATCGAAAAGTTCTTTAGCTAATACTTTAGCTAATTGTGTCTTTCCAACACCAGTTTGACCTAGGAATATGAATGAACCAATTGGCTTGTTTGGGTCTTTTAAACCTGCTCTATTTCTTTGAATTGCTTTTGCAATTTTTTCAACTGCAACGTTTTGTCCAATTACTTTACCTTTGATTAATTCAGGCAGTTTAGCTAATTTATTACTCTCAGTTTGTGCAATTCTATTCACAGGTATTCCTGTCATCATAGAAACAACATCGGCTACATTATCTTCAGTTACTGTAACACGATTGTTTTTTGCATCTTCTTCCCATTGTTCTTGAGCAATTGCTAAGTCTTTTTCAATGCGTTTTTCATCATCTCTTAATTTAGCAGCTTCTTCATACTTTTGTTTTTTAACAACAGTATTCTTTAATTCACGTACCTCTTCAAGTTGACGTTCTAATTCTAATATTTGCTTAGGAACATCAATATTTGTGATATGAACTCTAGATCCAGCTTCGTCTAAAGCATCAATAGCTTTGTCTGGAAGGAATCTTTCTGTCATATATCTGTTAGTAAGTTTAACGCATGCTTCAATAGCATCATCTGTATAGGTTACATTATGATGGTCTTCATACTTACCTTTGATGTTATTAAGAATGATGATTGTTTCATCTACAGAAGTAGGCTCGATAATTACCTTTTGAAAACGACGCTCTAGTGCACCATCTTTCTCTATGTATTGACGGTATTCATCTAAAGTTGTAGCTCCAACACATTGAATTTCTCCTCTTGCTAAAGCAGGTTTAAACATGTTAGATGCATCTAATGAACCTGTTGCTCCTCCAGCGCCAACTATAGTATGAATTTCATCTATGAAAAGAATAATATCCTCATTCTTTTCTAATTCATTCATAACTGCTTTCATTCTTTCTTCAAACTGTCCACGATATTTAGTTCCAGCTACTAAACTGGCTAAATCTAACGTTACTACACGTTTGTTAAAAAGAATTCTAGATACTTTTTTCTTAACAATTCTTAAAGCTAAACCTTCAGCTATTGCAGACTTTCCAACACCTGGTTCACCAATTAATAAAGGGTTGTTTTTCTTTCTTCTACTTAGAATTTGAGAAACTCGTTCAATTTCTTTTTCACGACCAACTACTGGGTCTAGTTTACCTTCTTCCGCCATTTCAGTCAAATCACGACCAAAATTATCTAAAACAGGAGTTTTTGATTTTTTATTCGCTTTGTTCCCAGCAGGTGGAGTATTAAAACCACTGTCTCTAGGGCTTTCTTCTTGACCAGCATCGTCGTTAAATTCAGCCTTTGGAAGATTTTCTATATAATCGTTTTCGTTTGTTATCATAGCTGTATATTGATCTTTTACAGATTCATAATCTATTTTTAATTTGTTTAACAATTTCGTAGTAGGATCATTCTCATTTCTTAATATACAAAGTAATAAATGAGCAGTACTAATAGAAGTGCTATTGTATAGTTTTGCTTCTAAAAAAGTTGTCTTTAAAGCCCTTTCTGCTTGTCGTGTTAAATGTAAATTCTTTTTATCATTGTTTTGTGTGCCTACTGGACTTGCAGGACTCAAAACCTCTACTTTTCTTCTTAAATGGTCGAAGTCAACAGTCAAATTGTTAAGTATAGCCATTGCTTTACCCTGACCTTCTCTAAGAAGGCCTAGCATTAAGTGTTCTGTGCCAATATAGTCATGTCCTAAACGTAAAGCTTCTTCTTTACTATAAGAAATAACGTCTTTTACTCTAGGTGAAAAATTATCGTCCATTTTATTCTAAGTTGTAGGTGTAAATATACTAAGATATGAGAGAATAAGCAAGAAATATGCCTATTTCAGATTCTATATGCTAATAGACAAAAAAAAAATGAAATAAAAAAATCTAAGAAGAAAGTTTTATAATGATTTTTTAATATTAAATTGTTAATAAATCTTTCAAATTTATCTATGAAATTTTAAAACAAAACTATAAAAAACCGTATCTTGGCACGTTTAATAAAAAGAATATAATTTTAATTTAAATACTTATGTCTGAAGGAGAAAAATTAATTCCTATTAACATTGAAGATGAAATGAAATCAGCCTACATTGATTATTCAATGTCGGTTATTGTATCAAGAGCGCTTCCAGATGTTAGAGACGGGTTAAAACCAGTACATCGAAGAGTATTATTTGGAATGCATGAGTTAGGGATTAGGTCTAACAGTGCTTATAAGAAATCAGCTAGAATTGTAGGAGAAGTTTTAGGTAAGTATCACCCACATGGAGATACATCTGTTTACGACGCAATGGTGCGTATGGCACAAGAATGGAGTTTACGTTATTTGCTGGTTGATGGACAGGGTAACTTTGGTTCAGTAGATGGAGATAGTCCAGCTGCAATGCGTTATACAGAAGCAAGAATGCGTAAGATATCGGAAGATATGTTAGCAGATATAGAAAAAGAAACAGTTGATTTTCAATTGAATTTTGATGACTCGTTAGAAGAACCTAAGGTGTTACCAACTAAAGTACCAACTTTATTAATTAATGGTGCTTCGGGTATTGCTGTAGGTATGGCAACAAATATGCCACCTCATAATATTTCTGAAGTAATTGATGGAACTTTAGCATATATTGATAACAATGATATTGAGATTGATGAGTTAATGCAACATATTAAAGCACCAGATTTTCCTACAGGAGGTATCATTTATGGATATGATGGTGTTAGAGAAGCTTTTAAAACAGGTAGAGGTCGCGTTGTGATGCGTGCAAAAGCAGGTTTTGAAGAGTCTAATGGTAGAGAGGCTATTATTGTTACAGAGATTCCTTACCAAGTGAATAAAGCCGATATGATTAAGAAAACGGCTGACTTGGTTAATGATAAGAGAATAGAGGGTATTGCTACAATTCGTGATGAATCGGATAGAAATGGTATGCGTATTGTTTACGAACTAAAGCGCGATGCTGTTCCTAATGTTGTTTTAAATACATTATATAAGTATACACAATTACAGTCTTCTTTTAGTGTGAATAATATTGCATTAGTAAAAGGAAGACCAGAAATGTTGAATCTAAAAGATTTAATTTTCCATTTCGTTGAACATCGTCATGAAGTAGTTATAAGAAGAGCTCAATATGAATTAAGAAAAGCAGAAGAAAGAGCACATATTTTAGAAGGATTAATTATAGCATCGGATAATATTGATGAAGTTATCGCGTTAATTAGATCATCTAAAGACGGTGAAGAAGCTAGAGGTAAGTTAATTGAAAGATTTAAGTTGTCAGAAATTCAAGCTAGAGCAATTGTCGAAATGCGTTTACGTCAGTTAACAGGTCTTGAGCAAGATAAGTTAAGAGCTGAATATGATGAAATAATGAAAGTTATTCAAGGTTTAAAAGAGTTATTAGCAAGTAAAGAATTGCGAATGGAACTTATTAAAACAGAATTAGCTGAAATTAAAGAAAAATACGGAGACGAAAGACGATCTAGAATTGAATATGCTGGTGGAGATGTAAGTATTGAAGATTTAATTGCTGATGAGCAAGTTGTAATTACAATTTCTCATGCTGGATATATTAAACGTACTTCTTTAACTGAGTATAAAACTCAAAATAGAGGAGGAGTAGGTCAGAAAAGTGCAGCGACAAGAGATCAAGATTTCTTAGAACATTTATTTGTGGCTACAAATCATCAATATTTGATGTATTTTACACAGAAAGGTAAGTGTTATTGGATGCGCGTTTTTGAAATCCCTGAAGGAACAAAAGCAAGTAAAGGTAGAGCTATTCAGAATTTGATTAATATTGAATCAGATGATAAGGTGAAAGCATTTATTTGTACACAAGACTTAAAAGATGAGGAATATATCAATAGTCATTATGTGATTATGGCTACTAAAAAAGGTCAAGTAAAGAAAACGCCTTTAGAGCAATATTCTCGTCCGCGTCAAAATGGAATTAATGCTATAACGATTAAAGATGGAGACGAATTATTAGAGGCTAAATTAACCAATGGTAATAGTCAAGTTTTAATTGCTGTTAAATCAGGTAAACTTGTCCGTTTTGAGGAAAGTAAGACAAGACCAATGGGAAGAACAGCTTCTGGTGTTCGTGGTATTACATTAGCAAATGAGAATGATGAAGTAATCGGAATGGTTTCAGTTGATGAAAATGCAGTTAACGAATCTCAAATTTTAGTTGTAACTGAAAATGGATATGGTAAGCGTACTAAGATTGAAGATGAAGGTGAGCCAGTTTATAGAATTACAAATAGAGGTGGAAAAGGAGTTAAAACATTAAATATTACAGAAAAAACAGGTGCTTTAGTTTCTATTAATTATGTTACAGATGCAGATGATCTTATGATTATTAATAAATCTGGATTAACTATTAGAATGGATGTTTCAGACTTGAGAGTAATGGGAAGAGCTACTCAAGGAGTTCGACTAATCAATATTAAAGGTAAAGATTCTATTGCTGCCGTAACAAAGGTGTTAAGAGAGGAAGAACCTGGTATTATTGATGAAGAAGGCGAAATCAATGGCACGGAATTTGATTCAACAGATACAGTTGAAAACAATGATTAATAAATTAAATATAGCCCAAAATTAGTTTTGGGCTTTATTTTGAAGCAACAAATAAAAATAATTTAACAAAATGAGATCAATTTTTTTAGGAGTAGCACTGCTATTAACTACAGCTACTTTTGCGCAGAAGGACGAATTAAAAACATTAAAGAAAATTTATTCTAAGGATAAAGTTTCTGAGAGAGATTTAGAAAAGTATAATGTTGCTATGATATCTTTGGAATATCTAGCAAAAGAAAAAACAGATAAAGCTTATTCTGTTTTTTATAAAACTGCTTATCCAATTGTAGAATTTACTTCAAAAGGAGAGAGTGCTACAATGGATGATAAAATGCGATTGTTAACTCAGGATTATATTCAAAAATATGGGAATGCTTTGAATGGAGTTATTGCAATTGAACAAAAAGAGCAAGATAAAGACTACTATGAATTATTATTAATTCAAAAAAGAATTGCTGCTAATTTGATTACTGATTTGGCATATAAGTTTAATGAGCAAAAAAAGTTCAAAGAAGCTAGTGAAATGTTTTATAATTTATATCTTTTTGACAAAGAGACTAAAGGTAGATCTTTAGAGAATGCAGCAATTACATCTTTTCAGTCGGAAGATTATAAATTAGCAGAAAAAAGATATAAAGAGTTATTAAATAGTGATTATTTGAATAATGGTGTAGAATATTATGCTAAAAGTATAGCTAATGATAGTGATGCTTATTTTGAAACTAAGGAGGAGAGATTGAAATCAATTGGTACTGGTTTGTATGCTAATCCAAGAGATGTCAAAATGATTACTAAAAAACCAGGTTTCTATAGAACTTACGCTGCTTTAGTTTTGGAAAATGGAGATGCTGAAAAAGCTAAAAAAGTATTTGCTGAAGCAAGAAATATGTTTCCTGATGATGCTGACTTGAAAGCAGATGAAGCAAAATTTTATTATAATTTAGGTTTTAATGAGTTAAAAGAAGATAAAGTAATAGTTGATGAGATTAACGCAAATCTTGATAATAGGGATACGTATGATAAGCTTATGATTAGGAGGAGAGCTATATTTAAAAAAGCATTACCTTTCTTTGAAAAAGCTTATGAAATTATGCCATCAGATGGAGATTCTAAGAAATTAATGAATATGTGTTATGATGTTTTAGATATGAAAGACAAAATAATCAAATAGATATAAAAAAGCTCCGAAAAATTTCGGAGCTTTTTTATTTAAATAATTTTTTTAATTACTCTTAATTTATGAGTGTGTCGATTGGTTTCTGCATTATAAATTCCTAAATGATCTAATCTATCGATTCTTACTTTTCCTGATGCATGGATAATATAATTGTTTTCCATCATAATTCCAACATGAGTAATGTTGCCTTCTTCATTGTCAAAAAAAGCTAAATCTCCAGGTTCACTTTCTTCAATGAAACTTAAGGCTTCGCCTTGGGTACATTGTTGAGAAGCGTCTCTAAGAATTTTATATCCATTCAACTTGTAAACCATTTGAGTGAAACCAGAACAGTCAATTCCAAATGGTGTTTTTCCGCCCCATAAATAAGGAGTGTTTAAATACATTAACGCAGTTGTAATGATATTTGATTTGTTTTTTATACCAGATACCTTTAAACCGTCAAATATACCGAATTCTTTTATTGTTTTGTTTTCAATAAAAGAAATGCAACTACCTAGCGGTATAGGTATTAATTGATTGTTAGCTGTACTTATGTATTCAATTAAATCTCCATTAAGTATAATTTCGTTATCTTCAATAGAGTTGTATTGCTCTTCATTAATGTAAATGAATTGTTTATTATCAATCCAACCTTCGTAATTGTCGAATGCTGTAGTAATTTTGGTCCATTTGTTATCCATTTGTTCCAAAATTTTGAAATGATCACCAAATAGTAACTGCGAAACCTGTTCGCTTCTATCTGAAGGCTCAAGTCGAATCGGTACAATTGCTAAGTTAGAAATTCCAAACATTTAATGAAAGTGTGTGTTAATATTATGTTTTATGCTTTTTCAATTACAATAGCAGAAGCACCACCTCCACCATTACAAATTGCAGCAGCACCTAATTTCGCATTATTTTGGTTAAGTACATTTAATAAAGTTACAATAATTCTTGCACCAGAACACCCTAGTGGATGACCTAATGAAACAGCACCACCGTTAACATTTATTTTGTTGTTGTCTAAGCCTAGTATTTTAGCATTAGCTAAACTAACAACAGAAAAAGCTTCATTAAATTCAAAAAATTCGATATCTGAAAGTGAAAGATTTGCTTTTTCTAAAGCTTTAGGAAGTGCTTTAGATGGAGCGGTAGTGAACCACTTTGGTTCATGTGCAGCATCTGCATATGATTTTATGTATGCTAATGGTTTTAATCCTAAAGCATTTGCTTTTTCTTCACTCATTAGGACTAATGCCGCCGCCCCATCATTAATTGTTGAAGCATTTGCTGCTGTTACTGTTCCTTCTTTTGTGAATACCGCAGATAAAGCTGGAATTTTCTCTAACTTGACATTAGTGTGCTCTTCATCTTTTGAAATAATAATTGCATCACCACGTCTTTGTGGAACTTCTACAGGAACAATTTCAGAATCATATTTTCCAGCATCCCAAGCTGCAGCAGATCTTTTGTATGATTGAATAGCGAAATTATCTTGATCTTCTCTAGTGATTTTGTGTTCTGTAGCACATAAATCAGCAGCAACACCCATAGCATTGTTGTCATATGCATCAATTAAACCGTCTTTTTGCATTCCGTCTACAAGAGAGGTTGGTCCGAATTTTACTCCATTTCTCATGTGAACATAGTGAGGTATTAAGCTCATGTTTTCCATTCCTCCAGCAACTACTACATCAGCATCACCACACATGATTGCTTGTGCTCCTTGCATAACAGCTTTCATACCGCTTGCGCAAACTTTATTAATTGTTGTACATGGTACAGTATCTGGTATACCTGCATAAATAGCTGCTTGTCTAGCCGGAGCTTGCCCATTTCCTGCTTGAACAACATTTCCCATTAAAACTTCATCTACCTCTTTTGGATCAAGGTTAATTTTGTCTAATGCACCTTTTATAGCAGTTGCACCTAATTTAGTTGCTGGTACACTTGATAATGCTCCCATGAAACTTCCAATAGGCGTTCTTACAGCAGAAACTATTACAACTTTTTTATTCATGATATATTTTTTTAAGATTGAATTGCGAATTTACTATTTTTATTGGTAATTATGAACGATTTTTCATTTTTGAATTAAAAAACTAGTTTATTAATAAGGATTTTACTTTGCTAAAAGAAAAAAGTTTTTTTGTATATAATTGATTAATAGATTTGTAAAAAAAAGATAACAGATTTATTGGGAAAATGTTGTGAAAAGTAATTTTATATCCTACATTTGCAATCGCAAAAAAGGATAAGTTCTTTGCTGATTAATTTGGAGAGGTGCCGGAGTGGTAACGGAGCAGATTGCTAATCTGTCGACGGGCAACCGTCGCCAGGGTTCGAGTCCCTGTCTCTCCGCTTAATTTTCGGGGTGTAGCGTAGCCCGGTCATCGCGCCTGCTTTGGGAGCAGGAGGTCGCAGGTTCGAATCCTGCCACCCCGACGGAAATTAATAATGGTTGCGTAGCTCAGCTGGATAGAGCAACTCACTTCTAATGAGTAGGTCCCAGGTTCGAATCCTGGCGCGATCACTAAAGCCTTGAATTCAAGGCTTTTTTTAAATTCTTTTTTGGTTTTATATTGATAAGATATAGTTGTAAAAAGAAATTAAATGTTGTACGTTTGCAAACGCAAAAGAAGACAAGTTTTTTATTGATTAATTTGGAGAGGTGCCGGAGTGGTAACGGAGCAGATTGCTAATCTGTCGACGGGCAACCGTCGCCAGGGTTCGAGTCCCTGTCTCTCCGCTTAATTTTCGGGGTGTAGCGTAGCCCGGTCATCGCGCCTGCTTTGGGAGCAGGAGGTCGCAGGTTCGAATCCTGCCACCCCGACGGAAATTAATAATGGTTGCGTAGCTCAGCTGGATAGAGCAACTCACTTCTAATGAGTAGGTCCCAGGTTCGAATCCTGGCGCGATCACAAAAAAAAAAACCTTGCAAACGCAAGGCTTTTTTTTGTATATTAAGTGTTTTTTATAAAAATTTTGATTTCAATTCAGGTGTTGGTATCATGCAGGAATCTTTCTTTCCATACCATTTATACCTATTTTTCGCAATATAATCGTAAACCATATTTTTTAATCCTTTAGGTAGGAAATTAAAGTAGCTAATTAATTTATAAACTCCTTTTAGATTTCTTGCAATTAATAGTGCTGCTTCAGCTTTATGGTAATAAGCAACTCCTGGTTCATATAATATAATTGAGTCTATTAATTTAGTGTCAATATTAATGTGATGAATTATCTCTTGACCTAATTCAGATTGTATTGCTGTGAATCGAAAAACATCTTTTGAATCGTTTTTTATAATAAATTGTACAGAAGAATCACAAAGATTACAAACACCATCAAATAGTATTATTTTTTTATTTTTTGGTAAATTATCTAAACTCATAATCTTTTTTGTTTTATAAAGGTTGTATGTATTCTAACTGATCTAGGCTAACTTTAGAAGTAAAGATACCGTAATTTACAAAAGCTTTGTTTTTTTCAATCTTTTCAATTGTTCCTATTGCTTTCCCATCATTCATCCTAACTCTGTCTCCAGTTTTCAAGTCTACTTTTGGTTTATTTTCTTCAGTTTTTAAAGCTTTTATTTTCTTTTCTTTTTTCTCAACTCTAATCTCTTCTACTTTTTCTTCAACTTCTGCTATAATTTTCTTTTCAATCTTTTCTTTTTCTTTTTTCTCTTTTACTGTGACTTTTTTTCTCTTTGAATTTTCAATCTCTACTATTTTTAAGAATTCGCCAATTAAAAGTTTTTTGTCTTTATTGTTGAAATACTTTTCCGAAATATCGTCTAAACGTTGGCCTAAGTGAATTAGACGTTGATTACTATCATATAGTTCTTGATAACGCTCTAATTTGTCTTGAATTTTAGCGTTGATACTGCCCATTTTTTTGCTTTCTTCCCGTGCTCTAGATTCTTCTTCTTTTAGATTTTGAGATGTTTTTTCGAGTTTAGAACGTTCTTTTTGAAGTGTAGCTATGGTTTTGTCAAAACGAACTTTACTTCGCTCAATTTTCTTTTTTGCGCGATTAATTAAACCAAACGGAATTCCATTTTTTTGAGCGACTTCAAATGTAAATGAGCTACCAGCCTGACCTAAATGTAACTTATACATTGGTTCAAGTGTTTTTTCATCGAAAAGCATGTTTGCATTGATTGCATATGGCAATTCGTTGGCTAATATTTTTAAGTTCGTATAATGTGTTGTGATGATTCCAAATGCTTCACGTTCATAGAATTCTTCAAGAAATATTTCTGCTAAGGCTCCACCGAGTTCCGGATCAGAACCTGTACCAAATTCATCAATTAAAAATAATGTTTTTGCATTGCACTTTTTTAAGAAATAGTTCATGTTTTTTAAACGATAACTATAGGTACTAAGTTGATTTTCAATTGATTGATTGTCTCCAATATCTGTTAGTATTCTGTCAAATAAAAAGGTCTCACTTCTTTCATGTACTGGAATTAGTATTCCAGATTGAAGCATTAATTGAAGTAATCCAATTGTTTTTAAAGAGATAGTTTTTCCTCCTGCATTTGGTCCAGATATAACAATTATTCTACTTTCATTATCTAATTCAATTGTTTGAGGATGAACAATTTCATTTTTTGCTTTATTGTTTAGATATAGAATAGGATGGTAAGCTTCTCTAAAATAAAGATGTTTTTCATTAGTAATTTTGGGTAAAATCCCATTTATAGCATTGGCATATTTTGCTTTTGCAGCAATAACATCAATGTCACTCAAAAACTCTTGATATTCTCCTAGAAGCGACTTGAAAGGTCTTATTGAGTTAGATAGTTGTTTTAAAATGCGAATAATTTCTTCTCTTTCATCTTGTTCTAGTTCACCTAATTCTCTAGAATAGCGAAGTGTTGCCTCAGGTTCGATGTAAACGATACTACCTGTTTTGGAGCTACCTAGAACAGAGCCTTTTACTTTTTTACGATTCATTGCTAAAACCGCAAGAACTCTTCTGTTTTCTACAACAGTTTCCTTTATATCGTCTAAGTAACCAGATGAATTATATTGTGAAAGCGCAAATCCAAAACTTTGGTTTATTTTTCCACGTACTAATTGCATACTACGTCTTATATTTACTAAATCGGGTGATGCGCTATCTTTAATTTCACCATATTTATCAAAAACGAAATCAATCGCTTTATTAATTTCTTTTGTGCATTCAATTTCTAATCCTTTTCTATTTAAATGAGGATAATAATCGTTGAATTTTCTTAAAAATTGTAATAATGTGTTTGCCGTTTCTGCAACATGTGCAATTTTTTTAAAACCGTTCACATCTAAAAAACTATCCTCAATACCTAAAAATTTAATTTCTTTAGTTATAGGTTCGAAACCATGATTTGGGACTGCATTATTATTTGAAAAAGAGGAAACATATTCGGAAGTCTGACTTAATGCTTCTTTGAGTGTTATTTCATCTTTAAACGGTTCAATTTTATTGGCTTTTTCTTGACCTATTTCGGTATTACATTTACTAGAAATAGTTTCTAAAACTGTATGAAATTCTAAATCTTGTAATGTCTTGTTAGTAACTGAAATCATTCTTTTATTATCGATTTTACATGCAAATTTACGTTGTATTGCGCTATAAATTTATAATTTTGGTAAAATTTTATATTATGTTGATGAAATTGGAAAAATCTTGGAAGAAAATTTTAAAAAAAGAAATTGAGGATGACTATTTTAAAGCTTTATTGGATACACTTGAAGAAGAGTATTTGAATCAAATTTGTTTTCCACCAAAAGATTTGATTTTTAATGCTTTTAATCAATGCTCCTTTGAAAAAACTAAGGTTGTTGTTTTAGGACAAGATCCATATCATGGAGAAGGAGAAGCAAATGGTTTGGCTTTTTCGGTTAATGATGGTATTAAAATTCCTCCTTCATTAAGAAATATTTATAGAGAAATTAATGCAGATTTTGATACGATTTTTGAACCTAATTCAGGTAATTTAGAGCGTTGGTCAAAGCAAGGAGTTTTGCTTTTGAATGCAACTTTGTCCGTAAGAAAAGATTCACCTAATAGTCATAAACATTTAAAATGGCAACAATTTACGGATGCTGTAATTCAATTGTTGTCCAATGAAAAAGAACATTTAGTTTTTCTGCTTTGGGGTGCTTTTGCTCAAAAGAAAGGTAAGTTTATTGATGAAAATAAACATTTAATTTTAACGTCAGGACATCCTTCTCCAATGAGTGCAAATCAAGGAAAATGGTTTGGAAATAAACACTTTAGTCAAGTGAATACTTATTTAGAACAAATTGGAAAAGAACAAATTGAATGGTAGAAAAATTTATAGCTGTGTCCTAATTGTTCTTGTAAATTTCTCTTTTTCTCTAATTGTTTTATTTTCATAACTTTTTTTAAGTTCTTTAAGTTTGTGGAAAAAAAACATTTTTTTTATTAGGTATTCAACATTAAAAAGACTGTTTTTTGTAACTAGTAATATATTGTTGAACTAATTACTCATTAAGACTTAGTTAAAAGTAAGTTCTCCTAATATTTCATCCTTCATAAATGGTCCACCTGGGTATTTGGCAGTATAATCTAAATTCATCCAAATTTGACCTCTCTCATCAATATGATAATGAATTTGTTGGTTTTTACTTTCGTCTTTAAATAAGACTTCTTTAATTAGATAAATAGCAGATTCTAAATCATTTTTGTTACCTATTAACATTTCAGGATATAAATGACCACCAGTATGAATGATTCGTGGAGTTCCACCAATTGCTTTTATACATGCAGACATTAGTATGGCATGATCATCACAATCTCCAGAAAAATGCTGAAGACTTTCCGATGCATAAGCAATATATTCTCTCCCTTTAGGATCGCTAACATAGTTCCAGTTGTTTTTTATCTCTTTAAAAACAGCAAAACATTGAATTAGTGTTCTGTTCTTGTTGTTTTTTTTAATGTCTTTAAAATGCTTTGTTGTTGCGTATAGTGCAAAATTTCTAACTTTAGGGTTTGTGAAATTTACAGCATCTATAGTTTTGGATTTATTTGGGAATGGTAATAATTTTGAAATTATTAAATCTTGAGGTTTTGGATTATCACTCATTGCATAAATCATATAGCGATAATCTTCATATACTCTTTGAAAACCATAACTTCCAAAGAGGGTACCATATATTAAAGAGATTAAATATATGAAAATACAGAGTATAATTATTGTTTTTAATAATTGAAGAATGATTTGTATTATAGTAACTATTATTAGAAACAATAAAATTCTGTCTAAATTATAGACCCAATTTAATTCTATAAAATTTTGATGACCTATTAAAAATACAGGAATTGCAATTAGAATATTCAATAAAAAAATGATAATAATGTCCCATGGCTTTGGTAGAGAAAGCTTTTCTTTTAGATTTGAAAAAGTTAGGAAATTTTTAGCTATCATTTATTCTTTTAAAACGATAAAATTAAGTATTTATTTAACGATCATTTCAAAAGGGACGATTTTTTCAATAATTTTTAACGTATGCAATTGGTTTTGTACTTTTTCTAGCGTTTTTTTGTCAATTTGTTTTTGCGACCAGTTGGTCATTGAAAGCCATTCTTGAATATCTTCTAATTTTTGGTTGTATTTTGATGCAAGTGTTCTGTCAATACTAGGAATTTGTTTGAACTCTTCAGTAGTAGCATTAATAATTTCTAAAATTTGCTCAATAATGTATGGGTCATTATCTAAGACTTCATCTCTAACTGCAATAACAAAACAAGGCCATGGAGTAGGGCATTCTTCTATTTTTCTAAAAATACCCTTGTCTACTAAGGGTTTTGTCATGAAACGTTCCCACATGAAATAATCGGCTTTTTCATTAGATAAAGCATCAACCGCACCATCTATAGTATTTACAATTTCAAATTCTAATTTGGTTGTGTCCCAATTATTATTTTGTGCATTCACATAGCTCATTAAATGTGAACCAGAACCATAACGTGAAATTGCTGCTTTTTTATCTTTTAAATCTGATATCGATTTATAACTTGAATTTGCAGCAACATGTACTCCCCAAATTAATGGAGTTTTAACATATACTTGTACTATTTTACATGAATTACCAGCAGTGATATCTTTAACAATTCCTTCTGTAAGAATAACAGCAATATCAGTTTCTCCATCTCTAAGCATTTGACACATTTTTCCTGTTCCTTCTGGTACATCTGTCCATTGTAAATCAATACCAGCTTCTTCAAATTCTCCATCATCAATGCAAAAATGCCATGGTAGATTAAAGTGTTCTGGTACTCCTGCTATTTTAATTGTTTTCATAATGAATAGTTTTGACTTTATAACTGTATGATATTACTTTTATTGTTTGTAATTCTTATAATCTGAGGAATAAAAAATAGTATGAGATAAAGTTTAATCTTTATCTTCTAATTTTTCCCAAAAATAAAACTTATTTAAGTTATAAAGGCTTTATTTCAGTATAATTTTTTTAGAACAAATGAGTAAAAAGTCATTCGTTTATTAATAGGAAAAGTTCACTTGTCGATATATATAGGTTTTTAACGATTTTATGTTAAAAAAAGCAATTAAAATGATTCGTTAGTCGTGAATCTTCTTATTTTTGGCTTTTTGAAATAAAAATGCTACGATTTTTAGCAATAATTTCGAGATTATACTGTTTAGCCATGATAAGAAAAAAAAATAAAACTGCTCCTTGGGCGTTAGCATTATCCCTTGTTACTTTTTTAACATTAGTATCTTTTTTATTATTAAGTTATACTAATGTAGGAAGTTATTTTAGTTTTTTAAACATGAGAACTGATTTAGAGAAATCCTATGAAAAAATAGATAAATTGATTGTTGAAAAAGATTTTTTAATGAAGCAGTTAAAAGTTGAATTAGAAGAATCTAAAGAATTAAAATATGAGAATAATCTATTATTGATTGAATTAGAGTTCAAAAATAAGAAGATTGATTCGTTAGAGAAAAATGTTCGCAATCTTGAATATTTAAGAGCACAACTTTCATTGGCTATACAAAAACAAAAAGGAATTATTAAATCGAAAGGTTCTTCTCCAGTAATTGAAAAAGAGGTTAAAGAAACAACTAAAAATAATGATATAATTGCTGATAAGTCTAGAAAAAAAGATTCTTTAAATGAAAGAAAGGGAACAAAGAAAATACCATTAGAGGAAAGTTCTCCAATTCAAGATATTGTTAAAGATGAATATGATGAGATTAGATTATTGAATTTAGATATAAAAACAACTTATTCTAAAGGTGCTGACTTTGTAAAAGAAACTACTAATGCAGACAAAGTAAATACTATTGAAATTGAATATACGTTATATAAAGATAGAGATAGTAATAAGTCTACAAATCAATTTTTTATTCAAATATTTGACACCAATAATCAAAGTTTAGCAAACACCTATACTACTATGCTTAATGGTAAAGAGTTGATTTATAGTTTTGTATCTGATGTTGCTTGTGAAAAACTAGTTAATAAAGTTAAAGGTAAATATTCTGTAGGTGGGTTAAATCTACACGAAGGTATTTATTTCTTTAATATTTTTAGCAAAGATGGAAGGCTGCTTTCTTCTAGAAGTTTCAAATTAAATTAAGAAATCAAACTATAAAATGTCAATTATTTTATAGTTTGATTTCGTTCGTCGATATATTACTGTGTTTTAACGATATATATAGATTTTCTATCGAATTTATCTTTTACCTTAAATAATACATGCTACTTTTACAGTGTTGATTTGAAGTTCTATTGCTTTCTAGTTTGTAACTTTACATTTTTAAAATTTGTAAAATATGAAAGATTTAGGAAGTTATAGAAAATCATATGAAAAGAGTGAGCTTTTAGAAACGAATATACCAGAAGATCCTATAAACCTTTTTAATAGATGGTTTCATGAAGTAGAAGATTTTGGTGGAGTTGATGAAGTAAACGCAATGACAGTGTCGACTATTGGTTTGGATGGTTTTCCAAAAAGTAGAGTAGTATTACTTAAGAAGTTTAATGAAGAAGGATTTATATTCTACACTAATTATAATTCTGAAAAAGGTAAAGCCATTTTAAATAACCCTAATATTTGCCTTTCTTTCTTTTGGCATTCCATGGAAAGACAGATAATTATTAAAGGAATAGCAGAAAAAACACCAGAAAACATTTCAGATAACTATTTTGCATCAAGACCAGTTGGAAGTCAATTGGGAGCAATAGTTTCAAATCAGAGTGAAGTTATTCCAGATAGACGTTATTTGGAAGATAAATTGAAAAAACTGGAAAATGATTTTGAAGGGGAAAATGAAATTCCGAGACCTAATTTTTGGGGCGGATTTTTGATAAAACCAATTGAAGTTGAATTTTGGCAAGGTCGTCCAAATCGATTGCATGATCGAATAAGATACAAATTGTCAGAAAATACTTGTTGGAATGTCGATAGATTATCCCCGTAAAGTCTTAAAACGCTAAAATATGTTAAAGTTTTATGTATTTTGTCGATTTTCCTTGCTAGTAAACGATTTTTGTGTACATTTGTAGTGTTAAAACATTGATTTAATTTCATTTGATTTTTGCTATTTAGATGTACATCTAAAAAGAATAATTAAAAGATATAGATTTTCATGTTTGTTTATTTGTTTGTAAATAGGCATTACTTATCCCAAAGTAATGCCTTTTTTATTGTAGTAAATTGAAAAGTTGATTTGGAGTTAAATGGAATAACGAAGTAGTGTTATTCTATTTTTGTAATTATGAATTCACTTCTTCTATTTTTTTGATGCTCTTCCTCAGAACAATATATACTATCTGCACATTCATTCACTAATTGATTCTCACCAAAACCTTGTGCGGTTAGTCTTTCTTTATCAATTCCATTTAAAACCATGAATTGAAGCGTTGATTTTGCACGTCGATCAGAAAGTAATTCATTGTAAGCATGCGTTTGTCTACTATCGGTATGTGAACGAATACTAATGTGCATATTTGGATATTCATTCATTACTTCAATAACTTTTTGAATGTCTCTTGCAGCGTCTGGTCGAATATTCCATTTGTCTAAATCAAAGAAAATAATACTAATATCAAATACTTTTGCCAAATCTGTACCTTCTGTTATAGGAAAAACAGTTCTATTCAATTTTAGATCTATTGTTGTTTTATCGTTGTTTAATGGTGTTGCAACTTTTTCAGTTGTTTCAAAATCTTCTTTTTTAACCCTAATAAAATATTTTTGTTTGCAATTAAGTTCTAATTTATAATTCCCATTTTCATCCGATTTAGTTTCAGAAATTACGTTTTCATTATCATCAAGTAAAAGAATTGTAGCGTTTGGAATAATTTCGTTGGTAATTAAATCAGTTATCTGACCGTTTAATTTTGAAAAACAAGTAG
This sequence comes from Flavobacterium jumunjinense, assembly GCF_021650975.2. Lineage (NCBI taxonomy): Bacteria > Pseudomonadati > Bacteroidota > Flavobacteriia > Flavobacteriales > Flavobacteriaceae > Flavobacterium > Flavobacterium jumunjinense. The sequence continues at coordinate 3,363,729 of NZ_CP091285.1, forward strand.
TTAATTGGTAAATATCATCAAAACCTTTTCCTTCTTTTCTGTTCGATGTAAAGAAACCACGGTTCATCTCATTAATAATAAAACCAAAGTCATCAAAAGAACTATTAATGGGTTTACCTATGTTTGTTGGCGCTTGAAATTCATTATCTATAATTTTTGATTCAAAAATATCTAATCCTCCCAAACCTAAATGTCCGTCGGAAGCAAAATAAAGAGAATTATTAGGTCCAATAAACGGAAATGATTCTCTTCCTTTTGTATTTATGTTTAAACCAAGATTTTCAGGCTTACTGTATTTGTTATTATGTATTGTTACCTTAAAAATATCTGCACCACCAATTGTTCCAGGTCTATCGGAAGAAAAGTAAAGTGTTTTTTCATCCAAACTTAAAGCAGGATGTGCGGTGCTATAGCAATCACTGTTAAAAGGTAATTCTTTAATATTTGTCCATTCTCCATTAATTAATTCTGCACGGTATATTTTTATAAGTGTAGTTCGTTGCTTGTCCATTCCTTTGTCTTTTCCTTTCTTTCCAACTAAATAGTTATTCCGAGTAAAATACATCGTTTTACCATCTTTCGTAAAAACGGGAGATGCTTCATTGAATTTAGAATTTATTGCTGTAGAAAAGTTTTCAGGCTCAGATAAAATACTGTCATTTCTTATTTTAGATATGTATAAATCGGTAAAATTCTGATTGGTCCATTTGTGTGTTTTTTTCACTAAAACAATATCTGGTCTTGAAGAAGTGAAAACAATTGCATCATTATAGAATGCAGGTCCGAAATCATAATATTGTGTATTTATTGTGGTAGTGTCTATAAGAAAACGATTAGAATTTTGATCTATAACAGCTAAGTAGTTCTGCACTTTATCTAATCTATCCGAATTTGTTTTTTGATAGTACTTTTCTAAAAAAATAGTTGCTTCTTCATAGTTTTGAATTGTCTTTAATGCTTGCGAATGCCTAAAATAATATTCGGGTTCTACATCTTCATTTAAGGCAAATAATTTTTGATACCATTCAACAGATTTTTCAAGTTCTCCATTATAATAGTAGCTATTTCCTAGTTTTTTAAAGAGTTCTGAAGATTGATAACCTTTATTTGCTACTTTTTCATAAATTTTTATAGCATCAACATAGAAAAATTTTTCATATTTTTTATTAGCTACTGCTAGTTTAGCTTCTTGTGCATATCCTGAGAAATAAAGTATTATGAGTGAAATCTGTATAATTTTTTTCATAGTAATTTTGCATTAGAAGAATCTAGGTGAAGTAATTCTGTTTTTTGTAGCTATTTCAAAACGTAAGAATAATTCATGAGAACCTGAGTTATAGTTAGATAATTGAGTTGTTTCTGCATCATATCCATAACCAATAAACCACGATTTAGAAATTTGAAAACCAATTAAACCACTAATTGTAGAATTCCATCGATAAGCAGTTCCTAAGGTAAGTTTGTCATACAATAAAAAATTAGCTGTAATATCCGTTTGTAATGGAGCACCTTCAACAATTTTCGTTAACAAAGCAGGTTTGAATTTTATGTTCTGGTTAATATTAAAAACATGACCGGCAATAAAATAATAATGTACTTTTTCTTTCTGTACTTTAATATCGTTGTCGTTATAATTATTAGTTTCGAAAAAGTTAGGTGCTGATATACCAAAATAAGTAGCGTCTGAGTAAAAATAGAAGCCTGCACCAAAATTAGGAGAGAAATTTCCTTTTATATTCTGAAATTGTGGGTCATCTTGGTTGTATATGTTAAGCTTATTGATGTCTAGGTTGAAAAAATGTCCAGATGTTTTTAAACCAAAAGATAAAGTATAATTTTCATTAATAGGAAAAGAATAGGAAGCGTCAATTGAAACTATATTTTCTACAGTTGGACCAATTTTATCATTTACAAATGACAAACCAACACCAAAATTTGATTCATTTATTGGTGAATTAATTGAGAAATTATTAGTTACAGGAGCTCCATCTAAACCTACCCATTGATTACGGTGTAATAAAAACACACTAAGAATATCTCTACTGCCAGCATATGCAGGATTTATATTGATAGTGTTGTACATGTATTGAGTGTATTGAGAATCTTGCTGAGCAAAAGAAGCAATTGTCATTAAAAAAAGTAAAGTAATTTTTATTTTCATACACTCAATATTAAATAGCAACGAGATTTTAAATTTACACTATTTATATCAAATTTAGAAATATTCTATTGAATGATAAAAATTTGTATACTTTTTTGTAGTATTTCTGAAAAAAATATAGTTACTTTATGTACCTAAATTTACTATTATGAAGAATTTAATTCTTATCAGACATTCAAAATCTAGTTGGGAAACTCTTTTTAAAGATATTGATAGACCACTTTCTAAAAGAGGAATTAATGATGCACATTTAATTTCATCTAAAATTGCTGATATTTTACCAAAAACATATATAGTTTGGTCTAGTACAGCAAAAAGAACTAGAGAATCGGCAATGATATATTCTGAACATTTAATGTTTTCCTATGAGAATGTGATATTGAAAGAGGAACTATATACTTTTGATGAGCAAAAATTAGAAGAAATCATAAAAAAATGTGAAAATAGATACGTTAACCTAATTCTTTTTGGACATAATGAAGCTATTACAAATTTTGTTAATAAATTTGGGAACCTTTTTATAGAAAATGTACCAACATCTGGAGTTGTTTCAATACAATTCGATATTGATGATTGGCAAGATTTAAAGAAAGGACAAACAATTAACACACTTTTTCCAAGTCATTATAAAAATGAACAACATAATAAACAAGAAGTACATAGATAGAGAAAAGAGTTGGTTAACATTTAATGCTAGAGTATTACAAGAAGCCGCAGATGAATCGGTTCCATTATTAGATAGATTACGCTTTTTAGGAATTTTTTCAAACAACCTTGATGAGTTCTTTAGAGTGCGTTATGCTGCAATTCGAAGAATGAGATTTGAGAATATCGATGATGAGAAAGTTTTAGGCGGAATTTCTGCTGACAAGCTTTTAAAAGAAATTACAGAAATTGTAATTGAACATCAATCTGAAAGCTTACGTATTCTTAGTGAAATTGAACAAAAACTCGAAAAAGAGAGTATATATATTGTTAACGAAAAACAAATTTCGGGAGAACAAGAAAAATTCATTAAAGATTATTTTATTAGAACCGTTAGTCCAGCCGTTGTAACAATTATGTTAAATGATTTGGATGACTTTCCTTTGCTAAAAGATACATCGGGATATTTGGCTATAAAACTAGTAATGAATAAATCGGATGATTCTGATGCAATTTATAAATTTAGTAAAACTCAATATGCTATTGTAGAAATTCCTAATACAATAAATAGGTTTGTTGTGTTACCGTCAAATTCAGAAAAACAATATATCATAATGTTAGACGATGTTATTCGTTTAAACTTGAATTATATCTTTAATATTTTTGATTATAAGACTATTTCTGCTCATATGATAAAAATTACTAGAGATGCTCAATTGGAGTTTGATAGTGATTTAAGTAAGAGCTTTATTGAAAAAATATCCGATAGTGTAAAAGAAAGAAGAGTAGGTGAACCAGTTCGTTTTGTATACGATCAAGCGATAGAAAAAGATACATTGGCCTTTTTTCTAGAGCGAATGGATATCGATAGTTCCGATAGTATAATTCCAGGAGGAAGGTATCACAATCGAAGAGATTATATGAGCTTTCCAAATCTTGGACGATATGACTTACTTTATAAGCAAAATCCACCTTTATCTATTCCTGGACTAGATATTGAAGGAAGTATTTTAGAAAAAATTAGACATAAAGATTATCTATTAAATGCACCATATCAGTCATTTTCGTATATAATTAAGTTCTTAAGGGAAGCAGCTTTAGACCCAAAGGTAGTTTCTATTAAAATCACTTTATATCGATTAGCAAAGAATTCGCAAATTGTAAGTTCATTAATAAATGCTGCTAAAAACGGAAAGAAAGTTGTTGTACAAATAGAATTACAAGCTCGCTTTGATGAAGCAAGTAATATTTCCTATGCTGAACAAATGCAAACTGAAGGGATCGAACTTATCTTTGGGATGAAAGGATTGAAAGTGCATAGTAAAGTATGTATTATTGAAAGATTAGAAGAAAAAAAGGTGAAGCGTTACGGAGTTATTTCTACAGGAAACTTCAATGAAAATTCGGCAAAAGTTTATACAGACATAACACTTTTTACAGCAAATACTCCAATTTTGAAAGACGTTTCTAAAGTATTCGATTTCTTTGAAATTAACTATAAAATACATCGTTACAAACATTTATTTGTTTCACCACATTATACGCGTTCTAAGTTTACTAAATTAATAGATAAAGAAATTTTAAATGCACAATTAGGTAAAAAAGCATACATAAAGCTAAAAATGAATAGTTTGTCAGATTTTAAAATGATTGATAAACTATATGAAGCAAGCAGTGCAGGTGTGAAAATTCAATTAATTATTAGAGGAATCTGTTGTTTAATTCCTGGGATTAAAGGAATGAGTGAAAATATAGAAGCTATTAGTATAATTGATAATTATTTAGAACATTCACGTCTATATATTTTTGGAAATCAAGACAGTCCTGAGGTATATATATCTTCTGCGGATTTTATGACTCGTAATATAGATGCTAGAGTAGAAATTACTTGTCCAATTTATGATGAAGAAATAAAAAATGAACTCATTGAAACATTTGATATTGGTTGGAATGCAAATGTGAAAGCTAGATTTCATTCAGAAAATTTAAAAAACGAATATCGTAGAAAAGGAGATGAAAAACCATATAGAGCACAATTAGAAATGTATAATTATTATAAAAATAAGTTAGATAATTCACAATAAGGTAGTTATTAATTGTAAAAATAAATTCATGATTACAATAAAAAAATATGCAGCAATAGATATAGGTTCCAATGCAATGCGATTATTAATAACTAATATAGTGGAGCAAAATGGAAAACCAACTCAATTTAATAAAAGTTCACTTGTTCGCGTTCCAATACGTTTAGGACAAGATGCGTTTACTGTTGGTGAAATTTCAGAAGAAAATATTTTGCGTATGGTGGATGCAATGAAAGCATTCAGCCTTTTAATGAAAGTACATAAAGTTGAAAAATATAAAGCCTGTGCAACTTCTGCAATGAGAGAAGCCTATAATGGTAATGAAATTTCAGATTTAATTAAGAAAAAGACCGATATAAAGATTGAACTAATTGATGGAAAAAAAGAAGCTTCAATTATTGCTGGATCAGATTTAAAGCAATTTATAAATACGGAAAAAACTTTTTTATATGTAGATGTTGGAGGAGGAAGTACAGAGTTTTCGATCTTTTCGGAAGGAAAAATGATAACTTCAAAGTCGTTTAAAAATGGAACAGTTCGTTTATTAAACAATATGGTTAATGAGATTGTTTGGGTAGAAATTGAAAAATGGATTAAAAAGAATACAGAACCTTATCATGAAATAACATTAATAGGTTCTGGAGGAAATATTAATAAATTATTTAAAATGTCTGAGAAGCATCAAGATAAGCCACTTTCTTACGTGTATTTAAATTCTCAATATCAGAAATTAAATGCAATGACCTATGAAGATCGTATTGCAGAATTAGGGTTAAATCCAGACAGAGCAGACGTAATTATACCTGCAACAAAAATTTATTTGAGTGCAATGAAGTGGAGTGGGGCAAGGCAAATCTTTGTTCCTAAAATTGGATTGTCTGATGGTATTGTTAAAGCGATGTATTATGGTAAGATTTAAAATAATGAATTCAATGAAAATTGTGCTGCTACTAAACTTTGTATTGCTTATTTCTTCTTGTAAGGAAAATACAGCTAAAAAAGAGGATGATTTTTTAGAATTTGACAAATTAGAATATTACTATAACGATATTTCTGAGGAAAATGTTTTTAATTTATACGATAGTAAAAATAAAGAAGATTCTATTCATTTTCAATTGATAACATCTATTTACCCTGACGAATTAGATAGTAATTTTAAGCAAAAGTTAAAACAATTTGGGTATAAGCAAAAGAGCTTAACTCAAGTTAAGAAGGATAGTATAAAAAATATTTTTAACGCTTTAAAATGTACAGATAAAAAAGCCTATGGATGTTTGCCAATTTACAGAGATGTTTTATTTCTTTATAAGGAGAACAAATTAAAAGGAATTATAAAAATAGCTCTTGATTGTCACCAAACATATAGTATCGGAATAAATGAAAAGTTAGAGGATCTTGGGCTTTGTAGTAAGGAATACAAATCATTAAATAAGATTTTAAGATAAAGAATATAAAAACATACTATCATTTTTAGAATAAAATGCATAAGTATTAACTTACACGAGTTCTAGAGTATTAAATTTAGATTAGTATTCTGAAATTTAGGCTATTTTTAAGTTAATTTTTTGTTTTTATTTCTAATTACGTAATAATATTATTATTATTGTATTTATTAAATTTACATCTATGGCAATTAATTTACAAAAAGGACAAAAAATTGATATTGGATTATCAAAAATTACAGTTGGATTAGGCTGGGATCCAAATGAAGGAACTGGAAATGATTTCGATTTAGATGCTTCTGCAATAATGATTGACGAAAATCGAAAGCTATTAGGAGAAGAGTATTTTATATTCTACAATAATTTAAAATCACCAGATGGTTCTTTAGAGCACACAGGTGACGATCCAACTGGAGGTAATAGTGATGGAGATGATGATGAAGCAATTAAAATAGATTTAACATTGGTTAATGAAAAAGTTAATGAAATTCTATTTGTTGTTACTATTGAAGACTTTGAAAGAAGGAAACAAAATTTTGGTCAAGTAAGAAATTCATATATTCGTATTGTCGACAATTCTACTAATGAAGAAATTGCAAAATATGAGTTAGACGAAGACTTCTCAATTGAAACAGGAGTTGAATTTGGAAGACTATATAAAAGAAATGGAGAGTGGAAATTTGAAGCTTCTGGAATTGGTTATAAAGCAGATTTAGGTTTTTTCTTAGAGAAATATTTTTCCGGCCAAATAATTAAATAATTTCATGGCTATTAACTTGCAAAAAGGTCAAACAATTGACTTAAGAAAAAATGATAAAGGAGAATCTTTTGATCTCTCTCTCGTAACTATAGGTTTAGGTTGGGATGTTAGAAAAAAAGATACTGGTTTTTTTAGTAAACTATTTGGAGGCAATGATGAACCTGAATATGATTTAGATGCTTTGGCATTTCTACTAGATTCTAACGGAAAAGTAGCCGATTTAGGAAGAACAGTAAGAAATACCAATGGTGGAGAAGTAAGCCTTTTCGAAAGTGATATTATTTTTTTTAATTCTATGAAACATCCTTCGGGAAATATTTGGCTAACTGGAGATAATAGAACAGGAGCAGGTGATGGAGATGATGAACAAATTATTGTTAAATTAGATGCTTTAGATAAAAAGTATGAAAAAATAGTTTTTATAGTAACTATTTATCAAGGAAAAAGAAGAGAACAACATTTCGGATTACTTGAAAATGCATATATTAGGGCAGTTGATGCTAAAGGAAAAGAAATTGCAAAATTTAATCTTTCAGGAAATAGTAGTCTAAACGGAACAAGAGCCATGATATTTTCTGAGGCTTATAGAGAAGGTAGCGAATGGAAATTTAAAGCAATTGGAGAACCAAGAAGTACAGATAATTTTGTTGACATTTTAAAAGAATTTACTTGAATTTAAAATATAAAAAATACGACCATATTTCTTTCGATTTATGGTTAACAATAATCAAATCAAATCCAGAATTTAAAAGTAAAAGGAATCAATTATTCAAAGATTTCTTTAATATTGAAAGTTCAATAGTCGAAGTATCTCAAAAAATAAGATACTTCGACTTGCTATGTAATAAAATTAATGAAAAGACAGGTTTAAATATTGATACGTTTGAAATTTATTATTTAATATTAAGTTCTTTAGACGTAAATATAGAAGTTATTGATACTAATGTTTTAACAGATTTTTATCTAAAAACTGAAGAATTATTTCTAGAGTATAAACCACAATTGTTATTTGAAAATATAAAAGAGCTTTTTGAGGAAATTAAAAATAATGGAACAACAATGAATATTTTAAGTAATACAGCCTTTATTAAAGGAACTACTTTACGAAAAATATTAAATCATTATGAAATAGATAAATACTTTTTATTTCAAATTTATTCAGATGAATGTGAATTTTCTAAACCAAATAATAGTATTTTCGATTTGGTTTATCAACAAGTAAATAAAAATAAAAAGACAGATAAATCTAAAATATTACATGTTGGTGATAATAGTGTTGCCGATTTTAATGGAGCTAAGAGTTTTGGATTTGATGCACATTTAATACAATAAAAAAATTGAATAAAAGTTACAGTTTACATAAAATTCTTGACGAAGAAGATTGTCCATTTAAACCAGAAGAGTATAGTTGGTTTAAATTTGGAGACAAGTATTTTGCGAAAAAATTTGCAGAAGAATTGTTCTCTAATTTCATAGTAGAGTATGGTGAAACATTATTAAATCAAGAAGAAATAATAATTCTTCCTAGTCCCTATTTATCAATTCCAACGGCATCAAACTTTTTATGCTATTATTTTAAAGAAAAAATTAACGTATTTCTTTTTAATAATAACAAAAAGTCATGTTTAGAATCTAAAATTTATCGAAATCAAACCTATGTCACAGATTACGGAAATTTAGATTTTGAAGAACGAGTTAAATTAATTTCTAATGATACTTATTATATTGATAAAGATTTTATTAAAGATAAATTTTGCATTTTTGTAGACGATATTAAAATTACAGGAAGTCACGAACACACTGTTAACAAGATATTGAATCAATATGGTGTTTCAGGAGAGTTTATTTTTGTTTATTTTGCTGAACTAATAAACAAGAATATTCATCCAAGAATAGAAAATTATTACAATTATTTTGCCGTAAAAGGGATAAAGGAAATAATTGAAGTTATAAATAGAGAAACTTTTCAATTTAACACAAGAATCGTTAAGTTTATTTTAAACCTAAATTTTACAGAATTTAATCATCTTATAGAAAACATTTCTCAACAAAGGAGTAAAGAGCTTTTTTATTTAGCAATCAGTAATAACTATCATCAAATATTAGAATATAAAGAAAATTTAAAAAGTATTAATATAAACTAACTATGGCAATTAATTTACAAAAAGGACAACGCGAGAATATAAACGCTCCAAAGTTCACAATAGGTTTGGGGTGGGATACTAATGAATCATCAACAGGTTCAGGATTCGATTTAGACGCTTCTATATTTGTTCTAGGAGAGAACAAAAAAATAATATCAGATGCTCACTTTATTTTTTATAATAATCTAAAAACACCAGACGGATCTGTAGAGCATACAGGTGACAATTTAACAGGAGATGGAGATGGTGATGATGAACAAGTTTTAGTTGACTTATCTAAAATCGCAGATAATGTTGCAGAAATTTGTGTTGTTGTTACTATCCACGATGCTGAAGAAAGAAAACAAAATTTTGGACAAGTTAGAAATTCTTTTATTAGAATTTTTAATTCAAATTCAAATGAAGAAATTCTTAAATATGAATTAGATGAAGATTTTTCAATTGAAACAGCAGTAGAGTTTGGTCGTATTTACAAACGTAATAACGAATGGAAATTTGAGGCGATTGGAGTAGGAATGAAAGGTGGATTGGAAGATTATTTAAATAAGTATAACTAAAAAAGACTATAAAAAATGGCAATTAATTTAACAAAAGGACAAAAGATAGATTTAAGAAAATCTTCTGGAGAAACATTAACAAATTTTTGTGTAGGGGTAAACTGGGGAGCAATTGAAAAGAAAACAATGTTTGGACTTTCAAAATCGGTTATAGATATAGATTTAGATTTAAGTTGCATACTTGTAGATGATCAAGGTAATGTTAGTGATCATTTATACTCACCATTATATAGAGTAGAAGTACTTCAACAATTTGGTTTACCTAAAGGTAAATTATTGACTTCTGATGGTGCAATGAAGCACACTGGTGATGATTTAGAAGGAGATAAAGGCGGTGATGATGGTTTAGATAATGAAATCATCACAGTAGATTTATCTAAAATAAATGCTAATGTTAATCAAATTTTCTTTTTCTTGAATAATGCAGGAAATGAAGATTTTGCACAAATCCCTTATGCGAAAATTAGAATGTATGAAGGAACTCCAACAAGAGTTCAATCGGTTTTTGCAGATTATAATGTTTCAGCAGAAGCACAATATGCAGGCAAAAAATCAATCATCATGGGTAAATTATACAAAAGAAATGGTGAATGGAAATTTAGCGCAATTGGTGACCCAACAGAAGATTCATTCTTAGGACAAACTATTCATAGAATTATAAAATCTTACCTATAATTAATTATGCAAATTAAGAATATAGAAGGATTAAAAGTTTCTCAAATTAAACAACTAGTAGGACAAGGTGGAAGATTTGTTATTTTTCCTTATACCGTTTCTATTTTAGTCATGACATTTAGAAGAAACTCTAGTATTTATTTCGTTTTACCAGGTGAAAAGTCAATAAAATATTCCTACGGACACGTTGGAGTAAATTTATTATTCGGTTGGTGGGGCATTCCATGGGGACCAATTTATACTTTTGGTGCTCTTTTCAAACACATTGGTGGAGGAAAGGATGTTACACAATTAGTTTTGAGCGATTTAATTCAAAATGATCCAGAAGCGGATACTTCTTCTTATGGTATAAATAATATGAATACTCAAAATAACCAAAACAATTCAGGTAATCAAACCTACAATATTCCAAGATAAAATTATGAGAAGACTTCCAGTATATTTGCTTTTAGATACATCTGGTTCAATGAGTGGAGAGCCTATTGAAGCAGTAAAAAATGGTGTTCAAGTTATGATTAGTTCGTTAAGACAAAATCCTCAAGCTATTGAAACTGCTTTTATAAGTGTAATCACATTCGATACAACAGCTCAACAAGTAATACCTTTAACAGATTTAGCATCTTTTCAAATGGTAGATCTTAAAGCAACAGGTGTAACAGCGTTAGGAGATGCTTTAAAATTAGTTTCAAATAAAATAGATAATGAAGTAGCAAAAACCACAACTGAACAAAAAGGAGACTGGAAACCATTAGTTTTTATAATGACAGATGGTATTCCTACAGATAACTGGCAAGCTGGACTTAATGAGTTTAAACAAAGAAAAACAGCTTTTACTGTTGCTTGTGCAGCAGGTAGCGGAGCAGATACTAATATCTTAAAGCAGATTACAGAAAATGTAGTGAGTCTAGATACTGCGGATAGCGCAAGTATTAGTAAGTTTTTCTTATGGGTAACTGCATCAATTGGAGTTTCTTCAACTAGAGTGGAAGATAGTGGTAAAGAAGTTACTGGTTTAAATGAATTACCACCGCCGCCAGATGAATTAAATATTGTAGTTTAAATACTTCTTCTCTTCATCTTATATAAAACAATTTAAGATGAAGAGAATTTTTAACCTTTGCTATATAAAATTTATTGAGAATCAGTATTTGAATTTAGCTTTAGAAATTAAATAGTCATGAGAAGATTACCCGTTTATTTTTTATTAGACACATCAGGTTCAATGTATGGAGAACCTATTCAAGCTTTAAATAATGCTCTTAGTGGTATGATTAATACGCTTCGTCAAGATGCTCAAGCGTTAGATTCTTTATGGATAAGTATAATAACTTTTGATAGAGAAGTAAGAGAAATTTGTCCGTTAACTGAACTTGCAATGTTTCAATTGCCAGAAATTACTTGTCCACAAAGTGGTCCAACACATACAGGTAAGGCATTAGAAATGTTATATAATAAAGTGCAATCAGACATCATTAAAAGTACAGAAACTCAAAAAGGAGATTGGAAACCATTATTGTTTTTATTTACAGATGGTAAACCTTCAGATATTCAGTTGTATAATGAAATTGCACCAAAAGTTAAAAGTTTGAATTTTGGTACGATTGTAGCTTGCGCAGCTGGAAATTTAGCAGATGACTCTAAACTGAAAGTTCTTACAGATGATGTGGTGCATTTAGATAATGCTGACAGTTCAACGTTGAAACAATTCTTTAAATGGGTTTCTGAAACAATTGAACAAGGAAACAAAAGTCAGGGAACTGGTGAAAATATTGCATTACCACCACCACCAAGCGAAATAACATTAGTAATCTAATTTAAAAAAATGTTCTACCTATTAAAAATATTTTTATACCTACTTATAGTTGGATTATTTTTATACTCTAAACTATTACCATACAAAGACAAATTAGATATACGATACAGTAAAATTTTTAATTTTTTCAATTCTATATTTTCTCCGATACTTAGTTTTTTCAAAACATTTATGCAGCCCTTTAAGGTTGGACAAGGATTATTTGTAGACATGACGCAAATTCTTTTATTGTTACTTATACTATTAATTATAAATTCGTTTTAATATCATGAGAAGGCTTCCTATATATTTTTTAATAGATGTATCAGAATCAATGGTTGGTGATCAAATTCAACTTGTTGAAGAAGGAATGGCAACTATAATAAAAGCAATCAAACAAGATCCTTATGCAATTGAAACGGTATGGGTATCTATCATTGTGTTTGCAGGTCAAGCAAAAACATTAGTGCCACTACAAGAAATAGTGAGTTTCTATCCTCCTAAGTTTCCTATTGGTGGAGGAACGTCATTAAGTAATGGTTTAGGTCATTTAATGTATGAATTAAGGAAAAACACAATTAAAACAACTTTTGATCAAAAAGGAGATTGGAAGCCTATTGTGTTTTTATTTACAGATGGTGTCCCAACAGACGATTCTAAAAGCGCAATTTCCGAATGGAAACAAAATTGGTCTAGAACAGCGAATATGGTAGCTATTTCATTTGGAGATGAAACAGATACAACTATTTTAAGTGAATTGACAGAAAATGTAATTCATTTTAAAAACTCTACAGAAGAAGATTATAAGAAATTCTTTAAATGGATTACAGATTCAATAAAGACAAGTAGTATAAGTGTTGAAAATAATACATCTGGTTTTGAATTAGCTTCGATTGATGGTGAAACAATTACAAAAATTGATCTCACAAAACAAGCACCGTCTAATCTATATATAGATCCGAATTATGTTGTTTTAGCTGCTAAATGTCAAAACACAAAGCGACCTTATTTAATGAAATATAGAAAATTCATTCAACCTTCTGGTTTTGCAGGTCTACAAACAAAAGCATATCGATTAATTGGAGGTTTTCAGGTTGATAACACCTATTATGAACTTTCAGATGAAAATCAAGTTAATAATAAGATTAATAGTGACGAATTAATTGGTGCACCAGCATGCCCATCATGTGGAAATCAATTTGGTTTAGCGATGTGTGCGTGTGGAAAAATTCATTGCATAGGTGATGAAGAGATTAGTACTTGTCCGCATTGTGGTAATCAAGGTCGTTACGGTTCAGGAGATGGAGGATTTGATATAAATAGAACATTAGGATAATATGCCAAATGTAAAAGCTTATTTTGAAAAGTTATTTTCCGCACATGGAATTGAAATTCCTTCTAAAAGAGAAAAAATGTTTCAAAATTTCATTGAAAATGAAGAGAATAGAACAAAAATAAAAACCATACTTGAACTTCAAAATACTATTATGAAGAATTGGAAATTGGATACAAGAATAAGAGATATTATTGAACAACAAATACAAATTCCTAATGGTACAGTTGGAAAAAAATATGAAACAAAATTAGATTTTATAAAATTAGGACTAGATGATATTATCTATTCTGATTTTATAGGTCTTGAAGAATATGGTTTAAAATACGATAATGAAAGTGAGATCATTAATGGAACACCAATAAAAAATGGTGATTTTAAAGTAAAATTAAACTTTAGAATATCAGGAGAAGAAGAAGATTCAATTTTAAATGAAAAGACATTTAATTTAATCATTAACGCTGATCCGAAATCCCTCTGGAAAGATATTGAAAGTAACCAAGAAGACCCTTTTTGGAAAGCCGATAATGTTTCTGAATTTCAATCTATTGGAGATAAAAATATAGTGGTAGCTTCACGAAGAGGTCGATCACACGCTAATGTAGGTTCTTTTCGAGATGATGATTATTCCTTTAAACACCTTGAAGAAACAGGTTGGAGTATTGTTAGTGTTTCAGATGGAGCAGGAAGTGCTAAGTTTTCTAGAAAAGGCTCTGAAATTGCTTGTAAAGAAGTGATTCATTATTTTGAAAATAAACTAACTAATGAGTTATCATTACAATTTGATACTTTAGTTTCAGACTTAAATAAAGAAAATAATAAAGTTGTATTAGAAAGTGAAGCTAAAGAAAACGAGGACAATGAGGTTGAAAATTTAGCAGATATAAAAACTGAAACTACAAAAAGTAAAATAGGTAAATTCATCTACAATAACCTTGGAGGTTGTGCAAAATGGGTGCATAATAAATTAGAAGAATTTGCGAATCTAAATGAAACTTATATAAAAGATTTTCATAGTACTTTAATATTTACACTTTTTAAGAAATATGATTTTGGCTATGTTGTGCTAACTTTTGGAGTTGGAGATTGCCCTATTGGTATTCTAAATAAGGATTTGACAGAATTCAAATTGATGAATTGGTTAGATGTTGGAGAATTTGGAGGGGGAACACGATTTATTACAATGCCTGAAATTTTTACTAGCGATAAATTTGTAACACGATTTGGTTTTAAGATTATTGATGATTTTTCTTATTTGATGTTAATGACTGACGGAATCTATGATGCTAAGTTTGTAGTTGAAGCTAATTTAGAAAAATTAGAAAAATGGAAAGAGTTTATTGCTGATCTGAAAGGAGAGAATGAAGATAATGCAGCTGTAGAGTTTAATGTTTCAAATGAGGAAATTACGAATCAATTAGCTAATTGGATGGATTTTTGGAGCCCAGGGAATCATGATGATAGAACATTAGCTATTGTATTTTAATATAAGTTAACTATGCCAATAATAACAGTAAGATCAATCATAAATGGAACTTCATATCAATATGTAGACGATGGAGAACCAAAAAGTGGTACAGCAAAAAATGTATATTTTAGTCCAGATAAAAAATATGTTGTCGCTATTTTTAAAGAAAAGCAAGACTTTAATCAGAAAGAGCGTTTAAAGAAAATCACATCCGATTATTTACAACGTATAAAAAATAATGAAGGTGGAGATTACTATTTAGATGAAATTTATAGATGGCCAACAGATATTATAGAGTCTAGTGGAAAAACAGGAATTATTGTACCAATATATAATTCTAAATTCTTTTTTTCTAAAGGATATGCTACACAAGATTTAATAAAAGGAGAAGAGAAAAATGGGAAATGGTTTGCAGGTGCAAAGTTTAGAAATAAACAATTTCCATTAAGTTTAGATCCTTCAGAATTAGGGAAATGGTTAAACTATTTTCAAGTTGGTGTAAACTTATCAAGAGGTGTAAAAAAGATGCATCAAATGGGTCTGTCTCATTCCGATTTGTCCTATAATAATGTTTTAATTGATCCACAAACTGGTTCGGCTTGTATGATTGATTTAGATGGTTTGGTTGTTCCAGGATTATATCCAGCGGAAGTAATTGGTACTGCCGATTTTATTGCTCCTGAAGTTTTAGCTACTAAACACTTAAGTAAGACCGATCCTAATAGAAAGTTTCCAAATAGACTAACTGATCTTCATGCTTTGGCTTGTTTAATTTATATGTATTTATTACACAGACATCCTTTAAAAGGAGGTAAAGTACATGATTTAGATACCGAAAAAGACGATCTATTGTCAATGGGAGAAAAAGCACTATTTATTGAACATCCAATTGATAAAACAAACCGTCCAAAATTGAATCAAGTATCTAAATGGGACCAATATTGGGCAAATATTGACACAATACCTTACACAATAACAGGCCCTTATTTGAAACCTTTGTTCGATAGAGCTTTTATTGATGGTTTACATAATCCAATGCAAAGGCCAACAGCAGAAGAGTGGGAAATTGCATTATTAAAAACAACAGATTTGATTCAAACGTGTTCCAATGTAAGTTGTGATCAAAAATGGTATGTTTTTGATAATACGAATACACCAAAATGTCCATTTTGTGGTACTTCTCACAAAGGAACTTTACCTGTCTTAGATTTATATTATCAGTTTAAAGAGTCGGTTTGGAAACCAGAAAACCACAGATTGATGGTGTATAATAATCAATATTTATTTCAATGGCATGTGAATAGAAATATTGTTAGAAATGAACGATTAACAGCAGAACAGAAAGTACCTGTTGGCTATTTTACGTATCATAATGATAAATGGGTTTTTGTAAATCAAAAACTAACCACTTTAGTAGATAAAACAGAAGATAAAGAAATCCCTATTGGTCAAATGGTAGAACTAACTGATGGCAAAAAGCTACTACTTTCTAAAGAAGATGGAGGTAGAGTAGTCGTTATAACCATGGCAAATAAATAAAAAATAATTTAATATTTAATTAATGAACAATCATCCTATTTTTTCTGAACATCCTTGGCTAATTTTCACATTTGCAATAGCCATTATTATTATGTTGATGCTAGATCTTGGTATCTTTAATAAAAAAAGTCATGAAGTTTCTAACAAAGAAGCAATAACATGGTCTCTCGTTTGGATTTCCTTATCCATGGTTTTTAGTGGATTGGTCTATTATTATGCAGGAGCTACAAAATTCTATGAATTCCAATCGGCATATTGGATTGAAAAAGCGTTATCTGTAGATAATTTATTTGTATTTATTTTAGTTTTTAAGTTTTTTGATGTTGCTAATCAGAATAAGCATAAAGTGTTATTTTGGGGGATTATTGGAGCATTAGTACTTAGAGCTATTTTTATATTTTCAGGTGCATTTTTAATTGAATTGACCTATTTGAATAAAATTTTGACCTATTTTGGAGCACAAGGTTTTAAATATGATATAAATATAATAATGACACTTTTTGGTTTGTTTCTTGTTTATGCAGGGATTAAATCTTGGTCAGCGGGAGATGAAGATGATGATGAAGATTATAACGATACAAGAGGAGCAAAATTAATTAGAAAATTCTTTAAAGTAAGTGATAAGTATGACGGAGATAAATTTTTCACTTTTGAAAACGGAAAAAAATTAGCAACACCTTTATTAGTCGTTGTTGCTGTAATTGAGTTTACAGATTTATTATTTGCAGTAGATTCTATTCCTGCAATTTTTGCAATTTCTAATGATCCATTTATTTTATATACATCAAATATCTTTGCAATACTAGGTTTAAGAGCCTTATTCTTTTTATTAGATAACTTTATTCATTTGTTTAATAAACTACCTTATGGTTTAGCAATAATTTTATCGTTCATAGGTGTAAAGATGATTATAGCCCCATTTTATCATATAGAGTCTGTAATTTCGTTAATAATAATTGGAGGAGTATTATTAATCTCTGTTATTTTATCGGTATTATTTCCTACCAAGGAAGAAGATTAAAAAATAATACAACAGAATTAAATATAATTGCAAAAAAAATCCCATTCTCGAATGGGATTTTTTTTGCAATTATATTTAATTAAAAAGCATTCACAATAGCTAAAAAATCATCTGCATGTAATGATGCACCACCAATTAATCCACCGTCTACATCTGGTTTTGAGAAAATTTCTTGTGCATTATTTGGTTTAACACTACCACCATATAGAATACTCACATTATCAGCAATTTCGGAACCATATACCTTAGCAATTAGGTTTCTAATAAATTGATGCATTTCTTGCGCTTGTTCTGGTGAAGCAGTTTCTCCAGTTCCAATTGCCCAAACTGGTTCATAAGCTAAAACAATATTAGCCCAATCTTTTTTCTCTAAATGAAACAAAGCATCTCTCAGTTGATATTCAACAATATTGAAATGATTTTCTTTTTGACGATCTTTAAGCTCTTCCCCAAAACAAAAAATAACTCTCATTTCGTGTTTTAAAGCAGTATTCACTTTGTCAGCCAATTGACCATCAGTTTCATGAAAATACGCTCTTCTTTCGCTATGTCCTAGAATTACTGTTTTTACATTAATATCAGTTAGCATATTGGCAGCAATTTCACCGGTAAATGCTCCGCCTTCAGCTTGATGCATGTTTTGTGCCGCAACAGTGATTCCTTTCCCGTTAACACAATCATTCGCAGCTTTCAAGTTTACAAAAGTTGGTGCAACAATAATTTCAGTTTTTGATTCTTTTTTCTTAGCTAAAATTTCATTAAGTAATGTTAAAGTTTCACTATTCGTTTTATGCATTTTCCAGTTTCCTGCAACAATATGTTTTCTCATTATTTTAAAGATTTTAATGTTTCAATTAGTTTGTTATCGTCTGCTTCAATCACTTTGAATAAAGCTATTTTACCTGTTCTGTCTACTACCATATATCTAGGTATCCAATCTAAGTCTATCGAACTCCCGAAAACACCTTTCATTCCATCCGATGTTAGGTAATGTTCTCCTTTAACATCATATTTAGCAATTCCTCTTGTCCATGCTTCATTATTTTTATCCATAGAAATAAATAAATAGGTAACACCTGGAAACTGTTCTTGTAAGGCTTTTACTTTAGGCATTCCTTTAATACAATCTGAACACCAAGAAGCCCAAACATCGATAACAATATTTTGTCCTTCATATTTCTTTAGAATCTCTTGAAATGTGATGGACTCATTTTCTGTGGTTATCATTACATTACTTAATGCTTCTTGTTTGAATGCTGTTTGTTGTGCATTGGTGCAAGATATCATTGTCAAAAACACACTTAGTAAACCTATTATCTTTTTCATTTTTCTTGTTTTATATAAGCAAAATTACATCTTCTAATTTTTAAATATCTTAATTAAATGTAAAAATGAGAGTTGTGTTATTTTTCTAACAATTCTCCTAATATATTTTTATAGTATACGATCCGCTAACAGTGTTTCCACATAAATTATCATCATTTTCATTATCAGAATCTCCAATATATTCTACAATTACTTTAACATCAAAATTATAGGTGCCAATTGTTGTTGGAATTCCATTAAAATAAATTCTCATGTCATTATAATAGGCTTCAATTCCAATAGGGAGATCTCCAGTAATTTCTAAAGTATTTATAGCGTAATTACTGTTTCCAGCATTTAGCATGTCAACATCAATATATTCTTCATAGTTTTGGGATACAATTCCATCATTGAAACCGTCTTCCTCTAAATTTGGCTCAATTTTAATTAAGCAATTCACAATATTGCTACAGCCCAAGGTAATGAAAAATAGTGCAAATACACTATATTTTATCCAATTCATTATTTTAAATTAACTTTATCAATATCGTTAAAATGTACTTTTTGAGTAATTACACCTTTTTCTAAAACAACTATGCTAGGATTAGCTCTTTCTATTGTTTTTAAAGTAGTTGGGTCGCAAAGATAATAATCAAATGTAAGTTCGTATTCACTTTTGAATTGTTCTATAGTTTCTGTATCAGAACCAGTCATTCCAATAACTAAATATCCTTTTTCAAGCGCTTTTTTATGCAACTCTTCTAATTTCTTCATTCCTTTTTTCTTCGATTTTTTCAAATCGTACGTTATGAATAGTATAGCTTTAGGTTCATCCAAAACGCTATCTGTATAATCGGAGCCATCTTTCTCTATAGCGAAATCATGAATTGGTGTTACATATCCTTGTGTGATTAATTTGTCTTTTCTATCAATAAATTCTGCACCCTCTGGAACCTTATTTGCCATTACATCATCGTAAGGAATTTCGGTTTCAACACCATTAACTTTATAGATAAATACCATTTCATAAACACTTTTTTGCGCTCCTTCTGGTATTTCCATTCCTTTTCTAATATCAGTTCCTACCTTATATGCTCTAAAATCGACTAAAGGCAAATGTTGTAATACATAAAAAGCCATAAACAAACAAAGAGAATATACTGCAAAAACAATTAAGTTCATTGGTGTTTTTCCAAGTAAAGGATTGATTAGTTTTTGGTTAAAAAATAGAATTAAAATGAATATTAATAATATTAAATCCTTATTGAACGATTCAAAAGGTGTAAGTTTTAATGCATCTCCAAAACAACCACAATCAGTTACTTTCATATTGTTTGGATTGAAACTTTGCCAGCTTGAAAAATGAAAAAAACTTTCTCCTTTAGGTATATAACCTGTTAAATATGTGTAACCTGTTAAAAAAGTAAAGAAAACAATCATAGCAAATAAACTCCAAACGGTAAACTTAGGTTTAAAACCAATAAGTAACATTATACCCAATACAACCTCAAAAATGACTACAAAACAGGCAATAATTAGCGCATATGGAATTAAAAATTCCATATTTAAAACATTTGCATTGAAGTACTCTTCTAATTTATAAGAAAATCCCATTGGATCATTCAGCTTAATTAATCCTGAAATGATAAATAATAGACCAACGAATGCTCGTGAAAATTGTGTAATTATATTTTTCATATATTTTATTCTAATTTCTCAAAAATACTTTTTTATAAAGTTTTAAGTTGTAAATGATTTGTTAAGCTCTTGTTAAAGCTTATTTATTCAGATTTTCCTAAATGGATTAGCGCAAAAACAGAATAATTAATCATATCTTGATAATTGGCATCTATTCCTTCAGAAACTAATGTTTTACCTTTGTTATCTTCAATTTGTTTAACTCGTAATAACTTTTGTAATATTAAATCGGTTAAACTACTCACTCTCATATCTCTCCAAGCTTCACCATAATCATGATTTTTGTCTTCCATTAACTTTTTAGTTAATTGAACTTTCTCATCATATAATTTTACGGCTTCATCAAAATCTAAATCGGGTTGTGTTGCAATCCCTTTTTCAATTTGTACAAGTGCCATAACACAATAATTAATGATACCAATAAACTCTGAAGTTTCGTCTTCATCAATTTTTCGCACTTCATTTTCTTGTAGACTTCGAATACGTTGTGCTTTAATAAAAACTTGATCGGTTAATGAAGGCAAGCGTAAAATTCTCCATGCTGTGCCATAGTCTTTTGTTTTTTTAGTAAACAAATCGCGACATATTCTTATTATCGAATCATATTGTTGTGACGTATTCTTCATTATTTAGGTATCTTTGTAGTAAATTTTTTCAAAAATAAAGAATATAGTAGTAAGTTTAAAGTATTGCCACTAAAGATTTATATAAAATCGATAAAATCGGTATTAATGAGCTATATTTTTTAAATAAAATACAATAGTAAATGCTAATTAACTGTAAAGGAAATTTAATTGATTTGAAAAATCCTAAAGTAATGGGGATTTTGAATACTACTCCAGATTCTTTTTTTGATGGAGGAAAATTTAATGATGAGAAGAAGATTCTTAATCAAGTTGAAAAAATGCTTCAAGATGGAGCAACTTTTATAGATGTTGGTGCTTATTCTTCTAAGCCAGGAGCCGAATTTGTTACAGAAGAACAAGAGTTGTCACGCTTATTGCCTGTTTTAGAATTGATTTTAAAACACTTTCCTAATATTTATCTGTCTATCGATACTTTTCGTAGTAATGTTGCTAAAAGAGCTGTAGAAAATGGTGCAGCAATGATTAATGATATTTCCGCAGGTTTATTAGATGATAAAATGATTGAAACTGTGGCACAATTGCAAGTTCCGTATGTTATGATGCACATGAAAGGAAATCCACAAAACATGCAATCTTTAGCTAATTATGATGATATTGTAAAAGAGATGGTATTTTATTTTTCTGAACGAATTAATACTGCAAGACGTTTTGGATTAAATGATATTATTATTGATCCAGGATTCGGATTTGCAAAGACTTTGGAACACAATTATGAAGTAATGCGAAAAATGGATTATTTCTCTATTTTAGAGTTACCTCTTTTGATAGGTGTTTCTAGAAAGTCAATGATATATAAGCTATTAGAAAGTACACCTCAAGAATCTTTAAACGGAACAACAGTTTTAAATACAATAGCTTTGCAAAGAGGAGCTTCTATTTTAAGAGTACATGATGTTAAAGAAGCAATGGAATGTGTAAAAATAAATGATCAACTTAATACTTTTAACTAATATATTTTGCTTAAATTTAAGTAAGATTGAACCTAACCACTATTTACTATGAAAAAACTATTACTATTATTTAGTATTGTTCTTTTTGCTTCTTGCAAGAAAGAAGATGTGCAATTGCCACAAACAAATGCTTCTGTAACAACAGAACTAACAGATCATTCTGCAGTTTATATGTTTTTTAGAGCCGAAGAAAATGATACTTTGGTAGAGGTGAATACTAAAAATTCGATAAGTACAACAAATTGGGTTTTTAATATTGATAAGCGACTTTCTTTGGATTTAATTATTCCAGAAATTAAGCAATTGCAAGCTAAGAAAAAACAATCTTCACATACAAAAGAAGGTGCAATTAATGTGTATTCTTATGCAGATAGTATTAAGAAAACCTTAGCTTTTTTACCTTTTACAGATGTGCAATATAAATATGATGATCAATTTTCTAAATTTTTTATCAAGGAACATTCAGATTTATATGCTACATATAATAACTTAACAATCAATTTTAATAAAGATAATGCTATTACTGTTGATGGAAATGATGTTCCAAGAGAAGAATTAGTCGATTTCATTAAAGATTTTGCAAACTTTATGAGCGATGGAAAAATGACTATTATTCATTTAAATTTTGATAAAAGATTAACGTATGGTGAGTATATCCAAAACAAAATATTGGCATGGCAATTAACTACAGATATTATTCAGTTATCATCTTATGAATTTGTCTATGATACGGAACGAATTCCTGATTGTAATTGCAAACTATAGTTAAATAAAAAAGCTTGATTTCATTGAAATCAAGCTTTTTTATTTAATAGATTTTAAGGACTAATAACAATTATTACTTTTGGAAAAGTTTTGTTATTTGATCTAATGTAAACGATTTAGAAACTCCAGTTACTTCGTTTGTTTTGTTTTTACACATAAACTGAACATAAACACGGTCTAAGTTTTTAGAAAAATGTAACCAAACAAACTCATTTGGTAATTCTAATTTAATATCTTGTAAAGGTTGCGATAAGAAACCTTCAAATATAATATCATATAAATTGTTGAAATCGTTATTTAAGTCTTTGAAACTGAATGAACGAGTTGTTATCTCTTCATCTTTTTCAATGTTTTTATAAGTAAAAGTATATTTGTCGCCTTCATGTTGCACAAACATATCATTTTGATTAATTGCACCTAATCTAACAACTGGTGTAGTTTCGATCACTTTTATTTGTGAAAAAGATACGCATGAAGCGAACAATGACAATGCGAAGATAAATTTTTTCATAAAATTTTAAATTTAGTAAGTAGTTTTAGAGTGTTAATTTTTGTTAAAAATATACCAAAAAAAATGAATAACAAAAAAAAAATGAATTTAATGATTAATTAATTTGTTTTACTGATGGTGATATGGCTCGTTTCTTAGTATTGTAAAGCCTCTGTATATCTGCTCAATGATAAACAATCGAACCATTTGATGTGAAAAGGTCATTTCGGAAAGTGAAACTTTTCCTACTGCTTGCTTGTATACAGAATCACTAAAACCATAAGGACCACCAATTACAAAAACTAAGGTTTTTATACCTGCATTCATTTTTTTTTGTAAAAAATCAGAAAAGCCAACACTGTTAAAAGTTTTTCCATTTTCATCTAATAGTATTAAATGATCATTTGGAGTTATTTTAGAGAGAATCAATTCTCCTTCTTTTTCCTTTTGTTGTGCTTCACTTAAATTCTTAACATTTTTAATGTCTGGAATAATTTCCATATCAAACTTCACATAAAAGCTTAAACGTTTAGTATACTCATCAATTAATGATTGAAGGTCTCTATTATCCGTTTTTCCTATAGTTAATAATTTGATATTCATTTCTGTATTTTAAATCTTTTTGGCATGCAAAAATAGCTTTTTGATTTAATAATTAGGGTATAAAAAAATAACAACTTTAAAAAAAATTAAAGTTGTTATCTTAAAAGTGATCAAGTTTGTTTATTTGTTGTTTTTTATATTATTGTCTACTAGTTGAGTAGCTTTGTTTTTTATCTCCTTATCATTTGTTTGTTTAACTAGTAAACTATTATCTATTAATGGATTCATACATTCAGGGAATAGATTTCCTAGTTGATCAATTATAGGAATTGCATGTGCGAATTTTTTAGTTACTGTTTTAGTGCAATTTAAATATTCGGCAGTAACAGTAGTTCTAATAATTCTGTTGTTTGCACTTGCGTTTAGAATAATTGCCTTATCTGATATAGACGCATAGTCTAAGTAAGTACCATCTTGTCTATAAACTGTCCAAGTATATTGTGTTCCAGCAGGATAATTACTATCAATTGATAGCAGGACACTGTCTGCGTTTTTTACATCAATTATATCTTTATATTTATCTGAAATTGCAAAATTATAATCGCACGATTCATTAGAATGAATAACGTTACCTATAAAGCTTTGTGTGTGTAAACCTGTTTCATCAATATAACTTAAATCAAGTTTAAATTGTCCAACAGTGACAGCTTCAATTTCAATAGTTTTTCCCATATCAGAACCATTAATTTTAATTGTTCCAAAAGAATCAGAAGTAGCTGCGAAATCGTTATTAATATCCCAATCATAACAATTCCCGCATTGAGCATTTGCTCCTGCTGTATAAATTGCTTTTTGACCTAGTGATAGATTGAAATAACCAGTTATTGTTCCAGAATTGTTTTGTGAATAACCAATTAGGCTACACCCTAACATTGTTACCAAAGATAGAATTTTATTCATTTTGTTTCGTTTTATTGCTCCATTTGGGGTCTTGAGCGTTTTTATGACCTTAAAACAGTTCGTGGCTTCTAGACTTTAAACTGTTATTATCAATGATGTAAATTTATAAATATCAAATAATAAAATTTTACTACTTTTTTACCTATTTTGTTAAAGTTTATGTACTTAGTATTTCTTTAACATGTATAATAATTTTCTTCTATTTATTCGAATCGTTTAAAATACACAATTGCTTATTAACTATATTCGTATTAGGTTTCTTATCTTTGTTTTCAAGAATTTATGTATGAAAAAAATATATTTAGATAACGCAGCAACTACAGCTTTAAGAGAAGAAGTTATTACTGAAATGATGCATTTTTTGCGTGATAATTTTGGAAATCCATCTTCATCTCATAGTTTTGGTAGAACTGCAAAAACTGTATTAGAGTCTGCAAGAAAAAATATTGCAAAACAAGTAAACGCACTTGCTTCGGAGATAATTTTCACATCAAGTGCAACTGAAGCTACTAATTGGGTTTTGAGAAGTGCTGTTAAGGATTTAGGTGTTAAACGAATAATTACTTCGAAGATAGAACATCATGCCACTTTGCATACAGCGTTAGTTCTTGAAAGAGAATATAATATTAGTGTTGAGTATGTTCCTGTTTTATCAGATGGTAGAATGGATATTGATAAATTAGAACAATTTTTAGAACAAGATATTCCTACTATAGTTTCTTTAATGCATGTTAATAATGAAACTGGTGAGATTTTAGACTTGAATAGGGTAGTGAAGTTGTGTAAAGAAAATAATGCACTTATTCATTGTGATATGGTTCAATCTACTGGGAAAATGATTTTCGATTTGCAAGAATTGAAGGTAGATTTCATGGTAGCTAGTGCACATAAATTTCACGGACCAAAAGGAGTAGGTTTTGTTTTTATTAGAAAAAATACAATTCTGCAACCTATTATATATGGTGGAGAACAAGAAAAAGGTTTTAGAGCAGGAACAGAAGCTGTCCATCAAATAGTAGGAATGTCTAAGGCATTAGAGCTTTCTTATCTTCATTTGGAGAAAGAAGAAAAGTATATTAGTGATTTAAAAGTATATTGTATTTCACAATTAAAAATAGCTTTTCCTGAAGTGAAAATAATAGGAAACACTACTCTTTATAATATTATGAATGTTATTTTGCCTTTAGAGAGTAGTAAAATTGGAATGCTATTATTTTCTTTAGATATTAAAGGAATAGCTGTTTCTCGTGGAAGTGCTTGCCAAAGTGGAAGTAGTAAACCATCTCATGTTTTAGGTGAGTTTTTAACTGTAGAAGACCAACAAAAACCAAATGTTAGAATTTCGTTTAGTCATTTTAATACAAAAGAAGATGTTGATGGTTTAGTTCAGGCTTTGAAAGAACTTTAAAAAAAATAACCACATAGTAATTTTGATGGATTACTATGTGGTTTATTATTTAATTTCGTTTGTAATAGGTAACTATAGATGCCTTTTCGATAGTATTTTGCCATAAATAGAAACCAACTATTGCAGGATTGGTGTTTGCATCTAATTGTAATTTATCTGTTTTTAGCGCATAAATTGTAATTATATATTGATGAATTCCATGTTCCTTAGGAGGACATGGACCGCCAAAACCTTTAATTCCGTAATCGGTAGTACTTTGAATGGCTCCTTTAGGCATTAAGTTCGAATTAATGTTACCTGCATTTGTAACAATCTCATTAATGTTGTTTGGGATATTAAAAACGATCCAATGCCAAAACCCGCTTCCTGTTGGAGCATCAGGATCATACATAGTTATAGCAAAACTTTTAGTTCCTGTTGGAGCATTTTCCCAATTTAATTGTGGAGAAGTGTTTTCTCCTTCGCATCCAAAGCCATTAAACTCTTGTTTTTTTGTAGATTGTCCTCCCAAATCGTTACTTTTTAAAGTAAATGTCTGACTGTAGAATAATTGAAAAGTTAATAATAGTACAGTTGATAAAAAATGATTTTTTTTCATATAATTTCGTTTTTAAATTCAAATCAAAATTATTGAAAACCACTCCAAAAGGATATTAAATAAAGTTCAGAAAGTGTTGTTAAAAGTTCAAACTATCTTGTTTTGTATTTTTTAGGAGTAACACCATATTTTTTTTTGAATGATTGTGTAAAACTCGATAAGCTTTTATAACCGTATTCATAATAAATCTCAGTCGGATTTTTGTTTTCATATCTTAATGAATAGGCAGATTTTTCAAGTTTTTGTTCTTGAATCCATCTACTAGGAGTAGTGTTGTATATTTTAAAAAATGTTCTTTTAAATGTAGACAGACTCATGTGACACAGAAAGGCAATTTCTTCCAGTTTTAATTCGGAAAAGATATTGTTTTCTATACTATTTTTGAATTGACGATTTTTCTGAACTTGAAATAATTGATAGAGATTTATCTTTTTATTATTTGCTAAGTAGAGTAGTAGCTCTTCCGTTTTAAATTCGATAATCTCCTTTGATGTTTCCTTTTTTGAAATAATTTCTTGAAATGATTCGAGATAATACTTTATAAAATCATCAAATGTTAAAGTAATAAAAGCATTTGAATAATTGTATTCCTTTGAAAAATCAATCTTAGTATTGTACTTATTTGATAATCTATCTAGGAAAGAATCACTGATGAAAATTAGAAAACTACTGTATTTTTCATTTGTTGAGCAACGTTCTGTCATTAAACAGTTACCAGATTTTGCTAAAATATAGTGTTTTTCGGGAACTGATTGTGAAGTGTTGTTATGAATTAATTCTTTTTTTCCTTCAATAATAAAACTAATTAAATGATGTGTTAAAGAAATTTTCTCTCTTGTAGAGTTTGTTTTGCTTTCATATTTTTTAATATAAACATCTGGTAAATGTTCTGTATGATTTATAAAATAACGAGGTAATTCCAAAACTTTAATTTTTTATGACGTAAAATTAACGATAAAAAATGTTTTTAAAAGTTCAAAATAAAATACTACATAACGTGTTTGTGTAGTATGGTTAGTTGTTTGGAAGTACACGATTTATATTCCGTATAACAATATTAAAATGTACACAAAAATCGTCGTCTTAGCCAGCTGCAACAATTAATTATACACGTTAGCATCTGTTTTTTATTTTCGGTTCATAATTATTCGGGACAAAAACTTTATTTTCCGATTTCTCAATTAGAATTCCCAATAATGATTGAATTTGGTCAGCTTTATATTCCGTTGTTTTAATTAAAATTCCAGATTTTGATTTAAAATCAAGTTTTAAATTTTTAGTAAATCGATCAAATTGGATTTGAGTGAGTTCAGTCAGGTCCCTTTTTTGAGTCCAACCTTTGTTTAAAATAAATTCATTCCCTATGATGAAAAGTGTAAATGGTTTTTTCCTTTTGTAAATAAACCACATAATCAATTCAGTCAATGGAAAAGTCCAAAAAATTAAAATTAAAAATATTGCTTCTTTATAACTGTCATTACTAAAAGACAGTAATAGTGTCCAAGCAATTGCATTTATTAATTCAAATATTCCGATTACTTTTCTTTGGCTTCGCATTTTGAAGTCAGATTCATAATTTTTATTCAGAACAGAATACTCCCAAAGAACTGTTGTCAACAAAATTGAAACTACCAATACAATATTTAGAACAAGAGGAAATTTAGTTTCCATTATTTGTTCGTAAGTCAAGGTGATAATAAGTAATAGTAATGTTATAAAATACTTCATTCGTTGTTGGTCAGTTGAAATTGTTGCTAACTCCAGTTTGTCTAAAAACCGTTGTTTATATTAAAATTGATTATATATAAGTGTAAAAATAGCTGATTTAAGCTACACAAAAAAGCTTTTTTGAATGTAAAGTTTCATCATTGCAAAAAATAAAATTTGTTAAGAAAACTTTAAAAAAGCAACCTACAGCCCAAAAATATAAGTTCAGTATTTTTAGATACTTTTTTATCAATCAAGTTAAATATTCTTTGTAGAATATAGATTGTAAAAATAAAACCTACATCAGCCGAAGCATGTTTATTGGTTTTCTTGGTCACGGCAACGACTAAGATAAAAACTAAAACGCTTAAAACAAAGGGGTTATCAATCCTTAACTGATGTTTATATCCAACTTAACCCATCTTTTTGCGAACCGCCGAGTACGTGAACCGTACGCTCGGTGGTGTGAGAGGCGCACTCTGTCAGTTACTGACAGAGCCGTCTACTCAATTGTGCGTTCGTACTTTTTTGCGCCTATTTGTTCAGCTTTTTCATTCTGCGTGATACATATTAGAAAACATTTCAGCCAATTTTGAAGGTTCTTCTTTCCAAGCGTTGAACATTCCAAGCCCCATTTCATCGGGTACAATATCCAATTCTCCTGCTTCTACTTTATCTAAAATTATTTTTGCAATTCCGTCTGGTGCTGGCATATCCCAATCGCTTCCTTTGTTCATATCAGTGTCGATTGCTCCTGGATTTACAGCGTGTACTGTTATTCCCTTTTTTTTGACTTCAATTCTTACCGAAAGTGTAGCTCAATATAAAGCTGATTTTGATGCTGCGTAACCTGCAATTGAAGGAAGTGGTGAATAAGCAGCAATGGATACAATATTTACGATTTTTGCAGGTGCATTTTTCACTAAAATTGGTGCAAATGCTCGCATCATATTTATAGTACCATAATAGTTAACATTCATATCGTTTTCTACAGCACTAATTTCTCCTTCTAAAATATTTCCTTGACTCAAAATTCCTGCATTATTTATTAGAACTTCTACGTCTTTTATTTGCTCCGCTATTTTTAAAATTTGAGTGTTATTTGTAATATCCAATTCCAATATTATAACTCTTTCGTCTCCAAAATCTGGCATTTTGCTTAAATCTCTGGAAGTAGCATAAACTTTTTTTGCTCCTTTTTCCAATGATGATTTTACGAGTGATTTCCCAATTCCTCTGTTTGCTCCTGTAATTAGTATTACTTTGTCTTTCAATGTTTTCATATTTCGTTATTTTGATTAATAATTATGATGCAAAAATACATTGACGATAAAGCCTATAAAACCCGATACTTGCGGTTTTAAATATCGATTGTTCTAAAAGTTAAATTTATTCTAGGACTTTTTACTTTTTTTGTTGGTGGCAAACGATGGAGCCAATTTGTTTGCGTTTTCCCTTTCATAACCAATAAACTACCTTTTTGTAAATGGATGGAAACCGTTTGTTTTGTTTCTTTATGTTTAAATAGGAATTTGCGTTCTGCTCCAAAACTTAATGAACCAATTGCACCATTTTTTTTCAAATCTTTTTCGCCATCACTATGCCAAGCCATTCCTTCGTCTCCGTTATGGTAGAGATTAAGTAAACAAGAGTTAAATTTTTCTCCTGTTTTCGTTTCTATAATCTCTTTGAGTTCTAAAAGTTCTTTAGTCCAAGGTAGAGCGGATTTAGTGGTTTTTGAATAGGTATAATCAAATGGTTTATCTCCATACCAAGCTACTTTGCGTTTAGTGATAATCAATTTACCGAAAATGATTGCTTTGTCGTTTTCCCATTGAATATTCTGTAATAATTGGTCGAAATAATATTGTGCTTTTTTTGTATTCATTACTGAACCGTAATAATTTACTTCTCCATCAAAAGGTAATATGTTAGCGTTTTTTGAGGTATTAAATAAGTCCATTTTTCCAAATTTTATAGTCTGCCCGCAAACAATGTCCACAAGGTCTGAATCCAATTTTTTTGGCTTGTTCGGTTGTTTTGAAAAAAAACACGGTTTTTAGTTTTCATTCTTTTGCCCGATTTGCATTGTAAAGTTCCATAAATTTTTAGATTGAGATTTCCGCCAAAAACGATTTCCTTTCGCTTTATTTTTTGATGAAGTTCAGCATTATCAATGTCTATATGTTTTATCATTTTATTAGCTGTTTGCTTCGTGAAATATAACACCTAAAGTATGTCGTTCTCCACTCATTACTTCACTAACTCCGTGTTTCATATTTACCCGATAATAACCTTTTGTTCCTTTTATTGGTCGGAAATTCGTAGTAAAAATGAGCATTTCTCCTTTTTTTAGTTTTAAAACTATGGCTTTAGATTGTGCTCTTGGTGTTTGTTGTGTCAAAACAAATTCTCCTCCTGTGAAATCTTCATCTGGCTCGTTTAAAAAGAGAACGGTTTGCATTGGGAAATAAACATCTCCATATAAATCTTGATGCAAAGTATTAAAACCGCCTTTTCCATATTTTAAAATCAGCGGTGTTGGTTTTAACTGATTATTTTGGTGGCAAAGCGATTGCAATTCTTCAAATGTTTCGGGAAATATTTTATCAATATTTAGCACTTTCATCCAAAGGTTTGCAATGGGTGAAAGTTTAGGATATATCGTTTCTCTTAATGTTTGAATGATTTTGGGAAGTGGATAATCGAAGTATTTATATTCGCCCAAACCAAAACGGTAGCGTTCCATTACAACCGTTTTCCGATACAGGTTTATGTTATTGTATTCTTTTATTAGTTCATTGCATTGTTCGTCTGAAAGTATTTTGGGAATAATGGCGTAACCTTTCTCGTTCATTGATTCAGATACGGATTGCCAATCAATTGTCGCAAGTTTTGTTTTTAAATTCTCCATTGTTATACCGTAATATTTGAAGTATTTATTTTTGATGCTTCCCAACCAATAATAGCAGTTTTTCGAGTTGTACCCCACATATAACCGCCAAAAATTCCTGTGGATTGAATAACTCTATGACACGGAATTAAAAAAGCAATAGGATTATTTCCGATTGCAGTTCCGACTGCTCTTGATGCTTTCGGTTTTTGAATAAGGTTTGCAATATTTCCGTAAGTTGCTAAATTTCCTGTTGGAATTTTCAAAAGCGCTTCCCAAACTTTCAACTGAAAATCCGTTCCTTTTAGGTGTAGTTTTATCTTATTAATTTCACTCCAATCTTGTGTATAAATCTTTAGAGCATTTTGTTGAATTTCGTCTGTTTGTTGAATAAAACTCGCTTTTGGAAAGCGTTTTTCCAGTTCTGAAAACGCAATTTGTTTGTCGTCCGAAAAACCCATATAACAAATACCTTTGTAAGTAGAAGCAACTAAAATTCGCCCAAACAAACTTTCTGCGAAACTATAGTTTATAGTCAAGTTTTCACCTTTGTTTTTGTATTCTCCAGGTGTCATTCCCTCAATTTTCACGAACAAATCGTGTAATCTTCCCGTACCCGAAAGTCCTGTTTTATATGCAGTTTCAAATAAAGTAGTTTTTGAATTATTAAGAATTTGTTTTGCGTGTTGAACGCTAATAAATTGCAAGAATTTTTTTGGGCTAACACCAGCCCAATCTGTAAACATTTTTTGAAAATGAAAAGGACTTAAATAAACTTTTTTTGCAATCTCCTCAAGAGTAGGTTGTTCTGTGTGGTTCTGTAGTATGTATTCAATAGCTTCCGCTATTCGAGTATAATTTATATATTCTTGCTCGTTCATTAAGTTCAAATTTTATACCAGCAAAAATAGAATTGATTTCACTCCTATAAAACCCGAAACTTGCTCAATTTGTTTTTTTATTCCGTACGATTTTATTCTCAATTTATACATTCTGAATATCGTTTTTTTCAATTCTTGTATTAATTGTAACCATATTTATTTTCTATCAAACCGTTTCTTTAAAATTATTTTTTTCTTCTTTGTTTTATCTTTTCTAGGCGCAATAAAAATGATAATTAATATTGATGTAATAATTAATATCCAAAGCATATGTAAAATAATTTTTTAGAGTTTCTATGGCATTAAAGCTAACGTGTTGCCGCTTGTGGCAGTTGCGTAAATTTATAACAAAAGATTACAATTACAAAACTCCTCATTGAATTTTCGGAGACCCGAACGAAGTGAATAGGCGAAGCAAAATTCCGAACACAAGCCGAGCCTAGCAATTGCTACAAACGGCTTTTGTGCAACGTTTTATTCACTTATCAATTTTTCACTTTTTCTAATAATTCCTTCATATTTTTTTAATTCGAAAGAAATATTGCTTTCACCTGTTGGTTTACCTGTTATTATTAATTTCCTTTGTTTTTTATTCCAATTTATTATATATGAAGTAGCTGTATATTCTTCTCTAAGGTCTATGCTGTAACCTTTTATTTTTGCTAAAGAATCAGTAAGATAAAAATAAATATTTTCGGATTCAATTGTTTTTATAGGTTTCGTTCCCTTCAAATAAATAGTTGATTTAATTTCGCCATAATTCACGTTTCTATTTTCGACTATTTTTAAAATTTGATTTTTATCATTTAACCAAACTTTTAAAGTATGATTCTCTAAATTAAATTCTTTTATTGTTAGAATAGAATCTTTATCAATGGAGTTAACTTCATTATCAATTTCGGTGAGTTTTTTTTCTTGACCAAAAGTTAAAAATCTAATTAAGATTAATATGATTGTTAATGTGTTTTTCATAAATGTTGCACAACGTCAGTTTGTCTAAAAACCGTTGTTTATATTAAAATTGATTATATATAAGAGTAAAAATAGCGGATTTAAGCTACACAAAAAAACTTTTTTGGATGTAATGTTTCATCATTGCAAAAATTAAAAAAAGTTAAGTAAGCCTTAAAAAAGCAACTTACATCCCAAAAATATAAGTTCAGTATTTTTAGATACTTTTTTATCAATCAAGTTGAATATTCTTCGCAGATTTTAGGCTGTAAAAATAAGACGTACATCTACCGAAGCATGTTTGATGGTTTTCTTGGTCATGGCAACGAATAAGAGAATAACTAAAACGCTTAAAACGACGTGTTCATCAATCTTTAACTGATGATGTTTCTTATCATAATTTTTCACAATTATTTTTCACCCAGTTACTATCGCTATAATTGGATATTATTTCGCCTTTTTGATTAATTCGAATATAAAAATTCTTTTTAATATTTGCTTTAGTTTCTAATTCAGTTCTATATACATCAACAGGCTCGAAATCTATTATATAGCTATATTGATAAATTGTCTTTTTATATAAGTTTTGTATGGAGTTAATTTCTTTTTTCCATTTGGTTATTTTTTGCTGAAGTTTGATTTCAAATGATTGGTCTAGCAAAATTGGTTTTATCTTAACCAATTTATCTAATCTTCCTTCACAACTGTCAGGTTTAAAGTTTCCACTTTCAATATATTCAGTTACATCAACCATTTCTGGAATCATATTATTCATTTCATACTTTTTTCTATCATTACATGAAATGAAAAGCATTAAAGAAAATATGATAAGTATTAGATGTTTCATTTTTAAAGTATGGTTTTGGAAATGTCAGCTAACGTTAGTTTGTCTAAAAACCCTCGTTTATTTTAATTTGTATTAGAAATTGAAGTAAAAATAGCGGATTTAAGCTACACAAAAAACTTTTTTGGATGTAATGTTTTGTCATTACAAAATTTAAAAATAACTAAGAAAGCCTTAAAAAAGCAACTTACAGCCCAAAAATATAAGTTCAGTATTTTTAGATACTTTTTTAACACATTTGGTGGTGTATGAAATGAAGTGTTTATTTTTTTAGGTATTTCATGATACCGCTTCGCTAAATGGAGAGGCGTACTCTGTTAGTTACTGATAGAGTCGTCTATTCGATTAGCAGTAGGTTTTTATAATTCATTCAATTCGTTCAATATCTCAAAAGCCATTATTTCAAAGCTTTCATACAATTCTTCAAAGGTAACAGTTTCGTCGTATAGTGTTTCATGATCAAACATAACAATTGGACAATCATTGTTAGTCTTTCGGTTTGTGTCAAAACATACAATTCCCCAATCACTATAATGAGCAAAAGGGATAAATCCTTTTTTTATTAGTTCTTCAGGTTCCCAATAATCAAAATAGTATTCTGTCAGGTTACTTTTCCAATCTCTAATGCAATGTTTAAAGAAAGTTACTTCTCCAACACTTTCTAATTCGTAAAAATGTTTGTATTTCAAAAAATCTTTATAAAGATTGGGATATTTAAGTTCAATTTGATTTTCTAGTTCGAGAATGTCATCGTCAGTTACTTTGCTAGTAACAGCTTTCCAAGGAATCCAGTCGCTTTTTTCTTCGACTACATTATCAATCATTTCGTTCGGCATATTCGAATGTGGGAAAAGCATTAAATTGGTCTTTTTTAGACTTGTCAATGATTTATCTACATATTCAAAAATTTCTTTTCCGTTCATATTTGTTTAACTTACTGATTATTAGTTTATATGCGAAAATTTCTGACTACTTTCATACCGTATTGGCAAGATTGGCGAAAGTTTGTTTTGTTTTTTTGTTTCTTTAAATATAGTATTTTTTCTCATAAAGGATTAAAATTCCCCTATGGGTGTTAAATTTTTACAGGTAGTGGTGCTACTTTAAAAATTGAACCTTTTAAAAGCAAGTGCAATATCGTGTTTACAGCTGCAGGGTATAGTAAAACACTGTGCATCATAGTAGGTTGCTACAGTAATGGGTACTGTTACACTATGCATTGTAGTAGGTTGCTATAGTAATGTGTACTGTTACACTGTGCATTATAGTAGGTTGCTATAGTAATGTTTACTGTTACACTGTGCATCATAGTAGGTTACTATAGTAATGGATACTGTTACACTGTGCAACATAGTAGGTTACTGTAGTTTTTAGTACATAGGAAATGTTTTAAAAGTTCAAAAAATAAAAAAGAGACTCATAAATAAGTCTCTTTTGGTTTAATTTGCATTGATATATTAAAAAAATTAATATAAACTTGGAAATTTTAGCGGATTAGCTTCATGCATTATTGCATAGACTTTCTCATAAATATCTTCTGCACTTGGTTTAGAGAAATAATCTCCATCCGTTCCGTATGCTGGTCTATGGGCTTGCGATGCTAATGTTTGTGGTTCGCTATCTAAATGGTTATATGCTTTTTGGTTTTCTATTATCTCTTGAAGAATGTAGGCACTTGCTCCACCTGGAACATCTTCATCAATTACTAATAAACGATTGGTTTTTGCAACGCTTTTAACAATGTCATGATTTATATCGAATGGTAGAAGAGATTGTACATCAATTATTTCTGCGTCAATTCCAATTTCTAAAAGTTCTTTAGCCGCTTGTTCTACAAGACGTAGCGTTGAACCGTAAGAAACCAGTGTAATATCGGCACCTTCTTTTATTGTTTCAACAATACCAATTGGTGTTTTGAATTCACCAATATTCGTTGGCATTTTTTCTTTCAAACGGTATCCGTTCAAGCATTCAATAACTAATGCAGGCTCATCAGTTTCTAATAAAGTATTATAAAAACCAGCTGCTTTAGTCATGTTTCTTGGTACTAAAACGTGAATTCCTCTAATAGCATTAATTATCATTCCCATTGGAGAACCTGAATGCCAAACTCCTTCCAAACGGTGACCTCTAGTTCTAATAATTAAAGGGGCTTTTTGTCTTCCGTGAGTTCTATATTGAAGTGTTGCTAAATCATCACTCATGATCTGGATGGCATACAACAAATAATCAAGGTATTGAATTTCTGCAATTGGTCGTAAACCTCTCATTGCCATTCCAATTCCTTGTCCAAGAATTGTTGCTTCACGAATTCCAGCATCTGCAACACGAAATTCTCCGTATTTTTCTTGCATTCCTTCTAACCCTTGGTTCACATCTCCAATATTTCCAGAATCTTCTCCAAAAATTAATGTTTCTGGGTGTTTCGCAAAAATGGCATCAAAATTATCTCTCAAAACCAAACGTGCATCTACATCTTCAGCAGTTTCGTCATAAGTTGGTTTTACTTCTTTTACAGAGTAAATATTAGTATCTGATTGTGAATGTAAGTGAGAACTAAATTTTGGTTGAATTTTTTCAGTATAGTTTGTTATCCAATTTCCAAGTTGCGATTTTCCACTTTCATTGATAACTAAACGCAATGCTTTTCTTGCTGTAATTAAAAGATCCTTACGAATTGGTTCTTTTAGACTCGCTAAATCATTGCTATATTTTTCTAAAAACACTTTATTGCTACTTGAAGCGGCAACAACTTGTAATATGTTTATTAATTCTTCTTGTTCCGCTTTTATTGGAGCAGTAAAAGCTGCCCAAGCTGCTTTTTTTCCAGCAAGAACTTCTTTTTTTGTTGCAGAGTCAATTTCTTCAATTTCTTCTTCAGTTGCAATGTTGTTGTCGATCATCCAAATCTTCATTTGTGAAAGACAATCGAATTCTGTTTCCCATTCTAAACGGTCTTTACTTTTGTATCTTTCATGACTTCCAGAAGTAGAGTGACCTTGCGGTTGTGTTAATTCATTAACATGGATTAATACAGGTACATGTTCTGTACGAGCAATTTTGGAAGCTTTTTGATAGGTTTCAACCAAAGCAGGGTAATCCCAACCTTTAACTCTTAAAATCTCATATCCATTAGTACCATCTTCTCTTTGGAAACCTTTAAGTATTTCCGAAATATTTTCTTTTGTAGTTTGATATTTTGCGTGTACAGAAATTCCATATTCATCATCCCAAACACTCATTACCATTGGAACTTGTAAAACACCAGCAGCGTTTATAGTTTCAAAAAATAAACCTTCAGATGTTGATGCATTTCCAATTGTTCCCCAAGCTACTTCATTTCCTTTATTAGAAAAATTAGTTAGATTTTCTAAACCAGAAACGTTTCTAAATATCTTAGAAGCTTGTGCTAAACCAAGTAATCTCGGCATTTGCCCAGCAGTTGGTGAAATATCTGCACTCGAATTTTTTTGCGCAGTTAAGTTGTTCCAGTTTCCATTTTCGTCTAAACTATGTGTTGCAAAATGCCCACCCATTTGACGACCAGCACTCATTGGATCATTATTAAGGTCTGTGTGACCATATAATCCTGCAAAAAACTGTTCAATATTTAAAGCTCCAATTGCCATCATAAAAGTTTGATCGCGATAATATCCTGAACGGAAATCACCATTTTGGAAGGCTTTTGCTAATGCTAATTGAGGCACTTCTTTTCCGTCTCCAAAGATACCAAATTTAGCTTTTCCAGTAAGAACTTCTCTACGTCCCAAAAGACTACATTCTCTACTAGTTATTGCTATTTTATAATCATTGATGACTTCAGTTTTGAAATCTTGAAATGAAAGTGTTTCTTTAGCGACAGAATTACTCATAGATATATAAATATTGATGTTGCCACAAATGTAATTAAATAGCAATAAAAATGCAATACCTAAAAGCTTATTTTTTTTATAATTAGTATTAATATTGGATTTTTTATAAAAATATACTATTAAATATGGTTTTAAGATGAGTTTTGTTGAAGATAATTCAAAGAAAATGAAAATGTTCAATTAAAACCATTTTCTCGTAAATAAAGAAATTAATGTTTTTGGACTTATTGTAATTATAAAACGAATTTTTTGTCCATAATTATCATCATTTAACTCAAAACCATTTTTAGAATATACTGGCAAAAATAGCTCAAAATAATCAGGAACCAAATTTAAATGTATACCAGAATCATAAACAAATTCGGTAGGCATAAATTTATTTTTTAATAACCCAACATCACCATAAACTTGTACCCAATTCCAAATGTTGAATGAAGCATTAATGGTTGTCATCCATTGGTTTGCATACCTTGTTTTTAATCGTGATTTAAATCCGCCTTCTTCACTAACAAACTGCTGACTAAATAATCCTGTTGATTCACTTCGCCCTATTAGGTTAGTTTGGAAGGTATAATCGGTTGGTTTGTCTAGACCAAAACTAAAGAAATTAGATCCAGTACTTCTATAAATGAAATTTCCAGCAAACAATCTCAGACTCAATTGTCTATTATTCTCAAACAGTTTTCTATAGTTTATTTCACTTGTGATGTTTCCAAATGAATTGGAAATTTGAACTTGATTATTAATACTAAAGTGTTTTGTACTTTCGGATTGAATGTTTCCATAGGAAGCACTAAAAACCGAATATTTAGAAGCTATAGTATTTACTTTTACTGCTGAACTTGCTTCTTTATCAATAAATAGTTGTCTAATTTGGATGAACTCTTTTTTGTTTGTCCTTAAATTTTTATCTCTAAAAAGGAATTGTATTGAAGGGATAAAACGAGTGTATTTTGCGTTTGGTGCGTAATGAGATTGTATACCACTTAATGAATATATTATTCGGTAAAGTTTACCTTCGTCTCTAATATAATCATCTACTCTTACCGAAAAATTACCTATTATTTTTCCTGTATTTGTAGAATAGTAGGGTGCAACACTAAAATTGAATGGTTTGTTTAATAATGACTTATTATTCAACCGTGGGCCAATTGCGATTCCATCGTACAAATTGAATTCAAATTCTGGAACATAGAATAATTGATTAAAATGAGGTTCTTCTAAATCTGTATAAAAATTCAGCTTTAAAGGTCTGTTGTTGAATAAAAAACCACCTA
This sequence comes from Flavobacterium jumunjinense, assembly GCF_021650975.2. NCBI lineage: Bacteria > Pseudomonadati > Bacteroidota > Flavobacteriia > Flavobacteriales > Flavobacteriaceae > Flavobacterium > Flavobacterium jumunjinense. Next base: position 3,403,139 of record NZ_CP091285.1, read on the forward strand.
ATGATTTCCAGTTGTTTCTTAAATTATATTCAGGGACTTCATTTTTATAATTTAAAACGAACTTATCTATATTTTCTCTATCAAAGACAAGAATTGTGTCTTTTTTTATGTTTTCTATCCAAATTTTTGAAATTACAGAGTCATTCCTAAGTTGGTAAAGTGAGATTGGAACATTAGTATTTGTTTTGTTTTTTACTTTTATAGTTATTTTATCTTCAGTCTTGGTTATTTTTCCGAATTTAAAATCAATTAATTCCCTTGTTTCTATTAATGTTCTAAAGAACCAATTAATGTCTTTTTCTGTATTTTTCTTTAAGATAGTTTCAAAGTCTATTTTGTTGGTTTGGAATTCTTTGTTCAATTCTATGAATTCTTGAATTGAATTTAGAACAATATCTTTTTCTAAATAACTATCTAAATATTTAAAACTTAAACCAGCTCTGTATTTGTTTGCAATTTGTTCGTTAAATTTAATTAATCTGTTTTTTGGTTCATTTAAAGGTTGGTCTAGATTTTTTCTAGCCATTAACATGTATAAATAATTGTATTGTTGGTTAAAATCTAAATTTACAAAGTGAAAAGATTTTAATAGTTTAAACTGAGATAAACTTCCTGTCATTTTCTTTTCTGGATGAAACTCATCAATGTATTGCATCATTAAAAACACCTGAATTCCATCATAGATCCATTGTTCTTTTCTAGGTGTTAATTGTAATGAAGATTTGAGGTAGTTGTTTAAATATGTTTTCAGAAACATTAGCTCAAACATGAACTCATTTGTAAACGGACTTAAAAATGATGGTAATTGATTTAGTCCATAGAAAGGTTGACGACTATAATCTTCTTGAGATACAATTAATTTATTTCTAGGACTTTTTCCTATTTTTTCATTAACAAAACGTGTAATTTTATCTATAATTACCGCTTTTTCTACATCTTCTATTTTAGAATTAAAGTTAGAAGAAACCTCAATGATATCGTTTTTATAATTAACAAATTCTTGTTTAGTTGTAAATACAGCAGTAACATCAAACTTATTACTTCCTTTAAATTTAAATATATAATTTTCCTTGGTAGATTCTTCTGTCTCATTATTTGCGTTTAAATCAGAAGTAACGGTGTAGTTTTTTGGTATTTCAAATTCAATTTCATAATCTGATGGAGCATTAGAAATATCATCTAAATTTTCATTACTTTGAATTACAAACTGTCTGTTTTCGTATCGGGTAGGAGAAAGGAACCAGTTTTTAAGATACATTCTGCCTTCATCATTAAAACCATATTTCGTAAATCGATCATTTGGTATTTTTACAATGTATGAAAGTGTTATTTTTTGATTTGAAAAAGGTAGAATCGGATTAACTAAATCCAAATAAACAATATCAACACGATCTTCATTTCTATGCCACTTTAATTGTTGAAATTTTGAATCGAAAGCATTATTAATTTTTGTATATCCTCGATCTTCGTCTTTAGCTAAATGAAAAGCTCTTATAAATTCATCAGAAAACCGACGCGCTAAACCAGAAGTTTTAGATGAGAAAGCGTTATTCCAATCGTTAAAAACGATGGTTTTAATTGTATCTGCCGTTGCATTTACGTAGGTTAACTCTTGTTTAATTTGAAGTATTTTTTCATTTGGATTTACTCTAACTTGTAAAATAGAGTTGTGCTGGGCAAAGCCAAATGAAAAAAGGAATATAAAAATTAAACTTTTGATTTTCAAAATACTGTTTTATTTAAGATTGCAATTTTAATGAAAAGTTGCGTTAGTTTACTTTTAAATGTACTATAATTTATTAAATATGTCAAAATACTTTTACAATTTCCTTTTTTTTGAGGATTTGTTAATAAAAACAGCTATTCGAGATAGTTTTTTAGCAAATAAATAAACTAACTTTGAATTTAAAGATAATTATTATGCTCCAAAAATTACTTTCCTTAGCTCTTTTCTTGCTTTTTAATGTTTCTTTTTCACAAATTGTGATTAATGAAATTGACGTTGATACAGACGGAACCGATCAACTCGAATTTATTGAATTGAAGTCTTCTACAGCAAATTTTTCTCTAGATGGCTATGTTTTAGTTTTGTTTAATGCAGGTAGTTCTTCTCCATATTCAAATACAGTGAGTTATTTTACTTACGATTTGGATGGATTTACTACAGACGTTAACGGTATTGCTCATTTTGGAAACACAATGGTTTCTCCTTCTCCAATGGGGAGTTTTTTAAATGGAACTATTCAAAACGGACCTGATGTTATTGCCTTATATCAAGGTAATCCTTCCGATTTTCCATTGAATACTAATGCTACAGCAACAAATTTGATAGACGCAGTTGCTTATGCAACCAATTCATTTCAACCTTCTAATATGATGTCTATTTTAGGGATTACATATTGTACAAATGAAAATCTAAACGGGCAAAAAGATACACAATCGATTCAGCGAAAAAATGATGGTACTTATGAAGTTAAAAATCCAACTCCAGGAGTCAATAACGACGGTTCTGGTGTTACTATTAATTTTGTAACTGTTACAACAGATCAGGCTTTCTATACAGAAGGAGAAAACTTCATGCTTACTTTTACAACAGATACACCTGTAACCAATCAAAATCTAATAATTAATTTTACCCTTGTTAATGGTAATTTTATGGTTAATGATTATTCTGGTGGAGGAGGTTTAACTGTTACAATTCCAATTGGTCAAACTACAGAAAGTACGACACTTACACTTGTTGATGATTCAACAAATGAAGGAGATGAAGAAATGTTGATAGATGTACAAACGCTACCTTTTGGCTATAGTTCTAGCAACGATAATATAATTATTAGAATTTATGATAACGATTATATTGTTGAAACGTATGGGACTCCTTTAAATCCTACCTATGGATTAGTTACTCCAACAATTCCAGCAGGTTATTATGATTCTTTAGAAGGTTTGTCTGGTGCTTCATTGAAACAAGCTATTCAAGATATTATAGCAAATCCATCTGTGGTTCATGCACATAATTATGGCGATATTTATGACATCTTAAAGGTATCAGATATAAATCCTGAAAACTCAAATCAGGTTTGGGAAATGTATGTTGAATCGCCAATTGCAATTCTAGATCAGCAGTTTAGCTCTAGTAATATTGGAGTGTGGAATAGAGAGCATATTTTTCCACAATCTAGAGGAGGTTTTTCTGGAGGAACAGATTCTAATCCAGACGGAATTAATGTATGGTTGCCTACAAATGCAAACGATATTTTAGCGGGTCATGCAGATGCACATCATATTCGTGTGGAAGACGGAGCAGAAAATTCAGCTAGAAGTAATAAAGATTTTGGATTGGATTATAACGGACCAGTCGGAAGTCAAGGAAGCTGGCATGGAGATGTTGCAAGAGCGCTTTTTTATATGGCCGTACGATATAATAGTTTAGGTTTAGTTAACGGTGATCCGTCTGACAGTACAGACGATCAGTTGGGGGATTTAGCTTCGTTATTACAATGGAATACTTCCGATCCTTCTGATGATTTTGAAATGAATCGTAATAATTATATTTATACGTGGCAAGTAAATCGTAATCCTTTTATTGACTATCCTTTATTAGCAGATTATGTGTTTGGTTCTAATTATGGAGATACTTGGTCGTTTGCATTATCGAATCAGAATTTTTCTACTGCCAATGTAAAAGTGTATCCTAACCCAACAACCGATTATTTAATGATTTCAGGAATTGAAGGAGCTGCTACTGTTGAAATATATACTTTAACCGGACAATTAGTGCATAAAAAACCTTTCGAAAATGCTATTCGATTGAATATTGATTTGACGTCTGGTATTTATTTGGTAAAAGTTTTGAATGGTACTGAAAGTGTTGTTAGAAAAATAATTGTTCGATAAAACACTTTTAAACTCACTTGTTCCATTGTAATAATGGAATAAACTTATAAAAAAAGTCAAATAGAGCATTAAAAAAATGCTTTTTTTGACTTTTTCTACATCATTCAATGATTGATGTAATCATTTTTTAATTTTTATATTAGTCAAAGAAACAGACATACATCTAGAACATAATTTTATAGCTCAGATTAGGAATGATGATTGCTTCTCGATACATTTCTACGCTTTGATTGGTAAAATTAAATCGATGTCCAAAGTTTTCTTTATATCCATTAGCATTAATTATTTTTAAAGATAGTTTTTGAGATGTTTTGGCTTTATTCCATTGATAATTAGCTGTGAAATGTGATACAAAACTAGCTTGATTTTGCAAACTAAAAGGATTACTTTCATTGTAAATAACATCTTGTTGGTTAACAGAAGCTGCAACATCTATTGGGGAATAACGATCTCCGCCTTGATAACTTAATCTAAAGTTTAAACTAAATAAATTTTGGTTTTCTTTTCCTGTTTTGAATTCTTTCCCTGCTAAGCAATTGATAAGAAAATTTCTATTGAACTTGGTGTTAAACCATTCATTATTAGTGGTTTTAAATTCTGAATTGAATATTGAAGCAGAAATTAGATAATAAAATCCATTTGTAATATATTTTTCAAGCATAAGATCGATACCATAATTTCGTGCCATTCCTTTATTATTAAAAGTATCTGTAACGAACCAATTATCTGTGTTGTTAATTAGGGATTCGTTTGTGTTTTGTATAATAGGTACGTCGAATAAATGTTGATAATAGGGTTCAATTCGTAAATGTAAATTATTAGAACAGTTCCAATTATACCCTAATACAACATGATGTGCTTTAGTAAAATCTAAATTCTTATTCGTTTGTTCATTTGTGTTTAACGGTTTAGAGAAATAGATGTTCAAATTTTCTAAACGACTGTGAAGTCCATAACCAAAACTAATTTCATGGTTTTCTTTAACTTGATAAGCAATTCCTAATCTCGGTTCAAAAGTTTTGTTATTATTAAGTGTAAATAATTGTGTGTTTAATCCCAAATTAAAGGTAAATTTATGATGTGATAATGTTGTGTTATAAAAACCAGAAAGTAATGTACTTGTTCCTTTTTCTGAAATCAAGTTTTCATAAGAATTATTAATTGTTTCAGCTAAGAATAAATTATAATTCATAATTACAGCATTCATTCCTGCTTTATAGGAATATTTAGCGTGTACCTTTTTATTGAAAATAGATTTGAATGTGATATTATAATTGGTGTTTTCAATTTTACTTTTCGGTTGTAAATCAAAATTGGTGTCTAATTGTTGTGTAGTAAAATTTAATCCACTGGTAGAAAGAGCTAATGTAGTACTTAATGAACCCCCATTTTTAAGAAAGAAACGGTTATTAATACCTGTTGCACCCATATATTGTTTGGCAACTTCTTTTTCTTTATCTTCTTCATAGTTCCATAATTGACTATCTTTTTCAGATTCCTGACCAGATGTGTCAATAAGTCCAATTCCCCAAAAGGAGAATGTTCCCGTTCTTTTAGTTGGTAATTTAATTTTATAAGCTAAATCTTGGTATTTTATTCCTTCTGCTTCATCAGGTAGTAAAGATGAAATTAAACTTAATGTTGAGTATCTATAGTTGACTAAATAGGATGAGTTATTGTTCTTACTTAAAGGTCCTTCAGATGCGAAATCGATACCAATTAATCCAATTTCAGAAGTATGTTCATGATTTGAATTGTTTCCGTTTCTCATTTGCATATCAAAAACTCCAGACAGCGCATTGTTGTATTCCGATGGAAAAGCACCAGTAAAAAAATCTGAATTGGCTAATAAATTGCTACTTAAAGCACTAAGTCCACCACCACCAAAAGTACCTAAGTCAGCAAAATGATTTGGATTTGGAATTTCAATACCTTCCATTTTCCATTGCGTAAATTTGGGAGCATTTCCTCTAATTGAGATAGCGTTATTACCAATATTACTTGCAACACCAGCAAAAGAAGAGGCTAAACGAGCAGGATCGTCAAATCCACCTGCATATCTATTTGCTTCTTCAACGCTTAGCATTTTGGCACTCACTAAGGCTTGTTTATTAATTGATTTTTCTTTTTGGACTTTTGCTTTAACAATAACTTCATTTAAAGTAGCAATGTTTTCAGTAAGCCGAATAGTAATTTGTGCCTCCTTAGAAGAGGAGAGAAGTATGTCATTAACAATTATTGTTTCAAAACCTAAGAAAGTTGCTTGAAGATTATAGCGTCCAGGTGATAAATTCTCTAAAACAAAATTTCCGTTTTCATCTGTTGCGGTTCCAATAACATCTGTTGTGTTTAAAACAAGTATATTAACGAATGGTAACGGTTCTAAAGAAGAAGCATCAATAACTTGTCCTTTAATGTTTTGCTTGATTTCTTGTGCTTTCAATAGCTGAAGTGTAAAGCAAGCAATTATTGTAATCCAAATTCTTAAAAACATAGTTTAAATCTTTATCGAATGAGGAACAAAGTTATAAACGCATTAAGGTGACTACAATACTGATTTATCAGTATATTGTTAGGCTAAATTATGTTTCATTGCATATTCTATGGCTTCGAAAGAATTGTTTGCATTTAATTTTTTTAAAATGTTTTGTCTGTGTGTATTTACGGTGTGAATACTAATGGACAAATTATCTGAAATTTCTTTACTTAGAAAACCTTTTTTTACAAAGCTTAGAATTTCTTCTTCTCTTTTGGAAAGTAATATTTTATTGGTGCTTACTTCATTTACATTTTCTGTTTGTCCTGTTTTCACATTGACTAACTGACTAATGACACCGTTTGAATAGGTTTGATTTGGGGAAACATCAATAACGCTTAAAGCCAACCAAATATTTCCTTTTGCATCGAGTTCTAATACTAAGTGTTGTTCTATAATTCTAATATATTCATTATTACCGTTTAATATTCTATAATCGTTTTGAAGTTTGTAATCTTTTCTTTCAATTTCTGGTAATGTATAGTAATAGTTGAGTAAGGAAGTTCCGTTTTGAAGGAGAGTTAACATATCATCTGGATGAATTCTAGAATTGTAATATTCAGTTCCTTCGTTCTCAATTTTGTTTAAATCATATCCAAAAAGGTCATTAAAATTATAGGAATTATAAATATGCTCTTTTTTATGAAAATCAAACACAGATAAACCACTATTTTTAATAGTTGCCATTTGGTTTAAAAACGGAATTTGGTTTTCAAAAATGGAATAATCTAAAAGAGATTCATCAAATATTTGTTTCTGAATGGTTTGATAATAATTATTGAAAGCTTCTTCCATTTTTTAAAATTTGTAGTATAATAACAACGTTTTTATTAGGTATTTATTTCAAGTTTACCCTTTTGTTTAAAACTGAATCTAATTGAAATGATTAACCCAATTAAGCCTCCAATATAGCTAAAGTTATGCATTGAACCCACCATTATAAAACGGTCTTTATGAATAAGTTTATTTGGAAAATACCAATTAGGTGTTGAAGTAGTTAAGAATAATTTACCAAAAAGCAAACCCATTAGACCAATTACAAGCGCAATTCCCGTTGTAATAAGTATTGCTTTTAAAGTTATGAATAACATTTTTTTACCATTTTCATGAATTAAACCAACTGAACCAAGTAATAATCCAGTTAAGAGTCCAACCCACCAAGTTGCAATTACTCCAACTATTGTAACTCCTAATCTTGGGTTATATAACTTTAATTCAGGAGAAGATATGGTTCCTATGTCTTGACCAATATTCCAATTGTTTAAGCCAAACTGTATAAATTTGAATTTTGTATAATATTCTTCAGATATTGTAAAGGTAATTTGATCGTGAATAATTCCATATATACTACTTAATAAAATAGAAATTATTACTATAATTATAAAGGCATGTGATTTTTTCATCTATAAATTACTACAAGTTTTATACTGGATTAATTCTTTGCCAAATTCCTCTTCATTACAAGCTTCAAAATCTCTTGCTATAACAAGGAAATTATCAGATTTTTTAAATGATTTTGAAAAATCATAATGCATTAGTCGTTTGCAAACTTTCAAATAAAGATTAAATACTTGTTGATTCCATTCGTCAAAAGCATCTTCATCATTCCAACCAATTCGATTTGATATTTCACTTGTCTTTAGGTAGTCAGATTGAATTTCTAAAGGGTAGAAGTCAACATCAATAGTTTCATCTTCTGAAAAATAATGCATATCAGGAGCATTATAATGCACAATGAGCTCTTCTTCTTTTAAATTTTCTTCAATTTCTGAAACTAATCCGATTGCAAGTGTTGGTGGAAATGGGTTTTGCATTGAATATTCAAACAAAACGCAATAAACGGGTTCGTCTATTTTTACTTTTTCTAAAATTTGATTCCCAATGTCTTCTATTAAAAAAATTTCTAAACGGGCTAAAACAGATACTATATTTTCTTCATTATTGATAGCATTATAGATTATTCTTTCTTGTCCGTCAGAAGTTCTTTCAATAATTTGTGAAATATTATACTCTAAATCGTAACTAAATTCTCCAAAACACTGATGATTTTGATTTGGCCATTCATATTGATAGCTTTTTATTAAGTTATTTTCGCAAGTATATGTCTTTTGGGTTACTCCATATTCTGAACATTCAATATATTCGAAAGGCATTCCATCTTTGAAGTTGAGATAGCAAATTTTAATGGCTTTTTGTTGTTCGGTGTTACGATATACAGTTGTACTTTTGTAATAATTATCGGTATATTCATAAATAGTATCATAACTAATATCTCCTCCCAAATCTAATTTTTTGAAATAGGTTTTTCGTGTTTCTAAATCAATTTTGAAGTGGTATAAATCATCTGAATCAGGGTCATAATCATCTTCACTTTCAATGAGTAATTTAGCGTCTTTTGGAATTGTTTTGTTGATTATTTCTGAAAAATAAGGTTCAATTTCATATAGATTATGTGTAGAAAGCATTGTAACTAATTTTTCATAGTTAGTTATTGTTTCTTCTAAAAGCCTAAATGTATCTGTAAGGTTGTTAAATTCTTTTTGAATTTGATTTATTAAAAGCGTATTCATCTATTTTTTTGTCCGTTTTAAGATGTAAATGTAGGTTTTCTTTTTCGTAACTGTTCTTTTCTCTTTATCCAATATTCATTAATTGCTTCAATAGACATTGTCTGAATTTCTTCCCATTTTAATTCAGTATCTAAATAGTAATTTTCAGTTATTTCTAACATAAAAGCTTTTGTTTCTTGAAGAAAAGTATATAATTCTTGGTAATTACTGTCCTTATATTTTTGTAGTAATTCATCAACTTCATTTTTAATACAAAGTTCATGGAGAATTAATGTTTTGGTTAGGTGATGAATGGCTTCGTTTTCATTATTTTTATATAAAGACAAACGCATCAAATATAAATACGGTCGACTATAGAAGCCTTTCGACTCTTTTTCAACTATCGAAATAATTTCTGTAAGTTCATTAAGACTTGGTTTTTCAATATTTCCATTATATAGATAACAATATTCTAAAAAATCGGCATAATGTGAATGTGTAGAAGGGTTTTGTTTAATAGAAGTAAGGTGAACTTCGTAAAAGTCTTTTGCTTTTTGTAAAGATTCTTCTGCTTTTAGATTTTCTTGCTGTTGAAGGTAAATTTTCGAAATATCCTGCCAAGCCTTTGCCACATAATAAACCTCAAATGCGTTTTCATCAATGGCATCAATAACTCTTTGATACAATTGTATTGCTTTTTCTATTAAATCAATTCTACTGTATTCTAATCCTTGATTATGAAAAAAATGTGATGCGTCTGTGGTTTCGAATCGGGTTGTTTTTTCAGGATAATAATTTAAAGATTTGTCTAACCAATAATGATATATTGTGTTAGGAAAGTTGGATAAGTCGATTTTAGACCATTTTAAATGATCTTTAAGTTCTTTAAAAGAAGCAGCAAAATAATATGGTAATTGCTTGTTGTTTTTGGTAAATGACTCTAGTTTTTCTTGAATTCTATTTTGTTCATTTTGTTGCGCGTCATTAATTTTTTCTGAAAGAAATATTTTGCTTTCATTTTGAAGATAAGGAAAATAAATTAATTGTAAATAGAAACTCCAAGCCGTAATCTGTTCTAGATTCAATGCTAATGAATTTTCAATATGTAGTTTTGCTTTTTCCCAATAGTTAAATGCTTTTTCGTTGCTAGTTTTCAAAACCGTTTTGTAGGTAACCGCTAATTGATAATCAATTTCGTATGCACTATTAGGCGATTTTAATTTTAAATTCTCCAATGCAAAAACTGTATTCTTGAGTATTTCTTCAATTTGAATATCCTTTTTTGCGACCAAGTGTTCTAATAAAATACTGTAAGCTGCACTTCTTGGTCGCCATAGTTTTTTGCCTAATAAAACTTCCATTTTATCAACCATTGGCAATAAATTAAAAATACCAGTTTCTGTTAATTTTCCACAGGCATTATCATAGTTCATTTCCCAAAAAAGAGAACAATAACCTTTCTTGGCTAACTGTTTTCTCTCTTTTTTGGAAGTATATTGAGTTTTGGTTAGTTCATATAGATGATCTAATTGCGTAATATCATAATTATGAGCATATTCTTTAATCTGCTTTTTAAATGTTTTATCCATTTAAAACGTATTTTCTTCTTTTCCTTTTGTTACTTTTAAAACTTTTGCGGTAGATTGATTTTTATCTAGATAAATTTCTATTTCAATGGTTACATTGGTTTCTTGATACTCTCTATAGATTTCTAAATTTAATACTCCGTCTGAATAAATTACGCTTTTTATTTCATCATACCAACCATCATGAGTGTCTAAAGTAAGATAGTTTTCTGAATAGATTTCTTTATCTTGAATAATCTTGATGTATTCGTACTTTTTATCGCGTCCATTATAGAATAGAATTGGACTTTGGTTATCGCTACAGAATGAAAGTTCTCCCATTTCTTCATCATAAACGCCAATATTGAAGTTTTTTGTTGGAATAAACTTAAATATAGTAGAATCGATAGTATAATTTACTGCTCGATTTTTGTTTTCTTTTTCAAATACAAACTTACCATATATCCAACCCGAAAATTTTTCGTTCTTAACCCAGATAAAATTGTGTAAATCACATCTTTCATTTGTCTGTTTTAAATTTATTTTTTCTTCAGAAATGCTGTCTATAGTAATAATCTCTCCATATGCATTTGTTATTTTATCAATTATATTTTTGTTGATGTCGTAGATTTTGATTGTGTCAGTTAAAATTATAGCTTCATTTTGATATTTTTTTCTTTTGAAACTTAAACTTTGTTCTGTTTGGATATGTTCAGGTGTAGGTTTGTCAATTTCTGAGTCGTCTTTACAACTCGCTAAAGTAAACACTAGTAGTAGTAGGGTAAATTTTCTCATTTTGTTTTTAATTATTAAATTCTAACTTTTTTTGAATTTGTAACTATTGTTTATTAAGTAGTTACAATTTTTCAATACAATAAAGCTAATTTTCTAATTTTAAATAAGAAGATAGTTGAATATAGAATTCAATCTATTTTTTATTCTGTCTATACTGTTTTTATTAATCTCTTAAAAAAGTGATATTGTATAGATGGAATAAAGGTAATCTTTTCATTATTTTAGTTATAGCACAACAAATATAGTAAAACCTATTATTTGTAAATAATATCGTACTGAGTATTTTACATTCAATATGTTTTTTTAGAAACTAATTTTCGTAATAATGAAGTTAAGAGTAGTGTTTTATAAAAATCGAATATACAAAAAATATATTAATAAGTTACTGATTTAGTGTAGTAATTGTTAATATTAAGAAAAATTAATATTATTTAAAAGAATCCATAATTCCGTTTGGTATGCGTTTTGAGCTTTAGTTAATTCTTCACTATTAAAATCAATTTCATTAGAATAGATGGGAATGTGTTTCTTTAGTGTTTGTTTATGACTCAATTTTGTTTTACTAGAAATTTTAGGAATTTAAAAAAGTTATCCAAATTAGTGAACTACTTAATTTTGATATCATCATTCGTATTTAGAACTCCATCTTTACCTTTTGAAATTATTATATATTTAGTGCGATTGTTCTCTACTTCATAATGATATTCGTTTCCCCAAAGGTCAATAGTTATATCTTTTCTTAATGGGTTATTTCTAATAATATCGCTTAGTTTTTCAGGATATATTCCAAAAGCTTCTTTGTTTTTTTCTAAGAGGGTTTCAATTTTAGAAATTTCATCTAAAGTATCATTTTTATTAGAATAGTTATACCTGTAAAAACCTATTAAACAAAAAATAGAGGAAAGAATAAGTAATAAGATACCGTAAATTTTAACATTAGGATGAATCATTGTTTTCTTTGGAAGGCTATTTGCTCTTTCAAACTCTCTTCTTTTCTTTTTCTCTTTTAGAAAATCAAAATGAAGATAATGTAATAGAAAATCAATAATAATATCTAACATTTTTTATAGTTTATTAAAATCGAATATAGGAAAAATAAAGTAGTTGAAGTTGCTTTTTATTTCTCAATTAATTTTTTCATAATTGGAATTACTAAATCCCAACCTCCTTCTGATTCTTCATACCTTTTTTTTGCATTTTCAGAATCATTGAAATCACCTTGTGTAATTGTTAATTTAGTTCCGTTTTCAAACTCAATTAATTTGTAAGTCAGAACTACATAATTTTTTGGAATATCCTTTATTCCAATATTTGGATCGAACATTGTAAATGATACACTTTTTCCTTTTGTAATATCAGTTATTTTTCCTTTAACATAAATAACTTCTTTTCCATGTTCAGTAAATCCTTTCCAAATAATTGAGCTTCCAACACTCCAATGGGATATTACTTCACATCCAAACATATATTGTTTCGTCATTTCAGGGTTGGTTAATAAATCCCAAATCTTTTCATTCGTAGCTTTAAAAGTGACTTCTTTTTTTATAATCATCGATTTATTCATCATTTTTTATCTTTTAGTTAATGTACAAATTTGATGAGTTTTAACCTTTTTGAATTGCAAAATCGGAATTATTTCTAATACTATCGGGAGAAGTACCAAATTCTTTTTTAAATGCATTAGAAAAATACTGAGGAGAGCTATAGCCTGTTTCATAAGCAATTTCTTTAGCAGATTTATCAGTTTCTAAAAGAAGTTTTTTTGCTAAATTCATTCTGTTTTTATGAATATATCCGAAAATAGTTGTTCCAAATAATTCTTTAAATCCTTTTTTTAGCTTGAATTCGTTTAAACTAATTTGTTTAGATAATGCCACAATTGTTGGTGGATTATCAATTTTTAATGTCAAAATTTCTTTTGCTTCAAATAATTTCTGTTTGTCTAAGTTTGATTTAATGAAATGAGTTTGATTCTTATTATTGTAAAGTTCTGCTTGTAAAACAAGTAACTCAATACTTTTAGAAAGTAAAAAAAGATTCTTTAATTCATTGGTATAGGAACAGTTAATTATTTCATTTATTACATATTGAATTTTAAAATTATTAGGCATCCATTGATCAGATAGGATTGCACTTTCTTTATTTAATATTTTTTCAGAAAAGCGTTTTAAAGAATCTGTGCCATTTTGAGCAATAGTGATAAAATATTCGGTAGAGAAATTAATACCAAAAGTTTCAATACGTTTACTTTTATTAGAAATTTCCATTTCAATACCGTCGGAGTATATAATATTATTGTGATGACCAGTGAAAGTGAATTCAGAATTCAATTGTTTGCATCTGAAATTATAATCACCATTTAGACCAAAATGTAACCGTACTAATTCTTTATCATTTTTGAATACTTTTTTCTCGAATGCACTATAATCAATAGTATTATGTGAAATTACAATATTTTCTAATTGCCAACTCTTATTATTTATTGTAGTATCGTGTCTATTTTTCATTTATCACTTTACATTGATATTCGTTTCTTAAAAAGAACAATTAATGTTGTACATTAATGAGTATCGGTTTTTATTGTATCAAATATACATAAAATAGCTAGTAATTTAAATGAATAGTTTATCAGCATTAAAGCCATATCATTTTCTTAAATATTTATAAAACTGATATTATTATATCTTTTTTTGATTGAGAAAGGAAACAAGCGTGTATCAATTTTTGTATTTTTGAAAAATAGAATTAATTATATATGAAAATTGTTATCTCTCCTGCAAAATCTTTAGATTTTGAATCAAAATTGCCAACTACTCGTTATACACAATCCGATTTTTTATCCCAATCGGAAACAATACATAAAACGCTTAAAAAACTGCAACCAAAAGACTTAATGAGTTTGATGTCTATTTCTGAAAAATTGGCCGATTTGAATTGGCAACGCAATCAAGACTGGAAAACTCCTTTTACTCCAGAGAATGCACGAGCTGCTGTTTATGCATTCAATGGTGATGTGTATACGGGTTTAGATGCTTATACTCTTCCTGTTGAAAAATTAGATGTTTTACAAGATAAATTAAGAATACTTTCGGGTTTATATGGTTTGTTGAAACCTTTAGATTTAATGCAACCGTATCGTTTAGAAATGGGTACATCTTTGGCAATTGGAACAAAGAAAAATTTATATGAATTTTGGAAAAAAACAATCACAGCAACTATTAATGATGAGTTGTCTGATGAGGAATTGTTTATAAATTTAGCGAGTAATGAATATTTTAGTGCTGTTGATACTAAAACATTGAAAGTACCAGTAATTACTCCAGAATTTAAAGATTATAAAGACGGAAAGTTGAAAATTATTAGTTTTTTTGCTAAAAAAGCGAGAGGAATGATGGTGCGCTATATTATTGATACTAACGCAGAAACTATTGATGATTTAAAACAATTTAACTATGAAGACTATGCTTTTGATGCTTCACTTTCAAAAGGAAATACGTTAGTTTTTACAAGATAGTTTTTGAATTATAATAAACTAATTATGGTAGCTGCGTTTATTCGGTTACCATAATTAGTTTTTTTATGCTTTATATTTCATGTAGGTATGATAGAATAATAGAAAGCAAATTATTCCGATTAATATAGGAATTAATGTATGTAGTGTTTTTTTTAAAAGACTAACTTTAGAAGTCCAAATGATATTTATACCCAGTATTACTGGACTAATAGTAATTATCCAAAACCAAGGATTCATAGAAACTATTGCCCGTATAGTTAAAACAATAGTTCCTATTCTTAATTTAGAATTCATATTATAACTTATCTAATAAATATTTTCCAGTTACAGAGTTTACATTTTTAGATATTTCTTCAGGTGTTCCAAAAGCCATTAATTTTCCTCCATGTTCACCACCTTCTGGACCAATATCTATAATATAATCGGCACACTTTATTAAATCTAAATTGTGTTCAATAACAATAATTGAATGTCCTTTTTCAATTAAAGCATCAAATGATTTTAAAAGTTTCTTAATATCGTGAAAGTGTAATCCTGTTGTTGGTTCATCAAAAACGAATAATGCTTTGTCTTTTATGGTTCCTTTCACAAGGAAAGAAGCTAGTTTTATACGTTGTGCTTCTCCACCAGAAAGTGTAGAAGAGGATTGACCTAATTGTACGTAGCCTAAACCGACATCTTGAAGTGGTTGTAGCTTTTGTGTAATTTTATTTTGATTGTGTTGCGAAAAGAAAGCTAAAGCATCGTCTATTGTTAGTTTTAAAATATCATCAATATTTTTACCTTCATAAGTAACTTCTAAAACTTCTTTTTTGAAACGTTTTCCAGAACAAGTTTCACACTCAAGGTGAACATCTGCCATAAATTGCATTTCAATAGTTACTTGTCCATCACCTTTACAAGTTTCACATCGACCACCGTCTACATTAAAAGAGAAATGTTTTGCTTGATAATTTCTTAGTTTTGAAATATTTTGTTTTGAAAATAAGTCACGAATATCATCATAGGCTTTAATATAAGTCACAGGGTTGGAACGAGAACTTCTACCAATTGGGTTTTGATCTACATATTCAATATGTTTAATATTCTCAAAATTACCAGCTAATTCTGTAAACTGACCTGGTTTTTCTCCAGCACCTTCTAATTTCTTTTGAATGGCTGGAAATAATATTTTTTTAACGAGTGTACTTTTTCCACTTCCAGAAACTCCAGTTATTACCGTTAAACAGTCTAATGGAAATGTGAAATTTTGGTTTTTAAGGTTGTTTTCTCTTGCTCCAATTATTTCAACATGATGTTTGAATTTCCTTCTTTTCTTAGGAACTTCAATCGATTCTTGACCGTTTAAGTATTTTGCGGTTAATGAATCGGCTTTTAATATTTCTTCATATGTACCTTGTGCTACTAAATAACCTCCATTTGTTCCTGCTTCAGGGCCAATATCAATAATCATATCGGCAGCTTTCATAATGTCTTCATCATGTTCTACAACGATAACAGTGTTCCCTAAATCGCGAAGTTCTTTTAAAACATCAATTAATCGTTCGGTATCTTTTGGGTGTAAACCAATACTTGGTTCGTCTAATATATACATAGAACCAACTAAACTACTTCCTAAAGAAGTGGCTAAATTGATACGTTGTGATTCTCCACCCGAGAGTGTTGCCGAGTTTCTATTTAGTGTTAAATAGCTTAATCCAACATTGAATAAAAAGCCTAAACGATTATTAATTTCTATTAAAAGACGTTTGGCTACTTTAGCATCATATTCGTTTAATTCTAATTTTTTAAAGAAATCAATTAAATTAACAATTGGCAAATCGACTAACTCAGTAATAGTTTTGTTTGTTATTTTTATAAAATTAGCTTCAGGGCGAAGTCTTTTTCCTTTACAAGTAGTACATTTTGTTTTTCCTCTATAACGAGAAAGTAATACTCGATTCTGAATTTTATAATTTTTCTCTTCAAGTTCTGCAAAGAAATCATTTAAACCAGTGAAGTACTCATTTCCGTCCCAAATTAGTTGTTTTTGATCTTCTGTAAGTTCAAAAATAGGTTTGTGTATTGGAAAATCAAATTTATAAGCATTGTTTACTAATTGGTCTTTAAACCAACTCATAGTTTCTCCTCTCCAAGGAAAAATTCCATTTTCATATACAGAAAGCGCTGTGTTTGGAATGATTAACTCTTCATCGATTCCTATAATATTCCCATAACCTTCACATTTTGGACAAGCACCATAGGGATTATTAAAACTAAATAAATGTACGTTTGGTTCTAAAAAAGTAAGTCCATCAAGTTCAAAATTAGAACTAAAATGTTGTCTTTCTTTTGTGTTTATATTTTGTAGGTAACAATTTCCTTTTCCTTCAAAGAAAGCAGTTTGCACAGCATCTGCCAATCGGTTATAGAATTCTTCTTCATCTTTAACAATGATTCTATCGATAATAAGTAGAATTTCCCTGTTGTCTAAAGAAGCTACATCAACTTCATCCAAACGAACCATTTCATTGTCTACCAAAATACGTGCAAAACCTTGTTGTAATAATACTTTTAATTTGTCTTCTAAGGGTCTTCCTTCTTCTAAATGAATAGGAGAAAGGAGTAACCATTTGGAATTCATTTCAAAAGTTTTAATCTGAGTAATTACATCGGAAACAGTATCTTTTTTTACTTCTTTTTCAGAAATAGGAGAGTAGGTTTTACCAATTCTTGCAAATAATAATTTTAGATAATCGTAAATTTCTGTAGATGTTCCAACAGTAGAGCGCGCATTGGTTGTGTTTACTTTCTGTTCAATGGCAATAGCAGGGGCAATTCCTTTGATATATTCAACTTTAGGTTTGTCTAAACGACCTAAAAACTGTCTTGCATAGGAAGATAAACTTTCAACATAACGTCTTTGTCCTTCTGCATATAAAGTATCAAATGCTAAACTTGATTTACCCGAACCTGACAATCCTGTTACAACAACAAGTTTGTTTCTAGGTATCGCAACATCAATATTTTTAAGATTGTGTAATTGAGCACCTTTTATTAAGATGTTTTTTTTTGGTTCTAGTTTTGAAAAATCTACTTTATTCAACGTATTATCTTTTTTGTATTAATAAAAAAATCGTTTAAAAAGTTAAACGATTTTTGAAGTGTAAAGATAAATGTTTTTTTTATTTTTTTGTTCTTTGTTTTTTAACCATTTCAGCAGTAACTTTAGTTTTATTGTTTCCCCAATTTGAATACACATAGGTTAACACATCTGCAACATCCTGATCTGAAAAATCTTTGTGCGGAATCATGAAGTTTTCATATTTTTTTCCATTAACAACAATTGGTTCTTGTATGCCATAAATAACAATACGAATAGCTCTATCTGTATCTGCATTTAAGAAATCTGATTTAGCCAAAGGAGGAAAACTTGTTCCATATCCTTCACCGCTTGCTTTGTGACACATTATACAAGATTTCTCATATAATTTTTTTCCATTATTTACATCTTGTAGTTCTGTAGTCTTCGTATATTTTTCATTTTCATAGGAAGAAAAAGAAGAAAAGGAAAAATAACAAAGTAAGATAAATAGAAATGAGGCAATAACTTTTTTCATTGTTGTTTGTTTTTTTTATTATCTCACAAAATTATAATTATGAAAATGAGCTATAAATGATAATTATCATATAAACGAGAAAAAAATATTTTATGTTTTAGATATTTCTATAAAGTTTTAAAATTTCTATAATAAAATATTTCTCTTTTTGATAAAAAAAATGGTCATCATGAAATCTAAAATCGAAATGATGTTTTTTTTCTATAATTAGGACAATATATAACTTTACATTACCTATACAGTTTTTATTATTATATATTGATTTACTAGTATTTTATATAGTGAAACTTATAGTTAAGTAAATTATTTAAATGTATGGTTTATATATACAATTTATTCTAGAATTGTATAGTTAATTATATAATTTAGGAAAGTACATCAAATTAGATTTTATAAAATAAAACGTTTCTTTTTATTAAAATTATAATACTATTTTTGAAAGTCTGTTTAACGATTAAAAGCAATAACGAATAATATATATTATGAAAGTTAGATTTTTTCTTATCCTTTTTTCTTTATCCTTTTTTTGTTCGGCACAAGAACTTCCACCAATTGTTAAATATTCACAAAGTGTGTATAAAGCAGGTAATCAAAACTGGATGATTAGTCAAGATCAGAAACAGTCTTTGTTTTTTGCAAATAATGACGGTCTGTTAGAATTTAATGGTGCTAATTGGATTGTATATCCTTCACCCAATGAAACAATTATTCGTTCTGTTAAGGTTATAGAAGACAAGGTTTATACCGGAGCTTATATGGAATTTGGTTTCTGGACAAGAACGGTTACAAATGAATTGAAATATCAATCGTTAAGCTCAAAAATTAAAGATAAAATAATAGATGACGAACAATTTTGGAACATTCATCAATATGAACACTGGATTATCTTTCAATCATTAAATAGAATATATGTATATGATTCAAAAGCAAAATCGATTGAAATTATTACCCAAGATGATGGAATTATTAGATCTTTTGTAACGGATAAAGCTATTTATTATCAGGTAATAAATAAAGGTTTGTTTGAAATTGAAAACGGAAAACCGAAATTAGTTTCAAATGATCCACTTTTTTTAAGTAATAAAATTATTAATCTTTTTTCTGTAAAAAGTGAGTTAATTGTGCATTCACAATCTAAAGGTTTTTTTAAGTTTTTAGATGGTAAACTAAGTAAAATTACTACAAGTATAGATAATATTCTGTCATCCAGTAATATTTATAGTAGTCTGTTATTGTCTAATGGAGATTATGCAATAGGAACGGTTTCGAATGGGATCTATATTTTAAATTCCGAAACAAATATAAAATATCATATTACACAGAATAAAGGATTAAGTAATAACACCGCTTTATCATTATTTGAAGATAACGACAAAAACCTTTGGATTGGTTTAGATAATGGAATTAATTGTATCAATCTTCAATCACCAATTAGAAGTTTTTCAGATGATACGGGTATTTTAGGAACAGTTTATTCTTCGGTTTTATTTCAAGGGAATTTATATATTGGTACAAATCAAGGATTGTTTTTTAAGAGTTTAAAAGGTGATACATTTAAATTTATTGAAGGAACAAAAGGACAAGTCTGGTCATTGTTTGTTCTTGATGACACATTATTTTGTGGACATGACTCTGGAACTTTCATTATCGATGAAACGAATGCAGAATTGATTTTTTACAATTCTGGAACATGGAAATTTGAAAAAGTACCCAATCGGAACGATTTATTATTGCAAGGGAATTATTTTGGAGTTTCAGTTTTAGAAAAGAGTAACGGTAAATGGAGATTTAGAAATAAAATTAAAGGTTTCGATTATTCGTCTAAACATTTTGAAGTAACCAATAATTTAGAAGTCTACGTAAGCCATGAATACAAAGGTGTTTTTAGGTTTCAATTAGACAATCAACTTTTAGAAACTAAAACATTTTTCACCTATGAATCACCATCTAAAGGAAAAAACTCCTGTTTGATAAAGTATAATGAATCCATATATTATGCTTATAAAGAAGGTGTTTTTAAGTTAGAAGAATCTTCAAAAATCTTCAAAAAAGACAAGTTATTAAGTGCTGTTTTCGAAAAAGACGAATACACATCTGGGAAGTTAATTGTAGATGAGAGTAATAAATTATGGATGTTTTCTAAAAATTATATTCACTATTTTTCCCTAAGTAAGCTAAGTAATCAATTAAAAGAGAATAAAATACCTATTCCTGCTGCTTTAACCAATTCTATGTTGGGTTATGAAAACATTACTCAGTTATATAATACGAATTATCTAATCGGTACAACCGATGGTTATTATACTATAAACCTCAACGATTTAAGTTTTAACAATTATAGTTTATCCATTACAAATATTGCAATAAATAAATTGAATGATAAATTAAAAAGTTGTTCAATACTTGAAAAAGGAAGTTTTAAACACGATGAAAATAATATCATATTTAACTATTGCGTTCCAGAGTTTAATAAATATATTAATGCAGAATATCAATATTTATTAGAAGGCTTTCAAAATGATTGGAGCGAATGGTGTTCTAAAACGACTTCTAGTTTTAAAAATTTGCCACCAGGCAATTATACGTTTAAGGTTAGAGCTAAGAATTCTAATACAGAAAATATAGCAAAATATAGTTTTACAGTTCTTAAACCTTGGTATACAACAAATTTAGCTTTAGTTCTTTACTTCCTTTTATTGAGTATTATAATATTCTATATTCACAAAGCCTACAAACACTATTATAATAAGAAAGAGGAAAAACTTATTGAAGAAAATAATTTATTGTTAGAAATTGCAGCTCTAGAGAATGCAAAAGAACTCATGAAGATAAAAAATGAGCAATTAATTCAAGATGTAGATAGTAAGAATCGTGAATTAGCCATTTCGACCATGAGTTTAATTAAAAAAGATGAGTTGCTTTCAATCATTAAAGAAGATTTAAAAAACACAACCGATGATGTTACAAATAAAAATGTAAAATCGGTTATAAGTACAATTACAAAAAACATCAATAAAGTAGATTCTTGGAGCGTTTTCAAAGATGCTTTTGATAAAGCCGATAATGATTTTCTAAAGAAAGTGAAACAAACTCATTCCACATTAACTTCAAACGATTTACGACTTTGTGCCTATTTACGACTCAATTTATCCTCTAAAGAAATTGCTCCATTATTAAATATTTCAGTAAGAAGTGTTGAAATAAAACGTTACAGATTACGTAAAAAAATGGATTTAGAACACGAACAAGGTTTAGTTGAATATATTTTGTCTTTCTAAAAATAATTTTCACCTATACAACACCTCAACATTAACGTTTTAGTTAGCTTCTACAGTGTTTTTTTGAGAAATAACTATTTTTGTTTAAATGCTATCAAATGGGTTGTTTTTTTATTGATAATGCATTTTTTTTAGATATTTTTAATGATGTATGTTTTTTGTTGTGGTTAGTAAACTTGAAATGTTAAAAGTTAGTTTTAATTTTAACAATAACAAAACCAAACAAATTATGAAATATAAATTTTTACTATTTACATTTCTATTGACTACTTCAATTTGTATTGCACAAAAAGTATCAATTTCAGGAAATGTATTAGATTCAAGTTTGAACGAACCTCTTCCGGGTGTAAACATTTTAGTTAAAAATTATCAACTGGGAACATCTACAGATATAGATGGTAATTTTAGTATTTCAAATGTACCCATTGGAAGTATTTTAGTATTTAGTTATTTAGGGTATCAAAATTTAGAATACAAAATAACCAAAGGAGAAGTTATAACAATTCGTTTGGTTCAGGATTTAAGCGCATTAGATGAAGTTGTTGTTTTAGGTTATACTTCTCAAAAGAAAAGAGATGTAACAGGAGCTGTTGCTGTAATTTCTAATGAAACAATTGAAGCACTAAAGCCTGTAAAGGTTGAACAAGCTTTGCAAGGTACAGTTTCAGGTGTAACGGTTACACAACAATCGGGTTCTCCTGGTGCTGCATTAGATATTAGAATTAGAGGTATTTCTACTAATGGAGCAAATGGTCCTTATGTTATTATTGATGGTTATCAAGGCGATTTGAGTATTTTAAATCCAGATGATGTTGAAACAATTACCGTTTTGAAAGACGCTCAAGCAGCAATATATGGTACTTTAGGGGCAAACGGTGTGATTGTTGTTACTACAAAAATGGGAAGGAAAAACTCTAAAACTAAAGTTTCTTATACAGCTTATACTGGATTTCAAGAAACAACAAAAAAATTAAATTTACTTAACGCAACAGAGTATGCCTTACTTTTAAATGAGAGTTATGCTAATGGTGGTCAAACTTTGCCTTATCCAAACGTTTCATCATTGGGAGAAGGAACGAATTGGCAAAATGAGGTTTTTAACAGAACACCCATAACAAGTCATGAAGTGAGTTTTTCCGGTGGATCTGAAAAAATAGCCTATACTTTCAGCGCAAGCGATTTGTATCAAGAAGGAATAATAGGTCAAAAAAAATCCGATTTTAAAAGAAATACAGCTCGTTTAGGGTTAAATGCAGACTTGTCAGATAAAATTAATTTTAACACAAATATAATCTACACTTATATTGATCGTGATGGCTTAAATGATAGCGGATTAGGTTCTGTTTTGTTTAATGCAATTAATACACCATCAACGCTTTCTGTCTATGATACAACTGGTAATTTTTCGCTTGTTCCTAGTAGTTCTGGTTTTGGAATAGAAATCATTAACCCTTTGGCTCAAATAGAAAATACGTATAATGACTATAAACTTAAAAAGATTAATGGGACAGTAAAATTAGATTATGACTTCATAAAAGATTTTAAGTTAACAGCAAGAATGGGTTTTAACACATCTAATAGTGATGGAAAAAGTTTTGCAAAAGAAATTGATTACGGAGGTAAAGTTTTTGATGTAACGAGAAGTAGTGTCTCTCAAAACAAAATTAACGATAACAATTATACATTTGATTTGTTTGTTAATTACGATAGCTATTTTGGAGAACATCATAAAGTAAAAGCGACAATCGGAACAACTGTTTACAAAGAATATGGTTCTGGTTTATTCGCAACAGGATATGATGTTCCTAACAACTCTTGGGAAAATGCAGACATTAGTTTAGCATTAGGAACAAGCTTAAATGGCGGTAGAGATGTAGGTTCTTATGCCTACGATGAAAGAAGACTTTCGTTCTTTGGTTTCTTTGAATATGCTTTTAAAGGGAAATATTTATTAACAGGAGCAATAAGAAGAGATTTGTCTACAAAATTCGGACCTGAAAATAGAGTTGCTATCTTTCCATCATTAACAACGGGTTGGGTTATTTCTGATGAAGCATTTTTTAAGAAGACAAATTTTTTAGATTTTGTGAAGCTGAGAGCTAGTTATGGGATTTTAGGAAATGATCAAATTAGAAATAATGGCTACGTTGGTTCATTAAGCGGACAAGGGAATTATGTATTTAATGGTAGTTTGGTTTCCGGAACAGCAATTGGAGTTTTACCCAATCCTAAATTGCAATGGGAAGAAGCTAAAAAGTTTGATGTTGGTTTGGATTTAAAGCTATTAGATGAAAAAGTAACCATAACATCTGATTATTTTATAGACACGAGAGATAATTTATTAATTGGAAATATTCCCGTTTCAGGAATCTCAGGTGTGTATGCACCAGGATCTTCAGCACCAACTATCAATGCAGGAGCTGTAAGAAACAATGGTCTTGAATTTGCAATTAATTATGAAGATAAAATAGCGAAAGACCTTACTTTTAAGGTGGGCTATAATATCACTACTATTAAGAATGAAGTTCTTGAAGTTAATAATAGTACGGGCTATTTAGAAGGTGGTTCTTTTGGAGTGGGACAATTAGCTCCTGTTCGAATGGAAGTTGGTCAACCTATTGGTTATTTCTATGGTTATCAAACAGACGGAATTTTTCAAAATCAAGCCGAAATTGATGCACACCCATCTCAATCTGCTTTAGGTGCCGCAACTGCACCAGGAGATATTCGTTACAAAGACATAAATAATGATGGGGTTATTAATGCAAAGGATAGAACCTATATTGGAGATCCAATTGCGAATGTTACAATGGGTTTTAATTTTTCAATTAACTATAAAAACTTTGATTTTGCATCTTATTCTTATGCTTCATTAGGAAACGATATGATTCGTAATTATGAAAGAACTTTATCAGATGTTAATCGAATGGATTATACATTAGAGAGATGGACGGGTGAAGGAACAAGTAATACTGTACCAAGAGTAACTACTGCTGCAACAAATAATACTGTACTTTCAGATTATTACGTAGAAGATGCTTCTTTTTTACGAATTCAGAATGTTCAATTAGGCTACAATTTACCAAATACTTTACTAGAAAAAATAGGACTTTCTAAACTACGAATTTATACAAGTGTTAATAATGTGTACACTTTTACAAAATACAGAGGTTTTGATCCTGCTGCTTCAAATGGAGCACCAATTGGTGGAGGAATAGATTATGGATTTTATCCTTCAGCAAGAACTTTCATCTTAGGGGTTAATGCTAGCTTGTAAGCATGTTTAATTATTGACAAATAAAATTATACAAATGAAAAAATATATTTTAAAATCAACATTAATTTTAATGCTCTTTACTTTAATCTGTATTTCATGTACAGATAGTTTTGTAGAGAGAGAGCCTGTATACGCTATCGATTCTGAAAATTATTTTAATTCTGAAGACGATTATTATAATGCATTAGTTGGTGCTTATGATTTATTACAATCGAGTTATATTAATGTATTATTAGGAGAAATAGCATCAGATAATACAGTTTCTGGTGGAGAAAGTGCAAATGATGTAATCGGTTTTCAACAAATAGACGATATGTCACATACTTCTATTAATAGCAATTTAAAAGATCTATGGAATTGGATGTTTGCAGGTGTAAATAGAGCAAATTATATATTAGAATTTAAAGACAAAACCGATTTTGTTGGTAAAGAACAAATTATAGCTGAAACTAGATTCTTAAGAGCCTATTATCATTTTGAATTAGTAAAATGGTTCGGAGGAATTCCATTAAAAGGAGATGCTCGATTTGCTTTAAATGATGAAAAAACCATTCCAAGATCTTCTACAGCTGAAGTTTATGAGTCTATAGAAGCCGATTTGTTATTTGCTATAGATAATCTTAATCCAATTGCTCCAGAAACAGGAAGAGCAACAAAAGGAGCAGCACAAGCACTATTAGGCAAAGTATATTTGTATCAAAACAAATTTGCAAGTGCTTCAACGGTATTAGAAACTTTAATAAATTCGGGTACTTATTCATTAGTAACTAATTACAACACCATTTTTGAAAACAACGCTGAAAACGGACCAGAATCTGTTTTTGAAGTTCAATATTTTGATGGTCAAGGTGCAGGTTTTGGTTGTTTGCAATGTAGTGAAGGTAATGTTGCTGTTGGTTTTAATGGAGTACGAAATTACACAGGGCCATTATTCGATTCTGGATTTAGTTTTAATCTTCCTACACAAGAAGTATATGCTGCTTTCGAAGTAGGTGATAATAGAAGAGATGTTGCTATATTAAATATAGAAGACTGGGCATTAACCACTGGAGCTACTTATGGAACTGGTTATAAACACACAGGTTTTTTTAATAGAAAATATTTACCTCGTCAAGGCGATTCTAATATAGGAGATCAAAATTTGACAAATCCCAATAATTATAGAGCCATTCGTTATGCAGATGTACTTTTAATGGCTGCTGAAGCCTTTAATAGAGGAGGACTTAACGATGTTAAAGCAAGAGAATTTCTAAATCAAGTCAGAAGAAGAGCTTTTGGAGATACAAATCATGACATTTCTGCATCTGGAGCTGCTTTAACCGATTTTATTTTAGAAGAAAGAAGATTAGAATTGGTTGGGGAAGGACATCGTTTCTTTGATTTGGTAAGAACAAATAGAGCAGCGAGTACAATTTCAGGCTTTGTAGCTAATAAAAACGAAATATTTCCAATTCCAATTGAAGAAATTCAATTTTCTAATGGTAATTGGCAACAAAATCCAAACTATTAAAAAAAATAATTATGAATAGTATTAAAAGAATAATTACTGTTTTGGTTGTGATTCTATTTTTTGGATGTTCAACAGAAAATGATAATCTAAACTTAGAAAGTGTAGATAAGCCAACAAACATAGATGCATTAATGACAATTGAACAAGATAACTCTGGAAAAGTAACTATTTTGCCAAGTGGAGAAGGTGTAACGCAATATGAAATCTATTTTGGAGACGGAACACTAAATCCTGTAGCAATACAACCAGGAGGTAAGGTTGAACATATTTATGCAGAAGGTGTTTATCAAGTAAAAATTATTGGCATCACAATAGATGGTCAAAGAACGGAAGTGATTAAAGAATTAACGGTATCATTCCTACCTCCAACAAATCTAAATGTTATCATAACACCACAAGCAAGTCTAATGGTGGATGTCTCAGCAACAGCAGATTTGGAAACCTATTTTCAGGTTTATTTTGGTGAAGATCCAAATCAAATTCCAGTAGATTTTATGGAAAGTGAAACCGTAACACATACTTATGCTTTAGCAGGTACATATCAAATTAGAGTAGTAGCATTAAGTGGTGGAGTTGCTACAACAGAATATACAGAGAATATAATTATTACAAACTTAACGGAAGCACCAACACCAACGTTCCCTTCTGGAAATGTAATTTCAATGTTTTGTGATGCCTATACAGATGTAAATGTAGATACATGGCAAACTTCGTGGTCGCAAGCAACATTAGATAATATTTCAATAAATGGTAATGCAACAAAAAGATATAGTGCTCTAAATTTTGTAGGTATAGAAACAACTTCTTCACCTATTGATGCAACAGCAATGACTTATTTTCATACTGATGTTTGGTCGTCCAATTTTACAGAATTTAAAATCAAGTTAGTTGATTTTGGAGCGAATGGAGTTTTTGGTGGTGGAGACGATGTAGAACATGAAATTACTGTTACTGCACCAGCTCAAGAGCAATGGGTAAGTTTAGATATACCGTTAAGCGATTTTACTAATCTAACCACAAGAGGACATATTGCTCAACTTATTTATGTAGCAGCACCTTCTGGAGCAACAACAGTATATCTAGATAATGTCTTTTTTTACAATCAGACACCAACACCTTTGGTAGCAGCTCCAACACCAACGTTCCCTTCTGGAAATGTAGTCTCAATGTTTAGCGATGCCTACACAGATGTAAATGTAGATACATGGCAAACTTCGTGGTCGCAAGGAACTTTAGAAGATGTTTTAGTTAGTGGTAACGCAACAAAAAAATATTCAGCTTTAAATTTTGTTGGAATTGAAGCAACATCAAATACTATAGACGCAACTGCAATGACTTATTTCCATACCGATATTTGGTCAGCTAACTTCACAGAATTTAAAGTGAAATTGGTCGATTTTGGAGCCAACGGTACTTTTGGAGGAGGAGATGATGTAGAACATGAAATTATTGTTACTGCACCTGCACAAGAACAGTGGGTAAGTTTAGATATTCCATTAAGCGATTTTACCAATTTAACTACTAAAGAACATATTGCTCAACTCATTTATGTGGCAGCACCATCCGGAGCAACAACTGTGTATGTTGATAATGTTTATTTCCATAATTAATAATTGATTTCAAATGAAAAAGATAACTATAAACCTATTACTTATTATATCCTTATTGTTTATAATAGGTTGTCAAGAAGAAGATAATGCATTTGGAGATCTAAGTGCTCCTACTAATATTCAAATAGAAGCAATTATTCAAGGAGTAGATAGCACAAATCCATACGGAGATGGTTCAGGTATTGTAAAGTTTACAACTACTGCAAACAATGCAATCTCTTATAAGTATGTATTTAGCGATGGAACCTCTCAAAATTCACCTAATGGAGTTTTTCAAAAAAGATTTACACAAACAGGCATTAATGAGTATACAGTTACAGCTATTGCCTCTGGTAAAGGTGGAGTTTCTAGTAATGCAATAATAACAATTGAGGTTAGAAGCGATTTTACCGACAATGAAGCTATAGAACTATTAACAGCTGGAACAACTCAAAATTGGTATTTTTCTGCATCAGAAGCTGGTCACTTTGGTGTTGGACCTAATAATACAGATGAGACTCAAAACTACTATCCATTTTATTATCAAGCAGCTCCTTGGGAAAAAGCAGGAAGCACAGATTCAGGCTGTTTGTATGAAAATGTTTTAACTTTTACCAAAGAAGGAGATCTTTTAAAATATGAATTGAACAATGGAGGTAAAACTTTTTTTAATGCAACCTATGAAAGTGTAGTAGGAGGAAGTAGCGGCTCTGATTTTTGTTATAACTATACTACTTCGGGTGAAAAGACAATAAATTTAAGTCCTTCGGAATCAGTAATTACAGCAAATGCAAATGCAGCCACTCAAACAAGAGGAACCATGCTAAATTTTTCTGATAATGGATTTATGGGGTATTATATTGGTCAAAGTTCTTATGAAATTTTATCAATTACGAGTAATAGAATGGTAGTTAGAGCTGTTATGGGTAATAACCCAGATTTAGCTTGGTATCATACTTTTACAACAGTACAACCTGTGCAAGTACCAGATGTAGATTATACAAATTTAGTTTTTTCAGATGAGTTTAATACAGACGGCGTTCCAGATCCATCAAAGTGGGGTTACGATTTAGGTGCAGGTGGTTGGGGAAACAACGAATCTCAACATTATACCAATAGTGCTACTAATGTAATTGTGCAAGGTGGAAATTTAAAAATAACGGCTAAAGCAGAAAGTTTTAGTGGTTCAAACTATACATCAGCACGATTAAAAACAGAAAACAAATTTGAATTTACTTACGGTAAAGTTGAGGTTAAAGCAAAACTACCAGTAGGAGGAGGTACTTGGCCAGCAATTTGGATGCTTGGCGAAAACCATGCTACAGTTGGTTGGCCAGCTTGTGGAGAAATAGATATAATGGAATATGTTGGCAATAATCCAGACGTAGTGCTTTCAACCCTTCATTTCCCTGGGAATTCTGGAGGAAATGGAGTCACAGGCTCTACAACTATTACAGGTGCTTCTTCACAATTCCATGTTTATAAAACCATTTGGAGTCCAACGAC
The DNA here is from genome assembly GCF_021650975.2 of Flavobacterium jumunjinense. Taxonomy (NCBI): domain Bacteria; kingdom Pseudomonadati; phylum Bacteroidota; class Flavobacteriia; order Flavobacteriales; family Flavobacteriaceae; genus Flavobacterium; species Flavobacterium jumunjinense. The sequence continues at coordinate 3,432,754 of NZ_CP091285.1, forward strand.
AATTAATTTTTATGTAGACGATCAATTGTTTCATTCCATGCCAAATAATAGTACTATTCCTTTCAATAATGATTTCTTTTTGATACTAAATGTTGCTATGGGAGGAAATCTTGGAGGAGCAATAAGCCCTAGTTTTACAGAATCTGCAATGGAAATAGATTATGTAAGAATTTATCAATAATCAATTTATTTTTTTTTAATTGTTCAACTTTATGGAGGTTGTAATAACCTTCATAAAGATTGAATAGTAATGATACACTTTATAATGAAATTCAAACAATTACAATATATAATTATTACATCGCTTATACTTCTTGTAACAAGTTGTAATTTTTCAAATCAAAAAAAAACAGTTTCTAACAAGCCTGATAATATAGAGGCTAGAGTTGATTCTGTTTTTCAATTAATGACATTAGATGAAAAAATTGGTCAGATGAACCAATATAATGGTTTTTGGGAAATTACAGGACCAGTTCCAAAAGAAGGACAAGCCGCAATGAAGTACGAAAACCTTAAAAAAGGCCTAGTAGGTTCTATGCTAAATGTAAAAGGAGCAAAAGAAGTGTATGCTTTACAAAAAATTGCAGTTGAAGAAACCAGATTAGGAATTCCTTTATTATTTGGGTTTGATGTTATTCATGGTTATAAAACAATAAGCCCAATTCCTTTAGCAGAAGCAGCCAGTTGGGATATTGAAGCTATTCAGAAATCGGCTGAAATTGCAGCTGAAGAAGCAGCGGCAGTAGGAATAAACTGGACTTTTGCACCCATGGTTGATATTTCTCGTGATGCAAGATGGGGAAGGGTCATGGAAGGAGCAGGAGAAGATCCATATTTAGGAAGTAAAATTGCAGAAGCACGTATTAAGGGTTTTCAAGGAACCGATTTGACTTCTAAGAAAACAGTTCTCGCTTGTGCGAAACATTTTGCAGGATATGGTTTTGCAGAATCAGGAAGAGACTATAATACTGTAGATGTTAGTGAAGCAACTTTGCAAAACATTATTCTACCACCATTTAAAGCTTCTGTAGATGTGGGTGTAAAAACGTTTATGAATTCATTTAACGAACTAAATGGTGTTCCAGCAACAGGCAATAACTATTTACAACGAGAGATTCTTAAAAAAGAATGGCAATTTGATGGATTTATAGTTTCAGATTGGGGGTCAATTAATGAAATGATTGCACACGGATATGCAAAAGATAGTAAAGAAGCTGCAGAAATAGCAATAAATGCAGGTTCCGATATGGATATGGAATCATATGCTTATATAGATCACTTAAAAATCTTAATTAAGGAAGGGAAAGTTGAAGAAAAACAAATAGATGATGCTGTAAAACGTATTCTTAGAGTAAAATTTGAATTAGGTTTATTTGATGATCCTTATAAATATTGCGATGAGGTTTATGAAGAAGCAACAGTTGGTAAAAAAGAATTTCATGAGGGAGTATTAGACATCGCAAAAAAATCTATTGTACTTCTTAAAAACGAAAATAAGCTTTTGCCTTTACCAAAGTCAGGAAAAAAAATAGCTTTAATAGGAGCATTAGCTTCAGATAAAACAAGTCCGTTAGGTAGTTGGAGAATTGGAGCAGATGATGAATCGGCAATTTCTGTACTAGAAGGTATGAAGCAATATAAAGACAATCAATTAGTATATGCAAAAGGAACTGATGTTGCTATTGGTCGTACTCAATTTATGTGGGAAACGAAAATTAATGAAACAGATTCATCTGGGTTTAATGAAGCGATTACCATTGCAAAACAGGCAGATATTGTGGTTATGGTATTAGGTGAGCATGGTCTACAATCGGGAGAAGGAAGAAGTAGAACCGATTTAGGTTTGCCAGGTTTACAACAACAATTGTTGGAAGCAGTTTATAAAGTAAATAAAAATATTGTTTTAGTATTGAATAACGGAAGACCTTTAGCTATTCCTTGGGCAAAAGAGAACATTCCATCCATTTTAGAAGCTTGGCATCTCGGTACACAAAGTGGAAATGCTATTGCTGAGGTTTTATATGGAGATTATAATCCAAGTGGAAAATTGCCAATGACATTTCCTAAAAGCGTTGGTCAAGTTCCAATTTATTATAATTATAAAAATACAGGAAGACCTACAATGAATGAGCCAGAAAGTGTTTTTTGGTCGCATTATATAGACGAAGAAAATACTCCATTATTTGCGTTTGGGTTCGGATTGAGTTATTCAAAATTCCAATATTCCAATTTAAAATTAGATAAAACTAGTGTTACAAATAATGAAAAGATTAAAGTTACCATTACGCTTAAAAACAATAGTAGTTTAAAAGGGAAAGAAGTCGTTCAACTTTACATTAGAGACCTTGTGGCAAGCGTAACACGACCTGTTAAAGAGTTGAAAGATTTTAAAATGGTAGAATTAGCAGCAAATGAAACAAAAGAAATAACGTTTCTAATTGATGAGAAAATGTTAGCTTTTTATTCAGGTAATTCAAAATGGGAAACAGAACCAGGAGGTTTTAAAGTTTTCATTGGAGGAAGCTCTGATAAAACACTAGAGTCTAATTTTAAATTCGTAAAAAAATAATCAAATGAAATATTTTTGGATACTATTCTTATTCTGTAATTTTTCTTTTTCACAACATCAGAATAAAAAACTAGTTTGGGAAGAAAATTTTAATGGCTCGAAATTAAACGATTCGATTTGGAATTTTGAAGTTGGCAATGGTTGTCCAAACCTTTGTGGTTGGGGAAACAATGAAGCACAAATCTATACAGATAAAAATCATAAAGTTGAAAATGGAATTTTAACCATTTCTGCTAATTATAACGGAACTACCTATACTTCAACTAAAATTACAACTCAAAATAAAAAAGAATTTCAATATGGAAGCATAGAAATTAGAGCAAAGCTACCCACTGGTGAAGGGTTGTGGCCAGCATTTTGGATGTTAGGATCAAATATACCTCAAGTGGGTTGGCCAAAATGTGGAGAAATTGATATTTTGGAATATATCGGTAAAGAACCGCATACTATTTTCACGTCTTTACATACTAAAGACAGTCATGGAAACACAATTAACACTAAGAAAACAAAAATAGAAACAATAGAAGAAGGGTTTCATACTTATGGAATCGATTGGACGAAAGATAAAATTGACTTTTTTGTAGATTCAATTCTGGTGTACACTTTTCAGCCTAAACTAAAAGATGAAAATACATGGCCCTATGATCAATCTTTCTATTTCATTATTAACCTTGCAATTGGTGGGAATTTTGGAGGGCCAAATATTGATAATAAAATTTTTCCGCAACAATTTAGTATCGATTATATAAAAGTGTATCAATAACCTGTCTAGTATAATTGATAACAAATCGAATAGGATTTTTGATTTGTAATGTAACCGTTTTTTTAACTAATTAAATATCAAAAATAAGTAAAACAAATAACAATAAATTTCAAGAATAGAGAACAAAAACTATTTTTTGAAAATCTTAATCTTTTAAACATTTAACAAACAAACACATGAAACAAACAAAACAAAAAAATCTTTCAAGATGGAAAATCGTATTCGTCTTATTAGTAACCGCTTTAGGGTATGGTCAGGGGCCAATACCATTTGAAATTAAAAACAATTCAACATTTAACGATTCCGAACTCTATGTAGCAATTGTAGGAAAAAATTATAATACAGGTCAACATGTTTGGGTAAACCCAAAGACAAGTCAAATTTTTCCAATGAATTCATCCTATAATACGGTTCAAGGACCAACACCAGGAGGAAATCAAGGACCAGGAGGAAATGGTAAATATGCAAACTGTTTTACCAAATTAAGCGAAATCTCTAATAAGACTTTTACTTTGCCACTTATAGAAGGTTGTAGGGTTTTTATTTCTAAAGGTTCGCAAATGTATCTATACTTCTTTGGTGCATCGGGTGCTCCTTCTGGATATGCGGGTCATAACCCATTAAATCCAACGGATCCAAATAATGGAATCCTATATGAAATTATAGAATTAACTAACAATCAATTGGGCTTTTTTGGCAATCCTTCTCGTGTAGATTCCTATAAATACCCAATCGGATTAGAGTTATTTGGAGCAAACAATTATCAAAAAAGAGTAGGAGAAATAAAATCTCATGCGCAAATTGTTTCTTTATTTCAAAACAATGTACCAGCTGAGTTTCAAGGTTGTTTGAATACAACATCGGGAGAAATTACAGCCCCATCTAAAACAGCTCCATTTGCAGATGGAACAGGTGGAACATCAGTTGGACCCTATGCAAATTATATGCAATCCTATATTGATGCTATTTGGAGTAAATACAAAAATCAAGATTTGATATTTTATGCAGGTCACGCAGGTGTTTTTAAAGGTAGAATTTACGGAGAAGAATTACGAGTTGTAGGTCAATCTGGTGGATTTACAGGAAGAACAGGAAGAGTACAACATAGACCATCAACTCAGGAAGCTTTAGAAGGAAAAGGAGTATTAGATAGAAGATTGGTTGATGGAGACTTAGATTTAGTTATTCAAGCACAATTAACAGCAGCAATTAACAGACATATGGTTGATGTAACGAGTGCAAATCCAGGGCAACAAAACTGGTACAATACCGCACAATTTTACAAAAGTAACCCTATGAATCATTATGCAAAATTTTGGCATTCATATGGTATAAGCGTTGATAATTTATCTTATGGATTTGCTTATGATGATGTTGCAGATCAATCTCCTTCTTTACATACAAATCAACCAACAAAAGTAATTGCAACATTTGGAGGTTTTTATAATACAAATAACGCTTCAAATTTAATTCAAGCAGAAGATTATTTTGCAATGAGTGGCATTCAAACAGAAACTACTACAGACGTTGGTGGTGGATTAAACGTAGGTTATGCAGATGCAGGAGATTGGATGGCATATAAGAATATTAACTTTCCAACATCAGGTTTTTATTTAATTGAATATAGGGTAGCTAGTGCAATAAATGGAGCAAAAATTTCATCAGATTTGAATGCAGGAGCAATAGGATTAGGAAGTGTAAATATTCCAAATACTGGTGGCTGGCAAAATTGGCAAACTGTATCTCAAACAGTAAATGTAAATGCTGGAACATATAATTTTGGAATCTTTATTCAAAATTCAGGAGTAAATTTAAATTGGATAAAAATCACAAAAACCAATACGCTATTAAAAACGAATGCTTTAGCAGAAAAAATAGATTTTACAATTTATCCTAATCCAGTTGAAAACACCTTAAATTTTAAAACGGATTTAAAAAATTCCACAATTCAAATTATTGATTTTCAAAGAGTAATTTATTTAGATTTACCTGTATTTGATAATAAAAGCATAGATGTTTCAAGTTTAAAACCTGGAATTTATGCAATAGTATTAGAAAATGAAGGACAAAAAACAACTAAAAAATTCGTTAAAAAATAATAATAACAAAATCTCATACAGATGAAAACAAAAAATCAATACATAATATATACACTGTTTTTATTACTTTTAATGAATACAGTTTTTTGTCAAAATTGGCAATTGGTTTGGCAAGACGAATTTACGAACACGATCAGTTCCGATTGGGTTTTTGAAACCGGAAACGATGGTTGGGGAAATAACGAACTGCAAAATTACAGACGCGAAAATGCGACTGTCGAAAACGGAAACCTTGTTATTACAGCTAAAAAAGAAGCAATAGGCGGTTCCAATTATACATCCGCAAGAATGAAAACTTACGGGAAAAAATCTTGGAAATATGGTAAGATGGAAGCAAGAATTGCAATGCCATCATTTCAAGGAATATGGCCAGCTTTCTGGATGTTGGGCGACAATATTTACGATCCAAATGTTGGATGGCCTAAATGTGGAGAAATTGATATTATGGAGCATGTAAACGCAGGAAACCAAATATTTGGTACAATTCATTGGGATCATAATGGTTATGTTTCCTATGGAGGAAATACGAGTATAAACGATATTACTGCTTTTCATACATATACTGTAGAATGGGATGAAAATTCAATAAAATGGTTTATTGATGGCGCTAAATTTCACGAAGTTAATATTGCAAATGGTGTTAATAGTACAAATGAATTTCATCAAAATTACTTTATATTATTGAACTTAGCAGTTGGAGGAAATTGGCCAGGTTTCACTATTGATAATAACAGATTTCCTGCAAAGATGTTAGTCGATTATGTTAGGGTCTATCAGAAAACAACAAGTCAACCCTCAGTATTAATTCAAGCTGAAAATTATTCTGCAATGAATGGAATTCAAACGGAACCAACTACTGATATAAATGGAGGATTGAATGTTGGTTATGCAGATAGAGGAGATTGGATGGCATATAATGCTATTAATTTTCCAAGTTCTGGTAATTACTTAGTTGAATACAGAGTGGCTAGTGCTGTAAACGGAGCAAAAATTTCATCCGATTTAAATGCAGGAACAATTCCGTTAGGAACAGTAAATATACCAAATACTGGAGGTTGGCAAAATTGGCAAACAGTCTCCCAATCGGTAAATGTAAATTCTGGAACGTATAACTTTGGAATCTTTATTCAGAATTCGGGTGTAAATATAAATTGGATAAAAATTACAAAAATGAATTCTAAAACAGATAGTACAGTTGTTAATGATAAAATTGAAGCACCTTTATCTGTGTATCCAAACCCAACTGATTCAATACTTTTCTTTACAAAGGAAATGTCTCAATCAAAGGTTAATGTCGTAGACATGAAAGGGCAAATTAAAGAGTATAAAGTTGAAGACAATAGTATAGATGTTACCGATTTAGAAAAAGGGATATATCAAATTGCTATTGAAGAGAATCAAGTAAAAACGAACATTCGATTTATAAAAAAATAGGGAGCTCTTTTTCATAATAGTAAAATTAGCAGGAATAGGTTTAGGCTTATTCCTGTTTCTTTATTCCTTTAATTTTTCGCAAATAATTTAAAAAGAATAATTTTTAAATCTTTTTTTGAGTTCTATTTGTTTTTTTATAAAAAAAAATGTTAAATTTGGCTCAGATATAAATCCAAAAAACAAAACGCTTATTCAATAAAAATACTTTTTAGAAAACTAACTCAAATTAACTAAAAGGTATCACTATGGATAATCGTACACTTTCAGATGCAATTCTTGTAAAAAAATATGTTGAAGGAGATGAGTCTACCTTAGCTATTTTAATCGAACGTCACCAATCAAAAATTTACGGTTTTATTTATACTAAAATTCAGGATAGAGATATCTGCGATGATGTTTTTCAGGATACTTTCATTAAAGTAATTAAAACACTTAAGACTAAATCATACAACGAGGAAGGTAAATTTTTACCTTGGGTAATGCGTATTGCTCATAATTTGGTAATTGATTATTTTAGAAAATCTAAAAAAATGCCAATGCAGAGAGATACTGATGAATATTCTATTTTCTCTTATTTATCTGATTCAAGCTTAGATGTCGAAAAACAAATTATCACTGAACAAATAGAAGAAGATTTAACTAAACTCCTTGATGAGCTTCCTGATGATCAAAAAGAAGTGATTATTATGCGTATTTATCAAGATTTAAGTTTTAAAGAAATTGCTGATTCAACTGGAGTTAGTATCAATACTGCATTAGGAAGAATGAGATATGCAATTATGAATCTTAGAAAGATTATTGAAAAAAATCAAATAATTTTGAGTGTTTAAACAATATTTGTTTTTCTAGGGCGTTATAGAATAAATAACATAAAAAATTCTATGGCAAAACTTTACTCTAAAAAACAATCGACATCTCAAAAAATGTCACCTAAAAAAGAAACAATTTCATTTTTAATCAATTATTCTAAATCATTGAGTATGATTAAAATAAAAAATCTTTCTTTTGAAATTATTGCTAATTAATAATTTTAGAAAATGCTTCATAAGTTTTAAATTATGAAGCATTTTTTTTATAATATTCTTCTAAAACGGACTTACGACCAATTGTATTGGTTATTATGTCTTTTTCTAAGTCCCAACCTCTTGCAGGAGAGTATTCTCTACCATACCAAATAATTTGAAGGTGTAAATCGTTCCACAAATCTTCTGGGAAAATTCTTTTTGCATCTTTTTCTGTTTGCTGAACGTTTTTTCCATTTGTCAAATTCCAACGATACATCAAACGATGAATATGTGTATCAACAGGGAAAGCAGGTACACCAAAAGCTTGACTCATAACAACACTTGCTGTTTTATGTCCGACAGCAGGAAAACTTTCTAAAGCTTCAAAACTTTGGGGTACTTCTCCGTTATATTTCTCAATTAGAATTTCAGATAAACCATGTATTCCTTTAGATTTCATTGGAGATAAACCACAGGGTCTAATAATTTCCTTAATTTCTTCAATACTCATTTTTACCATATCATATGGATTATCTGCTTTTGCAAATAGAAGTGGTGTTATTTGATTGACTCTTACGTCTGTACACTGTGCAGAAAGTAAAACCGCAATCAATAAGGTATATGGATCTTTATGATCTAACGGAACAGGTATTTCAGGATATAATTCGTTTAACGTATTTATAACAAATGTTATTTTTTCTGCTTTGGTCATTTTTGTACTTTTATAGTCTGTTATAGCTTTTACAAAGTTAAACTTTAAACACTTTAAAAAAAATAGAATGACAACATTAAAAAAAGGAGATAAAGCGCCAAATTTTACAGGTTTAGATCAAGATGGGAATACACATACATTAGAAAACTATAAAGGTAAAAAATTAGTAGTTTTCTTTTATCCTAAAGCAAGTACACCTGGTTGCACAGCAGAAGCTTGTGATTTAAGAGATAATTACGAACGTTTTCAAGCGAATAATTATGCCATTTTAGGTGTTAGTGCAGACAGTGCAAAACGACAAGCTAATTTTATTGTTAAAAATGAATTACCATTTCCATTGTTGGCAGATGAAGACAAATCTGTAATTGAAGCCTTTGGAGTTTGGGGACCAAAAAAGTTTATGGGCAAAGAATATGATGGAATTCATAGAACTACCTTTGTAATCGATGAAAACGGAATAATTGATGAAGTTATAGAAAAAGTAAAAACGAAAGCACACGCTGAACAAATTTTAAAATAAAAAAAAGAGTCAATTTGTTTGACTCTTTTTTTGTTTTTTTAGTTACTATTTTGGTATCCGAATAATTGATGTTCTTTAATTAATTCCGGAATTCCTTTTGGAAGCATTTCTTCCCAACCTGTTTCACCGTTTCCTATCATTTTAAGGATTTCTCTAGAGAATATTTCTAGATTTTTCTCATCAAAATCAGTAATATCAACAACTTTTCCATTAAATTTGAAGAACTTATATAATTCTTTCATTCTTGGATGCACTTTTAAATTGTCAGAAGTAATAAGCGTTCCATCTTCTTCTTTCATTGGATATAAATAGACTTTCAAATCACGGTAAAATAATTTACCAAAAGCTTCTAATATTCCTCCAGATAAATGACGGTAATATTTCTCATCAAATATATCTACTAAATTATTTACACCCATAGCTAATCCCATTCTAGCTTTTGTATAATTAGAGAAATATTCTACAACTTTATAATATTCTTGAAAATTAGAAATCATAACGGTTTGTCCTAACGAACAAAGTAATTCTGCTCTGTCTAAGAAATCACGCTCATCAATTTCTCCTTCAGCTTTAAGGTTTGAAAGTGTTATTTCAAAAACTACAAAAGTGTTTTCAGGATCAACTTTTTTTTCTTCAATAAACATATTGTATGACTTAGTGTACATATTCATGTTTACCTTAGTAACAGGTCTAAAACTACCTCTTAAAGCAAGGATGTTCTTTTTATATAAAACAGCAGCTGGCAAAATGTTGTTCCCGTCAGGCCCAAACATTACTGCGTCTGTCATACCATTTTTCACTAATTGAAGACTCATTAAACGATTGTCTACATCGGCAAAACGAGGTCCAGAAAAGTTAATAGTATCAATTTCTAATTGATCTTTATCTAAATGATCGTATAAATAGCGTAATAATTTTTTAGGATCATTATATTTATAGAAAGCACCATAAATTAAATTCACTCCAAGTATACCAAGAGTTTCTTGTTGCAATTTAGCATCCGTTTCTTTAAAACGAATATGAAGCGTAATTTCATTATAGTCTTCGTCTGGTTCAACTTGATATTTAATACCAACCCATCCATGACCTTTATATTGTTTAGCAAAATCTATTGTAGCAACAGTATTTGCATAACTAAAAAATATTTTATTTGGATGTTTATCTCTTCTTAAACGCTCTTCTGTTAACTGATTTTCATGGGCTAACATTTTTTGAAGTCTACTTTCTGTAACATATCGACCATCTTCTTCAATACCATAAATGGCATCACTAAAGTCCTTGTCATAAGCTGACATCGCTTTTGCAATGGTTCCTGAAGAAGCCCCAGCTCTAAAAAAATGCCTAACCGTTTCTTGACCCGCACCAATCTCTGCAAAAGTACCATAGATACTCTCATTTAGATTAATTCTTAGTGCTTTATCCTTGATTGAAGGAATTTGTTCAATAACTTTATCACCTCTTAGTCTGATGTCTGTAATTATACTTTTCATTAAAGTGTTTTTTTATTGGTACTAACAGTAATTAATTCTTTAGTTTATGCAAAGTTAGTTAAAATGATAAAATCTACTACAAATATTATTATTTTTGTGAAATATGAGTGATATAAAAGTTTATTTTTTAGGAACAGGTACTTCTCAGGGTATTCCAGTAATAGGAAGTAACCATTCTGTTTGTTTGAGTAAAGATCAAAAAGACAAGAGATTAAGGGTTTCCGTTTGGATTCATTCCGACGATTTTTCTGTAGTAATTGATTGTGGCCCCGATTTTAGACAACAAATGCTTCAATCTAAATGTGAAACTATTGATGCTTTATTGATAACACATGAACATGCAGATCATACTGCTGGTTTAGATGATATTCGTCCTTTTTATTTTAAACAAGGTGATATTCCTGTATATGCACATGAAAGAGTCTTGAAAAACTTAGAAAAAAGATTTGACTATATTTTTGCCCTGGAAAATAGATATCCTGGTGCTCCTGCAATTTTAGCCAATGAAGTGAAAGAAAACGAAAATTTTAAAGTTAAAAATTATCTTATAGAGCCAATTAATGCATTACATGGTAGTTTACAAGTTTTTGGTTATAAAATTAAAGGTTTTGTATATTTGACAGATATAAAAACGATAGAAGAAGACCAAATCTATAAAATAAAAAAATGTAAAGTATTAGTTATTAATTGTTTGAGGGAAGAACCGCACAATACACATTTTAATTTAGAAGAAGCGTTGGATTTTATATCTTTGGTGCAGCCAGAAAAGGCATATTTAACACATATTAGCCACCTTTTAGGTTTTCATGAAGAAGTACAACAAAAATTGCCAAAAGATGTTTATTTGGCATACGATAATTTAGAAATTTCAATTTAATATTATGAAGAATACATTTTTATACCTATTTATTTTTTCAGTTTTAGTTAATATTTTTCAATATGTAAATTCTAATAAAATATTAGACGCAAAAGAAAATGAAGTGACTTTAGTTAGAGCAGTGTTAGCATCTACAGAAAAAAAGATGGACTCTATTCAATATGGAGATTATTTTGATATTCAAAAAGATGAAGATGCACAAGAGTATTACTATTCTCAGAAACTAGATTATCAAAAGGTGATGAGTAAAGTGAATGAAGATTTAGAAGAAATGAATGCTAACGAAAATGGAAACTCTTTAATTCCTTATGAACCAATTGGAGGAAAAATATTCATAGTAAACAAAGCAAAGATATTAAACCACAGATGGATTATTGCAGAATTTTCGAATGGTGAACTTTGGGGACAAATTTTAGTAAAATATTTTCATAATGCAGATAAACCAACCGATTTTGAAACGGTAGAAACTATCCTTTATGAAAGACAAAGACAAGAATAATTAAAAAAGCTCCATCATGGAGCTTTTTTATTACAGAGTAATCTCTATTTTTGCACAACACAACTAAATTTTATTATGTATAAGCTATTCATCAGACCAATTCTTTTTCTATTTGATCCAGAAAAAGTACATCATTTTACATTTTCATTAATTCGTTTTCTAAGTTCAATTGGTTTTTCTTCTATTTTTAAAAATATTTATGAAATAAAAGATACACGATTAGAAACAGAAGTATTTGGATTGAAATTTAAAAACCCTGTAGGTTTAGCTGCTGGTTTTGATAAGGATGCTAAGCTGTATAAAGAGTTGTCGAATTTTGGTTTCGGTTTTATAGAGATAGGTACATTAACCCCAAAAGGGCAAGAAGGAAATCCTAAAAAGAGATTATTTCGTTTAAAAGAGGATAGTGCTATCGTTAATCGAATGGGTTTTAATAATGGAGGTGTTTTAGAAGCTGTTGAGCGATTAAAAAGAAATAATGGTGTATTGATTGGCGGAAACATAGGTAAGAATAAAGTAACACCAAATGAAGAAGCTGTAAAAGATTACGAAATTTGCTTTGACGCTTTGTTCACACATGTAGATTACTTTGTAGTAAACGTAAGTTCCCCTAATACTCCAAACCTTCGAGAGTTGCAAGATAAAAAACCACTTACAGAGTTGTTACAAACATTACAAGATAAAAACTTAGCAATGCCTGTCACTTCGAAAGGAACAGAAAAACCAAAGCCAATTCTATTAAAAATTGCACCCGATTTAACTAATGAACAATTATTAGATATAATAGATATTGTAAACGATACAAAAATTGCTGGTGTAATTGCTACAAACACAACAATTTCTAGAGAAGGACTGGAAGCAGAAAATAAAAAAGAAATAGGAGGGCTTTCAGGAAAACCATTAACCAATCGTTCAACCGAAGTGATTCGTTTTCTTTCTGAAAAAAGCAATAAATCTTTTCCAATAATTGGAGTAGGAGGAATTCACACGGCAAAAGATGCATTAGAAAAGTTAAAAGCAGGTGCAAGTTTAGTTCAGTTATATACAGGTTTTATTTATGAAGGACCAAAATTAATTAAAGAGATAAATAAAGCAATATTAAGTGCTAAAACGATTTCGTAAAACACAATTCTTTTTTATCTTTGAGGGCAAATGAAGAAAGTTAAAATAATTGAATGTCCAAGAGATGCTATGCAAGGTATTAAGGACTTCATTCCCACAGAAAAAAAAGTGCAATATATTCAATCTCTTTTGAGAGTTGGTTTTGATACTATAGATTTTGGAAGTTTTGTTTCTCCAAAAGCTATTCCACAAATGCAAGATACAGCAGAAGTTCTTGCACAGCTAGATTTGTCTCAAACAAAGAGTAAATTATTAGCAATTGTTGCCAATACAAAGGGAGCACAATTTGCATCTGTTCATCCAGAAATAAAATATTTAGGTTATCCTTTTTCTATTTCGGAAAACTTTCAAATGCGAAACACACATAAGACAATTGCAGAATCTATAATTACATTACAAGAAATTTTAGAAATAGCAGATGTTAATAATAAAGAAGTAGTAACTTATATTTCAATGGGTTTTGGAAATCCTTATGGAGATCCTTGGAATGTTGATATAGTAGGAGAGTGGACAGAAAAATTGGCAAAAATGGGAGTTAAAATTTTATCTCTTTCCGATACTGTTGGAAGTTCAACTCCAGAAGTTATTGATTATCTTTTTTCAAATTTAATTCCAAAATATCCCAACATAGAATTCGGATCACATTTGCATACAACACCCGATTCTTGGTTTGAAAAAATAGATGCAGCCTATAAAGCAGGTTGCCAAAGATTTGATGGGGCAATTAAAGGTTTTGGTGGTTGTCCAATGGCAAAAGACGATTTAACAGGAAATATGCCAACTGAAAAAGTACTATCCTATTTTACTTCCAATAAAATAGATACAGATTGTCATGCAATTAGCTTTGAAAGTTCTTATAATGAAGCGTTGAAAATTTTCGATAATTATCATTAATTCGTTATTTATTATAAGTAAAGCATCAGAAGCGTTTAAAAATTTATTAGATGAGTAATTTAAAATTAGAAACGTATTTAAAATATCTAGGATGGTATGAAGTTTTTATACCTGCTTTTCTATTTATTTTCCTAACTTTATTTTTCATAATTAAATATTGTAAAGTAAAAGGTCCAAATTCAAAGTTTGCAACATTTTGTTTTTATATTCCAATGATAGGGTCTGCAATATTAGGAGTATTACTTTTCTACTCACCGTATTTTTGGTCAACTTTTGCAATTTATACAATAGTCTTCTTTTTGCTCAATATAAGCTCATTTAATGCTTTAGGGCAATCTATAGAAGATAAAACAGGAATGGGAGTTACTATGTTTTCGGGATTGATAAGTATGTCTATATTCTTTTTTTCGGGAATAGTTCGTTTTATTAATTTTTCTTTTTTTAGTTAATCCTAAAAGCTAAATATTTTAAAAACGTCTCGCATATTTTTAGGAGTAGGTTTTTTATGGCTTCTATTTTTTACAAGTAAATAGATATAAATAACAAAACTAAAGAATAGAAATGAAATTTGTTTACCAATAATATTACCAAGCAAAAGACTACTATAATTGTATTCGGTGTAAAGTACTATCGTATAAAAGAAAACAGAATAGAAAAGACTTATTACAGCTGTTGAAACTAAAATTTTTAAATAAATGTATTTTTTAGAAAACTTATAATTTAAGAATTCATAACATGGAATCTATGTATAAAAGACTTCTTCCTGTTAGAAATATATTTAAATCAAAATTAAAAATGGCTTTTAAATATTCTAAATTAATTGAATGCTCATCCATGATAACTTGTTCTAAGAAAATAATAGGATAAGTGTGTTATTGCAATGTTAGAAAATATCAAGCCATAAATTAAGCTTCTTGTCTTTTTTAGACTTTCAGTATGGAATACTAAAAATACACAAAAAAGTGTTGAAGTAAAAAGTACAGACGAACCTGTAGAAAACACAAACAAATCGAAAAAAAAACATTATAAGCACTTCCTGCTAATATAGATTGTAAAACTCTATAGAACCTCAGAATATCAATAAAGGTGCAATTCCATATTTTTTTATTGATGAATACATAATTATTATCATCAATGTCATAATTAAAGTTTCAGTAAATAATAAAATTATTGCTTTTAAGTTTGTAAATGTTTAATAACAAATGTATTGTATTTATCTCTATTTTTTATTGCTGTTTTTATTTTAATTTATTCTAAATAAAGTTTGCTATTTTGATTTTAGTTATTATTTTTGCAGAAACAATTATTTTAAATAAATCTAAATAAATAATAAAATGCGATTAACTAATTACTTTTTAGGTTCACTTTCAATAGCTCTTTTCATATTAACATCATGTTCAGATAACGATGATGCTGTGCAAGAAAATAGTTTATCTGTTCCACAAACTTATACATTTGAAAGAAACAGTGCAACAACTGTTGATTTTGGTGGACAAACGAGCAGAATATTAATGTTAGAAGAATTAGGGAATTATATTAAAGGACACGCAACAGCTGGAACAGTGGTAGATGTTGCTACTTTAGAAAACATGTATACAAATACAAATAATCCGTTTTCAACATCAGATTTAAATACTTCAGGAAAACAATTAAAAGATAAAACGGCGGCTTCAAAAGATTATTTTGTAAACTTTGGCGGAGGTGGTTCTTCAGCAGAACAAGTTGAAATAAGAAGCAATTTTGAAGCTCAATTTTTAAATGCTAATGATGCAAGTCAAGGTAATGTTGCAGTTGCAGGTACAGCGGGTTCTTATGTAGATGGATCATCAACACGTCTTTTTGCAGCAAATGGAGTAGAGCCTCAACAAATTTTATTAAAAGGATTAATGGGTGCTTGTTTAATGGATCAAGTGCTTAACAATTATTTAAGTGTTGCTGTTTTAGACGAAGCAACAAATAGAGTTGATAATACTAATAAAGTAGTAGTTACAGGAAAAAATTATACAAACATGGAGCACAAATGGGATGAAGCTTATGGTTACATCTATGGTGCAGGTGGAGGAAAATTTTGGGACAGCTACATTAACCAAGTAAATGCAGATGTTGACTTTAATAATGTTAAGGCAGATATAGAATTAGCTTTTAGAAAAGGTAGAGCTGCAATTGTAGCAAATGATTATGCTGTTAGAGATGCACAAATTAAAATCATTAAAGAGCAATTAGCGAAGGTACCAGCAGTTAGAGCGGTATATTACTTAAAAAGCGGAAAAGCGAAATTAATTACGGATAATGGTGCAAAAGCATTTCATGCACTTTCAGAAGCTTACGGTTTCATCATGGCATTACGTTATACAAATAACCCAAGCACTGATGCACCTTATTTATCTAAAGCAGAAGTAAATGCAATCTTAGCAGATTTAGAAGCTGGAACAAATGGTTTTTGGGATGTGGATTACTTAAACGCAAACATTGATGCAATGGCAAATACAATTGCTACTCGTTTTGGATTTACAGTAGCACAAGCAGAGACAGTTAACTAAAAATTAGTAATTGCTTAATTGGTAGTCCAATAATTTTAGATTAATTTCGCAAAAATTTAATAAATGAATAAATTATTTTTTATACTTCTTTCTCTACTCGCTTTGGTTTCATGTTCGAGCGATAATGATTCTAGTACAAGTGGAGACGATTATAACAGAACAGAATTACTGACAAATTGGGCAGATAATTTGATCATTCCTAGATTAACAAATTATCAAACGAAAGTAGCAACACTTCAAGCAAGTACAACAACTTTCACAACAACACCAGATCAAACGAGCCTAGATGTACTACGTACTGCATGGTTAGAAGCTTATAAAGCCTATCAGTATGTTGGATCATTCAATATTGGTAAAGCAGAAGAGATTAATTTTAATGCTGCTACCAATACTTATCCAACAAGTGCAACAGGAATTACAACTAACATTACAAATGGAGGTTATAACTTTGCATTATTATCACAATATGATAAACAAGGTTTTCCAGCATTAGATTATATGTTAAACGGTTTAGCTGTTACAGATGCTGAAATCATAGATTTCTATGTATCTAATGGAAACGCAACGGCTTACAAACAATATCTTACAGATTTATCAAATACATTAAAATCGAATATTGATTTAGTAGTTACAGATTGGAATACTTCTTACAGAGCAACTTATATTGCTAGTAATGGTAATGCAATTAGTAGTTCGGTTAATAAAACAATAAATAGTTTTGTGAAATACTATGAAAAAGATATTAGAGCTGGAAAAATTGGTATCTCGGCTGGAATATTTTCAACAGGAACAACTTTTCCAGAAAAAGTAGAAGCATATTATAAAAATGATGTCTCTAAAGAGCTTTTAAACGAATCTATTATAGCAACTAAAGATTTTTTTAATGGAAAACACTTTAATAGTGCTACAGTCGGTGTAAGTTTAAAATCGTATTTAGATTACTTAAATGCGGTTAGAGATGGTCAAAAATTGAGTGATATAATCAATAATCAATTTGCGACAATCAATTCGACAAACGCACTTTTAAGTGATAGTTTTTCAAATCAAGTAACTACAAATAATACTGCAATGCTTGCAAGTTATGATGAGTTACAAAGATTGGTAGTTAATTTTAAATTAGATATGATGACTGCTTTCAACATAACAGTTGATTATGTAGATGCTGATGGCGATTAATTTATAAATTCTTGAAATTGATACAAGATTATTTAAATAAAAAATCACAATCCATAACGCTAGCTTTCTTTAGGCTAGCGTTTGGTTTAATGATGCTATTTAGTATTATTAGATTTGTAAGTTATGGTTGGGTCGATAAATTCTATATTCAACCAAAATTTCACTTCACTTTTTATGGTTTTGATTGGGTAAAACCATTTGGTTATTTTACTTATTTGTTATTTATAATTTGTGGTTTTTCAGCTTTTTTTGTAGCCATTGGTTATAAATATAGAATAGCAATTATTACTTTTTTCTTGAGTTTTACCTATATAGAACTCATGGATAAAACAACCTATTTAAATCATTACTATTTTATTTCTTTAGTAAGTTTTATTCTTATTTTCTTGCCAGCCAATGCAACTTATTCTGTTGACGCTTATAGAAATGAAAAACTAAGGTTTAAAGTAATTCCAACTTGGACAATAGACATAATAAAAATAATGCTATGTATTGTCTATTTCTATGCAGGATTAGCAAAACTAAATTCAGATTGGTTAATAGAAGCTATGCCATTAAAAATTTGGTTACCTAATCAGTCTAATGTTCCAATATTCGGAAGTTTTTTACACGAAACTTGGGTGCAATATGCCTTTAGTTGGACAGGAGCAGTTTACGACTTGATCATTCCGTTTCTTTTATTTAATAAACGAACACGAAATTTTGGATTCTTTTTCGTAGTTGTATTTCATATTGTAACAAAAATTTTGTTTCCTATTGGTGTTTTTCCATATGTGATGATAATTAGTACTTTAATCTTTTTTGATGCTTCTTTTCATAAAAAAGTGATGGATTCAATTTTCAGAATATTTCGAATAAACGCTACTATTTTTGAAAGCGGAAGAAGTATACTTTCCAATATAAAGCTTCCAATAAATAAGATTAGAATTGGTTTTTTAGCCTTTTTTATTTTCTTTCAAATAACTTTTCCTTTCCGATATTTGCTTTATCCAGACGAATTATTTTGGACAGAAGAAGGTTTTCGGTTTTCATGGAGAGTGATGCTAATGGAAAAAGCAGGATATACGCAATTTTATGTGACAGACTCCAAAACAAAACAAACCAAACACATTGACAATAGTCGTTTTTTGACAGCGTTTCAAGAAAAACAGATGTCATTTCAACCCGATTTTATATTGCAATATGCTCATTATTTGCATGACTATTATGAAAAGATAGGAATGAATGATCCTATTGTTACTGTGGATAGTTATGTAGCACTAAACGGACGATTGAGTAAACGCTACATAGACCCTAATATTGATTTAGCAAAAGAATACGAATCATTCCAACATAAAACTTGGATATTACCATTTAACGATGAAATTAAAGGCTTATAATATTTTACTTTTACTAGTAACCACAACATTGTTTGCGCAAAATAGTGTGAAAGGAAAAGTAACCAATAAAGAAGGAAAAGGACTCGAATTTGTTGAAATTTATAACAAAGCAACTTATGAGTTCTTCAGTACAGATGAAAACGGAATCTTTGAAATTAAAAATTTAACTAAAGGAAACAACGTTATTGTTTTTTTTCAAGCGAATTATAAAATTAAAGAGATCACCATTGAAGCAGGTGTAAAAGAATTGAAAGTTGTTTTAGATGATTTGGAAACCAATCTTTCCGAAGTAGTACTTATTAAGCAAAATGAAAAATTATTTGCTATAAATAAATTGAAAGACATTGAAGAAACGGCGATTTATGCAGGAAAGAAAACAGAAGTAATTAGTTTAGACAAAATTACGGCCAATAAAGCTACAAACAATTCAAGACAGGTTTTTGCCCAAGTAGTTGGGTTAACCATTAATGAGAGTAATGATGGTGGTTTACAATTGTCCTTAGGAGGTAGAGGTTTAGACCCAAATAGAACAGCTAATTTTAATACACGTCAAAATGATTACGATATTAGTGCTGACGTTTTAGGTTATCCTGAAAGTTATTATGCCACACCTACAGAAGCACTAGAAAGTATTCAAATTGTTCGTGGAGCAGCTTCTTTGCAATATGGAACTCAATTTGGTGGAATGATAAATTTTAAGATAAAGAAACCCGTTGAAAAACCAATAGAATTAGTAACAAGAACAACATTAGGGTCTTATAATTTGTTTACTAACTTCACTAGTTTAAGTGGAACCAAAGGAAAATTTAGCTATTATACCTATTATAATTACAAGCAAGGAGATGGTTTTAGACCTAATTCTAAGTTCGATTCGAAATCTTTTTTTGTTAATTTAAATTATCAATTCACAAAAAACACTTCGTTACATTTAGATTATACGCATTTCAATTATTTGGCACAACAAGCAGGTGGTTTAACCGATTTTATGTTTGCTCAAAACCCAGAACAAAGTAATAGATCAAGAAACTGGTTCAAAGTAGATTGGAATCTTTTTGCCTTACGTTTCAAGCATCATTTCGAACATAATGCCGATTTTTCATTGCAATTATTTGGTCTCGATGCATCAAGAAAGGCATTAGGATATCGTTCCAATCGAGTTTCAAATCCAGATACAGAAGGAACAGTAAGAGATTTAATTCTAGGTGATTTTGTCAATTGGGGAGCAGAGGCACGTTATTTAAAAAAATATAAATTCTTTGGTAATGATAATGCTTTTTTAATTGGAGCAAAATATTATCAGGCAAAAAATTCAGGTGTTCAAGGGCCAGGAAGCTCAGGAAGCGATGCTAATTTCGGCTTAGCAACTGCTGAATTTCCAAATTATAGAACCCAATCAGATTACGCATATCCCAATTTAAACTTTTCAGTTTTTGGAGAGAATATATTCAAAATAACACCTAAATTTTCAATAACACCAGGGTTTCGATATGAGAATATAAAAACACAAGCAAACGGATTTTATAGAAAAATAAATACCGATTTGGCAGGAAACATATTGTTAGACGAAACCGTGTTTGAGGAAAACATAAAAGAAAGAGATTTTTTCCTTTTTGGTTTAGGCTTAAGCTATAAAATGAATAACGGATTAGAAATATATGCCAATGCTTCTCAAAATTATCGATCTGTAACGTTTAATGACATTCGTACTGCAAACCCAAGTGCAGCAATAGATGAAAATTTAACTGATGAAAATGGTTATACTTCAGATATTGGAGTTAGAGGAAAGTTACTAGATAATGTATCTTTCGATGCGAGTGTTTATGCTCTATATTACAATGATAAAATTGGTGAATACCTAACGCAAGTACCTAGTAGTGCAGCTCTTGTTAGATATAGAGACAATGTTGGAACAGCACTTACTTATGGATTTGAATCTTTAATTGATTGGAATATAAGCAAAACATTCTTTAGAGAAAATGATCATTTTATTTGGAGTGTATTTTCAAATTTAGCACTCACCAATTCAGAATATTTAGAGTCGGATATTAAAAATATAAAAGGAAATAAAGTAGAATTTGTTCCCAACTATAATTTAAAATTAGGAACCGGAGTAGGGTATAAAAACTTTTTAACAAGTGTACAGTTCACCTATGTTTCATCTCAGTTCACAAATGCAGAAAATAATCCAATAGATGTTAATGATAATACCTATGGTATTTTTGGAGAAATACCAGCCTATAATGTATTAGATTTTTCATCTTCTTATAAATGGAAAAATTTCAAATTAGAAGCAGGAGTTAATAATGTACTCAATAATTGGTATTTCACAAGGAGAGCAACTGGATATCCAGGACCAGGAATTATTCCATCAGAACCAAGAGTTTTTTATGCAACATTAGAATTGGTTTTTTAGAATAAGTTTGTTGCTTTTATATAAATGAGGTTTTAGAATTAAAATATATATACAATGTAAAGCGGGCTTTAAGCCCGCTTTATTAATCAAAAAAAGAATCTAAAATATTAAAAATTTGCATTTATAAAATTTCTAAGATTTGGATCTTGTTGACTTAAGTAATTTCTATCATAAGGAGGACGGCTAGTACCCGAAAAATAAGCTTCAACACTAGTACCTAAATATTCTACTCTATTAGATAAAACATAAGCAGAAGAAGGATAAATACGATTTGCTCTCGCATTATTGTAAAGACTATTCACTGTAGAATTTCCGAAACCACCCGATAAATGCCTGTCATGATAATAATGAGTTAATTCATGAGGTACCACACCAGAAGTAGATTGTTTAACTCTTCTATACGTAGTATAGTCGTTAATAACAACACGACCATTACTATAATACATTCCTCTACTACCTGTAGGAGCTAAATATATACCCGTAACATTATCCATTTTGGCTAACGTAGTCGCTTTCATACCAGAAGCATACATCTGGTCGATTTCTTGTTTTGCAAGCGCAATAATGTCAGAAGGTGTGTTGGCATCTACAATGAGTCTAAAATTCCTGTAAATAGTTGTTGAAGCCTTTGATGTAGCAATTTTCTCATCAATTTCTGCATCAATTTTTGCAATTAAATTAGGATCAAGAGTTTCCCAAGTGTTCTCAAGATCTGCCGATTGCTCTACCGGTTTAGTGTTCGAGTCGTTTTCACAACTTGTAAAGTACAAAGCTGCAACCAATGCTAACGAAAGTAGCTTTAGATTTTTTTTCATTTGATAATTATTTGTTTGTTTATTTTGTAAATATATGGAAACGAAATAATTATGAAAATTTTGTTGTATTTAATAACAATTTTATTAAAAATTAGTAATAACAGTAACAATTTGTGTTTTTTAACTTTAATTATATTTTTTATATACTTTATAAGTGTTTTTACCGTATTTATTTACATTTAACTGTTTTGGCAAGAGACCTGGCCTAAAAAAAGATGAGATGCAATATAAGTCTCAAAATATTATTTTTTATATTCCCACATGTTATCTAAATCTATTTTTTTGATAGGAATCTCTTTATCTCCTTGTTTAAAAATTAATTTACGATTGCTTAGATCTTCATTCATTCGCAACACAATTTCTATTGGTTTTGAAGCATCTGCTTGTTGGAATAAATTGAAAATTTCTTTTTCGTCTATATTCTTAAACTCGAAAACATAATGTATTCCTTTTGGATTTGTAATTATGAATGACATGTAGTCAGGAATTGCTCTTTCTTTAAACTCATTTTTTAAAAGTGCTTCATCAAACAAAGTCTCTCTTTCTCCATTAAACATTTCTATAGCAATTTTCTCAAATGTATAATTAGGAATATCAATATTTGTTTTCCAATTATATTTTTTACGATAGGTATCCCAAAGTCCAAACTCAATTCCTCCTTTTTGTTCGATATTTTTTATAGCTTCGGGTAATTCGGTACTAAGATCCATATATTCTTTTTGAGAAATTGTTGGGTTATTAGGAACAAAGTCCTTCATAGCTACCTGTGTTTCTTTAGCTTGAAAACGACCAATTTCTACCTGATTTCCTTCACCATACATCCAGACAACTGCTACTCCTCCTGGAGCTAACCCAACTATAATTTGATTATATGTTTTCTTTTTCTTGGTTCTATAAGCAACTACTCCTTCTTTAAAAAGTTTGGTCATTTTTTCTTTGGGTAATGCCCAACTCCCTGTATAGAATTTGTTTTCTACAAAAGAGGCCCATGTAACTTCTAACCTAATTGGTACAGGTTTAAAATCATCTCCTGTCACATGAGTTGACCCATCATTACCCCAACCACTATGTGCTAAGGCTGAACAAGGAATATAAACACTATTTCCATCTTCAAAAAAAAGATGGCCATTATAAATTTCCATTGGGTATAATTTTGGTGCGCTTTCTGAGGGCAACCATTCAAATTTTTCTTCCATAGTTGTTGTTTTGCAGGAACTTAATATTATTAGTGCTATTAAATAATAAATGCTATTTTTCATGTTAGGAGTCTTTTGCTGTTTTTCTAAATCTGCGAATAGTAAATTTATTAGTAAATTCATAATTAGGACCTAATCCAACCTCTCCGAATTTTGCGGACCAATGGAAATATTTATTTCTCAACTCTAATAGCATATTATGATCGTTTACTATTAAATTAAATTTTTCTATTGTCATCTTTTTGTTTGCTAGTTGCTCTCTAAACACCTTTATTTGAGCATTAGTATAGTATGTCATTTTAGGTTTTTCTCCTGAAATATATTTATCTAATCGTTTTTTTACTTTTGTTAAATCAAGTGGGTATTTGGAGTCTTCAGTACCGTCAGGAATTGGGAATTTTTTATTTAGTTTATCTAAATTCATTGCCTCTTTTTGAAAATCAAATACTTTTTCGCCCATAATATGTAAGGGTATAAAGCTATATCTGTTGCTAATATTTGATCTTTTTCCGTATGTTTCATGCCATTTGTTAGGTCTAACTACTTCTTTTTCTTTGTACCAACCTTGCGTAATTAAATTATTTAAATCATTATTCAATACGGTGTCCCATTCATCATCGTCATACCCATCAAAAGCTATATTATCAAAATCTAGTAGTTGAACATTATCTGGTGAATCATGAACATAGGCTCCTCCAATATCGCAGTGTACTCCGGGTAAAGAAAATTCGCTTCCTCCAGCTGCTTTCACACTTGTAAGCATGAAATTTGTTCTATGCTCATCTTCAGCGGCTAGTTGAATCACCTTAGCTGCTTTTCTAATACCATTCAAATGAAGTTCTTCAACATCATTTTCAAAATTTTTAAATGATCCATTTGTACTAGGGTCATAAGATGAAACAGTGTCATACAAACCTACAAACTGAACTTTAACAATAATATTATTTACATCAATTCCTGCTTCTGTTAATTTCAACCCTAAATGACCATATTTTGGTAACATTTCTAAGTCTGTTTTAGCACCATGGCTATCGCGTTTTTCTAAATCTCGGGTACCATTTTCATTTTCAACCCATGCTTCAATTGGTTTGTATTTATCTTTGGTTACTTCATAGACAAAATTTCTAGCAGCAGCTGCACCTCGGCTAAAACCAAAAACATCGATATAAATAATTTTTACATCATTATCGTTTTTTAGTTTACTTATTTTTTCTACTGCTTTTTCACAACCTTTTTTAACTTTAGCGACTATGCCTGTAGAACCTGCTCCAAAGGCTCCACCTGCACCTTTTGTAAAATAGGAACTATCTCTATCAAAATCTTCAGTTCCAATTCCTTCAATATATATTTTAGATATAAATTTATCTGGTTTTTCAATATATGCAGTTTCAAGTCTAGCAATATTAGACCAGTCATTTTCATAACTATCATCTCCGCTATATTTTTTATATCCCTTATTCCCTTTGTCACCTTCTTTTCCTAGTCTAGCATTTGTATTTGTTCTATTATTCATTGTTCCATCTAGGAATACTCCAATTCTTATATTGACTATTCCATTTGGAGGTGGTGGCGGAGTATAATCTCCAAAACTAATGTTTGTTCCCATCGGATACTATTTTTTTATTAGAGATTAAGTTTAAATTACCGTCGGTAGCTTCTATATTATGTTGACTGCTTATTTTCTTAAATTTTCCTCCAACTATTAAATTATAATCTGTTACAACAGTAATAGAAATGTTTTTTGCTTTTTTATGAATTGCCATAATTAAAATAATATAGATAGCCTAGCTCTATTTTAGTTTGTTGTTTTTCGATGTCGAAGTTAAGATAAAACTTCAGTTTTTTATACGAAATTAATAGTCATAACTTCATATTTCTTGTATTTATTAGCTCTTGCTATAGACCTGTTTTTTAGTGTATACCTTTTATATTTGTTTCTACACCCACATTAATTTCGGCTTCCCATTGCCTTCATGAGTTTTGGTTTATGTTTATTTGTTTTGTTGCGCCCAAATATACAAAAGTGTTTTAATTTATTTGTAATTTTGTTTTTACTTTTTTAGTAAAATAAATAGTATGTTTTCATTCCTGAATCTAAATACCGTTAAAAGTATTAAATATCAGTTAAAAGTATATATTTGCTGACTTTAAAGAGTCTTGTAACTTCTGTTAAATGTGAATACTGATTAATAAATGTAGCTTTTTATTTTTCTAATAGGAATACATTAGTACAAACTTATTTGTTTTAATATATTGAAATACAAACTTGTTTTTTTTATTTTCTGCATTACTAAAAGTATTGGGAAAGCATTTAGTACGTCAATTTTAGCCTGAAAATGGTCTTCGGACAGCTTCCTACGGTCTTCGGACATCTACGAATGCTCTTCTGAAAGGTGAATTTAGTCTTTTAACAGGTTCTTTTATTCTTCTAACAATTACTTTATGTCTTCTGTCGCTTACATAGATACTTTTAACAGCTTCTGATATTCCTATAATACCTTCTTTTAGTTAGCGTAGGGTGGAAAAGGAGTTTTTAGTACTAAATAGTATTATCATTTTTCAGTAAGTTAAAATAGCAACAGGCATAAACTTGCTATTATAGTAGCATAAATAGATAATTGAGTATCATTTTGTAATGTTTATAGTTTTTATTATTGCTTTTTTTTAAAACAACAACAAATAAAATTTAGACATGAAGAAAAAAGAAGTTTTTAGAACGTTTAATTTCTCAGATGCAGTATTAGTAAGGGAAAAGAGAAGCTAGCTTTTATGCGAAGAGATGTAGCGAAATTTACTACTTATGGTATTTTAGCATCAGATATTTTAGCATTAGAAGAAAAAATTACGTTATTTTCAGATGGGATTTCCGATATTGAAATTTTAGGAGATCAAACGAATAGTACAGCATTAAAGAATATTATTGGTGATGAATTGCGCACAGCTATTAGGGATCTAATGACTCGAGTGCAATTGGTATTTAAACCCGAATCCTCTAATTATAGAAAGTTTGGTACAGATACGTTGTCTAAACAATCGGATGCAGAATTATTATTTACGAGTAGGAGAGTGGTTCGTGTGGGGTATTTTTTCTTATCTGAGCTAGAACCTAAAGGAGTATCAGCTACAACACTAGCAGATATTGTTACCTTAGGAAATAATTTTGAAAATGGCATTATAGATTTGAAAATCAAAATTGGAGACCGTGATGTAATGCAGGAGGAGCGTGTAGAAGCGGCTAACCTACTATATGAAAAGCTTGTTAGCTATACTAATACAGGACAAAGCATGTGGGCGAATAGTAATGTTGCAAAATACAATGATTATGTTATTTATAATACACTAACAGGTGAGCCTTTAGATGATACATTATAGAAAATTAGTCTGTTTTTGTACTGCTTAAATTGAATAAAAATAACTGAGGAGCTTAGAATATGAAGATTCAAAACCCCTCAGTTAAAATGACTATTTAACGTATTATTTATATAGTTGGTGTATTCACTCTTAATTTTTCAATTTCTAAGGCGTGCAATTGTTGTGCTAATTCATTTTTGATAGCATCATAGGCAGGATCATACGCAAGATTAGTATATTCCGATGGGTCATTAATTAAATCATACAATTCAAATTGTTTAAAATAAGCACCAAAAGCATCAAAATAGTAGGCAAACTTCCATTTTTCGGTTCTAATGCAACGAATGCGATTGGCCGCTCTAACGATATTCCAACTATTATTTGAACCCGCTTTAATATCATCATAGGTAAATAAAATGCTTTCTTGAACAGCTTTTCCTTCTTCAATAATAGGTAATAAACTTGTTCCAGCTAGTCCAGTAGGAGGAGTAGCTACGTTTGCTATTTCCATTAAAGTAGGCATAATATCTACCAAAGTAGCTAATTTCATTGAGTTTTGTTGACTGTCTTTGTTGAATAAAACTGGATTTGAAATAACTAATGGCACACGCAAAGCTTCTTCATAGGCAACAAATGTTTTTTGACGCAAGCCACCATGTGCTAGTCCCATTTCTCCATGATCAGAAGTGAAAGTAACAATCGCTTTGTCTGCCAAACGTTCTCCTTTTACATCTTCTTTGTATAATTCATCAATGAAATAGCCTAATTCCTTATCGACCTCTTTTAAAAGGGAAGCATAAAAATTAATATAGTTCAGTTTCTCTTCAGTTGAATTAATTTGCCCAAGACTCACTGCCATATTAATTAAAATTTGCTCTTGTACCATTGGTTTTTTATTGCGAATTAACTGTTCATCAACCGTATCAGGAAGTCCAATTTCTCTTCCCGACCAACTACTAGGATGATAACCAGAAGTGCCAGCTGAATTAGGATAGGCCAAAACATCATGAGGGTTTACAAGCGAAAGAACTAATAAATAGGGTTGATGGTGTCCGTTTCTACGTTTTTCTTTCACTTCTTTTAAATATTGAATCGCTTCGGCAGTATATTTAGCATCATGATTCGCAAAGCCTCCACCAAAATTAAGTGGGTTAACATCTTCACCTGCATCGGGAGCCACCCAACCCATTGCACCAAATAAAGAAATATCGGCAGCAGTAAGATCTTCATAATTTGTTTTAGTTCCATTAGGAGCAACTCCTTTACTCATGTGCCATTTGCCACGATATTGCACATCATAACCTTCTGCCCAAAGCGTGTTCATAATGTTGGGTAAAGAAGTGTCAAGTGTGGGTTCTTGGGGAGATAGCAATCCACCCTCAGTAAGCGTTTGCGATACTCCATGTTTTGCAGGGTAAATACCTGTGAATAAGGTAGTACGACTTGGAGAACACATACACGTATTACAAAATGCTCTGTCAAAACTAAAGCCATTTTGTTTCAGAAATGTAAGTGTTTTAAGGTTTTCTTGTTCCCATCCTGGTGGGAAATGCTGTGTTGCACGTTGCTCATCAGTAATAATCAGAATCATGTCGGGTTGTTGGCCCAATTCTTTCAGTTTTTGTTTAAATTCCATACTTGTTTATTTGTTATTAGTTTGAGAAAAAATAATATAGAAAAGCTTTCCTCATTGTTCGAAAAAATCGAAATAGGAGTGTTCACTAATTAATAGTATCATATTGCTAATTTCGAATAATAAACACTAAAAAAACAGCGTATAAATACCTGTTTTTTAGATTATTGAAATGGTTTTTTAATCGCTTTGCTACAATTTGTTATAAAAATAAAAAGAAATAAAAACCTACTTTATTACGAGGCTATTTTTGTAAACACAATTTTCTACGTAGTTTTATTGGCTGATGAGGAAAATCATCATTTCTGTACAATAAAAAAGAATTTTTAAAAGTTTTAGAAACTAAAAATAGTAGAATAAAATGAAAAAAAAAGGAGTATTAATGTTAGTTATTGTATGTTTTTTTGGCTCTTGTAACTTAAAAAATGACAATCATATCGCTTTAAACGATACTACTATAAGCAATGATTTAACTAATGTTGTTGAAAAAGAAAAAATAGATAAAAAAGAGAAAGAGTGCAATTGCTTTGACGGAATAGGCTCAAGTGATAAAGACAAACCTATTTTGGTACATCATTTTTTAAATGGCAAATCAATTAGTGTTTGCGGATTTTATGATGAAGAAATACAAAGTAATCAACTAATAATGTCGGAGTTTGCCATTTTTGATTGTGAAACAGGGAAAAATTATGTTGAATTTGGAGCAACGCAAACATGTGCTATAAAAACAACTCAAAAAGCTTTAATCATTGAAGAATTAAAATATTTACCTGTTGGTACGGATTGGAAATGGGAATTTATTAGTATGGGAGAACAGCAAATTAGCGAAAAAGGAAAAGAACTCATAATCTCAGAAATGAAACCAAAAATATTGTCTCTTTCAATTGATAAGAAATTAGAAATAGCATTTTTAAATTCATTAAAAAGGAATAGTGGAATAAGTCCTAACTGGGAAGAACAAATTGGAAAACTTGAAGTTTTAGCACTAAATGGAAATGAAAAAGCTATGGATATTTTAAAAAATTATGAAACTTTTTTTGCTATTAAAACAGATGGAGCTCTTGCAGAAACATGGAAAGAAGCTATAGCAAACGTTGAATGGATGAATAAAAAATAACATGACAAACAATTTTCCAACTTTAGAATCTAACCGATTATTATTAAGACAACTTAAAGACAACGATATTGAGAATGTTTTTAAAGGACTTTCGCATCCTGACATTATTAAGTATTATGGCATAAGTTTTAACAGTTTAGAGGCAACCCAAGAACAAATGGACTGGTTTGCGAATCTTGAAGCCACAAAAACTGGAATTTGGTGGGCAATTTGTTCAAAGGACGATGGTACTTTTTTAGGAGCTGGTGGTTTGAACGATAAGAATGAACACAAAGCAGAAATTGGTTTTTGGTTGTTTCCAGAACATTGGGGAAAAGGATACATGACAGAAGCTATGCCGTTAATTTGTGCTTATGCTTTTGACGTTTTAGATTTAAATAAAATTGAAGGTTTTGTGGAAACAGAAAACAATAATTGTAAAAAGGCTTTAGCCAAATTGCAATTTAATCTTCAAGAAACACAAGTGGATTGTGAAGTTAAAAACGGAAAGTTAATTAGTATCGATGTGTATACGAAAATGAAATCATAGCTTTTTAAATTTTTAGGGCTTATTTTCAATAAATTAAAAATTGGGTTTTATTTTAAAATGATATTGAAAAATGAAGCAAAAGTATATAAACATAAAATTCAAAAAAAAATAAAAAATCTAACTTTTACCTTCTAAATTTTTCCTATATTTGCTTGCAATTTAACTACAAATTGCAAAATGAAAGCACACACTACTAAAATTATTGGAGAAGGTCTAACCTACGATGATGTTCTTCTTATCCCAAATTATTCTCAAATACTCCCAAGAGAAGTTAGTATTCAGTCAAAATTTTCAAGAAATATCACATTAAACGTTCCAATTGCTTCTGCAGCTATGGATACCGTTACAGAAAGTGCAATGGCAATTGCAATGGCACAAGAAGGAGGAATTGGCGTTTTACATAAAAACATGACTATAGAGCAGCAGGCTGCTAAAGTTAGAAAAGTAAAACGTGCAGAATCTGGAATGATAATCGATCCTGTAACTTTACTTTTAACAGCTACTGTTGGCGATGCTAAAAAAGCAATGAAAGAACATGGTATTGGCGGAATTCCTGTAGTAGATGAGACTATGACTTTGAAAGGAATTGTAACTAATAGAGATTTACGTTTCGAAAAAGTAAACGAAAGACCTATTACTGAGGTTATGACTTCTGAAAATTTAGTAACAGCTAAAGTAGGGACAACGTTACAACAAGCAGAAGAAATTTTACAAAACCATAAAATTGAAAAATTATTAGTGGTTTCGGAAGGTAACAAATTAGCGGGTTTAATTACCTTTAGAGATATAACAAAACTAACTCAAAAGCCTATTGCCAATAAAGATACATTTGGTCGATTGAGAGTAGCAGCAGCTTTGGGTGTAACAGCAGATGCAGTAGAAAGAGCTAGCGCACTTGTTCACGCAGGAGTGGATGCTGTAATTATTGATACTGCTCACGGGCACACTAAAGGAGTTGTAGATGTTTTAAAAGCTGTGAAAGCTGCTTTTCCAAATTTAGATGTTGTAGTAGGAAATATCGCAACACCAGAAGCCGCACAATATTTAGTTGAAAATGGAGCAGATGGAGTTAAAGTAGGAATTGGTCCAGGATCAATTTGTACTACACGTGTGGTGGCAGGAGTAGGTTTTCCACAATTTTCAGCAGTACTAGAAGTAGCAGCTGCAATAAAAGGAAGTGGCGTTCCAGTAATTGCTGATGGAGGAATTCGTTACACAGGAGATATTCCAAAAGCAATGGCAGCAGGAGCCGATTGTGTAATGCTAGGTTCATTATTAGCAGGAACAAAAGAATCTCCAGGAGAAACTATTATTTTTGAAGGAAGAAAATTCAAATCTTATAGAGGAATGGGTTCAGTAGAAGCAATGAAGGAAGGTTCTAAAGATCGTTATTTTCAAGATGTTGAAGACGATGTTAAGAAATTAGTTCCAGAAGGTATTGTAGGTAGAGTGCCATACAAAGGAGAATTAGCAGAAAGTATGCTACAATTTATTGGTGGACTTCGTGCAGGTATGGGATATTGTGGTGCTAAAGACATTCCAACTCTTCAAGAAACGGGTCGTTTCATTAGAATTACAGCAAGTGGAATAGGGGAAAGTCATCCACATAACGTAACAATTACTAAAGAAGCGCCAAATTATTCAAGATAAAAAACAATATAGTATATATATAGAAAAGCAGTTTAGAACATCGTCTAAACTGCTTTTTTGGGTTATATAGAATTGCAACTACATCAATTCTATAAATAGTTTTTTAATAAGTTTAATTTCATCTACATACATTGTTTTTTTACGCGTAGCAAAATGTAAAGTATTTTTTAAGGGCTTTTTTCCTTTCCAAATTAACTGAATTTGATGGTTGTCTAATTCTTTTTTACATAAAAAATCAGGCACAACTGCAAGACCTTTTCCGCTACTTAAGCAACGTACAATTGAATTTAAATTGGGTACGATATAATTGGGACGAAAATCGGCATTCTTATTGAAATTTAATTGCCAAAATCGACGTAAGTGTTCCATATCTCCAGTTGTTCCATACCATTTTTGCTGCTTTAACCAGTTTTCAGTTTCTTCAAGATTGTTCTTTTTTTCAAGAGCTTTAAATTCGGAAGCATTTATTTCATTTCCACCAACCAAAACAATAGTTTCCGATGAAAAAGCTTCATAATCGATTGTATTTTTAGGAACAATTTGAGGTGTAATGATAAGATCTAGAATACCTTTTTCTAAATTTTCAACCATTTCTGGATATTCTCCAAACTGTATAATCACATTAAAAGGAAGTGTAGAAATATATTGTTCTAAAGTAATTTGAAAGGTTTCAAAACACATTCCAATACTAATTGTAGGTGTATGTTTTTCGGTACTTCTCTGAAAGTTTTTCTCAGCTTCTTCAAGTTTGCTTAATGCATTAACTATAAAGTTATATAAAACTTTTCCTCTTTCAGTCGGAATCATTTTTCTTCCTGTACGATTAAAAAGTTTGTATCCAACATAGTTTTCCAATGAACTCAAATGCAAACTAACACCAGGTTGAGAAATGAATAATTCAACTGCTGCACCTGTTAATGTTCCTGTTTTATAAATTGCTTTAAAAGTGCGATACCATTCTAAATTTACCATATTAGTTATTATAATTATAATACAAAGGTATGATTTATATTATTTTTATGATATTATATTGAGTTGTAAATTTGCTGAGTAAATAAAAAGATAGTCAGTATGAAAAAAATATTTGTAATAAATGGAGGT
This sequence comes from Flavobacterium jumunjinense, assembly GCF_021650975.2. Taxonomy (NCBI): domain Bacteria; kingdom Pseudomonadati; phylum Bacteroidota; class Flavobacteriia; order Flavobacteriales; family Flavobacteriaceae; genus Flavobacterium; species Flavobacterium jumunjinense. The sequence goes on from NZ_CP091285.1 coordinate 3,465,637, forward strand.
CAAAAGTTTGGTCATTCAGGAGGAAAATTTAACGAATCAATAACAAAAGAAACAATTGCATTTTTCGAAAATAATTCTAGTTTTGAAGTGCAATCTACAGATATAAATAATGATTATATTCCCGCAGAAGAAGTAGAAAAATTTGCTTGGGCAGATGTTATTATTTATCACACACCTATTTGGTGGTTTCAGTTACCTTTTGGTTTTAAAGAGTATATTGATGTTGTTTTTACAGAAGGCCATGAAAAAGGAATTTACTTTAATGATGGTCGTTCGTCTACAAATCCAACTCGAAATTATGGAACAGGTGGTATGCTTAAAGGTAAAAAATACTTAGTAACAAGTTCTTGGAATGCTCCAAAGGAAGCTTTTACTTTGAAAGATGAGTTTTTTAATGAAACCAGTGTTGATAATGGAGTATTGTTTGGATTTCATCGTATGAATGCATTTACAGGTATGACACCATTAGAGACTTTGCATTTTCATGATATTGAAAAAAATGCAGATGTTCCAAAAGAAATTAAAAGATATCAAGAACATTTAACAAAACTATTTATACAATAATTATGGCTATACATTTAACAGTAATTTTAAAAGCTAAAGAAGAACTTACTAATGAAGTAAAAAATCAGTTATTTCAATTAGTGGAGCATTCAAGAAAAGAAAAAGGTTGTTTGCAATATGACTTGCATCAGAGTACTACTGAATCGAATGTATTTGTTTTACATGAGGTTTGGGAAAATCAAGAAATTTTGGATTTGCATAATTCTCAGGACTATTTAAAGAATTTTTTCGCACTTGCTCCAAGTTTGTTGGCAGTGACACCAAATGTTATTTTTACGAATAAACTCGTTTAAAAAAACAAAAGGAGTACCGACTTATATCGTACTCCTTTTGTTTTTTTATATAAACACTTCTGTAAGCTTAAAATTATTGTTGCTTAAACTTGAAGAGTAAATCTTTAAAAGCAATACCAATTCTAAGTTTATGAGTATCTTGGTTGTAATTAATTAAATCTTCAGAATACCCTAAATAGTATTGCAAATAAATGTATTGATTATTTTTCTTAGAGATTTTATAATTTACACCTAGCATAAGACTACCTTTCCAATCGAAGCTAAAAGCTTTTCTAAAATCACTTTCCAGTATTAAATTTTCATTCAATTTGTAGGCTAAATCAATATTTCCGAAACCTCTATAATCGGTAATATCATTATTATCTGGTTTGTCTCCAATAGGAACCCAAGCTTTAATTCCACCTGTAAAATTATTGCTTAAATAACGCATATAATACAAAGAGAGAAAATTCCAACTTCTTGAAAACTCTAAATCTCGACCATTCGATTCGTGTTCATATTGAAGCATCATTAATTCATTTAGCTTTCCACTCTTAAAAAAAGGTTTAATAACTGCCAGTCCAGGATTATAATTTGTTTCTCTAAAGGGTAAAGATTTTTTATAAATGTCCCAAAAAGCCTTTTGTTTGTAAGTAAAAAACAAAAAAGTGTTCCAAGGTAAAGTAGCATTTGTTACTCTTTGTTTGAAACCGATTTGCATTTTGGCATCGCTATTATTACTATTAGGTGTTTCTCCTAGTGTAGTTCCAGAAATAATATAATTATCTCCAAATATTGTAAAAGAAGGCATTTCTTCTACAACATTTTTAAATTGAATACTATCTATAGCTGTGTTCGATTGCGCTTTTGTTTTTTGGTTAAAAAAGAGAGATAGTGCAAATAATAAAAGTAAATTGTTATATTTCATAGGGTTTTTAAGTGCAATAAAGAACTTTGTTTTTTTTTGAAGTCGCAATTTACTAACTAATATTTTTTTTATGTGTAATTAAAGTGATTTTTTCGAATTCTAATAGCACTTAAATTAATTTTCTTTTATGAGTTATTAAGAACGGAACGTTAAAAAGGATGAAGAAAGATAAAAAAGTAGAAATAACCAATCATAAATTATTTTATGAATTTGAATTTTCAAATCTCAAATTAGATTAAATTTTCATTATTAATTTATTGTTGGTTGCAATTTTAAAACTCTTAATGCGATATAAAATTGCTTTTTAATTACCTTTTATACATCAAAAAAACATACAGCACTCTCATTCTTATTTTGCTTTTTCAGGTTGAATTTCACAAACATTATTTGTATTGATGGTTCATTTTTCATCAAAAAAAAGCATCGATTTTATTTAAAATAAATAAAGAGCGTAATTTTTCCATTTTATCATCCAAACATTTGGTCGCCAGAATATTTATAAACACAAGTTATTATAAAACCAGTTCTAACAATTACGTATCAAAACAATGCATGAAAAGCGGAACGTATCTTACAAAAACTGGAGAAAGCTTGTTTATTTTCAAATTCAATTTAAACAGACGTTTTAGTACATCCTACATTTAAAATCGAATAGAAATGTGAAAAATAATATCAATTCTTCTCTTTTGCGCAGTATGCATGATAATTATCATTCTTTACTTCAATGATTTTTACAATTTTCGTAGCTTCAAAATTGAACAATTATATGAAAACACAAAACAATCATACTTTCCATATTCCAGTAATGGGCTTGGCGTATACAATAGACAGTCCAATTAGAATTGCACATTTCGGTATATCATCTGTTGTGTCTATAACTGATGATGACTTAATTGAAAAAATGCGTGCTTTTTATAGTGAAAAATTTAGTGTTCCTTATCAAGAAATTACACAAAAATTTCATGATTATCGCGCAGAAAGAATTACCCATTATTTAAACTTAATGGATACTATTGTAAACGATAAATTCGATAAATTTAAAACAGAATTAACAGAAAGTAAATCAGCTTTAGAGAATTACATTGCATTGCTTCCTAATAAATCGGACGTTAAAAAAACCTTGCAAAAATTTATAGATGAAGGTATTTGTTTTAAAGATGCATTAAGAAAGTTTTTAGAAAAAAATAGCTCATTAGGTGAAATAGATGTCAATATCATGACAAAAGTAGATAAAGACAATTATGATGGAAAAGAAAAATTACCAACAGAGTTTAATGATGCACATGCTGCATTACGAGGTTTTGCTAATAGTAATTTAAGCTCTTCTGTTGTACTTTCAGCAGGAATGAATCCTAGATTGTATAGCTATTTTGAAAACTTCCCAGATTTCTTTCCAAATGAAAATGCATTTCTAAAAAAGAAAATAATTTTAAAAGTCAGCGATTATCGTTCGGCATTAATTCAAGGTAGTTTTTTAGCTAAAAAAGGACTTTGGGTTTCTGAATATCGAATTGAATCTGGATTAAATTGTGGTGGTCACGCTTTTGCAACAGATGGTTTATTATTAGGTCCAATTTTAGAAGAGTTTAAAACAAAAAGAAAGGAACTTATTAATGCTACACATGATTTACTAGTGAAAGCATTAGAAATAAAACAAATGTCCGTTCCAAAAGAACCTTTGCCTTTAAAAATTACTGCTCAAGGCGGAGTTGGAACGGCTGAAGAACATGAGTTTTTATTAGAAAATTACAATTTAGAATCGGTGGGTTGGGGTTCTCCTTTTTTATTGGTTCCAGAGGCAACTTCATTAGACATAGAAACAAGAGAATTATTAGCAAACGCTAAAGAAAACGATTTCTATTTAAGTAATATTTCTCCACTTGGTGTTCCATTTAATTCTATTAAAGGCGTTTCTAATGATTTTTGGAAAGAAAAAAGAATTAACGATAATAAAGCAGGAAGCTCTTGTCCGAAGAAGTTCTTAGCCTTAAACAAACAATATGATGACGTTGGACTTTGTACTGCTTCCAAAAAATACCAAGACATTAAGTTAAGCGAACTAGAAGAAAGTAAAAATCAGTTATCAAATACAGCATTTTCCAAACAAAAAGCAATAATTACAGACAAAGCTTGTCTTTGTGTTGGCTTAGCAAATGCTTCCTATTTAGAAAATAATATGGAAATTAAAGGGCAACAACAAGGAGTAGTTATCTGTCCTGGTCCAAATTTAGCCTATTTTAATAAAGAGGTCTCTCTAAAAGAAATGGTGCAACATATTTATGGGAATGCTACTATTTTGAAAGATATAAATCGTCCAAATGTATTTATAAATGAACTTAAAATGTATGTGGACTATTTCGTAAATGAGGTAAATGTTTATACAACAGCGATTACAAATGCTCAACTAAAAAAAGTAAATAGTTTTAAAAGTAATATATTAGAAGGAATAGAATATTATAAAAATACTTTTTCTAAAACAACATTTTTTAAGATGGAAAGAGAAGCCGTTTTAAATGAACTTGAAAATTATAAAGAGCAACTATTAAAAAGCATAACAAGTACTAATAAACGTCATGAAACAGCATAATTCTTAGCTTGTCTTAATAGGTATAACATTATTTGCACAAGAAATAGATGCAAATTTGCAAATAAACTTATTAGCATTAAATACTGGTTTTCAATATGAAGAGCCTATATTGATCTAGTTGCTTCTTATGAATTGTATAAAAACATCGGAATTTCAGCCAGATATTCACCAATATTTGGTTCATATACTTTTGAAGTTTTATAAGTAGAAAATAAAATAAAGGATTAGATAATAATTGGGCTTTTGTTATGATTAACATTAACCAAAGAATATTTATATCCTCAAAATAGTTAATTGGTTGTTAGAAAAAAAAGACTGTGTCATTCATTAGGCATAGTCTTTTTTATTTCAGTTTCACCTAAAAAAGGAGAAAAGCGCGGTTATTTTAGTCCATTATTATCAGGAAGAAGCCATACAAGAAATTGCCGATTACGTAGACGTAAATTGTTCCCCTGAAATTAAAGCACTTTCAGATATTTTTTGTACCTCTTCTAATGCCTTAAAAATTGCAAATTCTGTTGCAAAAGAAACACCAATAATATTTGCTCCCGATAAAAATTTAGGCAAGTATATTATGGAAAAGGTAGCGATAACGAAAACCTACCATTTACAAATGCTTTAGCCGATACGAGTAAAATGCAATTTAAGAAAAGAAAATTTGGTTCAGAGTTAAGGATTCAAGGGAACCTAATGCATCCCTATTATGCTCCAAATTATGGAGAAGTTAAAAAGCCTTATTATGCCATTTTGAATTTTGGCTCTCATTATATTTTTAATAGATATACATTCAACTTAAAAATGGGAATTGAAAATATATTAGATAGTGAGTATACCACTTTTGCAGATAGGAATACGATACCAAGAATGGGAAGAAATGGGTTTACGAATGTCCTTTTTTCTTTTTGAAGCTATTCTTCTATAATCGCTTTGTAATGCATTTTAACTTGCTCTTCTCCGTATTTTCTTTCTAATTGTTTGATGGTAAAATGAGCTTCGGCCATTTTTTGAAAATGATTCATAAAGACTAAGTTAAGTGTGCCAGCACCTATTGCACCAGCAATAGGTATTCCTTCTGCGGCAAATTTTTCTAATGCTGTAATTTTAAAGCGCGTCGTTATTTTTGTTATCAACTGCATTATTGGTGCACTAGTTGCTAATTTATTAATTGCTGTTTTTAATCCGTTTTCTGTTATGTATTTTGAAGAGGCATCTATTGCTGTTCTTAGTCCCATTCGTATAGCATAATAACTCGTTTCTAAACTATCATCTTCTTTTGATGTACCACCTAAAGCAAAAATAGTTAAACATTCTAATTGCGTTTCAGTTGTATGAATGTCTTCCCCTTTGCTACGTGCAATATCTAAAATAGAGCGCATCATCATTTTAGTTGTAAAGAGTAAATCGGCAGAAAAACCAACAAAACCTAAAAACCCCAAGCCTATGCCAGAAGCGGTTACTGATGTTTTATAGATACTACTTTTTGGTTTTTTAAAAGGTTTGTCCTTATGCATGGTTAGCAAATTGGTCTTCATTACTTTCAATAAAACATTTTGAGCTATTTTAGAGACTTTAGATTGAGCTGTTTTGGGTAGGTAATTGATTGTGCTTTCTAGTTTATCGCCTACATAGTTCACTCCGCTCATTATGAGACCTATGTTTTCTAGGTTGCTTTTTGCCTGTCTTAATAGCTTTTGTTCTTCGGGTGTCATATACTATTTTCTTTTATTAAACAGCGAATAATCATTTATCCTCGATTATTAATTTTAAGGACAATCTTTACCTATTGTTGTTATGCTGCAATTTACACTTTTTACGCAATATTTTTCTTGGAATGCAAGTGATAAAAGGTATAAATAATAACAACAGGTATAATGCTTTTAATTTTTGAACAACAACGGCTAGTATATAAATGTAAAAAAAGATGAAATAGGGTAGGAATGGTGATTGTGTTTCCAAATGAACTCATTAAAACTCGGAAGGAAAGCAGAGATAACTCTTTGATGTTCTTGATAAAAAAGCCCTCTAGAGAGTCTAGAGGGCTGATTATTTACAACTATTTATTTCTTAGATTCTTCTATAGAAACTTTTCTAAACTCTTTTAATAGTTTTTCTAATTCTAAAGTTGATTTACGAGCTCTTGGTCCAGCAGCTTTAACTCCATTCTCAATTAATGATTCCGATTCTGATTTGAATGTTTCGAATTCTGCGTTGATTTTTTCGATTAAATCTTTCATGATAGTATTTTTAAATTAGTCCGCAAAAGTAGAAAGTTTAGTTTTAAAATTTAAATAAATTGTTGTTAAAATAATTGTCATTTTGTCAGTGTTAATTACTTTTTTGTAAGTCCTTGAATTTAAGCCATGCAACTTTGTTATTATGAGTTGTAGCGGTAGCTGCGTAATGAAATGAGGCTGTTTTTTTGTTTCCAAGGGGTAAAATCGTGTGGTTATAATTGGATTTTTTTGTTTTAATGGATTGGAATTACGTTGTTATGTTGTATTGTTTTTTACACAACGGATTAAAATCGTATTGTTATAATTGGAATGTTTTTTATACAACGGATTAAAATCACGTTGCTACAAAATGTGTCGTTCCTATGGAACTCGGATGTTAATGATAGTTCTTGTTAAACCCGCAAAATAAGCATTAACAATTAACCATTAACAATTAACTCAATCTTGTCATGCTGGAAGCATCTCATTCGTTAATACATTACCCAATGAATAAAGATAACCTCCATTGCTTAATGTTCTATAAAGGCTGTTTTAAGTTTGTTTTCTGTAAATTTTATTTTTCATAAAATTTATCTTCACCCCATTTTGCAGGGTTATTTAGTATATAATTTGCAATATTTTGATACGATTGTTCATTTCTGATAATATGGTCATAATAATTGCGTTGCCATAATTTTTCATTAAAACCCATTAACCCCATTTGTTTGGTGACAGATGATTTATACCCACGAACAATAGCACCCAACGTTTGCGATGGTGAACGTAGGGGCGAATTGCATTCGCCCAAAACACCATTCGAAGACGAATTGCATTCGCCCAAAACACCATTCGAAGACGAATTGCATTCGTGGATATTATTATTATTATTATTATCGGGCGAATGCAATTCGCCCCTACCGTTTAATACAATAATACCATGAATATGATTGGGCATTATTATAAATTCGTATAATGTTACATTTTTTCGAATGGCAGCCGTTTGCAACCATGCGTCGTGTGCAATTTGTCCGTATGCATTCAAAATCATTATTCCTTTTTCAATATGTCCAAAACGACAAATTCGATCTTCACAACAAATCGTAATAAAATACAAACCTGCTTGTGAATAATCATAACCTTTCAATCTGATAGATTTTCGTTGAGGCAATTTTTTACGGTTGCCCTTAGTCTCATTATTATAGTTTACATTGTCCTCCATATTATCAAATTTGTCTAAGCAATCTTTACAGTTGTCTACTATAATCCTACTTCTAATTTATAGGATTAATTTACTTTAATAAATTTAGTTATTATTGGCAAGTTGCTACAAAATGGGTCGTTCCTATGGAACTCGCATGTTAATGATAGTTCTTGTTAAACCCGCAAAACAAGCATTAACAATCAATTCCTAGAGCCATCGGCTCGGTCTATATTGTAAGGCAGGGTTTCAACCCTGTAATTACCACGTAACACGATAAAAAGAGCCGTAGGTTTGGTATATTGTATAAAACAATACCTCTCCTCTAAACCCTATTTCTTCCATAATACTACTTCAAACTAGCAATTATCGCTCTAAAACTCTCTAAACCTGCTTCAATATTCTCTACAATATCCAATGCTAATTCGTCTGGGTCGGGTAAATTATCTAAATCTGCTAATGATTTGTCTTTTAACCAAGTAATATCCAAACTTGTTTTGTCTCTTGCTATAATCTCATCATAACCAAACTTTCTCCAACGTCCTTCTGGATTGGTTGCTGCGTTATAGGTTTCTTTTCGTTTTGCTTTATTGTCTGTTTTATATAAATCAATGAAGTCTTTTAAATCAGAAAGTTTTAAAGGATTCTTTTTTAAGGTATGATGTACATTGGTTCTATAATCATACACCCAAACTTCTTTTGTCCAAGGATCTTTACTGGAAGGTTTCCCATCAAAGAATAACACATTGGCTTTTACACCATTGGCATAAAAAATACCTGTTGGTAAACGTAAAATAGTGTGTAAGTCTGTAGTTTCTAATAATTTTTTACGCACTGTTTCTCCCACACCACCTTCAAACAAAACATTATCAGGTAATACTACTGCGGCTTGACCTGTAGTTTTTAACATGGTGCGAATGTGTTGCACAAAGTTCAATTGCTTATTACTTGTCGTAACCCAAAAATCCTGACGGTTATAGGTCAAATCTTCTTTTTCTTGTTCACCCGCTTCATTGGTAAACGTCATGCTACTTTTTTTACCAAAAGGCGGATTGGCTAAAATGTAATCATATTTATCAGTCGAAGTAGTAATCAAAGAATCATTTGGCGAAATAAAATTATCCGAATCAATATCTCCAATGTTGTGTAAGAACAAATTCATCAATGCCAAACGTCTTGTACTGGCAACAATTTCATTACCAAAAAACGTTTCATATTTCAAGAATTTAGCCGCTTCTTTATCTAGGTTACGATTTTCTACAATCCAATCATAAGCCGCTAAAAAGAAACCTCCTGTTCCACAAGCTGGGTCAGCAATGGTTTTCATAGGTTCTGGTTGCAGACATTCTACCATAGCCTTAATTAATGGTCTTGGTGTAAAGTACTGACCCGCTCCACTCTTAGTGTCTTCTGCGTTCTTTTCTAAAATACCTTCATAGATGTCTCCTTTGTCTTTTACACCCATTAAAATCCAACTTTCGGCATTGATTAAAGCGATTAGCTTGAACAACTTGGCTGGGTCTTGTATTTTATTTTGACTCTTGACAAAGATTTGTCCTAAAATCCCTTTTTCTTTGGCTAATTCACGAAGCATAATGTTATAATGCAACTCCAACTCACTACCACTTTTACTAATCAACGTTTCCCAAGCAAACTCGCTAGGAATAGGCATGGTTCTATTGTGGGGTGGTTTGGTGTATTCATCTGCCATTTTTAAAAATAACAAATACGTTAGTTGCTCCAAATAATCTCCATACCCTACACCATCGTCTCTAAGGGTTTGGCAAAATGCCCATACTTTACTGACTATACTGGATGCGTTTGTATTTTCTTTGCTCATTTAATTGAATTGTAGAATTTAACAGTGTTAATGTTTTCTAATATTTGAATTTTATTTTTTGATTCATCAACTAGAGAAAAAGTTAATATTTTTTCTCTTTCAATTTTTAAAATTATAGTATTTTCATTTGTAAAAAAACATTCTAAAGTATCTGTGGTATTAAAATCTTCGCTAATTGTAGCATTATTAAAGATTTTGTTAAATATAATTTTATAGTTTTCATCCAATTCTATAACCTCACATAAAACTTTGTTTCCATTCATATTCAAATAGCCACAAACTAATTTTAAATTATTTTGTTCAGTAATAAAATAATCCAAACAAAAACAAACTGAATACTTTAAATGAATTAATTCTTTAAGTATTAATTCTTCTTGTATTATTTCAAATATAAATAAAACTGAACTATCTTGTTGAGTTAAAAAAGAAGATCTTAAAATTATTATTTCTTTTCCTTCTTTTTCAATCCTGTACAGTTGTTTAACATCAATTATAGATAACCAATTTCCGAAAGGGTCATCTTTTACAAAATCAGTAATTAATTCATTAAGTATTTTATTACATTTTAATTCATCAACTAATGAATTTACAGTAAACAGAGTATTTGTTTTACCACTAAAATCAGTTTTATAAAAAACATCTCCTTTATAACTAGAGTCCATTCTTTTTAAACTTAAAAAACCATTACTGTATTTAATGCTTGATGTAAAGTTTTCTAAAATATCAATTTTATTTTCTTCGATAAACTTTTTTAATACAATGATTTGACCATTCACTTTAAGATATACTACAATTTCATTATCTTCTTTATCAATAATAAAGTCATTAATTTGATACTTCTCAGAAAAGTAAAAAGTATTCATAAATATGTCCTCCTTCGGATTCCAATAGAAACAAGTATTAGAATTAAATCCAAATATTAATATTTTATTTTCAACAGATACAATTTCAATTTTTGAAACTCTAAAATTTTCATTTAAAGGAAGTTCAGCATAAATTATGGATTGATCATTTTCATTTCTAAGAGTTATACTTTTGTCTGTAACTATAACAATAAAACTTTTTGGAATATTTTTATTGATAGTTGCATTTTCTATTTCTTTGTAAAAAGTTTCTGAATCTAGTTCTAAGAAACTTTTTAATGATTGAATTATTCTTTTTAAATTTTCAAATAAATATCTATCATCACTGCATTTTTCTTCAAGATTTAAATTAAGTTTCTTGTATAGCTTAATTTCGTTAATAAATTTACCTAGATTATCATTATAAAAGCCGTAGTGCAAAACATTATAATGATTTGAATGTTTAATGTCAGATACAATTTCTTTAGGTATTTTTAATAAACAGTCATAAGCAATTAATGCTGTGGTTATAAAATTTAGAGGATCTAGATTTTTTGGAGATTCACTATATTTTGACCACAATTCAACTTTTTCTTTTAGTTCGGAAATATTAAATATTGAAAGAATAATAGTTTGTGTAAACTTTAATTTTTCTTTTTTATTCTTAATAGAATTATTATAATCCGAAAGAATATTTTCGAAGGCTTTCATTTTTTCTGAATCTACCCAGTCGTATTTTGAATTTAAATTTGAGGATAAAAATGAATCTAAACTATTTGTCTCAGTTGTGAAATTTTTTGTTTTTGTTGCTATCCTTTTAAACTCAGAATCTAATTTGTCTTGATATTTTGATATTTTTTCTTGTCTTTCAACATAATTAGGATTTATCGAATTAATAAAAGGAGATAATAAGTTGTAATCATTACCATATACAATTGATTCTATATTACATTCCGTTAGTAATTTTATATGATTTTTATTTGTTACTTCTTTTTCATGCAATAATATAAAATGCTGATTACTACTAATTGAAAACCAATCTTTTATAAAATTAAAAACTATTAGAAAATCATCATCCATTACACCATCTTTACTACAACCAATAAATAAAAAGTGATAATCCGAAAGCATTTTTTGCATAAATGATTTATATCCCAGGTTTTTGTTTAATAAATCATAATCATTCTTACTTAAAATTAGTGAGTCAGGCTTTGAAAAAATACCGTGTAGATGCATTACAATTTCATTGTTTAGCTTTAAGGAATTTAATGCTTGGTCATACTCATTGTGAATAAATAATTGCTTATTTTCAATATTATTATATGAGGTTAGTAATGTGTCATAATTAGTTGTAAAAATTATGTCTTGATTTAAATCTAGCACAGAATTAATCAGGTCTGAAGAAACAATTTTCAAATTTTCAAATTCTTCTTTTATCCAATTTGAAAAAGGGAAACTTGGTGCATTTAAAACTTCTTTCAAGAAATTTGCAGCTTCAAGAAGATTATTTTTTGATAGTTCATTTTCTGATTGTTCAATAAGATTCCTTGTATCAATATTTCTGACCCTTGCATATTCTAATCCATTTTTTATTAAACCTAACCAACCTGGGACATTTGCTGTAGCTGAAGAAAATCCGGCTCCAATAAATGGAATTACTTTTTTTTGCTTTAATAAATCAGTTAGTTTTTCTTGTGGTAATAATGACATTTTATAAATTTACTACGTTAATTTTCCTTCAAAAGCCTTTTTTAATATACTCTGTCTCAACGACTCTGCTTGTAACAAACTTTGCGCAATACTTTCCTCCATTTTATCGGCAACACTTAAACGACTTTCGATTTCTTGAACTATTTGGTGTTGTTCTTTTACTGAACAATATGGAAAGGGAATTTCTCTGCATGTTGATACTTTTACATTCCATTGTCCAGCAGTTGCTTTAGATGTTCCTTCTAACCAATTTGTGGTAAATGTATTTTGCATATAATAAGCAATGTATTTTGAAATTACATTCTCATTTGGTCTAAACATTACAATAGCTTGATTGATGTTCCATTCTGGAAATTGGTCAGTTACAATTGAGACTTTTCCTAGTGGTGGTCCAACTATATTAATAAGTACATCACCAGGAATACAAATTGATCTTTTTAAATCTTTTTCATGATTTGCTTTTGGAATATATGTTGGATTTTTTTTAAAGTTTAATGTACCATTGAAATTTAAATTATAAACTTTAATAAAAGGAATTTCTCCACTATCTTGTGATAAAAATTGACTTTTAGGTGTGTAGCCATTATTAATGATTTTTATAACATCAATTGTTTTGACCAATTCCCAACCTTTTGGCAACTCACCATCCTTAACATTCTCATTCGTCAACTTGCCTTCAAAAGCCCATTTTAATACACTTTGACGATAGGTTTTGAGTTGCTGTTGTGCGGTTTTTAAATCTTCTATGCCTTTGTCTAACTCGCTAAAAAGCTCTTCTATTTTGGAGACGATAGCTTGTTGGGTTTCTAGTGGTGGTAGAGGAATTTCAATTTTTCTTAAATTTCCTAAAGGAATAAATCTTTGAGTAGTTCCTTTAAGCAATTTTCGTTCACTAAGTTGTTTTCCGAAAAAGCTTGACCTTAAGAAGTTAACAAAAAATTCTGGTAATATTTTAGCTTCATTTTTTTTAAATAATCCAACATTTTTAATGCTAAAGTTTGCATCACCTTTAATAATTGCAGGGTTACCAATTGTACCAATCATAGCAAATAATATATCTCCATTTTCTACTTTTGACCTTTTAGAAATTTCAAAATGGTCTTCTTCAGAGATAAAACTTATTTTAGTGAAATCTATATCATTTCCTTTAAGGTTTTTTGAAGTTATTAAAGGTATACCGTTTTCTGTAACATATTTTGGTGTATCATGTGTTCCATCTCTTATATCCATTATTTCAGAGGAAATAACAATTTTCCATCCTTTCGGTAATTTCTTATCACTCATTACGCTGCTAATACCTCATTTAACTCATTAATAATCACATCAGTTTCTTCTCCAAACAACGCCCACATTTTACTCAAACCACCTTCTGCATTAAAAGGGCTTAAATCAAAATCGTCTTTTTCTATACTGAAACTATTGGCTACATAGTCCTTCATCATACGCAACCATTGCATTTGGTCTTCGGTAAAGGCATTGTGTTTTCCTGCATTTTTTTCAAAAATCCATTTTTTAAAATTAGCATCAACGGTTTTGTCATAACTCGTCAACGTACTGTCCATACCCACAACTCTTCGTATCAAAGAAACCAAAGCTATCAACTCATTTTTAGCAGAGCCATTGGTTTTTTCCAGTTGTTCGTATGCTTTCCAAACACTTACAGGAGCTAATAAAGGCTTTTCTGTTTTTAGTTTTTCGCACAGTTCTTTTATCATGGTATAGGTAAAAGTTCGGTGTCTATACTCTTGGGCATAAAAGATTTGCAAAGCGGTTATTTCGTCTTTGTTGGTTGCTATCCACGTTTTAAAGTCTTCAATCAATGCCGCACTGGTTACTTCTTGGTCTTTTACCCAACCTATATTGGTAATGGTATCTATGTTTACTACATCAATAATCTGGTCTAACTTTTTACGAATGTCAATAATAAAATTACGTAAATCAGGGCTGTTAAAAACCGCTACCGCATCGTCAATTAATTTTTGGTTTGCAACAGTAATGGCATTTTCAATTTCTATAGGAGCTTGTCCACGCATACTATTCCTAATTCGTAATTCCTCATTCGCAATGGTATCAGGGTCGTGCGCATTGAGTAGTTTTTGCACCACTTGGTTAATGCTTAAACCATTGGCTTTTTCGCTAAATTCCTTTTTATGTTTGTCTTGCAGTTGTTTTTCCAAACGAATCAAACGATTGGCAAGCGTACTCATCATTTCTTCGGAAGTATTGCCCATGGCAACACTGGTAAGCACATCTTTTAAAGAAACACCAGGTGCTTTTTCTAAAGGTCTACTGTCTGTTTTTTGGGATTGTTCTACACCAATAGCATCGATAATTACAAAATGGTCTTTGCTAAACTTAGCTGTAGGCGTTCCTTTGGCTTTCAATTCTTCAATAGAACACGTACGCGTACCACGACCTTTCATTTGTTCGTAATAACTTCTACTTTTCACATCACGCATAAACAACAACACTTCTAAAGGTCTGATGTCCGTTCCTGTGGCAATCATGTCTACCGTAACGGCAATACGTGGGTAATAATCGTTTCGAAACTGTTGCAAGACACTTTTGGGGTCTTCGTCACTTTTATAGGTAATCTTTTTGCAAAACTTATTTTCTTCTCCAAATTCTTCTCGTACAATATCGATAATGTCTTCCGCATGGCTATCGGTTTTGGCAAAAATCAACATTTTCGGTACTTCAAAGGCAGACAGGTCGCAACCTGTCTCTACAGGGTATCGGTCAGGAAACATAGCAGGTAAATTATCTTTTGTTGCTTTAATAATCGTTCTTATCGTACTTGGGTTCACAATGTCTTTATCTAATTGTTTGCCACTATATACTTCATCTTCATCCAACGCTTCCCAAAACTTTTTACGGGTTTGTCGGGAACGCTTGTCGATAAGAGGACTAAACTCTTTTAAAATACTAGCTCCATTTTTATTAATTTCGGTTTCAATGGTAAAGACATTATAAGGCACTAAAACGCCATCAATAACGGCTTTTTCATAGCCATAATCAGAAACCAAGTTTTGATTAAAATAACCAAAGGTTCTATTGTCTGGTGTAGCGGTTAACCCAATTTGGAACACATCAAAATAATCCAACACTTGTTTCCAAAGGTTGTAAATACTTCTATGGCATTCGTCAATTACTACAAAGTCAAAAAACTCAATCGGCACTTTTTCATTATACCCAACAGGAACAGGTTCTTTTGGAATAAAACGAGTTTCGTTAGGATTTTCTTCTTCAGCACTTTCATCTAATTCTGTATCTTTTAAAATAGAATACATCCGTTGAATCGTGCTTATATATACTTGCGAATCATTAGGAATAAACGAACTATTTAATCGCGTAACCCCATATAATTCGGTGAATAATCTATTATCTTCATTAGCCGTAAAAGCTCGAAATTCACTTTCGGCTTGTTCTCCTAAGTTTTTGGTATCTACTAAAAATAAAACACGTTTGGCTTTGGCATATTTAAGCAAGCGGTAAATAAACGTAATGGCTGTAAAAGTCTTTCCAGAACCCGTTGCCATTTGTATTAAGGCTTTAGGTCGTTGGTCTTTAAAAGATGTATCTAAATTGGTAATAGCTGTTATTTGACAATCCCGCAAACCTTCAATTGGTAATGCTGGTAAATCTTGCAAACGAGCACGAAGTGTTTTCTCTTGACTTAACCATTGCGCCAATGTTTCGGGTCTATGAAAAGTAAAAACGGTTCTAGAACGCGGTTTTGGGTCTCTATAATCGGTAAACTTTACAATTTCTCCATTGCTTAAATAGACAAAAGGCAAAGGTTTATTATCGAGTAAGCGCAGTTTTGCATTGGCATAACCTTCCGCTTGATCTTCGGCCGCGGTTAAGATTCCTAGCTCAGCACGCTTGGCTTCAATAATACCCACAGGCTTTTTGTCCAAAAACAAAACATAATCCGCAGGACCAATATCCGTTTGATATTCCCGAATAGCAACACCAAGTCCAGCCGCAAGATTGAAGCTTTTTTTATCTTGTATAATCCATCCGCAGGCAACTAATTGCTTGTCAATGGTATCACGTGCTATCTGTTCAGGATTTTGGTTGGACATATATTTTTATGGTACTTTTCAAACTTAGCGAAAAATTTTGGTACTAGCAACAGGTATTTCTACCTGTTTTTAATGCGACTACTTGTATTTGCAATGTAATACCATTTATCACATGAATTTACTGGAATAAAACGCCCTTTTTTCCTCGCTATTTCAATATAGAATAAAAACGTAGCGATGCTATGCTTTTCTATTTCATATCAAGAAAAAAATCATCATTTTCTTTTACAGTAAATTCAAATCACAAATGGTATAAACCATTTCCTAAAAACGAGAATACACTATTTCTATAGTAATTGTTACATTTTAAACGATTAGTTTACATTCTAAACCAAAGGTAATATAGCAAAAAATAGTATCCTTGCGGGAAACCGTATTTGTGGATGTTTTTTTTTAAGTCGAAAAGTCGAAAGTTTAAAGTTTAAAGTTGACAAGTTTTTTAAAAAATGTATGTCCCTATTTTTTGGCATTCCTAATCGCTAATTCTCAATTCTCAATTTTTACTATTTTTACTGTTTTTTTTAGGTTTGGTAGCAGTTTAGTAGCAGTTTCGTTCGGAGATTGTAGCGAAAAAGTGCCTGTTTAGTGCTACTCGTCCGCAGCGCTTCCGAACAACTTCCGAACAAAACCCTTATTTGACTGCTTTTAAACCCTTTTAATACATCAGTATAGGTCATAACCAGTCAAACCAAGTCAGAACCAGTCACAACCGTTCAAAAAAAGGTTTTTATTAGTTTTTGGTATGCCTTTTGAGATAGTAGAATAAGGCTAATTGTTGATGATGAATTATTAATGTTTAATGATTTTGTTTGTGGAATTTGTAGAAGGTTACGTCCGTTGTTTGGATAACGAGTTTGGGGATGTTTTTTTTAGTTTTTAGTTTGGGGTGTCATTTTTGGGTAGGAGGGATGTAGGTGAAAAAAATCTAGTGGACTAGATTGGTGTTCTTTTAGTTTAGTCAGTAATTCGGGAATGGGATAGCGTTTTTTGTTGTGAGTTTAGGATTTCTAAACCTTTTGTAAGATCTGTTAAAAAACCAAGGTTAACAGTTTGGCATATAAGTTATAAAGTTTTTTTATTCCATTTCTCCTGGTAAAGTTATACCATCTCCTTCTAATTTTGCTTCTTTCCATTGTTTTTCGAAGTCAGGAATGTTATAATAGTTTTTGGCTTTGAACTCTTTGCTGTAGGTATTGTCATAATCATAATGTTCTGCAAAAGTTCCCATAAATTCATAGGTTCTGTAGTCATTCATGTTACTATAAATAAAACTATGCATACGGGCTATAATTTCTGCTTTTTGAGAAAAAGTGAGTTCAAGGGTGTTTTTTGGATTTAAAAGCCAATCAAAATAATACCATTTCAAAAAGTTGAATTTTTCAGTTGCTTTCTCATCATTTTCTGAAATGATTTTTAAGAAAGTGTAATTAAAGCCGATTTTCCCATCGCATTTTTTATTGTAGATGATTTCATTTAATGGTTCAAGGTCTTGGGCGTCCATTTTGGTGTTTTCGGCTACCCATTCTACTAATGCGGTATCATCATAATAGCCAAAAGTAGTTACTAAGCTTCGCATAAAAGTTTCATCATTCAAAATAAGCCATTTGAAATGGGCTTTACTATCGTTAAATAAATACATGTTTCGTGCTACAAGAGTTTGGATGTTATTATTGCGGTCATATTCTAGGCTTTTATTCTCTTTCCATAAATTTTTAGAAACGATCTCTCCTTTTTCGTCTTTATAATAATTAGCTATACTATTTTCTTTTATTGTTAAGTCTTTAAACTTTTTTTGATAATCAATTATTTGAGGGATTGCGTAACTATCTGTAATGAAATTTTCGTTTTTAATTATAAAATTCCCAAAGTAGTCAATGATGTTGTTTGGGAAATATACAGGTGTTCTGTTGCATTTTTCGATAAAGTTTACATATAGATATTTTGAACTTGAATTTAAATCAATTGTTCTACCAAAAATTGTTTTTATTCTCTCTTTGAACTCTAAATCATTTAAAAATTTAAAACCGTTAGAAGCTAATATTTTTTTCACTTCTGGGAGTATGACTTCTAAATCTTGCGAAGTATATTTATAGGGATTATCAAAACTTGGCTGACCATATTCTAATTGTTTTTCGAGGATGTTTTCTAGAAAAAGAATGGGTTCTTTTTCAATAGTTTCTTTTTGATTTAATTCTTCGTCTGTATAATAGACTATTTTGCTTTCGTAAACATATTTTCTTTTATTTTCTTCATAAGTAGTAATTTTAATTAAACTACCAAATGAATCGTATTCAAAAGTACTGTTCGTGGTAGATTTTTTGCCTTTATTTGAGTTATTAGAATATTGTAAAGTAGTTAGATTATTGTTTTTATCTTTTGTTCTTATGTAGTTTATTCTCGTATAGGAACCATAATCTATATCATTTAAAATAATGCTAGAGACATCCCCATTAATATCATACAAATTTTCAGTAGTATTTCCTGTTTTTCCACTGGGATTGATATATTTTATTAATGAAATGTTGCCTTTTTTATTGTAGTAATATAATGTATTTGTCTTATTTGCGATATCTGAAACTTTATTAATAAAACCATTAGTATCATAAGAAAAAGTTCCTTCATTTACTATATCATTTTTATCTTCTTGATAGTAAACTATTTTATTTAACCTACTTTGTTTATCATAAATATAATTTCTTCTCCTAAAACCACTAACACTATCTAACCTAATACCTGTGTAGTAATAATTCGAGATGGATTTATCGTTTGGATTATCAGAACTGTATGTTTCTTCTTTTGTTAAAAGTCCTTTTTTAGAGAAAAACTTTACATAATATGATACAATTTTACTTTTTGATCCATCTTTTTCATTAAATGTATAAGATGTGTTTATTACTTTCTTTGGACTTCCTTTTAAATTATAATCTTTTGCAGTTAAATAACCACGGATATATACATCTTGTTTTAAAAATGTATTATCTTTTAAAGATTGAGAAAAACTACTTATTGTAGTTAGGAAGAATAAAAAACCGAATATTTTGATCATTTTGAATTAATTAAATTATTATTACTCCCCAGGAAGTGGCACTCCATCGCCTTCTTGTTTGGCTTCTTTCCATTGTTTTTCGAAGTCAGGAATGTTATAATAGTTTTTGGCTTTAAACTCTTTGCTGTAGGCATTATCATTGTCGTAATTTTCTGCAAACTCACCCATGGATTTATACTCACTATAGTCTTTCATATTGCTAAAAATGAAACTGTGAAGTCGTGCAAGGATTTCTGCTTTTTGAGAGAAAGTTAATTCTAAATTATTTTTTTTGTCCAATAACATATTAAAATAATCATATCTAAAAAAGGAATACATTTCATCTGCTTTTTCTAAGTCTTCTGCAATGATTTCTAGTAATGGATAATTAACCTTTATTTTATCGTCACATTTTTGGTTGTATATGACTTTGCTTATTTCTCGTATTTTATCTTTTTTAAAATCGGTGTTATCAGCAACCCATTTGTTTAATTCTTTATCGTCATAATTGCCAAAAGTAGTTACTAGACTTCGCATGAAGTATTTATCATTCAAAATAAGCCATTCGAAATGGGCTTTACTGTCATTGAATAAATACATGTTACGAGCTACAAGGGTTTGTATGTTTTTTTTGCGTTGTTGGTCTAGGTCTGAAACGTCTTTCCATCTAGTTACGTAAATATTGTCACCATTATTAGAAGTAAATTTTGTATTTACTTTGTTTTCAATATCTTTTATAGTAGGGTATAGTTCCTCATAATTAATAATTTCAGGAAGTAATAGTTGGTCAACAACTAATTTTTTTGATTTTGAAATAAAAATATTGGGTCTAAATCCATCGGAATCAGAAAAAGATGCTGTTTTTTTACAAACATCAAATAAATTAATGTAGGATATACTTTTATTAGAATGAATTGTGCCAAATATATTGTTTACCCGATTATTAAATGCTTCATCTGAAGGAAATTTATAACCATTGCTTAATAATGTTTTTGAACATTCATTTTCTAACACTTCAATATCATCATTGTTAAATTGATAATGTTTGATATCTGTTACATCATTTGAAACAGAGTATCCAAATTGTATCTGTCTTGTTAATACATCTGTATTCTTTATAACATTCTGTTTTAAAACATTATCATTATCTATTATTTCAGTTTTTTCGTCTAAAGTTTCAAACTCTGAGTTTTCTCCTTTTTTAACTTTATCACATGAATACAAAGCCAATAATAGAACAATTAGGACTCCATTTTTCAGTATGTTTTTTCTCATATTATTATATTATACTTTTACAATTATTCTTCCCCAAGAAGTGGTACTCCATCGCCTTCTTGTTTGGCTTCTTTCCATTGTTTTTCGAAGACAGGAATGTTATAATATTTTTTGGTGTGGCTTGTGTGTGCGCTACTTTTAAAGCTCCTTTTTCGTAGTTGATGAATTTCTTCTCTGAATAATTTATTTCATAAATTGCTATTACCCTCCATTTTCATCTACAAGTGCATCTTGATATTCTTCTGATTTTTTATAAAGATTTTGATAATCAGGTAAATTATAATAATTGTTTTTAACTATTTCTTTTTGAATGGAACCGTCTAAATCTCTCATCCAGATGCGTTGCATAAAATAACTTTTGTCATTAAAATTAGTATCATAACGGTATTGTTCTCCAAAATAAACTAGATGTGCTAAAAGCTTTGCTCTGTCTTGAAGCGAAAGTTCGTTTCTTTTGTCTTTTTCTTCCATTAAATACATTACATACATTTTTAAGGCTTCAAAATAATCCCTATCATTGGGCTCAATAATTTCTTTTAATATGGGGAAAATTTCTAAATTTAACTTTACTGTTCCATCACATTTCTTATTCCAGAGAAGTTGATCTAATGCTTCTGGGTTGTCATCATCAAAAGTTGTGTTTTCTACAACCCATTTGAGTAATTCTTTATCTTCATAATAGCCAAATTTAGTAACTAAACTTTTCATAAATTTAGCATCATTCAAAATAAGCCATTTGAAATGTGCTTTACTATCGTTAAATAAATACATATTGCGAGCTATGATTTTTTGAGGGACTTTTAATTTTATTTCATCATTTTTAAATTCCACAATTTCATTTAAACAGAAAGCATCAGTGATAACTCTATTTTCAAAATTAATCATTATGTATTTCCCTCGATCTATCCAATATGTTTCTTTTAGAAAATTATTTTTTTCCCATTTAAGGCAAGAATCATCAAGATATTGAGCATAATGATAAGTAAATTTTTCATTTTTTAGACTAAATATTTTATCTACTCTATCAATAAACATTCGGTCAATATAACCATTATCTAGTAATGCTTTTTTAATTATTGGAAAAGTTAATTCTAAATCTTTATTTGTAAGAATATGTGGATTGTCATATTCTACTTCATCTGATTCTATACGTTTTTGTTTCTCAAAATATTCTGCTATTTCTTTTACATTTGATTTACTACCTTGTGAGAATCCAACAAAGTAGAAAAAGAGTATTTTAATAAGAAAGAAATAATTTAAATGTTTCATAGTAGATTATTTATTTTGTTTGAAGCAAACATTACTCCTCTCCAGGAAGTGCTATTCCATCGCCTTCTAGTTTGGCTTCTTTCCATTGTTTTTCGAAATCAGGAATGTTATAATAGTTTTTGGCTTTGAATTCTTTGCTGTAGGTATTGTCATAATCATAATGTTCTGCAAAAGTTCCCATAAATTCATAGGTTCTGTAGTCATTCATGTTACTATAAATAAAACTATGCATACGGGCAATAATTTCTGCTTTTTGAGAAAAAGTGAGTTCAAGGGTGTTTTTTGGATTTAAAAGCCAATCAAAATAATACCATTTCAAAAAGTTGAATTTTTCAGTTGCTTTCTCCTCATCTTCTGAAATGATTTTTAAAAAAGTATAATTAAAACCGATTTTCCCATCGCATTTTTTATTGTAAATGACTTCGTTTAGTGGTTCTAAATCTTGGGCATCCATTTTGGTGTTTTCGGCTACCCATTCTACTAATGTGGTATCATCATAATAGCCAAAAGTAGTTACTAGGCTTCGCATGAAGTATTGATCGTTCAAGATAAGCCATTTAAAATGGGCTTTACTATCGTTAAATAGATACATGTTGCGAGCTACAAGAGTTTGGATGTTTTTTTTGCGTTGTTGGTCTAGGTCTGGAAGGTCTTTCCATCTAGTAATTTCAACCTTTGACCCTTTATCGTTAGTAAATTCTCTTTCCATAGAATTTTCAATATTAGCTATTGAGGAGAATTCCTTTTGATAATTAACAATTTCTGGAATTGCATATAATTCAGTAATAAAATTATTGTTTTTAATTATATAAAAACCAAAAGGTTTTATATCAATTGAATTATCGTTTCTATAAAATTTTATATCCTTTGAACAAACATCATAATCATTTGAAAAAAGAAAATTTTTATTTGAATCAGGGGATATTACTCTATTAAAAAATTTTTTTACTTTTAAATTAAATTTTTCATTACTTAATGTTTTATATCCATTACTTAATAAAATATTTTTTATTGTGGGTAATGTTACTTCTAAATCTTCCTTTTTAAAAACATAAGTTTCAATATCAAAAGAGTTGTTTAGCAATCCTGATATACCTTTCTCAAGTTGTTTTTTTAATATTAAATTAAACATAGAATCAGTATTAATAAAATTGTTATTATCGAAATTATTTTCTTTTTTGTATTCCATTTTTTTTGAGTAATTAACATCTTTTTCTTTTTTACAGCTATAAATACTTAGTATTAGTATTATAAATATTATTTTTTTCATCGTGTTGTATCTTTAGTTAATTCTTTTCCATCGGTAGAAACTACCATTAGTTCTTTTTCTTCATTAGTAGGATTGTAATTTATTGGTTTTACAATCCAAAATTCAGATCCAATACCTGTTTTTTTTATTGGATTTGTAGATATTGTCCTCTTTCCTTTGCCATCATTTGGTTTTCCATCTGATTGATTCCCTCCAAGGTAAATAAAACTTTTTCCATCTTCAGATTGACCACATATAAATGCGACATGAGAGTGAGAAAACACTATAACAGCACCATAAAAGACATCATCAACATTCTTAATTATTTCAGAATTTGGCCAACCATCTACATCATCTCTTTGTTTTTTTGCTTCTATTTTTGGTAGCCAATCAAAAGCAGCTACATTAGCTATAGAGTTTGTATTTTTATATTCTTGAACTTGAACAAAGCACCAATTAACAAATGAACCACACCAAAAAGTTTTATTAGTTCCATCAGGCATACTACTTTCGTCAAAATAAGTGTAAATCCTCTCTTTTAATGGGGATTCCGTTTGTCTAATCCCACTATATGTTTTTAACTCTTGAACTGCAAATGCCATCCAAGGAGCTCTTCCTGCCAAATCAAGATTAGTTGCGTTTTTACATCTTCCAGTAAATGTTTCTGTTTTACCAGGAATGTAATGTTGCTCTGTTACAACTTGTGTAATTTCTTTAACTGTTGTTTTTCCGTTTGCAAATCCTCTTCGTTCTACGTTCATTTGTTTTGTATAATTCCATGCTTGACGTTTATTTGCAAACTCACCTGGTTCTTTCATAAATGTATGATTAGAAGCATATCCGTATTTTGTTACCCATGGTTCTCTTTGGATATTTTTCTTTCTTGTTTCGAGGTTAGATTCAATACCATTATCTGGAACACTTATACTTTCATCAAACACTACATAATCTGGATTGTTGCCATTGCCTACTGCATTTGGTTTTATGACTTGTAAATAAAAATCGGTAAGGGTGGTGAGTTTGTCTTTATTTTTTTGCAAATATTTTTTAACATAGTCCATTTGTTCTATAAATGTCATTGCTTTTAATTTTGCATAGGTTGTTCCAATTGTGTTGGCACTGCCTTCATTAAATTGAACTAATCCCACATAGCCTTTGCCGTTTTCTTTTGATGGAGAAAATGAGTTTGCAGTTTCTAAATGAAAAATAGACATTAATTCGCTTGCTTTTTCTACTTTTTTATCTTCTCCCCAAAGTTCGGCACATACTTCTAATACTTTTTTTCTTTCCTCGCACGTAATTTTTGAACTCCAATAAAAATTATTATCCTTACAAAAACAAGTGACAGTATTGTTCTCTATCTCAGCCGATTCTATTTCTACAAAAACATTATTGTTTTGAACGGCTTCTGGTGTGGCTTGTGTGTGTGCTACTTTTAAAGCTCCTTGTTCGTAGTTGATGAATTTTTTGCGAAGGGTTAGCATTTCTTCTGGTGAAAAAGGGGTGCCATCGGCTTTTTTTGCTTTAATACCCATTTTTTCCATTTCTGTATCATGGGCTAAACTGGCTGGCAAGGAATCGTTTACTATTACTTGGCTTTTGAGTAGTTGGTAGGATTCTTTGTTAGGGTCGGCTGCATCTTTTACTTTTTTAGAAACTTGTGCTATATAATAATCATAGGTTTGGCCTTCTATCTTGCAATCTTCGTTTAATGTGAAACTTACTTCTAGTAAACCGTCTGGGCCTACTTTTTCTGCGTTGTAAGTCTCTATGGCTTCATGGGTAACAATGATTCCTGCTGCATCTTCGTTCATGTTTTCTTTAGGAACTTCTCTCAAAACGTCTATTTTGAGTTCCTCATCGATCATGTTAACAGTATGCGCCCATATTTTGTGCGTTTTTCCATAATAGGTTAGGGTTTGTTGCACATTTTTACCGTCTTCTGTGGCAAAAACGATCGATTTTACTTTTTGTTCGTTAGTAACTTGCAATACTTCGTTGGTCTCTAAAACGCTGTACATTTTTGTGCCCACAATTAAATTGGCATGTGTTATTTCTAGGTTTTCGGCTAAAGTTGTGGCACCTGAGCTATTTTCGGGTAGCTCGATGGTGAAAATTAGGCTATAAGTAGGAGTAGGGTTCTCTGTAGTTGCAGGAATTGCCGCTTCCATTTTTTTCTTATACTCGTCGTTTGTGGCTATTTTAAAATAGCCTTTTCCTTGGTCGTTTAATGCAATTGTTTTTTCTTCTAATAAAAATTTTTCAGGTTCTGCTAAGTAGCTATCATAGTCTCCTTTGAGCCATATTTTGGCTTTCAGAGACAAATTCGATAATCCTTCTATTTCCACAAAACCATAGGACTCTTCTTTGAAACCTGTTTCTGTGCGTTTGTATCCTGTTTTATAGGACCATAAAGCTCTTTTTAATAGGGGAGTTGTCACTTTTACAGTGGAGCTTACTTTTGTAGCTTCTGTATAGGCTCCAGAAACAGAGGCTTCAATTTTAAATTCCCCGTTTTTTGTGAATGTTAGCGAACCATCGTTATTATTAGTTACTCCCTCTGGCAATTGAAGTACTAATTGCTCGTCGTTAATGAGTGGCATTATTCGAGCGGTAGCATCATATTTTACTTTAGAGCCTTTGGGTACATGTAAAGGCAAGGTGATTTTATCTGCGGAGTTTTTAATTACCTCAAATGAAAAAGCATCTGTACCATTAAAACTAGGGGTTTTGCTTGCTTCTAAGGCTTTTCCGTAGGCCTCGATAACATATTTGCCAAAATAATTATTACCTGCTTTGGCATCTATATTGACTATTTCATCTATTCTTTTATTGATGTTAGGGTTTGTTGCAATAGCAGCAGTTTCAAATTGATTCAATCGTACTCTGTCTTTTTGTAGGTACCATTGCACTTTTGCATTAGTTGGAAGTAGGTCAACAGAATATTTTGCTACACTCACGTTTAGTACATCATTATAGCGTAAGAGTCCACTCCCTTTGTGGGAAATGGTATTAACACCGTAGGTGTCTTTCACTTCTAAGGAAACGGTGTGACGGTTTGTTCCTTGCGCATCGGTATAGGCTTCAATAGTATATTTTCCAGCATTTTTAAAAGTCATTACTGCCACTGGAGTAGTTCTAACGCTTTCATTGGCAATGCTAACCTTTAATAAACTAGTATCTTTAGTACTATAACTATTATATAGCACTGCTCCTTCTTTTAATACACGCCAACTCACAACAGGTGAGGTATCTACTAACTTGTTGTTGTTTAAAATTTTCGAAAAATCGCTAAATGAATTTGCCTTGAAGGAAATATTGATTGGAACAGGCATATTTTTAACGGTAGATTTACCTGCTACTGTAATGCCTTCAACATGGTCTTTTACATACTCAATGATAATTGCACATTCATCATCGCCAGCATTTTTACCATAAGCTTCTATACGGTATTCACCTTCTTCTAAATCTTTGAAGAGTGTGTTTAAATTGCAATTAAAAGTAGTACCTAGCCCTATAAAAGTTTTAATTTTATCTTTTATACCCGTTCCTTTAAACAACACCCATGAAATTTTTGAAGCATCTCCAGAAGCACAAGCCTCTAAATGAATCATGCTATCATTTTGAATGTTATTTTGCCAAAACACTTGTAATGGTTCGGGTTCTTTTATAAAATAATAAGTGTTTTTAGTTCCTTTAGGTTTTTCTCTAAAGGGTTTTATAATTTCAATATTGCTAACAGAGGTTTTGGTTGAAGATGAGGAAGCCGTTTCCCATATAGCAGAAGTATTGGCAATAGCAAAAGCATCGGCTTCATTAATATCTATTTGTGAGACACTTCCTTTTTGTCCGCTGTCGGCAAATTGAATGGTTCCTTTTTGGCCATATCCTTCGCATGTACCTGTAGAAACATCTAAAAGTACCTTCATACTTTTATTGAAATCTACATTTTCATAATAATCTTTATATTTTATACTGCATATCCCTGCACAGGGTGCTGTTTTATTGTCTGGTAATTTGCATGTTCCAAAACCTTTTCCATTATCGAAATTTTCAAAAGTATCATCTAAATAGGTAGCAATGGGTTTGTTTTGTGCAAAGTATTTATTTTTACCTAATTTCTTTTTCTGACTTGTTATGTTTATAGGGACTGCCTTCCCTTTATTGTTGTTTGTTGTAGAATTAGAACAAAATGCTTTTGCTCCTTCTATTATTATTTTCCCTTTTGCCATACTTATTGCTTTAACGTTATGGTAATTTCTTCTTTATAGGTAAACCCATCTTTCATTGCGAGATGGAAATTTGCCTTTTTTTTCTTTATTTTTCTTTCAATGGTATCAAAATAGGATTCGGTTACTAGTTTGATGTTTACTTTTTCCTGTTTTGCTTCTTTTTTACTTGCTTTTCTTTTTATTTTTTCGAGTAGCGATTTTTCTATTTCACTATTTGATTCAAAGGAAATAATAATTTCTTTAGAAGCAGGATTTAGTATTTTGGTTCTTCCAATACAAGCTTGAGAGCCAATAGACTTAATGTTCCATACTAGAGTTGTGCCTATATCGGGTTTATTTTTATCATCTATAGAAGGATTAAAAAAAAACAAATTCCAATAGGGTTCTTTGAATTTACTTTTTGTGAAAGCAGCTTCATTTTTTATGATGTCATAATATTGATTTCTAATATTTTTCACGTTTTCTGAATCTTCAAATTCGTTTATTATACACTCTGAGTTTTTTTGCCATTCCTGCAACCAATTGTCAAATTCAAAGAAATTTTTGAAATTCCCGTTAATATCGGTTTGAATTTTTAAAGGGTAGGTGAGCGCTTCTAGTGCTGCCAATATCTCTAAAAAAATATTTTCTTTTTCATTTTCTTTTTTTTCTGTTATTTTATTTACGAGATATACTTTCCCTTCTTCAGCGTTTTGTAGTATTGAAAAATCAATGCTATATTTTGTTTCTATTTTCTTCTGTAGACTATTAACCGTACAATCGATTTTTTCTACTATTTCAAAAACCATTTAAATAATTTTTAAAATAAAATTATTGCTCAAATTCAAATTCAACTTCTTGGTTTTTTATCAAATCAAAAACTACATTTCCTTCTTCTAGTACATAGAAGATATCTAGTTCATTATTATTAAATCGAACATAAGCTATTATCTCATTATTAAGACCATCAAATGAACTTTTATCACCTTTGTATGCATTGTTTAATTCTTTTGTTTCTTTGTATATGTAAACAGAATTATAAGCATATTTTTTAGTATTAGTTTTACTATAATTAGTAATAAAATCGTGTAATTCCTTTTTTAAATTATCATTAACTTGAAAATCTCCTTTTAAGAAAAAGTAATCAATTTTGTCTAGGTTATTCTCACTATCTTTAAATTCGTAATGATAGGGACTTAAAGGTTCTATTTTGATATTTTGCATTTTTTTATTTGTGTTACAAGAAAACAATAGTAAAGCAAATACTGTTATTATATTTATCTTTGTCTTCATGTTCTTAGTTTGTTATTTTTATTTTTTTAATCATTTCGGTAATAAATGGCTTTGCATTTCTATAATGTTGAAGAATATACCATGCCTTAAAACAATCTCCTGTATGATATTGAGGTATTCTATCTGAACCATGTTTTACAATATCATCCCAATCTAAGCCAAAATGGTCATAAAAAGTATAGATTAAATCACATTCCCATTTTCCATTTGATTCTGTATATACATAGTTTTCAATTTCTGCCTTTACACTCCAAACTTGATGTATAGTTATTCCTAACCCAGACACTTTATCCCAAAATGAAGAAAAATTGAGTAAATCCATAGGTATTATTTCCATCTGATTTGGGTCATATTTTGCAATGCTCAATTCTGCTTTAAAAAGATTTACAAAATTGTCATGAAATTTTAAAGTGGCAGCGTTATTTTCTATTTCCTTATTTAACGCATCACTTTTGTATGTTCCGCCAGTACCACTTTTAAAAAGAGATGACATTTCTAAAGCAACAGTTTCCATGCTTCCTATTGAGAGCGATTGCATTAACTGATCTAAATATGCTCCTAAAGTTGCGTTATTGTGTGTAAACATAGCATCGTTCATAATGCTTGCAGATTTAGGAGGTTTATCTCCGCTCATCATATCTTCTGCGGGTGTCTTATCAAAATTATAGCCTGGGTCTCTTCGTGCTTTACCAATAAGTTTTGAATTGACTCTTATTGTTTTTTGCTCTTCTTCACTTTGCGCTACAAAATCACCAAACTTTTTACCACCTTCTTTACCATTAAAACGGACTTCATTTGGTGAAGTAAATTCTAAGTTCTCTTTTGTTGCTCTTATTGCTATAGTTTCGGCTTCCTTGTGTGATGTACCTAAAGTGGTTCTAACAATATTTCCTCCTTCATTCATCTTTATTGCATGTTAACTTTTTTACCACTATTCACATTTACTTCTTTCGCACTTTCTACATGAATGGCTTCCTTACTACTTATTATATTTCCTTTTTCCATGTTTTCTGTAATCGATTTAGCTTTTGAGCTTCTACCTATTTGAGCGGTTTCAAAAATATTACTAGCTGTTAAGCTATAGTCTTCATTGGCTAATTCGGTTATGCTTTCTCCAGCAATTATATTTATATTTTTTTGAGCACTAGAAACTATATTTCCTCCAGCACTATAAATTATATTTTCACCTGCGTTTACAGTAAAGTTTTTTGGTGCATTGATGCTGATATTCTTGTTTCCATCTAATAGCACACTATTTCCACTAGGGTCTTCTAGAAATATGGAACCAACAGCATCGTCTATAATAATTTTACAGCCACTTCTTGTTTGTATCACCTTTTTATCGTTACCTGAAGTCGCATAGGCACTCGATGCACTACCGTTATACATTGCTCCAAGAACAAAAGGTTTCTCTGCATTTCCTGCTTCAAAACCAACTAATACTTCTTCTCCAATTTCTGGAATAAAATACATTCCTTTTCCTCCTCCTGCATGTGGATTTATCATACGAATCCATGGTGAGTTTCCGTCTTGCCAAGCAAACTTTACTTGCACACGACCTAATCCTGATGGATCATTATTATCTGTAACAACTGCGGGTTGCGTATCTGCTGTTGGATGATTGTGTACGTTTCCATAAGGTGGTGCTAAAACGGTATCTGGAACGGCTTGAAAAGTGTTGTGATAGGAGCCCGATTCTTCACAAACATGAGTAATATCGGTAATAATATAGCTTCCAAAATTTTGCTCTTGCAGACCATCTAATAGATTACCTGTCATTGAAAAAGCAGGTTCTTGAATAGAAACGACGTCTCCAATTCGTAATCCTGTTTCGTCACTATCTCCTTTTGCAGTTACTAAATCGGCTGCTCGAGATTGCAATTGTGTGGTTACTCTATCTATTAAATGTGTTCGTGCACTTCCTTCTTCGATAGGGTGTGTATAAAGCATCGTTGAATCGTCTGGAAAAAGCTTTTTAGAACTCTCATACATTACTTTAGAATAGCCTTCTGGCTGGTAATTTACTTCTGTAGCATTCGCTTTTTGTGTTTCTGCATTACTAGAATCATATCCTAAATATTCAAAACCTAGTGGTTTCGCACGCATTTCGATATTGAAACTGTGCAACGATCGACCATATTCTAATACGAAATTTTTAGATTTTGGTTGACCGAATGTTAATTCTTCTCCATTATAATAGAACCATTGTCCTTTTTTTTGTGCCATTCTACAGGCAAAGCCAAAATCGCTTTCTCTGTATTGCACTACATAAGGCAAACTTGTATCGTTTTTTATATCAACTGTCGGTTGCAGTTCTCTTTGAGGATAGCTGCCTGTAATTTTTTTTATGATATCTGACAAAGAATCGTCTGAAAAAGATTGTGTTTTTGGTGTTCCTTCCATTGCAATGGTTGGACTATAACCATTTATTATGATTCCTCCTGCTGCTCCCGAAGTACGAATCATTTGTGCTTCTGTTATTATCCCATTAAACAAAAGTGGTGATGATGTTCTTAAACTTGAAGGTTGTATCTCAATTTTTATGGTTTGACCAATATAGCTTTGTGATTTATCTATTGCTTGACTCACAAATTCTTTTGGTAAAGGTTGTAATAATGAAAAAGTATGATGTGTATGTACTTTTTGATGTATCACTAACTTAGAAAATCGCGTAAGAGATTCGCCTCCAATTTGGATGCGTATAGTAGTGCTTATTGCCATGATGTATTTATTTGTTTTGTTGCTCCCAAATATACAAAAGTGTTTTAATTTATTTGTAATTTTGGTTTTACTTTTTAGTTAAAAAAGTAGGAGACTTTTATAGATTTCTTTTAAATATCTTTAAAAACAGCATAAATCAAACGAAACTATATAGATTGGGACTTAAAGGGAGTTTTAGTTTTCTTAATGAATAGTAATACTAATGGAATTATTATGTTTTCTGTTTTTATAAAGAAATGTATAAATGCAAATAAGTTTGTTTTTTGTTATCTAAATGCAAACTTGTTGTTTTTTTGAAGAAAGTTATTAAAAGTAGGGCAGAAGCATTTGGTCTTTCAATTGTAGCCTACAAATGGTCATCGGACAGGTGTAGATGGTCCTTCTGAAAGGTGAAATGACGCTTCTAAACACTACTTTTTTATCTTCAGACACTTACATAAATACTTCTAACAGTTTCTGACGCTCTTCTAACACCTTCCTTTAGTTAGTTGAGTGGAGAAAAGGAGCTTTTTAATGCCCTCTTCTAAAACTACTTGACAGATTTAATTGTTAAATCTAATGTGAGGATAAATTAATTGTTTATACGATTGAATTATCATGGAAGAATAATGAAAAGCGATGTTCATGTATTCCTGAAAGGAACTATCTTATTAGAAAGCAACTACAGTGACAAATTTATATGGTACTTGAAAATGATGTTTGAAAAAATAGATTATTCTTTTGATTTGAAAGCAGGAATAATTGGTAGATTTTTGAGTCTAGTTCCTAATATTACCTCAGCAGCTTACAAGTAAGAAAAAAATAAGTTCAGTTTTTGTATAGTAGCTTTTACGGAATATGAGAAAGCCTAGTCGTTAGACCAGGCCTTTTTTGTTTTTGAACGTTTTTGCAACTATAAGAAGTTGAGGAAAAGTATGCCAAAAGCTTTTACTTATTCGGCTAATTTAAAAAATACAAAGCAGAGTTTAAATTAAGTATTATTATCTCAATATCTTATAAGCTCTATTGTATATTGTTTTTTGTAATTTAATTTCCACGATAAGTTGAATATCCAAATGCTGACAATGTGATAGGAACGTGATAATGATTTTGATCTTTTATTTGAAAAACAACTTCAATGAAAGGATAAAAACTTTCAATGTTCTCTTTTTTAAAATATTCGTTAGTATAAAATGTTAATTTATATATTCCTAAATTTGATTTTTCTGAATTTAAGAAGTCGGTAATTCTTCCGTTTAAATCAGTTTTTTTCTCATCTACAAACGACCAAACTTTAGTTTGTTCGTTATATTTTTCTAATTTGATTGATATGTCTTTTGCTGGTGAACCTTTTGACACATCTAGAATATGACTTGAAAGTTGGAACTTATTGTTTTGTCCGAACATAAAGGTTGATAAAAGTATTAAAAACGTAGTGTAGATTAATTTTTTCATTATTTTATTTATTAAATTATTTACTAGTTGTGATTCCATTTTCATAAATTGTTGCCGCTTTTGCTATTAAATCGTCATTTTCTGGGTTTCCACCACCAGCAACTCCAATACTACCCACAACATTTCCTTTATACCATATAGGTAAACCACCACTTAAAAGTAATAGTTCTGGTAGCGTATTCAAATTATTAATAAGTGGATTATTATTTGCTTTTTGTAATAATTCAAGTGTTGAAGTTTTAGTTGATAATGCTGTAAAAGCTTTCCTACGAGCTGCTTCTGTGTTATGTATTCCTACACCGTCACCTCGAATCATTAAAATTATATTACCAGAAGCGTCAAGAATTGCTATTGATACATTTTTATTAATTTCATTTGCTTTTTTCAATGCTTTATCAGTTAAAAGATAGGCAGCATCTAATGTTAGATTTTCTACTGATTTAATGTAGTTTTTCTCATAAGTGGCGACTTCTTTTAGGTTTGGATTTTTTTGTGCATTAGTAATAAAAGGAATGATAGCAATTAGTAATAGTAAATTTTTCATCTGTTTTTTTTACAAAGGTAATTGCTGAAAACTTCAGAAAAGTTGTTCTATGTCAACGTTTTTTATAATTTAGATTTCACTCTGCTTAATGTTGAAGCTGATATTCCTAAATAGGATGCAACCATTTTGTTTGAAACATTTAATAATAATTTAGGCTGATGTTTAATTATCCATTTTACTTTTTCTTTAGCATCAAACCCTTGAAATCCGTAAATTCGTTTTTGCGCCATTATAAAACCATTTTCTAAAATTTCAGTGTATAACTTTGCAAATTCTGGCAAAGTATTTACCAAGTGATAAAAATCAGTTCTTGAAATAACGAGTAATTCCGAATTTTGAATTGTTTGTAGGTATTCTTCGGCAGGTTTTTGGTCTATAAAACTAGGTAAAGCTGTTGCAAAATTCTCTTCAAATGCAAAAAATCTTGAATTATCATTACCGTCTTTTGAAATTGTGAATAAACGAATACATCCTTTGTTTATAAAATAATAATTTTGACATACTTCTTCACTAGTCAGTAAGATTTGGTTTCGTTTAGTATGTATAATTTTAAAATATGAAACTATTTTTTTTAATGTATTATCATTCACATCAGTTTTTCTCTTTAAAACTTTTTCAAGAATTTGAAACATTTTCTTTAATATTTTTGATAAAATAGTTTACACATTATTGTACTACAGCATATTTGGGACTAAATTAAGCTCTATTTTTAGGCTTAACTAAATCCTCCCAAATATAAGACGAATCTTCCATTAAGTCAATTACCCAAATCGTATTAAACTTAAGCTGTTGTACTATGTATTTATAAAATTAGTAATTTTTCTTTTGGTTTGCCTAATATTACTCAATTATACGAACATAAATTTACGCTATAATTTACTGTACCCATTTACCTCTATTTACCATAGGTATACCTAGCTGTAAATAGTTTATACTTTTTCAACCAAAAGATATTCCAAATAGCTAAAAGCTGTTACAACTAAATTGTTACGATCTTTAGCCTTTTTAGTAAGCTCATTTAATACGTTTTTATTAATTTTTAGTCCTTTAATCATTATCCATTTAGGATTTTTCAGTACTCTCAAATCCTCAAGTGGGTTTTTGGAATTCAATATGAAATTTGCCAATTTACCATTTTCAATAGTTCCAATTTGTGACAATTCTTTATTTGTTTTGGAAGGATTTATTGTTGCTGTTTTTAAAACTTCATAGTTACTTAATCCTGCTTGTTTGTAAAGTAAAAGTTCCTGATGGATAGAGTAGCCAGGGGCCGTTATTCCTATTCCTGATTCAGTTTCGCAAATAATATTTATGCCTGCTTCATTCATTTTTTTAGTATATACAAATGAAATTGATGTTGCTTAAAAATATTCGTTTTAATTGAGTTATTATTTTCTTTTTCGTTTGTCCATCTATTCTATTTTACTATCAACTATTTGAATTAATGGATTTATATAATGTACAGCATTAGATTTCAACTCACTTTCACCTTGTTCAAGCATTTCAAAAATTTTGTAATGACTAGTCAATGTTGGACAAAATGATTTTTGAGTATTCACGAATTTTTGAATTATCGTTTCAAGTTTTAAACTATCAATTTGGTATTCTAATACTTGTTGAACAATTTCTTCTGCGTGTTCAATATTTGTTATTTAAGGTTGAAATTGGTTTAGATACGGTATTTCTCTGCAAGGATAGGCGGCAATGCAAATATTAGAAATTATAGACTGCTCAATAATAGTTACCCTTTGTTAATTTTTTCTTTAAATTCTTCAATTCTTTGTTTATAATGATCATCAGCATTTATTTCATACGCTTTAGTCGCAAATTTTAAGGCATTTTTAAAATCATTATTTCTTTCATAATAATCGGCCATAGAATCGTAGCTGTTGGCACTATTTGGGTAATACTCAATGGTTAGTTCAAAGTACATCTTAGCTCTTTCCATTTGGTCCATATCCATACTCATGTAACCCTGCATATTTATTAAGAATTCAGGAAAAGGAGGTACAGCGTATCCGAAATGTGTTTCAAGTTTACGTTGTCGATACCTTACAATCTTATTAATTTCTTCTGCAGTTGTAGTTGGCATATTATATTTGTCAATATTTTCCGTTTGGTACCATTCAAAAACAGAAATTAAACCATCCATAATGGAAGGAAAGGGAATAGTACCATGTAAATCTCTTTGATAAAACTTCCATTCAAAAGCTAATTGATTTTGCTTATTTTTATTCAATATTTCAGAAAAAGCAATATTAGATCGTGAAAATAAGGTCAAGTCTGTTGTGTCTTTTTTTATTTCATTTAAGGGCACCCCTGAACCTCCCAGAGACATAAATAATGACTTCCCTTTGTAATTAGCGCTTGAAACTTTATCTTTTGCTTCTGTAATTAATCGTTGATTATCCCAATCCAAACTAGGATCAATCGCCAAATAATTGGAAAACAATTCTGGGTGATGAATTAGTGTGTAAATAGTAAATAAACCTCCGTAAGAATGACCAATAAGAGTCCTGAAATTGGTTACAGGGTATTTCTTTTCTATAAAAGGAATTAGTTCAGTCTCTATAAACTTACTAAAATTGACAGCTTCTCCGTTTTCTTGTTTAAAAGGACTTCCATACATCTCAGTTACTTTTGAAGTTGTCAAGTCCGGCATTCTGTTCTTATTGTTTGAAATGCCAATAATAACCATTTCGGGTGTAAAGCCACCACTATAATAGTTTTGTACATCATTCACTGTAGGGAGAAATACTTCACCATCTAAAACAAAAACAACTGGGTATTTTATGTTTTCATCGGGTTTGTAATCCGCAGGGAGTTGTACATAAATTTTTCTAGTTTCTTTTAGCGTATTAGAGTAAAGACTATCTATAGCGCCTACTTTTTGTAAAAACTGTTGGTTTTCATTTCCCTGAGCTTTTACAAATTGTTGAAAAAAAATAATGAGTCCTATTGTCAATACTATTTTTGATCCTTTTGTCATTTTATTGTTTTTAATTATTCTTATTTAATTTTCTATAATTGAGGTTAAAACTCCAATATGAGTAGTAGCGGATTTACACTAACGAATTTTAAAGTTTTACATTGACTATTTTTATAATTAATTCTATGTTTTTAATACTTAAATCACTATTCTCTATAAACAAAGTTGGAAACAGATTTACTCTGCTTATTTTTTAACAATTCATTCAATTTTGTCATTGATTGTTTATTAATAAGTCTGACTGCATTTTACTATTCAAGAGTATATTTTAATTTTTTTTGCTGCTTTATAATCAATTATTTTCCATGATATTCCATGTTAGGAATCGGGTTATCGTTTTTTAGATATTTGTCAAACCAATTAAGGACTTGCTTATCGACTTCAATTTTGTGTTCAGAAATTCCATGATCACCGCCTTCAAACATAATAAGTTTGTATGGAATTCTAAATTTTTCAAATTCTAAAGCAAGTTTTAGGCTTTGCTCTGGTTTTACTCTCCAATCAGATGTTCCGTGGAGCATTAGTATTGGGACTTTTTTAGGGAATTTATCAGCCCATTTAATGGCAGATCTTTTTTCTAGTTCAATTGCTTTATTCTCTTTGTAATTTGTAATTAATTCGGCTAAGACACCTGTTTCCATTTCAGGTCTATCTTCAATTGAAGCATAATTATCTGCGATAGCTCCTCCAACGACTGCTGCTTTAATTTTATCTGATTGGGTTACTGCTAAATATGTCATCATACCGCCACGACTCCAGCCATACATACCTATTTTATTTGTATCGGCAACTTCTATTTCTTTTAAAACTTCTGGTAGAATAGTTATATCGTTAACATCATTACCTCCAAACTCTTCTTGACCTTCGCTACCTCCATTCCCTCTGTATTGACTTGCAATAACTACATAACCTTCTTTAGCGATTTGACCAAGTGTAATTGCTCCATGTGCTATTTTTAGGACTCCAAAGTCTCTATTTCCACCTCTATTATATATTATACAAGGATATTTTCCTTGTTTCTTAGGTTTAACTAAAAGCCCATTTATTTTTAGACCATCACTTAAATATGTGATAGTATAAATTTCAATACTATCTAAATATTTAAATTGGTTTTTAAATTCTGTTTGACCGTCTTTCACTTCAGTTAGACGGGAATAAATAGGCGTTTTAGATAGTTCTATTAAGTTTTCTTTTAGAAGAAGCTTTTTTTCTTGAGCTCTTACATTTGTAAATAGAACTAATAGAAATAAAACTTTCAAATAATTTAAATTCTTCATTAGATGTATGTTATTTTTTATTATTACTCGTTACTTCATTTATCCATTTATAAACTTCATTCAAAGCAATAGGTGCTATTGTTTGTTCTAACTCTTTGTATTCATCTATATTACCCGTTTTACACTCTTGAAAAAGATGGTTTAGGTTTTCTAATTCTATAATTTTATATTTTTTGTTTCCACCTTTAATTAAAGCTTTACGTATGGCATTTTGATTTATAGTTGCATCAACCTGTTTATCCATACTTCCATTTAAAGATAACATGGGGATCTTTAATTTCTCAAATTCATTGGCTGGATTATAGTTAAAAAAATATTTATTCCATGGTTTTAATACTGTTTCGGTTTCATTATCAATAAATTTTGAAATATTATCATCTGAAGCTCCTAATGATTTTAATATTGGGGTTAAGTAGCTCTTATTGTGCTTTATTAATGCTGTTCTTTTTTTTGCAATATCTAAGTTTGATGATGCAATTTCAATTGCTATTCTTACATTTTTTTCAAAATCATTTTCATTTGGTACAGGAAATGGTCTTAGAATTTTGGATTGCATAACTGCGACTTCACTTCCAGGAATTGCTGTAGCCGCTAACGTAACTATAAAGGATATATTTGAAGATTGATTTGCAACTAATGGAGCAATAATCCCTCCTTCACTATGTCCTATTAAGCCTATATGTTTTACGTTAATATCGTTTCTTGATTTTAAATAGCTAACAGCACTTACTACGTCTTTTGCAAAATCGGCTGTTGTAGCTTTACTAAAATCTCCACTAGATTTTCTAAAACCACGGTCATCATAACGCAATACGGCAATACCATTACGCGTAAGATAATCTGAAATCACTAAAAATGGACGATGTGACTCTGCGCTACCATCTCTGTCGTGTCTTCCACTTCCGCTTATTAAAATAACAACGGGATATTTTCCTTTTTGAATAGGTCTTGTAAAAGTTCCCGAAAGAGTAATGTCTGCATCAGTATTTTTAAATTTTACCTCTTCTTCGTAATAAGGATATGGTTTGGTAGGTTCTTGAGGTCTTTTGTTTTCTGCCATTTTAGGGTTACCCTTAACTAGATTTAAAACAAGTTCGACACTACCTTCTGTATATGTTCCTTCGATTTGGCTTGTGTTTTCATTCCAAACGCCTTCATATTTTATCCCAATGTTTGACCCGTCAATGGTCAATTTTCCGTTTTTAAAAATAGTAGTTTTTGGTTTGATATCCATTACATCAAAAGTTGGAATAGCCATTTTTGATGTAATACTATTTTGATGTTCTTCAAAAAGAAAAACGAAAAGAATTTCTTTATTATCTGGTTTTTTTGTGATACCATGCCATACCCCTTCAAGGCTTTGCGAAAAAGCATTTATAGTTGCGATTAGCATAATAATTATTATGGTTATTTTTGATTTCATTTGTCTATTTATTTTTTGATTAAATTTTACACTTTCAGCTATTAATTTTTAGTTTAACACTGCTTATAGTGGTCGTTATTTATTCGTTTGATTTGATTGATGAAGTGAATCTCGAATTGTATTTATCCTAAATTACATTGCAATAAATAATTCAGTTGGCTTATGCAGCCTATATTGTGAACTTTCCTTATTAAATTGTTTTCCCTGCTTTTAAAGCTTTAGTATCCATATTAATACCTATGATTATTCCAATCAACATCCCAATACTTAAACCTATTGCTATACCCATAGACCTTTCAAGACTTGATAAAAAAATAATTCCAAATAGTATTCCGAAAGAGGATCCTAAACCAACCCCAATTTTGGTATAGTGGTTTTTTGTAATTAAAGAAAATTTATCCTTTAGATAGTTCTCGAATTTTATTTGAGCTTTTTTAAAATATTTTTTTCTATTTAAAGGATTTGATTTTAGATTCAAATTTTCGAGTTCCTTCTCTATATCTTTAATTTCATCTTTTGTGAATTCTCTAGTTTTTAATTTTTTTAGAATATAAAGGAAATTTTCGTAAACTTTGATTTCAGTTGTGTTATTCGTTTTAATTTTTAAACTTTCAAAAAAGTCTTGTGCTTCTTGTATTTTCATGATTTCTAATGTTTTCTTATTTAGTGGCTAGAATTTAAAAACATTACACATAAATTTATTTATTTTTTAAAAATTTTTTAAAAAGCCAGTAATAAGTGGCTTTTTAGCAGTATTTAATTATTCAGTTTTTCTATTTCGCTCATTAATAGTTCTAGTTTTTTTAAAACTTTTCCATAAATTGCTGAAATACAACCTCTAAACAAATTGCAAATTTTGGTATTTTCAATATGGATATTGTTTGACATTTTTATGTTGCCAAAGAAGGTTGATAATACTCCATTTGTTATCAATTTTAATTAAGTGTAAGTATTCTACCCAATTATCAGAAAATAATTTAACAGTTGCTATTCTATCGTAGATATCTAAGATTCTGACATCATTTTTTGGTTTGATTGGAAACTTTGTATTTGATTTGTTCCAGCTATTGGCATTTTGAATCATCTCCTCTTTAGCTATTGATGTACTAATTTCTTTATTATACTTTCTACTATATCCTACAGTCACTTTATTTAAGCTATCATTCATTACTTCATTCATCAATTCTGGTTTTAACTCTTGTAAAGCAATTAAGTAACCTAATGATATTCTTTTTATCTCTAAACTATCTTTTTGAGAAGCAATTTTACTTAAAGAGATATGTTGGTTGTTTATAATTTCTCTATCTCTAATAAACTTCATATTGTGATCGAAGTGTGTTTCTTTAATATGGTTTCCCTCTGTATCATATTCTTTTGTCCCTACTGAGAATCCAGATTGACTCATAACCAAATTATTATTATCATCATGATAGCTGTATTTTATATGATTTGCCTTTTTGTCATATGTATCCTGATAAGAAGCAATACCCACTGAATTATTTGTAATTTTTAAATCTTGATTAAGATTATATGTTGCTTTTGGGTTTCCATCATGATTAAGAACTATACCTGTAATACCAAATTCAAAATAGTTTGAAATGTTTTTTGGAATTTTGTTTAGATTATATCTCTTCTCAATTATCATTTTTTTGTTTTTATACCAATAATATTCAGAAATACCCCAATTAGACTCCATTGGTTTATCATTCAAATCGAAAAACTCCAACTTAGAATAACTTCCTTTCTTATCTTTATAAAAAACTTCTTTGTAAACCTTACGATCATTTGAAATTCTTTTACCATTTATATCAAAAAACGTTCTGATTTCTTTATCTTCTTCATGAGAAATTCTAATTTTATATGCACCAATCGAGGCTAATGGATGTATTTTTTCAGTAAAATAGTGGTTGTTAATGATTTCTACTAACTCCTTATTTTTATTGTATTTAAAAATATAATGTGAAGTGGATAAAGCATCATTCTCATTCATTGGATAAATACC
This sequence comes from Flavobacterium jumunjinense, assembly GCF_021650975.2. Classification (NCBI taxonomy): domain Bacteria; kingdom Pseudomonadati; phylum Bacteroidota; class Flavobacteriia; order Flavobacteriales; family Flavobacteriaceae; genus Flavobacterium; species Flavobacterium jumunjinense. The sequence continues at coordinate 3,506,591 of NZ_CP091285.1, forward strand.
TGCTAATTGTATATATGGAGAAACATGATTATATCTTAAATGTCCATAATATTTATTGTTTATTTTTTCTTGTGCATTTGTTGTTGACATGCAAAGAAAAAAGATAACTAGTGCACTACTTTTTAACCTCATGATTTTAATATTTAGAAATACAACATTCAAATTCTATTACTTATTCAGTCTTTCTATTTCGTTCATTAATAGTTCTAGTTTTTTGAAAACTTTTCCATAAATTACATTTAAATCCCATTGGAATATTCGACCTCCAAAATAACCTAATAACACCGCAATAAATAAGACTAAAACAATTGCTATTACCGGAATTCCATAAAATAAATCTGCATCAGGAAAATGAATAAGTACCTTATTAACAAAGTGTTCTCCTATAGTTTTATTTCTTACCTCTTTAAACCAAAAGCTAATAACAAAAGCTAAAAAAATTAAAGGATAAAAAAAGGTTGATACTTTCTTATTAATATCTTTATGTTTGTTAATCCATAGGTTAAAACTTTTAAGGTATTCATAGCTACTCTCTTTTTTATCAAGTTTTTCTAAACCATTTAAAAGGTTTTTATTTATAATGAATAACACCATAAGCATTATAAAGAATATTATACCTGCTAACACTATTTCTAAAAAATAAGATAAGATTAAAAATACAAATGCAAAAACAACAATTGCCACTAAATTGATACGAAACATTCTTTTAAATTTATCTATAATATGTATGGATTTTTGGTTGTAAAGATTGTTTATTCTTGGAGCTATTAAGGCCCCATCTTTTTGAAAGCCTTCTTTCCATATATTTTCAATTGATTTTTCCATCTAGTATTTCTTTTAATCTATTTTTAATTCTTTTAACTCTAACACCAATATTATTTTGATTTGTTCCTATAATATCTGCGATTTCTTTATATGGTTTTTCTTCTAAATACAACATAATAATAGCCCGATCTATTTCAGATAGTTTTCTGATGGCTTTGTATAATAGATTTAAAGATTCATCTGAAAAAGCTGAATTTGCTTCAAACTCTTCATCTGGAATTGCATCAGAAACAAAATGTTGTACGTTATTTTTCTTTTTCTTAAGCAAAGTCAAGCAGACATTTAAAGAAATACGATAAACCCACGTACTCCATTCTGATTCCTCACGAAAATTTTCTCTACTTCTCCAGATCTGTAAACAGACCTCTTGATAATAATCTTCAAAATCCTCTTGTGAATTCGTATATGCCCGACATAACTTAATAATTATTCCGGAAAATGGTACTATATATATGTTATAAAAGTCAGTACTCACAATCGTTTTTATTTGTTTAGTAGCTTAAATTAATAATTATTACATAAAAAATTATATTTTTTATGTAATAATTATTTGAAAAGTTGTTACTGGTCCAAGAAGATTTTCTTTTCTTCTAATTATCACTTTGTTTTTTTTACGGCTTTTTTTATTAATTTATCAATGAATGAGTGTTTAAAATTTAGCTGTAGGCCCACAAGAAGATTAAATATCTTTTTGTTTTATTATATTATTTACTTTATGGACATACAATAGACAAGATTTTTTGCCTACAGAAAATTTAATTGAAACTCCAAGTTTTTACTGTTTTATCCTTACTTGGTGTAGCTATTAATTTATTGTCAGAGCTTATGTCCATTCCTAAACCTATATCATCTGTATGCTCGGTTATTGTTTGTAGAATTGTTTCCTTACTTATGTCCCAAAGTGTTGCTACAATTGGTTTTGTGAATCCAGTGAAACCAAAATGATATTCTAATAATTCTCCAAGCGGTTTTTTATCTGTTCCGCCAGCTAAAACCATATCATTACCAATAAAAACAACTGAATGAATCGCTTCGTTTTCTCCCTTTAAAGTGTGTACTAATTTCCATGTTTTAGTATCCCATATTTTAATGGATTTATCATCACCAGCACTTGCTAGTAATTTTCCGTTTGGACTAAAGGCCATTGCTAAAGGCACCATTGAATGTCCTACAATAGTTTTTATTAATTTGCCCAATTGCACGTCATAAATTCTAATTGCATTATCACTACCAGAAGCTGCTAAATAGTTCCCAGTTGGATTGAAAACTACTTCCCAAATATTGTGGGTTGCCTCTTTAAATTCATTCCTGATTCTTCCAGTATTTACGTCCCATATAGTTACTTTGTCGTCGTCACTGCCTGCAGCAATTAATTCTCCATTTGGACTAAAATTTACAGACCAAATAACACCCTCGTTGCCTTCTAATACTTTAACAAGTTTACCAGATTTCACGTTCCAAAGTCTTACTTTTCCATCATATGCACCAGTGGCTACAAGATTTCCATTTGAGTTAAAATCTACAGATGGAGATCCTGTTTCATGAGGTAAATTATGTACTACTTCTCCTGTAATTCTATTCCAAATTTTAGTATTTTTGTCAATACCCCCACTTACCATTAATGTATCATTTGGTGCAAACTTTACTTCCCAAACATCACCTGAGTGATGATAAAATGTTTCCTTTAATTTAATAAAGTTTCCTTCAACTAACTTTGGTTGGTTAAATAATTGTGAATACACAAAATATAGAATTACAAATAAGGATAATAATAGTACAATATTTCTTTTTTTCATGTTAATTTAAACTTTTAATTTTTTGAATCATTTCTTTTGCGGACTCTGATTTTGGATTTAATTTTAGAGCTCTCTCATAAGATATGAATGCGTTTTCTTTGTCTTGATTCTTAAAATAAGCTTCTCCTAAGCTATCCCAAGAATTAGATTCCTCTGGAAACAATTTGACATTTTCTTTAAATACAATAATTGCTTCATCAATTGATTTTTCTTGTAGTAATTTATATCCAATACTGTTTAAAATATTATTTTTATTTATTGAAACAGTTTTATTTATTGCTTCTATATAAGCTATTACAAAAGCCTCTTTTTCATTGGTTTTAATGTTAGGTTGTACACCTTTACCTTCCCAATTTGAATTCGTAATTGGGTGTATTGTTTTAATGTATGGTACAGCTATTGAAAAGTCACTATTTAAGTTAATTGTCCTAGTTCTATTTGCTCCTCCTTTTGTAACTTCACCCACCACAATTGCTTTGTCAAAATGTTTTAATGCATATGTAAAAGCCTCTGCAGCAGAAAATGTTTTCTTGCTTGTTAAAATATATAATGGTTTATTTGTCATTCTTTTACCATCAATAGTTTCTAGTGAAAATAATTGCGTTTTTTCATTCGTTTTACGTTCATGAAAATTACTCAATACTACTGGTTTTACATCCATAAAATAGCTAGATAATAGTTGCATCATACTTGGAACTCCTCCGCTATTTTCTCTTAAATCTATAATAACAGCATTAGTATTGTATAAAAAGTCCATTGCAGATGTTACTGCGTCTTTTGCATAAGTTGTATCTGCAAACATGCGTAAATTTAAATATCCGATATTTCCATTTAAGACTTTAACTTCGGAAAATCCATAGTTGATTTCTGCCATTTTCATTGCCATCATTTTTTCCTTTTTGATTTTCATTTCTTCTGAAATGTCAAGATTACTTTTAGCTATTTTTTTGGGATCATACTTTAACTTTAAATGTAAATCTTTACTTATTTTTTGTAAATCTTGATTTATTATTTTAGTAAAGGAGTCAGGATTTGTAATTGATTTGTATTTATTAGATTTTAAATTAGAATTTATAACTAAAGTCATTTCTTTTGCAACATCTAAATCTATATAAGTCTCTAATAAGTTTTTAGAAATTAATTTAATAATTTCTTTTTTTTCGTGTTTAGTCATTTCTTTGTGCTGAGCTCTTAAGTTTGTCAGAGACATAAAGACTAATAGGAATAACATAATTTGTTTTCTCATTTTATTTTGTTTTACTAATTAGACGCAAACCTATTTTTAAATTCAAATTGTAACAATTAAATTTCATCTTTGTGACCTTTTTACACCTATACAGGTTTCTTTTACACCTAAAATCCACTTGAGAATAATATTCCTATGTTTGTACTGATAATTGATATGTTTATGTAATTTATTTTTGGAAGGTAGAAATAGTACTAATTTTGTATTATGATTAAATTCTTAAAAAAATATAAAGCTTTTCTATTTGGACTCATTTTCTTTAGGGTTGTTGTCCTTGTATTGACTCACTTTGACTTAATATTTATTGATAATTCAGAATATTTATCTAATACCTTAAGTTTTATCTTTTATTGGTTTTTATTCTCTTTGCCAATATATTACTTGCCTTTTTTGAAAGAACATAAAACCAATAGTCTTAAGTTTTTTGGTCTTTTAGTTCTTTTAGTTCTTTTAGTTCTTGTTTTAATCAATGATGCCAATTCAAAGATGATTGATAATCCAATTACTTTTATTGGAATTATTTGTATTGGTTTGCTTTTTACCTCAATTGTAGCATCAAAATTTTTCAAAAAATATGCTCTATTTATATTAGTCTTTTATGTATTTAGTTTGAGTTATTTTATCTATATTAGAGTATATATTGATGATATAAATAAATATCTACAGCAGGAAAAGGAAATCAAAATTATTTTAACCATTCCTTTTTTTATATTGATTTTAGGATGGTTTTTTCAGCAATGGAAATGGATGAAAACATTAGAATCAAAAAAAACAAAAGCAGAATTGGCACTCCTAAAAAGCCAAATAAATCCACATTTTTTTTTTAATACTTTAAATAATCTATATGGATTAACAGTAGAAAAATCTGATGAAGCTCCAAGTGTTGTTTTAAAATTATCAGATATGATGCGTTATACTATTTATATGGGAAAAGAAGATTTAGTACCTTTGAAAGATGAGGTTGAATATTTAAATAATTATATTGAATTACATAAAATTAGATACCATAAGAGTGTAGATATACAATTTACCTATTCCAATATATTCAATTATGAAATTGCACCTTTATTGTATATAATCGCAGTTGAAAATGCATTTAAACATGGTGTTGAAAAATCAACTGAAAGAGCGTTTATTCATATTACTATTTCTACAGAAAATGGAATCATTCATTTTGAAATAAAAAACAATTTTGAAGAATTATATACTAAATTTAATCCAGGAATTGGGTTGAGTAATTTAAAACAACGGTTACAATTATTATATCCGAAAAAGCATCAGCTAACCATTGATAGTAGTGGTTTAGTATATAAATTAACTCTTAAAATAGACACTCTATGATATCTTACTTAATTGTTGATGATGAGCCAATTGCTCATCGTATTATTGAAAAATATTGTAGTATGTTGCCTCATTTAGAAAAAAAAGGTAATTGCTACAATGCTTTTGAAGCTATGCAATTTTTAAATGAAAATGAAGTCAACTTATTGTTTTTAGATATAAATATGCCTAAACTATCTGGTTTTGAGTTTATTAAGACGATATCAAACCCACCCAAAATAATTGTAACTACTGCATATAAAGAGTTTGCATTGGAAGGTTATGAGCTTAATATTTCTGATTACTTATTAAAACCTTTTAGTTTTGAACGCTTTGTAAAGGCAATAAATAAGACAATAAATACTGTTAAAGAAAAAGACACTTTACTTGGTTTCACAAAGCCTATTATAGAATCGTTAGGAACGAGTTTTTTTCTTAAAGGAGATAAAAAGCATACTCAAGTTCACTTAAAAGATCTCTTATTTATAGAAGCTTATGGCCATTATACAAAAGTTTATTTAAAAAATGAGATGATTGTAAGTCATGAAAAAATTTCATCATTTGAAAAACTTCTTCCAGACTCTCAATTTATTAGAACACATAAATCGTTTATCGTTTCCAAAAGTGAAATCAATCATATTGAAGGGAATCGAATTATTATTCAAAATCACAAAATACCGATTGGACAAACCTATAAAGTAAATGTTAATAAACTTTTTTAAATTTCTATTTTTAGCTGTTACTTTTTAGCGTTAAAACGAATTAATTAGAATACATTTATTTGATTGGATGCATCATCTAATAGTAGTTTTGCTTTTAAATTTACATCATAAGGAAAAGCAAATTCTTTTATTGGATAGTGCTCTAGACATTTGGTTTCATCTTCTTTTTTAAGGATTACAGGCATTCTTTTTTTTGTATTATGAATTTCATTAGAGGGTTAGCTTCTGTTGTAACTATAGCATAAGTGTTTTTTACTTCTCCTGTAATGGTGTCAATCTATTTAGAATATATGCCAGCAAAAGCAAATAGATTATTATTAATCATCCATTTTTCCGTTTCGTAAGCTTTGTTTCTTAGAATATCTAGATGACTATTTATTAATCAGGATTCTTCAGAATTTCCTTTTAATTTGCCTGCTGAAGTATTCCATTTTGATTTTTCTACAAATCTTGAAATACTTAATTCTATCCTTGTTCCATTTATGGTTATTCTTTGGTAAATGGGTAATAAACCATTTTTGGCTGCTTTAGAACTTTTCACGTAGAAAAGAATTGACATTTTGTGTTTCATTTTGTGGTGACTTATTATCGTTATCAAATTAGTTTTTTATTCTTCTATTATCAAGATGTTTATCTTTTGAACAGCTTGCTATCATTGGGCTATCTTAAAATTCGGTTACCCTAAATTTGATTTTTTTAGGGTAACCGATTATAGCACCAACCTTTTGAGATTTTATGAATAATTTGAATACTATGAAAAACAAAAAAGCCTTTAAATCGTATGATTTAAAGGCTTTTAGCTTAAAATGAATTTTAAAATGTGGAGTCGGAGAGAATCGAACTCTCGTCCAAACAAGCAATCGAAGAGCTTTCTACGCGTTTAGTTTCCGTTTAGATTTTCGACAAAAAGCAAGACCAGAAACAGCCACTCTTTGCTTAGTTTTACATTTTCAAAACGGATTTAAAACATTACCGTTTCTAGGTTTACTTTTACGGTTCACCTATTTCAAACTCCATAAACCAAGGATTTCGAGGTGAATCTAGCTTTCCAACCTGGTTGGAACTAGGCAAATCTTACTATAATTCAGATTAAGCAGCTAAAGCGTAATTATTTTCGCCGTTTAAAGGTTTAGGACCATTTATTAACGAGAATTGTCCCAGTTCTCGACGTGCTTACTTCTCAATTCCACTCGCTGTCAAAACCAGTCGACCCCATTTTGAGTGTTCAGTAATCAGGTTTTAGTTGTCAGTATATAAAATTTGTAATAAATTCTAAACATTAACTTCTAAAACTGTGCCAAAAGTACATTCTTTTTTTCGATAAAAAAAATCTTGTTTTTAGAAATCTATAAAGTTATATTTGTAACAATATCAAGCTAAACCAAATACAAAAATAACAAAATGAAATTCGGAATTATAAAAGAACGCAAGAATCCACCCGATAGACGTGTTGTGTTTTCTCCTGAAGAATTGTTAAATTTTAAGACCAAATATACTGATGCTGAAATAGTTGTTGAATCTTCGGATATTAGAGTTTTTAATGATAATGCGTATAAAGAAAAAGGGTTCGAGGTTGTTCAAAATATGGAGGACTGTGATGTATTGTTTGGGGTAAAGGAAGTCCCAATGGATGCCTTAATTCCTAATAAAAAATATTTTTTCTTTTCTCATACTGTAAAAAAACAACCTTATAATAGAAATTTACTAAAAACAATACTTGAAAAGAACATTGAATTGTTTGATCATGAAACAATTGTTGATGCGAATAATTCTCGATTAATTGGTTTTGGACGTTATGCAGGAATCGTTGGTGCTTATAACGGAATTCGTGCATTTGGAATGAAATATGAACTTTTTAATTTAGCTAAAGCTGAAACTTTGGCTGATCAAAAAATGTTGATTGAACGATTGAAAAGGAATCAATTGCCAAATGTCAAAATAGTTTTGACAGGTAATGGAAAAGTAGCTCATGGTGCTAAAGAAATGCTTGATGCTATGAAAATTAAGCAAGTATCTCCTGAGAATTACTTATCAAAGTCATATACAGATGCTGTTTATACTTTTATTGATGTTTTGGATTATAACAAAAGGAAAGACGGAGAAGTTTTAGGAAAAAGGGATTTTTATAATAACCCGAGTGACTATGAGTCTGATTTTGAAAAGTTTTCAAATGTTTCTGATATGTTTATAGCAGGTCACTTTTATGGTAATGGAGCACCCGTTATTTTATCGAAAGAAATGCTAAGCTCTCCAAAATGTAAATTGAAGGTAGTTGCTGATGTATCTTGTGATATTGATGGACCCATTGCTTGTACACTTAAGGCAAGTACTATTGCAGAGCCTATTTTTGCTTATTTACCTAGTGAACATAAAGAAGTAGCATTAACGCACCCTGCAGCTATTTGGGTAATGTCTGTAGATAATTTACCTTGTGAATTGCCAAAAGATGCAAGTGAAGGTTTTGGAGATATGTTTTTGAAACATGTGATTCCTGCTTTTTTTAATGATGATGCAGATGGTATTTTGGAAAGAGCTAGAATAACTGAAAATGGTAAATTGACTCCTCGTTTTGCATACTTACAAGATTATGTGGATGGAAAAGAATAAAATATTTTTTTTAAAGAAAAATATAAAAAATGTAAAAGAGGCTGTCTATTTTAGACAGCCTCTTTTATTTATTGTGATACATTAATTACTGTTGGTTTTCTTTGTAAAGTTAACCTTAATTATTTTATTTCTTTTACTATAATTTTACCAATTAAATTCACATCAGTTCCTTGTGTTTTTTCAAGTTCCAAATTGATGTCCGTTGTAGGCTTAATCAAGCAGCTTGTTGTTGAAATGTTGTATGAAATATCCGACCCACCTTGTCCAAAATAAAGTTCAGTTGCAAGATATTGATTGTTTGTTGCATCTTTCAATCTGAAAGTATGTCCACCTGTTGCATTGTAGATGTAAAAAGCTACACTAACTTCATACATTTTATTTGCATGTAATGTGATGGATGATCCATTCATTACAACACCATTTACATAAGTTCCTGCTGGAGCGACTGCTGTTAATGTTTGTGCTCCCAAAACACTTGCGTTTCCGATGTTTGCGTATGCATATTCTGGCATTGCTCCTGAACCTGTAGCACTGATTACACTACCTGTTATGTCAATACCTGTACCTGCAGTATAAGTTCCAGCTGGTCCTTGTGGCCCTTGTGGTCCAGTTGCACCATCTAAACCGTCAGCACCATCTAATCCAGCTGGTCCTTGTGGTCCCATTGGTCCAGTTGCACCATCTAAACCGTCAGCACCATCTAATCCAGCTGGTCCTTGTGGCCCAGTTGCACCATCTAAACCGTCAGCGCCATCTAATCCAGCTGGTCCTTGTGGTCCCATTGGTCCAGTTGCACCATCTAAACCGTCAGCGCCATCTAATCCAGCTGGTCCTTGTGGCCCTTGTGGTCCAGTTGCACCATCTAAACCATCAGCACCATCTAATCCAGCAGGCCCTTGTGGTCCCATTGGTCCAGTTGCACCATCTAAACCGTCAGCGCCATCTAATCCAGCTGGTCCTTGTGGCCCTTGTGGCCCAGTTGCACCATCTAAACCATCAGCACCATCTAATCCAGCAGGCCCTTGTGGTCCCATTGGTCCAGTTGCACCATCTAAACCGTCAGCGCCATCTAATCCAGCTGGTCCTTGTGGACCTGGTGTTGAATTTGCTGCATAGAGTGCAAAAGGAACACTCATCATCTGGCTTGTACCAGATATCGAGTAACTCGTTCCTCCTGTAGGATCTGTTTCTGTTTTAATAAAGTAAGGCCCTGCTGACCAGTCTATTGTTGCTAATGAACCTGATACCACTGTTCCTGAGCCAACAGTCAACGTTACTAATCCATTTGCATTAGATGTTGGTGTCTGTGTTTCTTCATAAACAGCTGTTCCACTAGCGCTTGTTTGTAATATGCTAATTTTCATTCCAATTGGCGAACTAGTAACTATAGCATCTCCAGCATCTCTGATTACTGCTTGATAAGTAAATCCATCTGGCGATTGTGAATAGGTAACCATACCTATTAATAAAAATGCAAAAAGTAGAATTCTATTTTTCATATAATAATGTTTTAGTTATTTTTTAATAAGTTTAAATGATTTTAGTAATTTATTTGATGTAATAACATTTAGAACATAAGTTGCTTTTGGCAATATATCAAGATCAATATTTGTTTGATTTGATACAATTGTTCCTGTTTTAAGTAGTTTTCCATTCACGTTAAATAGCTCATATTTCATTACATCTTGAAACTGAGTAAAATTCAAATCCAGCGTTACTTGAGAAACTGCAGGATTAGGGTACATAGCTAAGTTAATAGCAACTGAATTACTCGGTGTTGATAACGAGTAAATCTCTATTGATTGTTGCACTCCTTGAGATAGCTCTCCATTTGTCCCATTAACAGTCTCATAAAAGACTAGCCCGTAAGAATAGCTAACAGAGCCACCGGAGCCTGTTGCATCTCCTCCAGAAAGAACAAATCCTTCTTGGCCGAAAACTGAGGACAACGAGATTAAAAATAATAATGTCAAAGTTTTTTTCATATACTATTAAGTTTTAAGGTTTTACCAAAATTAATAAATTTTTAACAAATAAAAACATATTTTTTTGTTAATTTTAATCAAAATGTTACATTTTTATTGTAGTTTTTGTTAAAATATTAAATCATTATGAATGTTAAAATTTTGTAAACGCTCAATTATAAAAGAAACAAACTATTAAATCAAAAGATTCACAAACTGAAAAAGAACAATTTTAAAATGTGCGAAAAAAAATAATTTTATTATTGTTTTGTTATAGTTTTTCATTTTCACAAACATAACTAACTGTACAATCTTTTCAACAGGGTTTTTAAATCCAGTAGAAATTACTCATGCTGTTGATTCTAATCTTTTTATCGATAAACAATGGGGTTTAAATAAAATTCGTGTTTAATTAGAGGTTGTTTAATAAAAGAAGTGTTTTTGAATTTAAATTGAGCTTCTATTATTTTAACAAAGATGATTGATGATTTTCAATGTGTGAGAAATAGAACAATTTTAAAAAAATGAGTTATATTGGTCACAATTAATAACATATTAAATAAATAAATGAAAGAAAGTTTAAAGTATTTTGCAAAATTATCATCTACAGCAGCTTTTAGTTGGTTGAAGATAAATGTTCTAGGGACAATTTCTACAATTATTGTTTTCATTGTAGCTTTAATTTTTATAGGTAAAGATATAGATGCAGGTCATTCTGGGCATGTAAGCGCTATTCCTTTTATAGGGTTAATGTTTGTAACGAAACCTTTATCGAGTATTTTGTTTGTACTAATTGTAGTATCTCCTGGTTTCATTTTTGCACTTGGTAACAAGTATATCATTGGAAAGTTGATTAATAAAATTTTGAAGGATAAATCGGAAGGTTATATTGAACCTTTTATAGACAAGATACTTTCAAAATTTCAAGAGAAACAACCCTACTTAATTCGAAAAGGAGCTGATGCCTCTATGGTTAAATTGAAATTAATGAATCAGGTTAAAACGGAATCGGATAATAAATGGATGAAACGTATTGTTACTTTCGGATTACAAAAAATTAGTCTTAATGATGTTGACTTTTCTAGTGATACTATTTCTTTTTCTGAAATTATAAAAAACAAATTAGTTACTGCTTTATATGATATTTCGGAGCCTAGTAGAAATTCTATTTTAATTGTTCTTGGTTTGCAATGGTTTTTTTTATTAGTAATTATTTTTTCTCCAATTTAAGATTTTGTACTGCATTAAATTGTAAAACCAGATACAAATGAAGTAATTTGTATCTGGTTTTGTGTTTTATAGCCCTGATGGAAGTGGCATCCTTTTAAACCTATCAGGTTTTAAAACCTGATAGGTTTAAAAGATAGAGCGAACAGCAGGAGGAATGTGTTACCGAAAATAGTTGTGGTGCTTTTAATTATTTCCCCAATCTATTTTTCGTGAGAAATACATTACTGCTCCTAAAATTAGGAATAGTCCAATACTTCCTACCAATAAGGCATAATTTTCTAATTGAATGATTACAAAGATAAAACTATACAAAACGGTTAATGAAGCCCCAATTAATAGTGGGAATTTTTTCTCTTTTAATACCGAAATTGAATAGAGTAGTAACATGATGATTACAGCACTTGCTGCCACAGCATAGGCAATAGTGAAACTAGAATGTTCTGTAATGGAAATTAATAGGGTATAGAACATAATTAAGGCAAGGCCAATCATTGTATATTGGAAAATATGGATGCTTTTCTTACTGATGGTTTGTATTAGAAAGAAAATTAGAAATGTTAGACCAATTACTAGGAATCCGTATTTTGAAGCGCGTTCGTTTTGTTGGTATTCGTCTACTGTTTCAATTAGTTTTACACCATAGGAATAGTTGGTTAATTTTGGTATTTTATTAGTGTATTGTTGTGAGAAAGGTCGGTTTATGTGAAGAATTTTCCAATCGGCATGAAAACCTTGATTGGTTATTTTCTTAGTACTATTGTTGGCAGCAAAACTACCAATGAAGTTGGGTGAATTCCAATTGGCGTTTATATTTGTGGTGGTTGTTTTTCCAATGGGAATGAATTGAACACTATTACTTCCGTTATAATTCATATTGAAATTGAAGTCCATTTTTTGACCTGGATTATAGGTGAAAGCATCTGTTTCTAATGTGCCAAAATAATCATCTTCGTTTGTTTTTGATTCTAAACTGTAATAAGTTTCATTCACACCAATTTTCAAATCGCTTTTGATACTTTTTAGATTGGTGGTTTTAATTATAATGGAGGCTTTGTCCCAAAGTACATCTTCTGTATTGATGTTTAATTTATTAAAGTTGATGTTTTGAAAACTTCCATTAAATTTCATATTGGCTTTAAAAACAATAGGATTATATAGTCCACGATTAATATCGTCTACTTTTTCAATGGTAGTAGTATTGTGCAAATCATCTGGAAAAAAAAAGGCTTGTTGAATAATGGCTTTCTTTTGCGTTGTTTTTTCTTTTGTGATAGCATCGACAATGACAGTTTCTGTATAAGTTTTGTAGGGAATTTGAAGTATTGGTCCATAAAAATGTATTTGACTTCCCCAAGTTTGGTTGACGTTGAGTGTGGTTTCATTCTTGCGTTCCGAACGTTCTCGAATTAGATTTTGAACTAGGTTTAAAGGGATTAATAAGAATAGCGTTAACACACCAACCATAATCATTTTGGCTGTATTGCTTTGTAGAAAAGCTGATTTTGGGTTTGGTGTTGGGTTTTGATTTTGAATAGGATTTTCCATGTGTTATGATTTTAATGAATTGATTTTATATTTGTTGAAAGACTATTTTGAGATATAAAAGTGTAATTGGAATATTGAGTAATAAAATGAAAGTGCTTTTTAGTTGAAACCAATACATTGTTTTATAAACAATTAGATTGAAAATTAAATTGATAAAAACGATACTATTGAAAAGCAAGGCAGTTATAACATAATAGAACCCAATAATGATTATTATTTCATTTTTTGTGATGTAAAACAATACCAAAAGGAAAGTGCCGATACTAAAGGAAAGAAGGGCTAAGAGTTTTGCTAAGTTTCTGTCGGATATTATTTTTTCTTTATGCTCGTTCATTTAAATGATTCTTAATTTGATAGGTAAGATAAATGAGACTTCCATATAAAACAGAAAAGAGTATTGCCTTGAATGAAAGAAGTGTTTGAAAAGAATCTATTAGTAATTGAAACGGATTGGTAATAATAGTCCAACTATTGAAACGGAGGAAACGACCTAAATAGATTCCGAAACCACTTAAAAGGCAGATCATAGGAATGGAATAGGTAATAATTGTTTTAGAATAGAAAAGTGAGAAACAATTTTTGAATTCTTTTAAGGAAAGTAACCCAAAAAGAAAACCAAGGCTTGCAAATGAGAAAAGTAAAACCAAATCGAACCAAAAGAGTTCTGGATTTCCTTTCTTTAGATGTACAAAATCGGTTAAAATATAGAACGAATTGGGTAGAAATAATAGCCAAACAATAAAGAGTAGTGCTCTCGATTTTACATTTTCTAAGAGTTGAATTTTTTGTTTAGCAAACGTGAGCACCAAATAAGGGACAGCCGCTAAAAATAAATTCCAAACTAGAAAGAAATAGAAGATTGACTGTGTTATTTTTGCTCTAAAAAGTAATAATAGACCACAATAGATAGACAAAAGTAGGAGTAAACCGTTTGTTTTCTTATTTGATAAGTAAGCATTAATGATAATTTTCATAGATGTAAAAATTTAATTGTTAGCGGTCATATACAGTATCGCTTTTTATTTATAGGTGTTTTTGTTTGCAGCAAACTTGATGTTAATGGCAATTTTATAGTTATTGTATATTAAAAGTTTGTTTAATTTCTGAAACTGGAAGGCTTAACATTTTTTGAAAGTCTGAATCATAAAAACGATGTGCTTTTTGTCCTCTTTTGTATTGCTTGTAAAAGTTCTTATATTCCGATTGGTAGAAAAGTATACCTGTTGTAATTACCAATAATAAAAAGAGGCTTTTTTTTCCGTTGCCTAAAAGATAGAATTGCAAATAGAGTTCGTCTTTAACCGTAGTACCAATATTGGCAAGCACGTGTAAAACATCATGTTCTTCAAGGCTTTCTTGAATTTCAAATTGATTGATCTTAAAGAAGTGACCTAATTGATACCCAAGCGTGTTTGTTTGGTGTTCTAACAACGATTGGATGTTTATTTCCCATGGTTTATGATTTTTGAAAAAATATTGATAAGGAATTTTCGCTACTGTATACAAGTAGGCTATTATTCGTTCTTTAATTGTTGTTTTCATAGTACTTTGTTTTTCAAAGTTTTTAGATAAAAAAAGGGTTTCCCCTTTTTAATGTATTTTTTTATAGTAAAAGAATAGTAAAACTATAGCTAATAATAGTAGAAGAGAAGGTTCTGACATTTGCGGTGTTTCTTCATCTAAATCCAGAGCCTTGTTTCCAGATAATACCTTTTGCTGTTTGCTAAGTAATGCTGCTTTTTGAGCTTCATTTTCAACTACTATAAAAGAAGTATATGGATTCATAATATGAGACGCAAAGCTTGCTCTAATTAGTTCAATCCATTCTTTTTGATATTCTTTCGGATGAAAAATAGAATGAAGGTATTGCGTTTGCATTTTTATTCCGTTTTCCCAATTTTTGTTTGATGCATTATCGAAATCTATTGTTGCATTGGGAAGAACGCTTAATTGATTATTGTCTTTTAGTAGATAGGTTTGTCCATTCTGTTCATATTTTAAACAGGAAATGGTGTTTTTTGAAGGAATCGAACTTACTTTATTTACAGTTTCTAATGGATTGTTGACTAATGAATGCGATGTGATTTCATAATCAGCATTTATTGTATAGAAAAGTTCAGATTCATAATAATTACTGGTGTAATTTGAAAAGTTATTCTCTATTATAGCTTTGTTTAAATTATTAGAAAGCACAACGATGATTGGATAGGTTTCAATACTTTGTTTTTTATAGGTTTCAAACAGAATATTTTTTATTGCTCTATCCAAATAAAAACCGTTTTTAAAGGTGTTTTTTGTGTTATTTTTTTTCCAATTTGAATTGTAATCAAAAGTTTCTGTATAACTGTTTATTAAACTAATCTTACTTTTGTGTTCTAAAGGTTGTTTTTCGATTATATCTTCAATAATGTCAGTATATATTGTTGCTTTATTGCTAATATCTATTGACGCATCAACAACAAAATGATAATAAGGCTTACGAATTACTTTTTGTAAGTTTTTCTTAGCAGTTGCAGTTACATAAAAAGCATTTTTTGTTTCTAAATTGTTATTGCGTTGTAAGGAATCACCAAGAGTAAAATTCTCATCGTCTATCGTTAAAGAGATAGGTTCTTTATGTAGTATTTCAATTCCAGTTTTTCTTGTTTCGTTTATTGCAAAAGGAAACACCTTAAAAGCAATCGTATTTTTGTTTAAATAATAGAGTAAACCTGGATCTTTATTTTCATTTCTAATATTGTTAAAAACCCAAAGTGCCGATTTTTTCTCCGTTAATAATCCATATTCTTTTTTATCACCTACATAAAGATAATAATCACTAATATAACAACCTTCAGGAAGATTTATTTTTGTAGCATACTCGGATAAATCACGATCATGATTGGTAATTTCTAAGTCGATTGTACTTTTCCAAGCGTGTTGCTTTTCGTTATAGACACTATTAGAATTTGCTTTTGTAATGGTTACATTATCTTTAGTAGTAGATCTATTTAAAAATTCTCTAGACTTATTTTTCTCTCCAAAGAAAATTCTTTCTATATAGTTCAATTTAGTATCCGATAAAGTAAGATTATCTAAAACGAGCCAATTGAAGTACGTATTCAAATAAGGTAAGTTTTCTCCAAAAACGAATGCGTCTTTACTCTTTTTACTAGCTTTAATAGAAAATAGTGTGTTTTCTAGCGAATGGATGTCGATTTTATACTCTTTTTCAAAATCAGGATTATAGACATATTCTAATGCTTCTTTAATTACAGATTTGTCTTGTATATAACTGAAAGTGATTGTTGCAGGAAGCACGCTAAAGGCTACAACTGCAATAATTAGAAGTGTTTTTTTAGAAAATTGGCTAGTTAAACCGTTAAAATCATTATACAATTGAATGGACTGTATCACAAAAATCATGATTGGTGTTAACATTAAAAAGCCTGTTCCTAATGCGATTATTGCTAGAAGCGCAAAAGGCAAATAGGGAAGAAATACAAAAAAGAAATATACTATATAAGTGAATAAAATTGTTTTAAGTGCAAATAATAGTAGTTCTAATCGATAATTTTTAAATTTAGGTAAGCATAATAAAACACCATTAACTAAGGCAAAAAGATAGAACCAAGGCGATGAAAAGTTACCAAAGATTCCATTAGTATTTACAAATAATTGCGAGAAAGAAGAAACACCATTATTAATTAGTAATCCAAGTATCGGAAATAGTATGCAAACTGGAATTTTCCATGCTAATTGATATTTTTTCCATGCGTTTCCTTTCTTTAAAATTAGAATATAGAATAAACGTATTAAGAAGAAAAGGAATAGAAATGTGGTTAATATAAATGCGATTATGATAAAATGTATAGAAAAATTAGTATCTATTTGATGCAAAATTGGCAATCCAATTTGACTAGTCAAATAGGTAATAATTGGAATAGCTATTAGCGCAAGAAAATTCTTTAAAGCACTTGCTTTATCAATATCTTTTGTAAAAATCAATGTGAAAATTAATATGGAATGAATTAACGTAGGCATTATGAAGGTACCCATGTGTAGGAATAAATTTCCAGAAATCATCCAATCAGGTATTGTTGATGGTACTATTTCATTAAGATGTTGAAAATAGCAATACAAATACACAAGATAAAATATACTAGAATAAATTGCATAGTTATAATTGAGTTCTATTTTTTTAATATAATGATAAATTGCAAAAGCAAGGTTTCCAACAAAAAGCAATGTTAAGGCACTGCTAAATTGAAACCAAAGGCTATGTGTTTCTTCATCGAGTAATGATTTTATGATGCTATAATCATTATACAAAATAAACGATAAGATTAACAAAGGAATACTGTTTAAAAAAAGTATCCATTTAGGGTTTAGTAGATTTTTCATTTTGCAATTTTGTTTTTTAATAAATAATCAAATAATAGATATGAAAATAGAAGAAAGAATAGATAGACAAGCGTTCCTTGAATTTGATGCAATAAGTCAAGATTGAAGCTAAAGAAAGTAGGAGCTGTGATGCTACAGAGTATTCTAGATGAATTAGCTAATAACGTAGCTATTAAAGCTAATAGAATCGAAATAATTAAATTTTTTGCTGATGATGGTTTATTTTTTTCTAAATAATAACGATAGGATATGCTTACTAAAAAGATGAGGAAAAAGTTAATTCCAGAGCATGATTTATTAATTACAAAATTTAAGTTTTCATTAAAATATCCTTTGGTGACTACGTAAACAGAATGTGTATTAGTAATAGTATCAATTATTTTAGAAATTGGATATATAAAATATCGAATTTCATCTACTGTTGCTATCGCAAATAGAAATTTTATAAATACAAATAGGAATAGGAGTAGAACGATGTGTGTTTTATTGTTGTTTGTCTTCATAGTACTTTGTTTTTCAAAGTTGATGGGTAAAAAAATAGATTTATGTATTTGATATTAATTTTTCAAGTGCTTCAATGTGTTCTTGAAACGCTTTTTTTCCTTCTTTTGTTGCAATGTATTTTGTGTTGGGTTTTCTACCAATGAATTGTTTTTCAACAGTAATATAGTTTTCGCTTTCTAATGCTTTAGCATGACTGGCTAGGTTTCCATCGGTTACACCTAATAGCTCCTTTAAGGTTGAAAAGTCAGCATTTTCATTCACCATTAAAATCGACATGATACCCAAACGAATTCGGTGATCAAAGGCTTTGTTAATATTTTGAATGATGTTTTTCACAAACTAGGTTGTTTTATTATTTTAAAATTATAGTGTCAATTTATACTATTTCGATTTTTGGCCCAAGAAACTTAGGTTTCACCTTAAAAAGGATGTCTATAAAAACTTTTGTTCTGGCAAAATATTCTCTAATTTTTACTTTTATTCCATATCTATTAGAAACATCTTTCGCATTATAGGCAACAGCATTGATTCCGTTTTTTGTAGCTAAATATAAAGCTCTTTCATTATGAAATTCTTGCGAAATTAAGGTAAAACTATCTAATCCGAAAACCAGCTTTGCTCTAACGACAGAATCTAATGTTCTGAAACCTGCATAATCTAAAAATATTCGATTTTCTGGAACTCCATTACTAATTAGCTCTTCTTTAAAATCGGTTGGTTCATCATAGCCTTCACTACTATTGTCACCACTAATTAGAATATATTCTATTTTATTGTTATTAAAAAGCTCAAGCGTTGCATTTACCCTATATTTAAAATAGAGATTTACAGTACCATTTCTTAAATACTTAGAGGTGCCAAGTACTAAGCCTACTTTGTTCTTCTGTATCAAATTGGCATCTGAAAACACCTTATTTTTTGCATTTTTCTGAATGGTATAATTAGCTAATACGATGATTATTGCTGTTAAAACGATAACCAACAGAGAATATTTACTTATTTTTTTTAACGTCTTGTTAATTGCCATTTTTAATAATTGTCAAATATTGTTTTTACCAATTCAGAATCATATAATTGAGATGGAGCAACAACATTTTCATCATAAGGAATTGCTGTTCCATAGCGTTGTTTCATGATTTGTTGTACTGCTGGATGATTCAAGTTAAATTCCTTTAATTTTTTAGTAGCACATAATTCAATATTTGCTCCTTCTTTATATATTTTCCAAACTAATTCCGAACAATATATTTTTTCATTTGACCATTCAAAATACAAATCATAATCCTTATTATCCATCGTTTTACCAACTAATTTCATTTTTTGTAAAACTTCTTTAGTCAGCTGCTTGTCTGCTTTTTTTAAACGTTTTACAGCATATTTATGGTCTTTACCATGCTGAATCCATTCGCTCAATAAAGTCATTTTTACAGGTTGAACAGCTTCATACACATAGGTTTCCTCATTCTTGATAAAAATAATGCCACAATGAGAAAATTTTGAATTAGTTGCTATTTGTACTGCTTCACATTGAGCCGATTCTGAAGTTTGAAAGATAATGTCACCGTCTTTAAAACTATTTTGAGTGCTTTCTTTAATTAATTTTAAAGAAGTAGCTACTTGGTTTGACATATATAAAAATGACATTGCCAAAAAAGCAGTAACAGTAAGTAATATATATGTTTTTTTCATTTTCATTATTTTATACTCTATTTTCTAACTTCTAGTTTTTTCCGTCATATCTAAGATGCATAATACTACCATATAAAATATGACAAAAACCAAATCCTAATGCCCAAAATAGAAGTCCGTAATTAATAAACCAAGTGGAAAGCAAACCAATTATAATAATGGTTATACCTAAATAACGAACATCTCGTAGCGTATATTTACTTGCATTTACACAAGCTAAACCATAGAATATAAGAGTTAGTGGTGCAATTAAACTAAAAATTTCTTTTTCGATTAAGAAAATAATAAAAAAACCACCTGTTACTAATGGAATACTAAAATTGATCAATAAACGTCTAGAAGCTGAGTTCCATATTGTTTCGTTTTGTTTTTTTGCTTTTCTAATACTATAAAAAACTCCTGTTATTATTGAGGCTATTAAAACACCAAGTGCAATTGCAAATAGTTTATAAACAGCATTTTGAGATATAACTAAACCTTTATACGATCCACTTACAGAGTAATCAAAATAAATAGTTCTATAAGCAAGCCATGCACCAATTAGTGCATAAATACCTGCTAATACACCAGAAAGTCCACTTAAAGATAAACATTGAGTAGATTTACTCATCATTTCTTTAATATCTTGTATGTCTTTTAAATATTTACTTGATTCCATTTTAAAGTACTTTGAATTGCAAAGTAAAACATAATTTCTAAATTGACCAAATGTTTTTTTTGCTTTTGTTAAAAGAATGTTTTAATCCTTTGATAAATTTTTATTGTGGAATAATTGTAATATTTTTAGCCCTATATATTTAGAATAACACATAAATAATTAATAATGAAAAAGGTTATAACTTTATTTTTACTGAGTAGTTTGTTCGTTTATAGTCAAACTGAAGATGAAAAAATGCTGAACAACATTTATGAAACTGCTTTAACAAAATCAAAGTGTTATGATTGGTTAGATTATTTATCAAATACAATAGGATCAAGATTGTCAGGGTCAAAATCGGCTGCCTTAGCTGTTGATTATACAAAAGGAGAATTAGAAAAGTTAGGCTTTGATCGCGTTTTTCTTCAAGAAGTAATGGTTCCGAAATGGGTTAGAGGAGAAAAAGAACAAGCTTATATTGAAATAAAAGGAAAGAAAATAAATGTACCTATTTGTGCCTTAGGAAGTTCTGTAGCTACTTCTAAAAAAGGATTAAAATCAAATATTATAGAAGTTCAAGGAATTGACGAAATGATTGAGATGGGTGAAGATAAAGTGAAAGGTAAGATTGTTTTTTTTAATAGACCAATGACGCCAATTCATATTCAAACATTTAGAGCCTATGGAGGTTGCATTGATCAACGCTCTTCTGGAGCAAGGGAAGCTGCGAAATTAGGTGCTGTTGGTGTTATTGTACGATCGATGAATTTACGTTTAGATGATTTTCCTCATACAGGGAATACAAATTATGGAGATTTACCTAGAGAAATGTATATTCCAGCAGCTGCAATTAGTACTAATGGAGCTAATTTATTGAGCGATTCATTAAAGGAAAACCCCAACTTAGAATTTTATTTTAAACAATCTTGCGAAACGCATGCAGATGTGTTGTCCTATAATGTTGTTGGAGAAATTAAAGGAACTGAAAACCCTAATAAAATCATGGTTGTCGGTGGTCATTTAGATTCTTGGGATTTGGGTGATGGATCTCATGATGATGGAGCAGGAGTAGTGCAGAGTATGGAAATAGCTTCTATTTTTAAGAACTTAGGATATAAACCAAAAAATACAATTCGTGTAGTTTTGTTTATGAATGAGGAAAACGGAAATAGAGGAGGTGAAAAATATGCTGAATTGGCAAGTGAAGCTAATGAAAATCATATTTTTGCTTTAGAAAGTGATGCTGGAGGCTTTTCTCCTAGAGGTTTTTCTATTGATGCTGATGAAGCAAATTTTGCAAAAATTAGTAACTGGAAAAGCTTATTTGAACCTTATTTAATTCATTATTTTGCAATAGGTCATACAGGTGTAGATATTGGACCATTGCAATCAAAACATATTGTTAAAGCAGGTTTACAACCCGATTCTCAACGTTATTTTGATTATCATCATGCTGCAAATGATACTTTTGATGCTATAAACAAACGCGAATTAGAATTAGGTGCTGCAACAATGGCATCGCTACTTTATTTGTTTGATCAACATGGAATTGATTAAATAACGCATATTAATTTAATATAAAAAACATTGAATGAAAGCTCTTTTAGGTTATTTGATTAAAGTTATTTGCTTTTTTATATTTTTAGTATTGGTTTTAAGTTTTATAAATAATTTGTTTTATACAAGACATACTGAAAGTGATTTAGTTTATTTTACGGGGTATTATCTAGGTCTTACTTTAGTTTTTTTATTGTTTTCTTGGTTACTTTATAAATTCAGTAAGTTTGGAAGTAAGCTAATCAAAAACACAAAGAATAAAAATCAAATTAATGAAATAGAAGAAGAGTAAAGAATGGAGTATTATACACAAAAAAGCATCCTATTTTTCTTTAGGATGCTTTTTTGTGTATAATATAGTTTAAATTTTTAGAGTCTAAAAATACCACCAATTGTAAATACACTTTGTAAAAACCAAAAGTCTTGTGAAGCACTGTCTGCGGTGTATTTTGTTGTTCTAATATTATTCATGTTTATATAACCACCTTTTACTTCAGTTTGAATAAAAAAGTATTTATAGAACGTAAAATTTAATCCCATTTTTGCTGATAAACCATAACCAGAAACATGAAATTGGTCATAGCGTTCTTTTCCTAATAAAGTTGTATTTGTTTTAGGATAAATAAATCCACCGCCTAAGCCTTCAGTAGCGTTAATTTGAACTTTATCCGTATTTGGAAGATTAAACCAACCTGAAATATCATCAACTCTAGAAAATTCTGTATTGACATAATTTAAACCATCGGTATGTTCAAATAGTAAAAAATCCTCAGTTAATGTCAATTCATTATTTATCGGATTTTCATTATAACTTCCTGGGTTTTGATAGTAGCCTGAATAATTAACTCTTTTATCATTGAACATTACATACTTCATATGATCAAAACCTATAGAAATATTATAATGATCTGAAATGAAATATCCAATTCTAAAATTAGTTTGAGGAATGGTCATTCTAGCAGGATTCACATAATCGACGTGCCAACCCTTTGGTTTATCATGTGCTTCAACATCATATAATGTAAAGTCATAATCATCACCTCTAAATCGAATATCCGATTTTGAATAGGTTTCTCTGTTTCCACCCCAATAGATATAAAATTTACCTTTGTTGTGAGCTGTGTATTTTTCAGGGGTTTCAACTGTTTCTTGCGAAAAGGTGTACTGTGAAAAAGCACAAAAAGCTAGTACAACCATTAAAAATGATTGTTTGTTCATTACTAAAATATATAAAATATTAAAATTGGTTAATTGTTTTTCTAATAGCAACTAACTTAGTCATTAAGTTTTCTAAATAATCTAAATGTAACATGTTAGCACCATCGCTTTTTGCATTAGCAGGATCGAAATGAGTTTCTATAAAGATTCCGTCTACACCTACAGCAATTCCAGCTTTTGCAACTGTTTCAATCATGTCCGGACGACCACCTGTAACACCTACAGTTTGATTAGGTTGTTGTAGTGAATGCGTAACATCTAGTACGGTTGTAGCATATTGTTGCATAGTTGGAATACCTCTATAATCTACAATCATGTCTTGATAGCCAAACATAGTACCTCTATCTGTAACCATTACGTTTTCGTTTTGGCAATCGATTACTTTTTGAACTGCATGTTTCATACTTTCTGGACTCATGAATTGTCCTTTTTTAAGATTTACCGTTTTTCCAGTGTTTGCTGCAGCCATAACTAAATCAGTTTGACGTACTAAAAAAGCAGGAATTTGAAGAATGTCTACATATTCTGCTGCCATAATAGCATCTTCATTAGTATGAATATCAGTTACTGTTGGAACACCAAATTCTTTAGAAACTTTTGCTAAAATTTTCAATGCTTTTTCATCACCAATTCCAGTAAAACTGTCAATTCTTGAACGATTGGCTTTTTTAAAAGAACCTTTAAATACGTATGGAATTTCTAGTTTATCAGTAATAGTAACAATTTTTTCAGCAATACGCATTGCCATTTCTTCACTTTCTATGGCACAAGGTCCTGATAAAAGGAAAAAATTACCACTTTTTGTATGTTTAATTTGAGGAATATTATCTAAATTCATTATAGTATAATTTTGAAATGCAAAGATAAAAATAAAAACCTTTTAAATCGTAGTTTAAAAGGTTACTTATGTTACATTTAAGAATAATTTAATTCTTTACTATTTATTGTTTTTCTTAATTGTAAATCCTTTAGGACAAACAATTTTTCCTTTTTCGAAGATATTAAAGTAAAGGTTTACTTTTTTATTGGTTCCAGAAAAAATCACTTCATATATAGCTAAAGTTCCTGCTCCCATTAGATTTGTTTCCGTTGGAAATGGGCAACAAGTGTCTGTTTTTTTATAATTTATGCTTTCTCCTTCTGCACCTTCTAAGCTGTTGAAAAAGTATTTTATATTCAATGCTTCCAAATTTTCAGTTAGCGGTCCTAAATTGATTGGGTAATCAGCATCATAGCCATATTTTGAATCATTTGCATATTCTGTAATTTCAAAGGCTTCATTTATTATTTTAGGCTTAACCGCTGAATTATCGATGTTTTTGATTGTAGATTTAGTACTTGTGCAAGAAACAAAAACTATACTTAATAGTAAAAAAGCGAAGATTTTCATAATTAATTTTTCTTAGTTTTAACAAAGTAACTGATTATAGCTGCAATAACAACCCCAAAAGATAATTTTTCAAAAACACTATTTGAAATTGCATTATTAATATTATAATGTGCTTGAGCTTCTTGTAAAGTAATGTTTTTGCCTACAGCAGCTTCAATGGCATTTTGAAAGAAATCGGGAGAAATATGATTGTGTGTAATATATAATACAGCTGGGTTTAAAACAGTAATTAATACGGAAAGTACTATTCCAGAGATAATTCCTTGTTTCCAATCTGATTCTCCTTTATAATGGTTCCTTTTTTTATCTACTAAACATAGTGTATATAGAAATATACTTATTGGAGTGAATAGTAAATTGTAAATGGGCTGATAGCGCACACCTTCATTATGCCATCCTAATTGTTTTTCAACAAACATCCAAATTATATACGCTAGACTATAAATTATAGCCCATTTCATTTCAATTTTAAACGACTTTATCATTTTGGCAGATTTTGAAATCAAAATTAAGATAAATTATTATAATTGGAATTAAATCATGTGATTTTTTATCTTTGCAAAAAAATAATTTGATGGAATTACTTTACGGAACTTGGCATTGGTCAATTTCAGGCTTTGCTATAGGTGCAATAATGTTACTACTTATTTATTTTGGAAAATCATTTGGAATGTCATCCAACTTAAGAACGATGTGTTCTATTATGGGTGCTGGTAAATATAATTCTTTTTTTGATTTCGATTGGAAAGCTCATAGATGGAATTTAATAGTTGTTTTAGGTGCAATTATAGGTGGTTTTATTGCTGTTACCTTTTTAGATAATGGAACTGGCGTAAATGTAAGTGAAGCTACAATCAAAGATTTAGCTGTTTTACAAATTGATGCTCCTAAAGGTAAATTAATTCCGAATGAATTATTTGGATTAGACGCTATGATGAGTGTTAAAGGATTTTTAATATTACTTTTTGGTGGTGTATTGGTCGGCTTTGGAACTCGTTATGCAGGAGGTTGCACTTCTGGACACGCTATTTCTGGATTGAGTAATTTACAAATTCCTTCTTTAATTGCTGTAATTGGCTTTTTTATAGGCGGTTTAATTATGGTTCATCTTTTACTTCCTTTTATAATTTAATAATATATGAAATTTCTACGTTTTTTATTGTTAGGTATTGTTTTTGGTATTGTTTTAACGAAAACAGAAGCCGTTTCATGGTTTAGAATCTATGAAATGTTTAAATTTCAATCGTTTCATATGTTTGGAATCATTATGGTTGCTATTTGTACAGGAGTAATTGGAATTCAGTTGATTAAAAGATTTAAGGTAAAAGATTTTTCAGGTGAAGAAATTCAAATAGTAGATAAAGAAAAAGGATTTCTTAGATATGTTTTTGGAGGTGCTTTATTTGGATTAGGTTGGGGATTAGTAGGGTGTTGCCCTGGACCAATATTTGTTCTTCTAGGAACAGGAGCTCTTGGAGTTGTTATTGTTTTAATAGGTGCTTTATTAGGAACTTACCTATATGGAGTTTTAAAGGATAAATTACCGCATTAGATTATTTTTATGATTATTAATTTGATATTTTTTACAGTTTTAAAAATGAGATTAATATTTTTTTTGAGGATAATTTTTTATTCCGTTTTTCTTCAACCTTAGAGTGAAATTTATTTTACTAATTCGGTTATTTATTGTTTTTTTGATATTGAAATAATAATTTAACCTATTGATTATGAAAAAAATAGCAGTTTTACTTGGTTGTGCTTTGATGTTATGTTTCACCATGTCATCATTTGGTAAAAAGGAAGAAGTATCAATTTCATTAGTTGGTAAATGGAAGTACTTTCAAGAAGGGAAAAAAAACAATAAAAAAGAATCTTTAATAGTTTACCAACATGATGATAGATGTGGCAAGG
Organism: Flavobacterium jumunjinense; assembly: GCF_021650975.2. Taxonomy (NCBI): domain Bacteria; kingdom Pseudomonadati; phylum Bacteroidota; class Flavobacteriia; order Flavobacteriales; family Flavobacteriaceae; genus Flavobacterium; species Flavobacterium jumunjinense. The sequence goes on from NZ_CP091285.1 coordinate 3,533,135, forward strand.
ATTATGTTGAGTTTTTTAATGATGGAAAAGTAAACGATGTGTATTATTATGGCAATGAGAATTGTGATATCTCTGTAGATACAGGTACATGGGAAAGAGAAGGTGTGAATTTAATAGTAAGCTTTCCTTTTGCAGGTAAAGAAAAAGGAGAGATTCTAGTATTAGATGCTACTACATTAAAATTAATGACAACTGTTGGAGGTGTTGAAACTGTTTACGTTTACAAAAAAATGTAATAATTTTAGATATAAAAAATCCCGATTTAAATCGGGATTTTTGTTTTTATAATATTTCAGCACTTAACCCAGCATCTAAAAGAGCGGAGCAAAGAGGTTTTAATTCATCATAACTTCCAGTTTTAATAGCACATTGCCCTTTGTAATGTACTAATAAAGCACATTGTTCTGCTTGTAGCGCTTCATGATTACATACTTTTACTAATGTATCAATAACATGGTCAAAAGTATTAACATCGTCATTATAGAGGATAATTTCATTATTTAATCCTACTAACTCTTCAACTAAAAGTTCTTCTTGTACTTTTTCTATCGTGCTCATTTATAGTTAATTAAAATTTAAGCAAAAATAATTATTGTTTTTTATATTTCAAAGAAACCCAATTATTTCTTTCAAACTTTTTTATGTAGGTTAATCCTTTTTCGGTACACGATTCATTGATAACAGGGATATCTTCTGTATAGAAACCACTCAATAATAATATTCCATCTTGATTTAAACAATTTGCATACTGTTGCATGTCGTTCAAAAGGATATTTCTATTAATGTTTGCGATGATAATATCATATTTTTTATCTGAAGTTAATAAACTTACATCTCCTTCATAAACAGATATATGTTTACAATTATTACGTTCTGCATTTTCAACAGAGTTTTGGTAACACCAATTGTCAATGTCAATAGCGTCAATAGGATGAGCCCCTTTCATTTCTGCTAAAATTGCAAGAATTGCAGTGCCACAACCCATGTCTAGTGTTTTTTTATTTGTAACATCAGTTTCTAATAAATGTTGAATCATCATGTGTGTTGTTTCATGATGACCAGTACCAAAACTCATTTTAGGTTCAATAACAATATCAAATTCTGTATTTGTTTTCTCATGAAATGGTGCACGAACATAGCATTTATTGTCAACTTCTATCGGCTCGAAGTTTTTTTCCCATTCTTCATTCCAATTTACTTGATCGATTTCTTCAAAAGTATAATTTATAGTAAACTCTTCATTTTTTAAAATATAGATGTCATCTAATATATTTTCATTCCAAAATTCCTTTTGAATATAAGCAGAAAGACCATTTTCATTTTCTACAAAACTTTCAAAAGCAGTTTCTCCTAATTCTGCTAATAATATTTCAGAACCCAATGCTGCTGGTTCTATTATAAAATGATAACCGATATAGCTATTTGACATAGTGTATTTTTTTTTGCAAAGGTAAATCTATTTTTAGAGTTATAATATTTATAATTCAAATTATTGTTTTGATTTTTCTACCTTTGTATTCAATTTATACGATATTATGTTAGCAATAGGTCAATACAATACATTAAGAATATTAAGAGATACAAAGGTTGGACTTTTTTTAGGAGATGGAGAAAATGAAGAACATGATGTTTTATTACCTAATAAATATGTGCCAAAAGAGTTCTATATTGGTGATGATATTACTGTTTTTGTATATTTAGATCAAGAGGAAAGACCTGTTGCAACAACACTAAAACCGTATGTAAAACTGAATGAGTTTGCTCATTTAAAAGTGAATTATATTAATAAGTTTGGAGCTTTTTTAAATTGGGGATTGGAAAAAGATTTGTTTGTACCTTTTAAAGAACAAGCAAGACCAATGGAAGAAGGTAAACGTTATTTAATATATTGTTTTATGGATGAGAAAACCGATAGAATGGTAGCGTCAAGTAAAACACAGCAGTTTTTAAATAATGATGAGATAACTGTTGAAAATGGAGAAGAAGTGGATCTTATAGTTTCTCATATAACAGAAGCAGGAATTAATGTTATTATTAATGAAAAACACAGAGGTCTAGCCTATAAGAATGAAGTATTTGAGGAGATAAAACCTGGTATTCGAATGAAAGGTTATATCAAAAATGTACGTCCAGATGGAAAAATCGATGTTTCTTTGAGAAAGTTAGGTGTGGAGGCAATTGAACCTACTTCGCAAATGATTTTAGATGAATTAAAATCCAATAGAGGTTTTCTAGGTTTAAATGATAATTCTCATCCAGAAGATATTAAAACAGTATTGAAGATGAGTAAAAAAGCATTCAAAAAAGCGGTTGGAAATTTATACAGACAAAAACTGATTGAAATTAAAGAAGATGGTATTTATTTACTATAATATATGATTCAAAAAGATAAAATATACTTAATATTGAGCGCATTCACTTTTGTTTATGTGCTCTATTGTTGTTTCTTTAATTCAAATTTATACCCAATATCATTTAGCCCTAATCAAATTATTTGGTTATTTATTCTATTCTTGCCTATTTTGAATATTTATAATATCATCATTAATAGAGATGCTGATAACCGTTATTATTGGATTGCAATAGTATGTAATATTTTGTCAATTGTTTTTATAATGAAAACGTATAAAATAGATTTGTTTTAAGATTGTTTAAATGTAGATTTTGTACTTTCCTTTTTTTCTGGATTTAACATTTTAGACTCTAATTCAAGTAGTTTTTTTTCAAATAAATTTTGTTTTTGTTTTAATGTTTCAATTTCATCTTCTAACTGTTCATTTTTCGCAACTTCTTCATCAATAATTATTTGCTGTTCTTGAATCGCTTTCGTAAGTACAGGAATAATTTCTGCATAATTTATTCCCATAGGGTTTTTATCTTCAGGATTACCAATTACAGCATTTGGAATTAGTCGTTGTAATTCTTGAGCAAGAAAGCCAATTTCTACTATTGATGTACCTGTTTTATCAAAATTTAAATATTTATCATAAATCACGGGATTCATTTTTTTTACTGTTTGTAAGCCGTATGGCACTTCTTCTATTTTTGATTTAACTCTTGCATCTGAAGTATTAATTGTTCCATTTGAAGAATAAATATATCTCCATCTTGAAAAAGAAGATCCATTATCATAGATTCCATCTGCCCAAGGACCAATATTGTCTCCAAATACAAAATGACCATTACCTCCAAGGTTCATTACAAGAACATTACTGTATCCATTTGTAGGATAGTCGGCAGCAGAACTACCAAAATTGGCATTATTAAAATCATTAGCCACATAAAAATCATATGTTCCTGCATTGTTTCCAATTGAAAAAATATTGGAACTACTAGAAGAATTATCGTATGTAGTTAATTTTGCAGTAGCTGAAGAGGTACCAATAGCAACTTTCCCATTCCCATTGATTCTCATTAATTCATTAGATGTGCTTGAGCTATTTCCAGCAAAAAAGATATGAGAAGAACCGATGTCGTCAATTTGATAGCGTAGTGCTGCTCCATTAATTCCAAAACCATAGAATTGATGGTCATTGTTATTGGTTTCATATAATGAAATTTTTCGGTTTGCAACCGTATTTGTGAATTGTAATGGAGCATTAGGTGTACTTGTTCCTATTCCTATATTTCCATTACTGTTAATTCTTAAACGCTCATTTGCATCTGTTTTTATAATAAAATCATTTGCATCCATTGTACCAATAAAATTATTTGTAGCATTTGTTCCGGCATTTCCACTTAAGGACCAGTTTGGGTTTTCTGGACTTGTTTGTGTGGTTACTTTTAGCCATGAGGCTCCATTCCAAAAATAAAATCCAGGAACGACATCATTTGGAACAACTCCATCGGTGGCAGTATTATAAACAATTGTACCTTCTATAATTGCCCCACCATTTGGATTGATAATTGGACTCGTTGTATTACATGCTGTAAGTGCTACTCTTGGAACAATTAAACCTTGTGTACTTGAGTTTATATCTAAAGCTCCATTTGGTGTTGTTGTACCAATTCCAATTTGACCAGATATTGTTGTTGAAAATACAACTAAATTGAACCATAAGAAACGTTTAATTCTTTGCATAGTAGGTTAAGTTTTAATTAATACTATTTCTTTCTAAAATTGATTTGATAGTTGAGTGTTTAATTTAGTGGTTCTTTCTTTTCTATATATGTGTTTAAGTTGATAATCAAATATAATGTTCTGTATTTATAAATATACTTAATTTTTACTATATATATTGTTAAAGTTTTAGGTTTTTTGTTTGTTTTTAATTAAAAGTGTTAGTTTATGTTTTGTTAATAATAGTTTAAATATTGTTGTAAAAAAAAATACGGCTATTTAGCCGTATTTTATTAATTATATTTTATGTTGTCTTTTAGAATATTGTATATCCTAAAGCGATCGTAATTGATTTGTAATCTGAAACCCAGTTTTCGTGACCACCAAGCATTTTTCTATTTGTGTGGTACCTACATTCTAATGAATATTTATCTTTATATTTATAACCAATTCCAAAACCAAAATTCATCGAAGTAGATATTTTTAAGTCAAAAATAGTCCTTGGATTATCAAAATTGGTATCTGTACTATATCTTCGTTCTTCATATAAGATATTTGAATTACCACTATTGTCAATTATAAAAGATCCGTTTATAAAAAGTTTGGATTTTTCATTTAAAAACATATAATATCTTAATCCAATAGGGATTTCTAATGATTTATAATTTACGGTTACCCTTTGTCTATCATTAAGTACAAAACCTTCACTTTTAAAAGTTTGATATGTTGGCTCAATGATTACTGACCATTTGTTTTTATTGAATGGTAAAATCATTTCTGCTTCTATTCCAAATCTAAAATTTGATTCATTTTTGAAATCTATATTGTAATTGCTTACATAACGATTTTCTAGTGTCATAGATGAACTATTTATACCTGGTCTAATTGTTAAATTAAAAATATCCCTTTTAACAGTTGGCTCTTCATAAGTAAGATTTTCAGAGTTACTACAGGTGTTATATTTCTTAAATATTTTAATCAAATCTTTTTTGTTATAGTCAACATTCATTAGGTTTGAAGTTGAAATGTTATCACACTTTAAACTATTGAATAGTTGTTGTTTATATTCATTATTTTTTAGTATTTTTCTATCTTCATTTTCATAACTTTTATATACAAGTTGTGTCATGTCTGATTTATTAACACTAAAAAAATATCTATTTAGACTTTTTTCGGTATATTGTAATAAGTTTGCATTTCCTTCAATTAATACTTTAAGAAATAATGTTTCCTCTTTAAAAACTGGATTTTTTTCTTGGCTAATATTATTCATAAATTCGCTTGAACGATCTATATTTACTGAATATCTTATGTACTTGTTAAAGTTATAAGTTCCAAATTCTTGAGCAGATTCAATTTTAATAGTTTCAGATTGGGCTAATTCAGAAGATTTGAACTCAAAATTTGTAGGATTGTTTTGCCAGTCAATGTTTTTAATTAGACCTTCAATTTTATTACCTTCATTGTTGATGTAATATCCTTTTTCAAAGAGTATTTGTGAGAAAGAATTTATACTAAATAAAACGATTAGTAATAAGAAAATTTGTTTTTTCATTTTTAAATAAATTAATTTCGGCAAAAATATACTTTTTTTTCAGATTTATCTTATGATTATTTTAAAAAAAAGACTATTCTTCAGAATATAACTCAAAAGGATAATTTCCAAATAAAGCAGATAGCCTTTTAATTTGATAGGGCTTTTTTGTATATTTATTTGATAATGAAATTAAGGTTACAGTATCTTTCTTTAGGCTTATGTAGGCAGATGTATTTCCGTGCCACCAACCATTATGATATAGTAATGAAGTTCCATCTTCCCATTCATTCAAACGAATGCCTAATCCGTAATTTTTGACACCTTTTCGTTCGTAGCTATAGCCTTTATATGCTAAGTCTTTTATTTCTTTACTTAAAAACGTATTAGAATATGTTGCTAAATCAAATTGTAAAATATCTTTTGCGGTTGAATAGATATTTTTGTCACCATAAATAGCATCTAAATGATCATAAGGTATTTCTTCCCAAGTACTTTTATACGATTTGCTTACACTATTTCTTTGTTTCTCTAATTCAAAAACAAATGTGTTTTTCATTCCTAGTGGATCGAATATTAGTTTTCTCATAGCTTCAGGGTAGTTAAGTTTAGTAACTTTTTCAATGACAAGTGCTAAAAGCGCATAATTAGTATTACAATAGCTAAATTTGGTATTGGGTGTAGATTCTAATTTTATGTTTTTTGTAGAAAGAAGCTCTAATATGTCACTATTTTTTAGTGTTTTGTTTTTTTTCCATATTGAGTCATTTTCACAGAAATAAGCATAATTAGGCAAACCACTTCTATGATTTAATAACATTTCTATTGATATTTTTTTATGTGGAAAAAGGGGGAATAAGGATTGTAAAGTAGTTCCTAAATTAAGTTTCTTTTCATCGATAAGTTTTAAAACTAGAGTTGCTGTCAAAACTTTACTAACAGAAGCTAAATGTAATGGAGTAGTGGATGATATTTTTTCTTTTCTATCATAGTTAGTATAACCTTGATAGTCTTCAAAAACTATTTGACCATTTTTAGCTACTAAAAAAGAACCACTAAAGTCATCAATATTAATATTTTTTGTATAAAAATTTTTTGATTCTATTTCTTTACTTTTTATGTAATTTATCGATAGTTTGTTAAAATTAGGCAATACTATTTGTTGACTATCTTTTTTTGGGTGTGTTTTTTCAGTCGTTTTTTTTTCTTTTTGACAAGCGATTAATGTACAAAAGGAAAGAGAATAGAAAAGAAGCTTAAAATTCATTTTTTGGGTTAATAATTTGAATATTTGGGTTAATAGCTATAAGCTCATTGATGAACTTTTTATTTTGCTTAGGAGAAATATAAATATCATCAAATTTATTATATCTAATAATAATGCCTTCAGAATTTAAAGCTAGTTTTAATGAAACTGGAATAATTATCCCATCATGGAAATCTATCCTATTAATTGTATCAATCTTAATCGTCTTTTTAAAAGGACCAGAATAACAATTTATCTGAGAGTTTTTAATAGTATATTTTGTATTTATTAAAATCCAGAAAAGTAAGCCGATACATGAGCCATTAATTATAAACGAAATTATAACAGCTATAGTATCTTTGAAGTTAGTAGAGGATATAATTACTCCAATAAGCAAAATAATAATTGCATATAATATAACTTTATTAAAAATACTTATTGAAGATCTATATTGCAAAATAGTTTATTCAGTTAATTTTTTATTTGGTTTTGCACCCATGTAGAAAATAAGCTCACTTCCGTTTTCAATATCATCATGATCAATTGTTAAAGTTGATATACTTTTTCCATTCAATTTTATTTTAGAAAGGTAAACATTTTTAGAACTTTGATTTACTGTTTTTATTGTGAATTTTTTTCCATTTTCTAATAAGATAATTGCAGATTGAATAGATGGACTTCCAATTGAATATTTTGTAGAACCTGGATTAACAGGATAGAAACCTAATGTACTAAAGATATACCATGCACTCATTTGCCCTGCATCATCATTACCACACAATCCGTCTTCTTTATTGCTGTACATTGTATCAACAATCATGCGTACTCTTGATTGTGTTTTCCAAGGTTCATTGGTAAAGTTATACAAATATGGAATATGATGCCCAGGCTCATTACCATGTACATAATTGCCAATGATACCATCTCTTGTAATATCTTCGTTGTGTTCAATATATTTGTCTTCAATAGGTGTTGTAAAGATTTTGTCTAAATGTTTAGAAAAAGAATCTTTTCCCCCCATCATTGCAATCATTTTATCTACTTCATGTGGCACATATAAACCATAATTCCATGCATTTCCTTCAATAAAACCTTGTCCATGTGTGTTCAATGGATCAAATTCTTTTCTCCAGTTGCCATCTGCAAGTTTTGGACGCATATATCCAATAGATTGGTCATATACATTCAAATAATTTTTAGAACGTTTTAGAAAAGTAGAATAAGCATCGGTATTATTGGCTTTTTGTGCAATTTGAGCAATGCACCAGTCATTATAAGCATATTCCAGGGTCTTAGATACTGAAGAAGAACTTTTATCTTCAGGAACATATCCTAAATTCATATAATAACCTAACCCGTCAAAGTAAGGTACTGTAGCAGTATTTGAAGCAGCTTTTAAAGCATAATTCAAATCTACATCTGTTGTATTTTTTGCTACTGCATCTGCAATAACAGAAACAGCATGATAACCTACCATACACCAGTTTTCATTTGCATAATGACTCCAAATTGGTAGCATTTTGTGTACACTTTGATCATGATGCGCTAACATGGATTTAATCATGTCGTTGTTTCTTTTGGGTTGAATAATGTTATATAGAGGGTGTAAAGCTCTATAGGTATCCCAAAGCGAAAAAACGGTATGATTCACAAAACCATTAGAAGTATGAATGTTTTGGTCCAAACCTCTGTATTTGCCATCTACATCTTCATAAATGATAGGGCTTAGCATACTATGATACATAGCAGTGTAAAACGATTCTTTCTGTTCTAAAGTTTCAGTTTCAACATCAATTTTAGAAAGTTCTTTATTCCATTTTTCTTTTGTTTCGTTTTTAACTTTCTCAAAGTCCCAATGTGGTAATTCAGTATTTAGGTTTAATAAAGCACCTTCTGTACTAACAGATGATAGTGCAAATTTGATTTTAATTTTTTCGTTTTCTGAAGTATTAAAATTGAAATAAGCTCTTATATTTTTTCCAGCCATTTCAGGAAAGTTATGCTCTTCGTCAAATTTTCGATAAAAACCATTGTATTTTGATTTGTCATATTTTTTATGACCATAACTAGTAAATGGTTTTGAAAATTGCATTGCAAAATAAACAAATTTAGTTCTTGCCCAACCGTTAGTTTGTTTGTAACCAGTAATTAATGAATCGTTTTCAACTCGAATAAATGTCCAAGTGTTTTTGTCATCATGTAAATAAATATTGGCAACCAAATCTAAAATAATATGAGCTTCATCTGTTTTTGGAAACGCATATTGATGAAAACCAACCCTGTCTGTTGCTGTTAGTTCTGCCTGAATGTTATAATCATCTAAAAGTACACTATAATAACCAGCAGATGCTTTTTCATTTTTATGAGAAAACTGCGAATGATAACCACTCTTAGGTTGTTTTGCTTCACCAGGTTCTAAATTTAATGTTCCAGTTGTTGGCATTACTAAAAAATCGCCTAAATCGGAATGACCTGTACCACTTAAATGAGTATGACTAAAACCAAAAATAGTAGTGTCATCATATTGATAACCTGCACAATATTTATAAGTGTCTGGATTGTATTTCCCATCTTCAGTAAACATTACTTGTAGGTTTGTTTCTGGGCTTAATTGTACCATTCCAAACGGTGTTGTTGCACCGGGGAAAGTATGTCCCATATTTTTTGTCCCAACCAAAGGATTTACAAACTGAGTAAAATCTTTGGTTTGACAAAATATAGATAAAGTTATAAAGAATAAAAAGTAGGTGAAATTTACTTTATTCATTTTTGTAGTATTGAATTATAATTTGAAAGCTTTTTTTGTTTTCTTCTCTAATCCATCTTTATGAACTAAAACAGAAATGGCTTTTAATTTTAAATAAGGAACACTCATATAGATATAACCTCCATTAGCAACTCTTTTTTCATCGGTACCCCAAGAGTTTTTTACTTTATAGTATGTATTTCCTTTTTGATCTTTTACAGTTCCAACAATATGCATTAAATGGTCATCTGTAGTTGTAAAATTTTCAAATTCCGATTGACGGTATTCAGGAGAAATATTCATTTCAGTAATTAATTCTGTTAATCCTTTTTCTGCATCTTCATCAATTTGCGGTATAAAAGCAACACCATTTTTTGCCGAAAAAGTAGCTTCAGAAACATCACAGTCTAACGCTAAAGAAAAACCTTTTGCTAATGCATTATCAATATTTGAAACAAATTCATCTAAAGGCAAATTATATAAACTTCCATTAGAAAAATTATCTGGAATATTTAAAATGAATGGCTTATAATTTTCTTGATGAGTGAAGGATGTTATTGTAACATAATCTTCCGCTTTAATTTTCATTTTTTCCATGAAACTTTTTGGCGTAAATTTTTCTCCTTCATATTCAAAATCTTTAGGATTCTCTCCCAAATAAGCATCTAATATAGCATTAATGGCTACTTTCCATTTTGGAGACAGCTTTTTTCCAGGATTTTGAACATAGGTTTTCACCATTGCTTCTAACACAGCTACCATTTCTGCATGATTGTGTGATTTTTCTTCTTCAGTTAAACCAGTATAAACAGAAACAGGTACCAAACCATAATTTGCGACACTATTTAGTACATCATGAGATAAACCACCTTCGCTAAATTGCGCTTTACCTTGTCTCATTACATAGTTTTCTGCTTTTTTAGGATAGGTATTTCTAACTTGATACATCTCTGATAAATCTACTTTTTTACCAGTTAAACGCGTAATTTCAGATTCTAGAAAAGATGAAGTTGAAAAACTCCAACAAGTTCCAGTTCTTCCTTGAGAAATTACAGGAGTAGCTTCTAGCTCTATAACCGATTGAAATTCATATTTTTGAGCATTGATTGAGAAAATTCCAGAAGTTAATAGTAAACCTAAATATATTTTTTTCATGTGAGTAAATTTTTTAAAGATGCAATATAATGCAAAAAATGAATTATTTTTACTGAAATTTTATATTTACCTCAGCAATAACAAAATTAGGTTTTATTGTTAAACATTAATGTTTTGTTATTTTAGTGATCTATATATAGGAATGAATTTTAATAGTTGAAAAATAAAAATCAAATAAATTATATGAGTACAATAAAATGGAAAACGGTAAAAGAGTTTGAAGATATTACTTATAAAAAATGTGATGGTGTTGCAAGAATAGCCTTCAATCGTCCAGATGTTCGTAATGCTTTCCGTCCTCACACAACTAAAGAATTGATTGAAGCTTTTTATGATGCACAGGAAGATACTTCAATAGGAGTAGTGTTGCTTTCTGCGGAAGGACCTTCGTCAAAAGACGGAATTTGGTCTTTTTGTAGTGGTGGCGATCAAAAAGCAAGAGGACATCAAGGATATGTTGGTGAAGATGGTTATCATCGTTTGAATATTTTAGAAGTACAACGTATGATTCGTTTTATGCCAAAAGCTGTAATTTGCGTTGTTCCAGGTTGGGCTGTTGGTGGTGGTCATTCACTTCATGTGGTTTGCGATTTAACATTAGCGAGTAAAGAACATGCCATTTTTAAACAAACGGATGCAGATGTAACTAGTTTTGATGGTGGTTATGGTTCGGCTTATTTAGCAAAAATGGTGGGACAAAAGAAAGCGCGTGAAATTTTCTTTTTAGGGAGAAATTATTCAGCGCAAGATGCATTCGAAATGGGAATGGTTAACGCAGTTATTCCTCATGCAGAATTAGAAGACACAGCTTTTGAATGGGCACAAGAAATATTGGAAAAATCGCCAACATCTATAAAAATGTTAAAATTCGCAATGAATTTAACCGATGACGGAATGGTTGGTCAACAAGTTTTTGCGGGTGAAGCAACACGTTTGGCTTATATGACAGATGAAGCTAAAGAAGGTAGAGATGCTTTCTTAGAAAAACGCAAGCCTAATTTTGAAAAGAAATATTTGCCATAACAGGTTAAGGAGAATTTTTACGTAAGAATTTGTTTGAACAATTTAAAAATTATGAATGAGAAAAAATAAAGTTTTGAAATGGATTTTTCTAATTTTATTTATTGGATTGATTTCGTATTATTTTTATCCAGAGACAGTGCTTCCAAATAATGTAAAAATAGATTCAATTATTCTTCACAAATCAAAGAGAGAGTTGTCGGTTTATTCAAAAGGTGAACTTTTGAAAACCTACACTATTTCATTAGGTGGAAACCCTATTGGAGATAAAGAATTTGAAGGTGATAAGAAAACTCCTGAGGGTATTTATTATATTAATGATAAGAATCCAAACAGTGGTTATCATAAAAATTTAGGTATTTCTTATCCAAATAAAAAGGATATTGAGGAAGCTAAAAAGTTGGGGAAACCAGTTGGAGGAGATGTTAAAATTCATGGATTAAGAAATAAAACAGGAATTATAAATAAATTTCATAGATGGTTCGATTGGACTTTAGGTTGTATTGCTGTTACTGATTATGAAATGGATGAATTGTATGAAGCTGTTGATCTTGGAACAAAAATTGAAGTTTTACCTTAACTAAATTAAATAAAACAACATAAAAGTATGAATAATTTTACAAACGAAACAATAGATATTTCATCATTACCAAAATTTGAAGAAGTAAAATTACACGCTTTGCACTCAAAATACTTTAAAATTATTTTAATTAATATTTGTATTGTTTTTGGAATCCTATTTTTAGGCTTTTTTACATTATCTTATCTTGATGAAGAAGTTTTTTCTAATAGAGTTTGGATGATTTTAGGAATAAGTTTAACACTCTTTTTTTCTTTTGTTATTGTTTTTAATCATTTAAGTTTCAAAAAAAGAGGTTATGCATTTCGAGAACATGATGTTATCTATAAATCGGGATTAATAAATGAAAAAACAGTAGTAATACCAAATAATAGAGTACAACATGTAGCATTACATCAAGGTTTTTTTTCTAGAATGTTTGGATTGGCTGCAATAGAACTTTTTACTGCTGGAGGAGGTAGTAGCGATTTAGAAATTCCGGGGTTATTGTTAGAAGAGGCTCAAAAAATTAAAAACAGCATTTCTTTAAAAATTAATGATAGTGTTAATGAACTTGAAAATGTAGAGGAAGAAAATCGTATTGATGAAAATCACATTAAAGAAAAAGGAAACACTATAGTCGAAGAAAATAATGAAAACTAAGTTCGATTTTACTGTAGCACAACGACAATCACTAATAGGTGTTGTTGTTCTTTTTGTAAATACTTTGCAAAAATCCATTCGAGCGCTTTGGCCAATGTTGGTTGTTTTCCTCTTTAAGAAAGAGAAATACGATGCCAATTATATTTATTTAGGAATTGTAGCTTTTATAATTTTAATAGCTATTATAGCATTTTTGAAATATTGGTTTTTTAAATTTTATATAGATGCTCAATTGAATGAATTTGTTATCGAAAGTGGAATTTTAAATAAAACCAAAACAACCATTCAATTGCATAAAATTCAGAAAGTAGATATTAATCAAAGTCTAATTCAACGAATTTTTAGTGTACATAAATTAGAAATAGACACAGCAGGTAGTGATAAAAAAGAAGCGTCTATTAATGCAATTTCTCAAGAAATGGCTTTAGATCTTAAAGAGAGACTCGTTGATAACGCTAAAAATTCAACAGAAAAGAATAGCCAAGAAAATACAGAAGAAAAAACAAATACATTTATAAAAATAGGATTGCCAAGCTTAATAAAAATTGGTTTTACAGCCAACTATGTAACTAGCTTTGCCTATTTATTTCTTGTTTATTCAACCATTTCAGAGAATTTAAGACAAATAGGTCAAGAGAATTTGATTAATGAGAATGTAGATAAGTTAGAACGATTTCCAATAGTAACCGTTTTTTTAGTAGCCCTCACTTTAATAATAGTCTTGGTTTTACTAATTAACTTAATAACTACAGTTGTTAAATATTTTAATTTCATAATAAAAAGAGACAATAACACATTTGTGCTTTCATATGGTCTAATCAATCTTAAAAATACAATTATTAACCCAAACAAGGTACAAATTGTAAAATGGACGCAAAACTATTTCCAGAAGAAACTCGATGTAAATACTATAGAAATAAAACAAGCATCGAGTAATGGGCAAGATGCAAAAAAGAAAGATAAAACAAAAATTCCAGGATGTACAGATTTAGAAAAATCTAAGATTTTAGAACTCTTACTTAACGAAATACCAACACAGGAACAATCATTATTACCAAATATCAGGAAATTAATTATAAATGCATTCTTTTTTCTTGTATTACCAATAACAATAGCTATTGTTTTTAATCAGTTAGTAAATCGATTTGATGTTTTTCAAGTTATTCTTCTAATTTCAACTTACACACTATTTGTAGGTTGCCTAATTTGGTTTTCTTATAAAAATTATAAACTATATCATTCCAATAATTTCATTGTAAAATGGAGTGGAGCTTGGGATGTAAATCATGAAATCATTGAGCCCTATAAAATTCAAGGAATAAAAATCTCTCAGTTTTTTTGGCAAAAAAGAACAAATATTGGTTCAGTTGTTTTGTATACAGCTGGTGGAAGTATAAGTTTTAACACTACAAATTATTCAAAGTTGAAAGAATTGGTTAATTATTGGCTGTATCAAGTTGAAACTTCGAAAAAGAGCTGGATGTAATAAACGATATTAAATAATATGATTGTTATAGCAAAATATAGTATTGTCTTGTTTGGATTGTTTCTAATCTTTTCAAGTTTTTTGATGTTTTTTAAACCAGAAAAAACCAGACAAATAATAGGAAAAGCGGGAAGTACTTATTTAATTAACTTTTTAGAATTAGGTTGTAGGCTTTTAGTAGGAATTGCTTTTATAATCTCATCTAAAATAGCTATCTATGAACTTCAATTTAAAGTAGTGGGCTATTTTTTAGTTATTTCTGCTTTGGTTATAATGTGTATACCAATTAAAAAACATAATGCATTTTCTAAAAGAGCTGCTGAAAAATTAAAACCAAACTATCTCAAGATTTGTGGACTTTTTTCCCTCTTTTTGGGGTATATAATACTATTTTCTTTTAAAAATTAATACTAAAATGAAACATTGGATTCAAGCGGCACGATTACGAACGTTGCCATTATCTATATCAGGAATAATTGTAGGAAGTGCTTATGCTTATCATCAAGGTTTTTCCAATTGGAAAATTGTTGTTTTAGCGCTGTTAACTACATTAGGGTTACAAATTCTATCCAATTTTGCTAATGATTATGGTGATGGAGTTAAAGGAACAGACGATAATAGAATAGGAGAGAAGCGTTTAGTGGGTTCAGGTGTTATATCTGCTCAACAAATGAAGAAGGCAGTTATTATTACTTCCATCATTACTTTCATTGTAGCGCTGTTGCTTATTTTTGTCGCTTTTGGAAAAGAAAATTTTGTGTATTCTGTATTATTTATTTTTTTAGGACTGCTAGCTATTGCTGCTGCAATTAAATATACAGTAGGAAACAATGCTTATGGATATAGTGGTTTTGGTGATGTGTTTGTATTTGTTTTCTTTGGGTTAGTTGCTGTTATTGGTACTCATTTTCTTTTTACAAAATCGTTTAGTTGGGAATTAACCTTACCAGCAACAACAATTGGAGTATTGAGTATGGCGGTTTTAAACCTAAATAACATGCGTGACATTGAGAACGATAAAAAATCGGGTAAGAATACCTTAGTGGTTAAATTAGGGCTTAAAAACGCAAAAAAGTACCATTATGCACTATTTTTTATAGGTTTGGTGACAATGACAGTTTTTTCAAGATTGACACAAACATCTCTATTCCCAATATTGATTGTGAGTGTACTTTTCATAAAACATATAGGAACAGTTCATAAGGCGACAGACTATAAAGATTTTGATCCAGAACTAAAAAAAGTTGCTTTAGGCACATTTGCGTTGAGTTTACTCTTTTGGTTAACTTTAGTTTTTCTAAGTTAATTATTATTTACTAACAACTAATTACAAAAAAAATGAAAATAACATTTTACGGACACGCCTGTTTAGGAATTCAAATTGAAGATATAAGTATTCTAGTTGATCCTTTTATAACAGGAAACCCAAAAGCATCTCATATTGATATAAATGCCTTAAAAGCCGATTTTATACTGCTAACGCATGCGCATCAAGATCATATACTCGATGTAGAAGCTATTGCTAAACGAACTGATGCTGTGATTGTTTCTAATTATGAAATTGCAACGCATTACGGTAACAAAGGTTTTCAAAGCCATCCAATGAATCATGGTGGTAGTTGGGATTTTGAGTTTGGAATGGTAAAATATGTAAATGCAATTCATAGTTCTTCTTTTCCAGATGGAAGTTATGGAGGGCAACCTGGCGGATTTATTATTGAAAGCGAAAGAAAGAATATCTACATAGCGGGAGACACAGCACTAACAATGGATATGAAGTTAATTCCATTACGAACCAAATTAGACTTAGCAGTTTTACCAATTGGAAGTAATTTTACAATGGACGTAGAAGATGCAATCATTGCGTCTGATTTTATAGAATGCGATAAAGTTTTAGGCTGTCACTATGATACTTTTGGCTATATTGAAATTAATCATGAAGAAGCAAAACGTAAATTTTTCAATAAAGACAAAGATTTAATGTTGTTAGAAATTGGTGAATCAATAGAATTGTAGAAAAAGAAAATCGTTGTGTTTAATTAAAACAAATTGGAATGTTCATACCAAATAATTATAAAAACGAGAACATAGAAGAAGTTAAGGGTTTTTTGAATGAAAATAGCTTTGGAATTCTAATTAGTCAAGTTGATGGAAAAATAGCTGGAACTCATATCCCAATGCAATTGGATACAGATGAAAATGGAGAAAGCGTTTTGGTAGGACATATTGCAAAAGCTAATCCACAATCAAAATACTTAAAAGGCGAAGAAGAAATTTTAGCCATTTTTAACGGACCTCATAGTTATATTTCATCATCTTGGTATCAAAAAGAAGATGCTCCCACTTGGAACTATATTGCAGTTCACGTTTATGGAAAAGTTAAAATAATTGAAGGAGATGAACTGCTCGAATCTTTAAAGAAATTGGTTGATAAATATGAGAAGAATTCAGAAAATCCAATGTCAGTTGAAAAAATGTCAAGTACAACACTAAAGCAGGTAAACGGAATTGTTGGTTTTTCAATTAAAATTCACGAAATACAAGCTGCCTACAAACTTTCTCAAAATAGAGAAATAGATTATCACAGCATAACAAGTGAATTAAAAAAGAAGGGTGATTCTAATTCGATGGGTATTGTTAACGAAATGGAAAAAACTAAAAAGTGAAGCTTACAATTTTAGTAGAAAGTACAATAAAGACATCTGATTAAAAAGCCATACATATGTTACCGCTAAAAAATAAATTTTAAACATATGAAATCGCTATTAACTGCAAACAAACTCAAATGAATAAAAACGATAATATATGTGACCTATGACAAATAAAACTCAACACATATGAAAGCTACTTATAAAAAATACGTACTCAATTTTAAACGTCCAAGCGGAACTTCAAGAGGTGTTTTGACAGAGAAAGAAACCTGGTTTTTAATTCTAGAAAAGGATAGCAAAACAGGAATAGGAGAGTGTGGAATTTTGAGAACGCTTTCTATTGATGATAGACCCGATTATGAAGAAAAACTACAATGGGTTTGTGATAATATTCAACTCGGAAAAGACGCACTTTGGAACGCACTTTTAGAGTTTCCATCATTACAGTTTGGAGTTGAAATGGCTTTCCTTTCATTAGCCTCAAAAACACCATTTGAATTGTTTCCTTCAGCGTTTTCTTTAGGAGAAAAAAGTATGGAAATTAATGGATTGGTTTGGATGGGTGAAGAGCAGTTTATGAAGGAGCAAATTGAAGAAAAATTAGCACAAGGATTTCGTTGTATAAAATTAAAGATTGGAGCTATAGATTTTGAAAAAGAACTAGGTTTATTACACTTTATACGTCAAAATTTCGATGCTAAAACAATAGAAATTCGTGTAGATGCTAATGGTGCTTTCGGTTTAAATGAAGCTTTAAGTAAATTGGATCAATTATCTGGTTACGAATTACATAGTATTGAGCAGCCTATAAAAAAAGGTAATACTGACACGATGTCAGTGTTGTGTAAAACAGCTCCTTTTCCAATTGCATTAGATGAAGAGTTAATTGGAGTGGTTGAAAAAGAAAAGAAAGAACAATTATTACAAAAAATTATGCCACAATACATCATTTTAAAGCCAAGTTTAATAGGTGGATTTAAAGGAACTTTAGAGTGGATTTCCATAGCTGAAAAGTTAAATATAAAATGGTGGATAACCTCTGCTTTAGAAAGTAATATTGGGCTCAATGCAATCACTCAATTTACCTTTACATTGAATAATAATTTACCTCAAGGATTAGGTACAGGAGGTTTGTATACAAATAATTTTGATTGCCCATTAGAGGTTCAAAAAGGACGTATTTTGTACCTCCCTGAAAAGGCTTGGAATATAGATATGTTAAAATAAAAATAGCCAACAATTGTTGGCTATTTTTATTTCGCATTGTAATAGTTTATACTATTTTTTTATTCAGATTTTACTTTAGCTTTGTTGTCTTTTATCTCAACTTCAGTTTCATTTTCTCCTTTTTTTGTTGAAAATTCAATCCCATCACTACTAATATTTAATGAAGTTCCATCTTCTTTTTTAGGCTCTAAATCTTTTTCGATTATGACTGTTTCTGTTTTTTCAATTACAGTTGGTTCTTCTTTCTGTTCTTTACAACTTGCACTTGCCAAGATAACTAAAGTGGCAATAATTACGGTTACTTTTTTCATGATATTATATTTAAATTTATAAGTGCAATTTATGACCGTTTTGTTCTTATAATCTTATGCAATTTTTAATGATTTTTATAGAATTACCATTTTAATAGATACTAAAAACGATTTGTTGGTGTTATATAAAAAAGTGTTTGTTATGGATAAAAGAATTAAAAGACTCATGGTGTTTTTATCAATTGCTGTTTTAGGTATATTGTTTTTGATACTACTATCTTTTGTAAATACAATAAGAAAAGAAAGAAATTGTGAGTTTGCCAATATCGATAATATTGAGATTAATACAGGTATAGATATCCCAGAAATCATAACATCAGATTGTAATTATGATGAGGACTTTAATCTTAAGTATGCTTATTTTAAACTTAAAGAATTAGATAAAACTGATTACATTTTGAAGAATGAATTCGAAAAATTTCAAACTATCTCTCAGCTAAATATAGGTAAAGACTCTATTCTTTTAGATAAAATTAATACAATCGAAGCTAATTTAGAGCACTCTCATTTTGTTTCAAACCATAGAAGTGATAATAATAATGTTGTTGTTTTCAATAGCAAAACAAACGAATTATGGGTTGTGATACATTTTAAAGATTAATTTTTAAAGCGTACTTTTGCAACTCAGACAAGAATAAAATAAATTATGTTTCGATTAAAATTACCTACAGATCCACGTTGGGCAAATATCGCAGAAGGAAACTTAGAAGAGATTCTTACCGATCATGCTTGGTGCGAACAAAAAGCAGCTTCTAATGCTATTATGTTAATTACTATGTTGCCAGAATTTACTGAAATTACAACCGAACTTATAAAAATAGCTAAAGAAGAATTAGATCATTTTGAGCAAGTGCATGAAATAATCAAATCTAGAGGTTGGATTTTAGGTCGTGAGCGAAAAGACAGTTATGTAAACGATTTGTTTAAATTCATGAAACCAGGCAACCGAAAGCATATCATCGTAGAACGTATGTTGTTTGCTGCAATGATAGAAGCAAGAAGTTGCGAACGATTTCAGGTGCTTTCAGACAATATAGAAGATCAAGAGCTGGCAGTGTTTTATAGAGAATTAATGATAAGTGAAGCCAATCATTACACAGCTTTTCTTCAATTTGCACATGATTTAGCTGAAAAAGGTTATGATGTTAAAAAGCGTTGGGAAGAGTGGTTAGAACACGAAGCAAAAGTGATTGCAAGCTACGGAAACAGTGAAGCTATTCATGGATAGTTTTAGTGTTCAATAATTTGTTTTATTTGATTATTATGAAAAGAAATGAAATGAAATTGATTTTTTATTATTAATTAAGATAATCTTAGTTAGTATAGTTTATTTTAATTCAATGTGCTTTTTAGCAATATTATTTCATTTTTTATATTTTGGTTCAGGAGCAGGTGCTTCAAGTAACTTAGCAATAGTAGTTGGTTATATTTTATTCTTTTTTTGTGTTTTACCACCAATGCTATTTAATATTTATAAAATATACTCCTACAGGAAAATAAATGAACTTATTAAATGGAATTCTTATTTAGTATCACTTGTATTAGTTACAATATTTATGATTTACCAATTTTTTCAATATAAGCATATCTAACCACTAATTCCTATTCTTCAACTCAATCCATTTGCTCATGAATTTAGTGCTTTGCAATGTTTTATATTGGAATATCTGACCTAAAAAATTGTTGTTTCTGTGATTGCTTGTGTTTTCAAGTATTTCATTAACCTTATCTATAAAACCCTTTTCAAACAAAGAGATATTAAAACGATTGTTAATTAGTTGAACACCATTTTCTTGAGATTGATTCCAAACAACTTCATTTTGATACAAATCAATTGCTTTTTCAATAAAATCTTCTTCATTTGATGAAACATACCCATTCCAATCTAAGTCTCCAGACATCGCTTCAGCTCCAATCGCTGTTGTAACATTAGGTAAACCATAAAGCATACTGTCTAATAATTTACCTTTTAAACCCGCACCATATGGAATAGGAGCAAGCAATACTCTTGCGGTAGTGAAAACTTCTTCTACGCTTTCTGCTCTTCCTTTAACCAGAAAACCTTCTTTCTCATTGTGCAATTGTTTCGCTTTTTCAGTAACGTAGGCCCCATAAATATGTAATTCAGCTTTAGGAATAGCTTTTTTAATCGATTTCCAAGACTTTTTCAAGAGAAGTACAGTTTGCCAATTTGGTTCATGTAAAAAGTTGCCTATGCTCATAAAATGGCTTCGTTCTGAAAATTTCGGATAATCATTTATAATTTCGGCAGTAATTGGTGTATTTAAAAAAGGAATATAATGTAAAATGGACGAATCTACTTTGAAAGTTGTTGTTAATAGTTCCATTTCATATTCAGAAATAAGTAAGCTCAAATCGCAACGATAAATAGAAGCCAATTCTCTTTTAAATTGGTCAGAAAGATAATCTTCGGGTTGCAATGCTCTATGCTGTTTGAATGCTGTTTCTCTAGCTTTCCTTAAAAAATGCAAATCTTCTGTATCTAAAATTTGTATAGCATTCGGACATTTTTCTGTAATTCTCCAGCCATATTGTTCTTCCATCATAAAGCGATCGAACAAAACTAGAGTAGGGTTTAATTCAGAAATCAGTGTATCAAAACTAGTATCATTTAACTTTATGTGAAGTGTGTTAATGTTTTGATTATCTAAAGGATACGAAAAATCAGATTTACTTGAAGAAGACAAAAAAGTGATTGTATAGTTATCTTTTTGAAACAACGCGATAAGTTGAAGCATCCTACTTCCTGCCGCGGTGGAATTCGGTTCAGGCCAAACAGCTCCAATAATTACTAAATGGTTTTGCATGAAGCAAATTTAGAATTTAGAACTTAGAATTTAGAATGAAATAGCTATTAATTTTTTGGTTTTTAGAAAATAGTATGTTCTTTGAAATAATAGTTTGCAGTCGTTTTAAGTTTTCATGACATTAAACTTTTTCAAAATTGTTTATATTTACTAAAAATTGTTCTAATGAAACCTTTCTTCTCCTATTGTCCAAATTGTAAGTCAACTCATTTTACATTCGAAAATAATTTTCGTTTTCATTGTTCGACCTGTAATTTTACCTATTATCATAATATTGCAGCTGCTGTAGCCATTGTTTTTACCTTTGAAGATAAGATATTGTTTACAGTACGCAATGTAGATCCCGACAAAGGTAAGTTAGATTTACCAGGTGGATTTATAGACCCAAATGAAAATGCAGAAGCAGCAGCTTGTAGAGAAATTAAAGAAGAGTTAGGATTAGATTTACAACCAAAAAATTTAAAATACAGAACAACATCACCTAATAATTATCCCTATAAAAATGTTCCCTATCGAACTATCGACATTTTTTACGAATGTAATTTAGAATCAGATGTGATTTCTGTTGTTGCAAAAGACGAAATTAAAGAGTTAATCTGGATAAAACGATCCGAAATTGATTTAGATAGCATTGGTTTTGTTTCCATTCGTAAAGTCATCGGTGAGTTTTATAGTAATTAATTATAGATATGTTAAGAATTAGGCTCACTTATTTACTTTTGTTCTTAGTTGTTTTTTTTGGGTTTTCGAAAGAAGAACCTACATTATTAAAAGTATCTTATCTTGAAGACTCAAAGCATATTCTTGAAATAAATGACGTAATCAAACTAAATTTTATACAATTAGAAGATAAGAATAAGTTAAATTTTGGCTTTACTAAATCCAATATTTGGATACAATTGCATTTGGAAAAATTAAAACCAAATACTAAATACAAGATTTTAATAAATACAATCATTAACGACACTATTGAAGTGTATAAAAAGGAGGAAAATACTTTTGAAAAAAAAAATTTCGGAGAAGCTTTTCCTTCAAACAATAGATATCCATCTTATTCATTTATTCCAGAGAAAGAAAATTGTACCATTTATTTTAAGGTTATAGGAAGAAATCAACCTTTATTTTTCCCATTTGAAGTTTTTAAATTAGAGGATACAGAAAAATCAGACTTGAGTGAATTAGTATTTCTAGGTATTATTTATGGTGTCGTTTTTCTAATTCTAATGTTAAATATTGTATTGTATATAAATACATTAGAGCGTATTTATATTTATAGTATGTTTTTTAATGTGTTTTCTTTAGGAGTGCTTTTTTATTTTGATGGCATAATTAAACTTTATTTTTTTCCTAATTCATTGTATTGGAATAATCAATTTATTGCAATTGCATTTTGTGGGAGTTTTATTTTTACAAACTATTATATTGTTGAATTTTTAAATTTAAGGCAACATAAAAAGAGATTAAGCACATATTTTCTTATGGTAAATAGTGCTTTCTTACTTATTTTAGGAGTGTCTTTTTGGCACCCAACAGGATTTAATTGGTATTTAAAGTGTAATTTAGTACTCACTACTGTAGAGGTAATTGTGTTGTCTTACAGTATTCTTTATATTCGAAAAAAAGAAAAAGATTATTTTTTTATACAACTTCTTAGTGTGATTTGTCTTAATGTATTTGGAACAATTTCTCAATGTACTTTTTCAGGTTTGCTACCCATTAATTTTTTGACAAATCATTCTGTACATTTTGTGATTTTACCACAAATATTAATTCAAGCCTTTGCCCTAGGTAAGCGATTCTCTATTTTAATAAAACAACAAGCAGTAATGCGTAAGTCGCTTCAAGAATCGGCACAAGTTTATTCTCGTTCTTTAATTAATACTATTGAAGAAGAGAGAAGAAGGCTTTCAAAAGATTTTCATGATAGTATAGGTCAAAATTTATTAGTCATTAGAAATGGTATGCTTCGAATTCGAAAAGATAATATTGAAGATAAGCATCGTGAAAAGTTAAATGAATTAATGCATATAACTTCAGATACTTTAGATGAAATTAGAATGATTTCTCAAAATTTGAGACCTACTATGCTCGATTCGATTGGGTTAACGGCTTCAATAGAAAGTATGATTCGTAAGTTAAACGAAGTTGTAGAAATAAATTTTAATTTAGATTGCCCTGAATCTATTGATAATGTAGTGCAAAACGAGTTAGAAATTAATATCTATCGAATACTTCAAGAACTAACAAACAATAGTATAAAACACGCTAAAGCTCAAAATGTAACAATTGCTATATCTAAAGAAAATGAAAAACTTTTGATAAGTGTTGTAGATGATGGAATTGGATTTGATACTACTTTTAAAGATTATATAAATCCAAAGAACGGTCTATCATCTATAAAAGAGCGAACAAATATTCTCAATGGGAAATTAAATATCGATAGTGTAAAAAATAATGGAACAAAAGTAACTATTTTGATTCCAGTGAATAAATGAAATAAAACAACAATTATGATGGATAAACTAAATGTGCTATTAGTAGACGATCATCCTATTTTTTTAAAAGGACTAGTTGAAGTGATTCAGGATGAGTTTCCAGATTTTTTAATTCATTCTTTTACATCACCAGAACAAGCTTTTACTAGTGCTAAAAATGTAAAATATGATTTAGTGATTTCAGATTTAGATATGCCAAGAATGAATGGAATTGTATTAATTACAGAATTAAAAAGACAATATCCAGAGATTTTAACAATACTCTTAACCATGCATAAAGAACAAGACATAATGCGTTCTGCATTGGCAAAAGATATAAATGGATATGTATTAAAAGATGATGTAGTGGATGAATTAGTAATCGCTATAGAAGAAGTGTTGAAAGGAAAAAAATACATTTCAGAATTAGAGGTTATAAATAAATTTGAGGATCAAAATGAAGAATTAAAATCATTAACTAAGACAGAATTGTTAGTTTTAAAAGGCATTTCAGATAACAAAACAAGTAAAGAAATAGCTAAAGATCTCTTTGTGAGTTTAAAAACAATTGAAAACCATTGCAATAACATTTCCCGAAAATTACGATTAAAAGGAAGTAATAGCCTTTTGAAATTTGCTATAAACAATAAGCACCTACTTTAAGTTGTCATACTAATATGAGTAGGACTACCTATTTATTTTATGTAAAGTTTATATTAGTTTTGCCTTATATTATGTAAGTATTTACCTAGGGTTTACTTGCAAAGAATAGAAAAAATATAAATTTAAATCATGAAAAAAAATTACAAAATCCTTATTCTATTAGTTTTTATTTTTAATTTTTCACTGAAAAATTATGCGCAGATAGCGGCAACTTATAATTCTAATACTTCTGGAACTTTATCGGGTGTTCCTTTTAATGCTACAAATATAAATGCCACCCAGAATGCGTCAGTAAATTTATTGTTCAGTCCTTATTCGGCTGCACCATTACCCACTTCGCCTATGTTGCAACATTATTCAACGGACAATTTAGTGATCACGTTTGAAAATCCAATACCTAATTTAAGAGTTTATGTATATTGGAGAGCAGGAGTCTATTCGTTCGACCAACCTTTTACTATTTTATCAAGAAACGACATTCAGAATACCTCTGGAAATAACATCGTAGTTTCATCAATAGGTCAAGGAATTATCGAATTTACTAATCCTGTTACTACATTAAATCTTTCCGTATCATCTGCGGCAATAGGTTATAATGGAACTACTTTTGGTTTAGCGCAGTATTTAGATTTAACTCCTCCGTCCGTAACTAGTGTTACAGTTCCTGCTAACACAACTTATACATTTGGTCAAAATTTAGATTTCTTAGTGAATTTCGATGAAGCTGTAAATGTTGATACTGTATCTGGAACTCCATTATTAGAATTAACAATTGGTTCAACTACTCGTCAAGCTGTTTACCAAAGTGGTTCAGGAACAAATACTTTATTGTTTAGTTATACAACACAATGTAATGATTTAGATTCAGATGGTATTACTGTAGAGGCTTTAGCTGCAAATGGTAGTACAATGAGAGATGCTGCTGCAAATAATGTAAATCTTACATTAAATAATATTGAAAGTACAGCAAATGTCTTTGTTAATACTTTACCAACACTGACATTTACAGCTCCTGCCGATTTATGTTTCGATGCTGATTTGCAAGTTGGTTTAGGTGGTGGTTCTAGTACTGGTGGTATTTATTCTGGTGCTGGTGTAACCGATGATGGTAACGGAGCTACATATTCTTTAAATCCTGCTGTTGCTGGTGTTGGAGTGCATACAATAACTTATACTTTTACAAATACTAACGGATGTACTAACTCCATAAGTGATGATGTAGAAATATTTGCCATAGATAATCCTAGTTTCAGTTATGATGCTACTTCATACTGTGTGAATGCTACAGATCCTATAGTTACAATAACAGGAGTAACAGGCGGAACATTTGCTTCTTCTACTGGTTTATCAATTAATACTTCTAACGGTACTATTGATGCTTCTGCTTCAACGCCTGGGACTTATACAGTAACCTATACAACTGCTGGAACTTGTCCAAATAGTTCAAGTGTTGCTGTTACTATTACAGCTTTAGAAGATGCTTCTTTTAATTATGATGCTACTTCATACTGTGTGAATGCTTCAGATCCTATAGTTACAATAACAGGAGTAACAGGTGGAACATTTACTTCTTCTACTGGTTTATCGATTAATGCTTCTAACGGTACTATTGATGCTTCTGCTTCAACGCCTGGGACTTATACAGTAACCTATACAACTGCTGGAACTTGTCCAAATAGTTCAAGTGTTGCTATTACTATTAAAGCTTTACCAACAGTAACATTTACTGCTCCTGCTGATTTATGTTTTGATGTAGGTGTTCAAAATGGTCTTGGTGGCGGAACGACTACTGGTGGTATTTATTCTGGTGCTGGTGTAACTGATGACGGTAACGGAGCTACATACTCTTTTGACCCTGTTATTGCTGGTGTTGGTGTACATACAATTACTTATACGCTTACAGATGATAATTTATGTACTAATTCTGCTAGTGATACTGTGGAGGTATTTGGCGCGATAGACAATACAATTTCTGAGGTAACAACTGGAATTTTAACAGCTAATGAAGCAGGTGCAACTTACCAATGGTATCAATGCCCAAATAGTTTAATTACGGGTGCAACAAGTCAAGATTATGAGCCAACGGCTCTTGGTGATTATAAAGTTGAAATTATGGTTGGATCATGTACAGTAGAATCGACTTGTTATACTTTGACTGCTTTAGACGCTTCCTCTTTTGAAAATAAATCTACATTTATGATGTATCCAAATCCTACGAACGGATTACTAAATATTGATTCTAATTTTGATGGTGATTTTAGTATTGCTAATCAATTAGGACAAACTGTTAAATTGTTTAAAGTTAATTCAAATGTTGAAAACAGGATTAATGTTGAAGATTTAGCAGATGGAATTTATTTCATCAAAGGTTCTAATGGAACTCAAATAGTGTCACAAAGGCTTATTATTAAAAAATAATCTTTATAATAACAATAAAATAATCTAAAAAAGGGTTGTTATGGAGGTTCCATGGCAATCCTTTTTTTAAAAGGAGACTACTATATTAAAAAGTGTCTTTTTATAAGGTTTTGAAAATGTCTTAAAAAAAACATATAAAACCATTAGGCAAATTTGAATAGTAAAAGGTATTAATTATAAATTTCTTTTTTTAGGTACTATCTTAATTACCTAACTTATTTTGTTAATTTTTATTATTTTTACATTAGCAGAGGGAATTCATACTGTGACATTTCACTGAATGTATATCCTGTTTAGCCTCAACTTGTTTGGGGCTTTTTTCTACTTTTTTTATTAGACGGCTTTTGCAAAGCCGAGCAGAGAGGAAAACTCCTGCTCCTTTTCTTGAATATTAATTTCAAACTCAGGATTATATTTTTCATTCTTTTTCCATAATTGATAGATCATTACCAATAATTTCTTTTGAACTGCAACATAACTTTTCATTTTTACACCATGCTTCTCATAGGTTCTGTCATATAAGTCTTTAAACTTTTTTACTTTACATTTAATAACTACTAACGATGGCATATGCATGGCTCGACGTATTCGTGAATTGCCTCTTTTTGATATTTTAGTTTTTCCAACTCGAGTCCCTGATTGTGCTTCTACAACATCATAACCAGCATAGGAAACCACTTGCTTGTAATTGGAAAACAATTCAAAACCATTTGTTTCTGCCAATACTGTTGCAATTGTCAACACACCTAATCCTTTTATAGATTCTATATTATTTATCCTTTGTTCTATTTCTTGATTTGATTTTATGTGTTTTAAAATAGCTTTATTTAATTCTTTAATTTGTGCTTCAAATAACGCTATGGTTTGTTTTAACTGACTAATTACAGATTCCGATTGATGCATTGCAAAACTCAAAGCATCTAATTGATTTTTTAAAACTGTTTTCAATTCAGTTACATTTTGATGTTGCCTAGTTAAAAGTCGTAGCTGATAAAAAAATTCACCCATAGGTTGCCATATTTCTAAACATTGCTCGGCTCCCATTTGTGATAATCCTTTCGCATCAATACTATCATTTTTTGTCTTTAATCCAATAGCTTCTATATATTTTTTAGCTTTATTAGGTAAAATAATTGAAACAGAAAAACCTTGATCAAACAAATAATAGGCACAATTCTCATGATAAATACCTGTCGCTTCCATACAAATTACAACAGGAATAAATTCTTTCTTATGCTTGTTAATCCAAACTACTAAAGCATAAAAACCTTTTTTAGTATTAGGAATAATACAACTAGATTTAACAATTACTTTTTGCCTTTCATCAATAATGCTAATACACGCATTAATTTTTTTACTAGAAACATCAAGTCCAATCGAATACTTTAAATTCATAACATCTTGATTTGAATAATAAACAAAAAACTACAATGGTCTTCGCTCATTTTTTATACAGCATCTTTATATAAAACAAAGTGATTAAGTACTATTGAGACTTGAATGTAATTAAAACCAAATTGATTAGCCTAATGTATGCAATATCATCATAAATGTATTTCGCCCCGATAGAATTTTGCAACTTGGTTTTGTTTATTAATGATTACTATTTCAAAGATACGTACTTCATCTTTTTATTTAAAGTAAAGATATGAGCCCCGATAGTAGTCTACCGTGTGGACACATCTATATTTTCACTATTTTAGACCAAATATAAATTATGCGTAGACATTTTACTGATATTGAAGATTCTCGATTACTTAGACGAAGTAATTTGATTTTGGACAGTTTATTTTGTAATAGTGTTCATTCTATTCGACAAATCACCCAAAATGAATCGGAGTGTAAAGCTTTTTATCGTTTTTTACAGAATAATAGGATCTCAGAATCAAAATTAATCAAAAATATGTCTTCTAATTGTATCACTTCCTGTTTAGATAAAACAGTTTTATGCATACAAGACACAAGTGAAGTAAATCTTTATAATCATAAAAATAGGATTAAAAAGGACGGATTCATTGGCACTACTAATGCTGCAAAAGGTGGGATTGGCTTTTTATTGCACCCTAGCTTTGTTGTTGATGCTTATAATTTCATTCCTTATGGTTTTTCTGATGTTAAAATATGGAATAGACCTCTAGAGAAACTTACAAAACAGGAAAGAAATTACAATAAATTACCTATTGAAGAAAAAGAATCATACAAGTGGATAGAATCTTCTGAAAAATCAAAAGAAGCTCTAGAGAAGGCAAAAAAAATCATCATAATCCAAGATAGAGAAGGTGATATTTATGAGCAATTTGCGATAGTACCTGATGAAAAGACAGAGTTGCTAGTAAGGGCTAGAGCCAACAGAACATTATTAAATAAGATAAAATTATTTGACTTTATAGCTAATGAGCCTCTTCAAGGAAAATATACCATTGCACTAGAAGGAGATAAACGAAGAAACATAAGTAAGCGAGAAGCTACTTTAGAGGTAAGGTTTTCAGCTGTTACTATTCAAAAAAACGATTTAGTTTCGAAAAATGCACTAGATAGTGTTGATTTATATATTATAGAAGCGAAAGAAATTGGTGAGAATATTGAAAATCCAATATGTTGGAAACTATTAACAACTATTAAAGTTTTAGATTTAGAAACTGCTTTACAATGTATTGATTGGTATACCTGTAGATGGGTAATAGAAGAAATTTTTAGGATACTAAAAAAAGAAGGATTTAATATAGAAGCCAGTGAATTAGGTTCAGCTAAATCCATCCGAAAATTAACTTTAATGATGATGGAAACAATTGTTAAGCTATTTTTAATGCAAATAGCCTACGATATGCCAGAACATGAAATAGAATCAAGAAGTTGTTTTACCAATCAAGAACTTGAATGTTTAGAATATCAGATAATAAAATTAGAAGGTAAAACAGAAAAATTAAAAAATCCTTATAAAGAAAAGGATTTGAAAAGATATGTATGGGCAATTGCTAGACTTGGAGGATGGAAAGGATATACTAGTGCTCGAAAACCTGGAATAACTACTTTTTCTATTGGAATTCAAAAATTCGCTTCAATTATGCAAGGATGGCAATTATTTCAAGATGTGTCCACACGGTAGGATAGTAGTGGCATCCTTTTCTTTTTCTTTTCGACTCCGCTCAAAGTGACAAAAAAAGAAAAGATATGGCGAATAGCGGGTGAGTTTTTATACTGAATGAATTGATTGCTGCTTCTAGAAATAATAATTAGAATTAAATTAATAGGATAAATAGTTTGTTGTAAAGAATATTTATTAATGAATAAAAAAGTAAAAATTTTGCTAGTTGATAATCATTCCGCTTTTTTAAAAGGGCTTATGGAAGTGATTCAAGAGGAGTTTATGTCTTTTAATTTATTTTGTTTTTCCTCATCTGAAGAAGCCTTGTATAGTGCAAAAGAAAACAAATATGACTTAGCCATTTTTGATTTAGAAATGGCAGTGATTAATGGTATTTCATTTCATAAAGAATTAAAATTACTAAATCCTGAAACACTATCGATACTTTTAACCTTACACAAAGAACAAGATATTATACAATCAGTTTTTGAAAAAGGAATTGAAGGTTTTGTTCTTAAAGATAATATTCTTGATGAATTAGTAATTGCAATAAAAGAAGTACTAAAAGGGAATAAATATTTTTCAAAATTGGATGCTTTAAATTAGTAATATAGAAAAAGCAATAGCAAACAATAGTCTACTAGAAGAGTAGGTTTTTACTATAGATTTTAAAAGAAGATTTGGTATACTTCAAAATAAAAAAGTCACGTAAAATCTAAAGAATGAGTAGGAATACCTATTTCATTTTTGCGGTTTAGTTTGTTCCTTTGAAGTATGAATTCTTATTAATAAGTCTTTAATTTATAAGTAGGTTGGCCACCTAAAAATAAAAAAGTAGAGTTCAGAAACTACTAAATAAACGAAGCGGAATCCGAAAAGCTATATGAGTAGGTAAGACAAATAAATAAATATGGAAACAAATATTAATTCTATTGAAGCAGAAAATTTAAAAATGATGACTACTGATTTTAAAGAAGTAGTAAAAGGCAAGATGGAGGAGAAGCAAATTGAAAAAATCGTATCCGATATGTCATCTTTTACAAATAGTCATGCTGCACAATGTCCTATTTCAAGCGCTGTTTTTTATGTGTGGATAAATGTTATTGTAGAAGGAGGTAAAAGTGCAGTAGGTCATGGTGGAGGCCTTTTTACTCCAGGAGGAGGAGGATCTTGGGGGCATCTCTATACAAATGATATTGAAAGATTATATAGAGATACAATAAGTTTTCAAGTAAATGCTGCTCAAGTTTACTTAAACGTGAATTTTTTTGATGCTCATAGCAATTTATTAGGAAGTTACCATGGAGGTGGTATAGGAACTGTAAGGGGAATTGGTGGAGGAACAACCAAATGGACATAGCATCAATTAATTACATTTGTTGTTTTTCAAATAAATAATTATAAAATAATAAGAAAAGAGGTTGTTTAAATTTTAGACAGCCTCTTTTTAATTATTTCAAAGTCTCTAAATATAATTAAGACAATCATCTTATAAAAGTCAATATCGAAATAGTATTGTTTATTCAGTTAAAAACGGAATAACACTCATAATAGGCTAAATTTAAAAATGGCAATTAGAATAAGACAGTTTAGTATAACATACGTTAGTTTAGATTTAGAGGTTATGACTATAAAAATGTTTAGTACTCAAATGAAAATTAAAACTTTAAAATTGTAAAACTTAGCTGTAGAATTGCTTTCTTATCTTAAGTCAAGGTTTTTTTTGTTTCCCTTTTCAACATTTGCATAAGTATAATTTAAAAAAAATAAAAATGACAAAGAACATATTTACAAAAGTACTTCTGATAATCTCTGGAATCATTGGAATTTGGGTTGGATACTCCCTGTTATTTTCTACAGTCGCTTTTGAGGCAACTGCTGGGATTAATCTTGGAAAGGACATTAATTTGCTAAGCGAATTGAGAGCTCCTAGCGGACTATTGTTAGTAGGTGGAGTACTAATAATTTTGGGAGCTTTTTATTCTAAACTGAGATTTACGTCTATTCTATTATCCTGTTTAATCTATCTTTCGTATGGATTTTCTCGTTTAGTTAGTATTATATTCGATGGATTTCCAAGTGAATCACTTCAAATAGCCTTGATTGCCGAATTTTTAGTTGGATTAACAAGCCTGTTTGTGCTTATACGATTTAACAGTAAACAGATTAAACCTGTATAACTGTACCGAATTCATTCTGATTTTTATTTATTCAAAATCCTTTTTCTAATTCGGCTAAGAGATTCGGGAGTAACCCCAATATAACTTGCAATTAAATGCAAGGGAACTCTGTTTAGAAGATGCGGTTGGGTTTTCAAAATAGTCTGGTATCTTTCTTCAGGGCTGTAATGGCTAAGTAACTCGATATGTTCTTGAGATTTGTTATAATCGACAGGCATTAAAGTAGGTATCAGATTTTCAAGTTTCGGATGTTTTTTATGTAATTCTTTTTCTGCTGTTCTCGTTCCTGTAGTTAAAATAGAATTTTCGATGGTAGATAAATAGTATTTTGAAGGTCTTTTTTCTAAATAACTGGAATATTGAACAGCGGCTTCTCCTTCACAAAAAAAGGCAGTTGTCTTTTCTTCTCCGTTAACTATTTTGTATTGTCGGAGACACCCCTCAATGACAAAGAAGCATTTAGTACAGATTTGACCTTCACTTAAAATTGTAGTTCCTTTTTTAAAAATCTCCAATTGTGTGTTTTCAACAATAGCAATAATTTCCTCTTCGGTGAATTTCCCGAATTGTGAAATAAACTGAATTAAGGAGTCTTTCTTATTTTTAGTTTGTCCTTTCAAAATAGTTTCTTGATTTATAGAAAGTTTCTCAATATTGTTATTGCATTAAACCTTCGGTAGTACTAATCTAAATTATAAACATCTTACGAATATAATTAAAATTCATTTATTTTGACTACAAAAAAGTTATCCTGAAATATTCCAAATTAGAGAAGCGGAGTAGAAGGAAAGGGGTATTAAATTACTTTTTGAAAGTTTGTGTAGATTTAAAAATAAATCTACAATATAAAGTCTGCTTTGTCAGTGCTCACTTTCAGGCTTAGGTGAAAAGGTGATTAGCACGTTAAACATGTTTATAATTCAAAAGCCTTAGCTATTTGCAGATGTTATTTCGACCATTTATATTGTTCCATTATTTCATCAACTTCCGTTTTCGCAACTATATTGACATAGTTAGAAATTGTTTTAGCAGCGATTCCACCAATTATTTCAATGCAATTTTCTTGAGTAAAACCAATTTCGAAAAAATTACTTAATGTTTTTTCATCAATATGACCTTTATTGATAATCAACTTTCTAGTAAAGTCTCTTAAGGTTTCCAATCTAGAATCAGCAATAGGCTTTCCGTTTCGTAATGATTCTATAACATCTTTTGGTACTTTTGTCATTTTCATTCCCCAACTATGAACAGCCATACAATAAGGGCTATTATTTTCATAACTTGTTGTCATTATTACAACTTGACCTTCTAAAAGTCCTAAACTAGATTTCCCAAGAAACAAGTCAAATGATTGATTATAAGCTTTGTATATAGATGGAGAAATAGCAAGTATTTTGTCTTGATTTGGTATAAATCCAAATTTATCTAAAACTTTTTTTAATAATTCTTTAGATTCCTCGGGTGCTGTTTCTGTTGTATGTTTTGTGAATGTCATTCGTAATTATCTGTTTGTTTTACTTCTGCATAAAGTGAGTTTGTTTAAAAACAACATCAATTTCAAAAATAAAGATACTTAATTGTATTTTTTAGTATTTTAAAAGAAGTATTGCTTACTCAATTTTAGTCAGTTATTTTAATTTAAGTTTGTTCTTTAAATCATTAAACCCACTCCATTTTGGACAGCTTTCGGAATATTCAAATTTATGTGCCCCATATTGAATTATGTTTTGAGAGAATGCTGTACAGATTGTGAATGGTTCGTTTGTATTTAAATTTATTAATTCAATTTCGTAAGCTTTTAGAAATTTAATTTCACGATTTTTAAGTTTTCGTTTTAAGTTATTATAATTTAAAAAATATTTATTTTTGATTCGAGTAATTATAATTTTTTCTCCACCAGAATTAAAGCAACCAGAATAATTATGAGTGATTTCTAAAGTTTCTCCATCTTTTATTGAATCAATTCCAAGATTGTAAATATCGATTGGTTTTGTATTTATTTCATCAATACAAAAATTTAAATAATATGATGTTTCTTCAAAGAGAAGAAATGATTCTGTTGTTTTCCAACCAAAATATGTTTGGTATTCTACACGATATTTACCATCAGCTAAATTATGTGAAGATGTAAAGTTTTTAAATTCAGTTATTATGCTATCATTGCATATTATTTTATATTCATTGTTGTAAACAGATTCATTTTCTTTGGTTTTACATAAATTAAAATCTATAGACAAAGAGTTTTGTGAGATTGCAAAAAGTGAATAGTTAAATATGATGAATATTAATGTCTTACGCATTTTTTTATAATTGTTGTTAATGTTTTGCAGTTAGATGGTACATATGGGTTTGAAAAACTGGTTCGCTAAATTGAGCGCACTCTGTTAGTTTCTAATAGGATAGTCTACTCTATAGACCATTCTGCTTATTACGTATTATGGTTAATTTTTACTATAATTTTTCTATTTGGACAGATTATATAAAAATCGATATTCCCAATAAATATATTTTCGTCACTAAAATTGTGCATATAATATTCATAAGCATAGTAATTTCCTTTTTCGATAAGCAAATCCT
The DNA here is from genome assembly GCF_021650975.2 of Flavobacterium jumunjinense. Classification (NCBI taxonomy): domain Bacteria; kingdom Pseudomonadati; phylum Bacteroidota; class Flavobacteriia; order Flavobacteriales; family Flavobacteriaceae; genus Flavobacterium; species Flavobacterium jumunjinense. The sequence continues at coordinate 3,568,018 of NZ_CP091285.1, forward strand.
CTAATTCAAATTTAAGTTTATCAAGAGAACTATGTGCAAAGTTAAAAAACTGCTGTTCTTTTTGATCGAAAGGTGTTTTTTTTCCAAAATTCAGATTTCCAATTACTTCTTAATTCAGTATTTGGATATTTTGAGAAAAATTCATCATTCGGATTCTTAAAATATTTGGCAGTTTTTTCGTCAATTTCGTAAATCCAAATTGAATACCCATCTCCATTAAAAGACCGTTCTGATTCGTCTATATAAACTAATTTTCCATCATTAAATTCAAATCCAGTTAATTCGAGGTTATAATTTTTCTCTTGAATTTTTTCAATTGGTTTCCAAAAAAAGTCAGAACCTGGAAGTATTCGCCAAAAAAAGCCTGGAATCAATATTAAAACTATTAACAAGGTTGAAAGTCGGTATAATTTCCGCCTATTTTTTTTTCCTAAAGGCTTTAATCATTTTAAATCCGATAATTGGATATGAAATTAATATTATTAGAGTTAAAAATAAAAATATTAAAATCATTTAGGGTATTGGTTTTTGCATTGTGGCTAACGAGTTTATATATGGTTTGTTTTGTGTTTTGGCAATTAACTTAGTAAGTAAGTACCAAATTGAAATACCTACGGAATTTCCAATTTGTTCAAAGACAAGTAATTTCTTAAAATCAATTTATGCAGTTATTTTATCAGTCTAAATGAATTCAGGTATGTTTCAATTAATTTTGTTCTTCTCCAAGGTACATTATTTGATATGATTTATTTCCAACAAAAAAAAATCCTTTTATTCCTCCTTTATACCTATTGGAACATTAGTTTCTTGATTTAAACAAAATTCAAAATATTGTCTATTAAAATTATGTTGTTCAGTTGACTCATCAATATTTTTTTTTCATAAAGTTTAGTTTTAATTGCATACAACTTGTTTGTGTCAGCTATAAGGAAACACTCTTTCAAATATAGATATAATTCATTATAAATTTTTAAAGGAATTTTTAATTTCTGCTTACGGGAGTATAAATTTCTATATATACTGAATGGAATCTACTTTCTGAATCTCAAATTCTTCGTTCAACGACGGTTTACTTTATTTTTTTGTGTTCAGTGATTTTAATTTACTATTGGCTATTTAAGCTAAACGAAACCTTAGCTGTTGTGTGTTATTCTTATATTTATCACTTTTTAATTGTAAATATTTTGTTTCTATATTTAATTTTTAATTGCAAGTTTTTAGCTTCTATGTTCCAACCTAATTTAATTGCATTTTTAATTGATTTCTCTATGAAACTTGGAATTACCTTTTTTGACTCATAACTTTCAGGCTCATTTTCTTTATCATTTATAAATAGCCATTCATCATACCAACCGAAATCAATTTCAAGTTTGTTATTTGGATTTTCATTTGGTCTTATTTGGATAATACTTGTAAATCTCCAATTATAAATATTGTTTTCAATTGTAATTTTCCGAAAACCATTTTTTTTTTGAAATCATCGTTTATCTTTTAACCGTTTACAAACCAAACAGTTTTAGTTTCTCTTTTTAAACAATATTTTAAAATTTTTCAAATCTTGTCCAAAATTATTATCAATATAACCTTTTCCTTTGTCAATTGTAAATGATGAAAAATATTCATCATTATCTAAAGTATAAAATTATGTTTTCAAAAGTAATTTTGGTAATATCTTATCCCATCATTTACCGTGATTTTTCTTTAAAAGTAACGCATAACGTTTTTGTGTATTATTAGTTACATTTTTTCAGCAACTAATTTAGCAAATAAAAAACGAATAGAAAATCTGCGAGTACTAGCCACTAATTATATGGGAGTTTTGTCAACAGTGTTTTTATGGTAACAGCAGAAATCTAATTCCACTACAATGGTTTCTATAATTATCTTCAAAACTCAAAAGTTCATTTGATTTCGGTAATTCATTCTTTGCAGCATATTTATTAAATTCAGATTCTGTTTTGAATTCTGTTATTTCGTCCGTTTTCAAGTCCAACACAAAATAGGAGTTCTCAAACTCATAAAACGAACTTTTTAGATTTCCACTCAATTTGTCATTGGTTACTTTAAACTTTGTCGTTTCAATATCAATTCCGTCGCTAGTTTTTTGTCCTTTTAAATATCCGTATTCATTCCAATTTATGTTTTCAATCGTTTCCCAATGTCCGATTGGAATCATTGGTCCATCTCCAAGTCCGTGATTTCCCCAATATGTAAACGAGAAAATAAAAAGTCCAATTGAGATTAAGAAACCAAAAGAAAACCAATATTTTTTCTTTTCCGATTTTACTCTTTTTAGATATTCAATCGGTTTAGATTTTCCAATAATTAATAAAATCCCGATTACTATAAAAGAATAAATCGATGCAAGAACTCCTATTTTGATTAACTGAAATATGAAGTGAAAAAGTACTTCCATTGATTTGGTTTATATTTTGGTTAACATCAGTTTATCTAAAAACCTGCGTTTATGTTAAAAAGATTAGAAATAAAAGTAAAAATAGTATTTTAAGCTCATCAATTTTATAGAACTAGACATCAATTTAAAATAACCTCTTTAAAACAGCTTTAAAATAAGTTGTTTATATATAATTATTTAAAATATTAAGATTTAAAGAAGGTTGGTCAACAGCTAGAGTTTTTATCAGTAGTTTTTTTATTTTTCCTTTATTAATATTGATAATTTAGGATTTTTAGTGTTCCTGTATATGTTCCAGTAATATTATTTTGTGCCTTTGAAAAAGAAAAATTGATTGTATAAATACCATTGTTATATGAAATACTTGTTTGTCCACTTGTCATATCATCAGAACTTAAAGAATTTCCCGAAACGAATGCTCCATTTTGAATTACAACATTTGTATTTATTCCACTATGATCAATAAAAGGATCGCTATAATCCACATTAGTATGTGAATTTTTAACATTATATGTTGTGTATTGTACACTTCCAGGATTTAGACTAGAACAATACATGTTAAAATCTATTAATTGAGTTATATTATTTGAATAAATGTAATTATTATTTTGTAATGTTACTTCATCATTTGTCAAAATAAAGTAAAATCTTCTTTTATTATAGTTTACGTCAGTTCCATTATAATTTGGTATAATAAAACCTTTTGTTAGTGTTTTTTCAACACCGTTTACAATTAATTTCCCGCTATTTGTTGAAATATCACTTGTTATATTATCATCATTTTTAGAGCAAGATGAAAACAAAGTAATGGAAATTAAAAATGTAAAAAGTAAATTTTGCTTGTTCATACTTTTTTTGTAAAAATTATTGCCAACGTTAGTTTGTCTAAAAACCACCGTTTATATTAAAAACAGATTATAAATAGGAACAAAAATAGCTAGAATTTAATTTCAAAAAAAGAAACAATTCAAATCTCTTGTGTGTTTTTTTATTTATGGTTCAACCACGATTTTATTGTAGGTACTTCAAGTCTAACGAAACCTTAGCTGTTGCGTGTTTGTTTTTTATTCCCAATCATATTTTTTTTCACTATTTTCATTGGTTTCTCAAATTCACTATAAGGTGAGTTTGTTTAAAAATCTTCGTTATATTATAAACATGGGTAAAATAGTATTTTAAGTTTATCAATTTTACTGAATCAGACATAAATTTTAAAAATTAAGACTTAAAGATAAGTTGTGCAACAGCTACTGGTGTTGTAAATTGTTTTCCATTTTGTACCACCAATAGTCTCTGTCTAATGTGTCTCTTAGTTTAATGAAAAGAGGAGCAAATCGTTTAAAGTCATATTTTTCGTTCGGTTCACTCTCATTTTTATAACAATAGGCTGGTTTGTTTTTATCGGTTAGCAATTCATTAATTGAGTTTCCATTAATACTATTCCTATATACTAACGTCTCTCTATCGAAACCTTCAATTTTTTTTAGGTTTTGCAGGTTATATTCGAATACCGAATAATCGTCAGCCCAATATGAATGGGTCAAACGTTTTAAACTGGAATGGATACCTTTTGTTAATTTTCCATTCCAATAAACTTTTTCTTCTGAGACTGCAATTTTTGAATTCCAAAGGTTAGCTATTGGGTCATTATTTATATCATTATTTAATTTATTCAATTCTTCTCTATAGGTCTCATCAAAAAATAATTTTAGATTATCTTCTTTAATTGTTTTCCCTCCTGGTCCAAAATAAAAACCATTTTTGTCTTTTGCATAAAATCGTCCTATGGCTTTAAATGATTCAAAATCTACTTTGGCTTTTATTCGCGTTAAAAACAGCTTTGTAGAATTGCCTTTTTCAATAAGACTGAATCCATATAATTCCTCTTGATTACGGAGAAAAGTTGGACTTAGCCATTCACAGTCATCTTCATCAACATATATAGGGTTTCCTTTGATGTCATCTAAAAAAAAATTGGTTTGTGTATTAGTTTTATGATCTTGATAATAATTTTCGACAAGGCGATTATCTTTTATAGTGATTGTAGATATTATTTGAAATTCTCTACCTATGGGAATATTATTTGGAAATAAGTATGCAGATATTTTCATTGTGTTAATAGTTTACAACGTCAGTTTGTCTAAAAACCTCCATTTATATTAAAATAGGTTATAAATAAAAGTAAAATATTTTTTTAAGTTTATCAATTTTATAGAAACATACATAAATTTAAAAAAAAATAAGACTTAATAAATGTTGTGCAACAGCTACCATTCTTGGTGGTAGTTATATTCAATTTCAATTATTCCTTTTAAATATAATTTTGCTTGTCCACTCAACTCAACTCGTTTGTTTAAATTTTTGCATTTTAAAAATCCTTTTCTGTCGGATAGTTGAATAGCGGTCAATTCATTTTTGTTCAATTCTGCCGACCAGTATGGAGTCAAAAAAGTATGAGCTGAACCACATACAGGGTCTTCATTAACTCCTACTTGGGGTGCAAAAAATCTTGATACAAAATCAGATTTTTCTCCTCTAGCGGTTATGATTATTCCTCTTGCATTGACTTTTGCGATTTTACTAAAGTCGGTTTCAATGTCTTTTATTTGTTGCTCATTTTCAAACCTTAACAAATAATCTGTTTTTCCTTTAAATGCTTTTGTAGGTTTAAAGTTGAATCCACTTTTCAACTCCTCTGATAATTCAACTTCATTAAATTGATCAGACGGAAAATTTAACGTTAACCAATCGCCATCTTTTCTCACAGTTAAATTTCCACTTCTTGGTGAATAGAATTCTATTTTGTTTGAGTTGTAATTTTCAAAGTTAAAAAGTACAAAAGCAGTTGCCAAAGTTGCGTGACCGCACAAATCGACTTCAACAGTAGGGGTAAACCATCTAATTTCAAATTGATTTTTATTTTTTACATAAAATGCTGTTTCAGAAAGATTATTTTCAGCCGCAATTTTCAGCATTGTTTCATCTTCCAACCAATTTTCTAATGGACAGACTGCTGCTGGGTTTCCAGAAAACACTTTGTCTGTAAATGTATCAATTTGATAAATTTTAAGTTCTTTCATTTATTTGATTTTTTTAATTACCGACAACGCCAGTTTGTATAAAAACTTTCGTTTATTTTAAATAAAAAATTGAAGTAAAAATAGCTGATTTAAGCTACACAAAAAAACTTTTTTGAATGTAATGTTTGATCATTGCAAATATTAATATTCGCTTAAAAAACCTTAAAAAAGCAACTTACAACCCAAAAATAGAAGTTTAATACTTTGTTAACTTTTGTTATTTTTCAATCTGATGTACCCAATAAGCACCACTTATGTCTGTAATTTTAAGAGTATATTTTCCTTTAGGCAAGTTTGATAAAATGTCATTTTCCAAATTAAGTTTTGCTTTTGCCCCTAAAGGCACAATTAAACTGTGTTTTCCTGGTTTTATTTTAGCAACATAGTAGTTTGAAATACTCTTTTTGTTCAAGGTTGCTAAATTTTCTTGGGTGTATTCTAAAATTGAGTTGTTTTGACTGTCATATAAGTTAATACCTATAACCCAAGAGCCATAAACATCTACTCCTTCGGTTCTAAAGACATCAAAAGTAAGGGTGTTGTTTTGAATTTCACCATTAGTTATTTCAAGCTTTGGTTTTACTGATTTGTTATGAAGTGTTCCCCAAACTCCTCCGTGAAATACTTGATTGGTCATTAGTGTCATTCCAAAAATAAATAGTGAACCCATTAATACTACTTTAGGAAATAGATGCTCTTTAATTGGTGAAATTCCTGAACCTAACCAACTAAACCATTTCTTTTTGGTAATAGTAAAATTGTGTTTTATTAAATAGTTATCCATAGAATATTTTCCACTTCCTGTTAAAAATAAAACAAAACCTGTAGCTATTCCTAAGACACCAATTTGCCATTCATCTAGACAGGTTGTACCTATCCAACCCGAACCAAGAAGAATCCCCATAGCTAAGCCAAATACGCCAATACTCATAATTCGAGTGAATAACCCAAACATTATAAATAATCCAACAATACCTTCTACAATGGTAAATATTACCATATTTATCCAAAGCACATCTGGGTTCTCCACCAAGTATTGGATAATTGGTTGTATACCTAAAGCATTGGGTAAAAAAGCATTAAACTTTTCGCCAATATATCCAGCCACTTCAGGATCTAATTTGTCGACTAATACAGTTCTTCTCCAAAATGCCGAAAAATAAGTCCAACCTACTACTAATCTTAATGCTAATGCCAAAAGACCTGCATCGTTTTTTATATTTACTGTTTTCATAATATATTATATTGTAAGAGTGATAAAACCTTTCTTAGTAAGTTGAAAGCTGTATAAAATACCATTGGGCGTTATTTCAAGATTACTTGGCAATGTTTCTGGATTTATATTAAATTTTGAAAGTGAAATTCCACATACAAAAACTTTTACCTTTTGAGCTTTTGCTTTTTCCAACAGTACATTAAAATCTGAATTATCAGAAATGTCATTCACTGTTTTACCACAAATGATTACATAAAACTCTCCATATTTTTTCCCGTCTTCTTTTGCCAGTTGATTGACAGTTAGCAATACAGGTTTGAGTTGTTGTATGTTTTTTGAAAGCACTAAATAATTATTCTTTTTAGGGGTAATATTTTGTGCTTGTAATAGCGATGTTCCAAATAGTAAGAGGAATATTGTTGTTATAAATAGGATTGAATTTTTCATTGTTTTTGAATTTTTAAGTTTGAATTAATACTAAAAAAAAGAAGTCCACCAAGTATGGCTACATTCTTAAAAAGTGGACCTAGAGATGTCATTTATCCAACTTGTACAGTTAGCGTAATAGGAATTAAAATAGCTATTAATATTATTGAGGCCATTTTCGTTTTAAAGCCAAGAAGTAATGAAATGCTTGTAATTAGCATTACAATTCCTCATAGAATCACAGCTGTTTCTAGTGTTCCTAGAATATTTCCAATAAAAACCATTGAGGAATTTTCTATTCTGCTCACAGTTTTTTCGGTATTAAAAAAATGATTGGTGCTTGCTATTATAAAAATTAGGCTAAGCATAATGCAAAGTATAACTACAGATTTGTAGCTAACTTCAAGTGTTTTTTCTTGAAATTTCATTTTAGATATTTGTAATTGATTGATATAGCAGAAATAATAAATGCTTTACGTTTTCTTATTTAGAAAATCAATTACGAATAGACCTTGAGGTTCTGATATAAAATATAGAAAGGAACATCAAAAACCAACAGGTTTCTTGATGTATTAAGATTAAAAGAATTCCTAAGTAAATAGGAAGTGAAATCAAAATGAGAGGCTTCCGATATTAGAAAGTCAGATTGCTGAAAAGTTGGTTTTGTGATAGTCTGAATAGTTTCAGAAAACTCAAAAGTCTGGCAATTTGATTGTGAAATTGTAGATTGACTCTTGTTTAAGACGTTGGTTTGAGGAATTCCTAATTCAGCTTGAATAAAATTCCTAACCTTACAAGGTGAAAGCAATAGTAGCAACACAAGTCCAAAAATAGACAAGGTTGAATTCATTTTATTTATTTTACAACTTTCTTTCACTTTGCAAATATAGATACAATTTTTTCGGTATTATGTTATTTTTTTCTTAACGAAAGCCGACTGTTGAGGTAAAGTCGTACGAATGCAACGATGTTGGGCGTTCGCTTTTATTTATTCAGTAGAATATTCAAATGATTTGTCCATTTTTTCGTAAGGAATAAATTCATTTAATATTCTTTTAAGCTCTATGCCTGTCAAAAGTCCTCTGTGTTTCTCCTTTGTCCTTGGTAACTCTATTTCATAATCAATTATTTGTCTTGACAATACGCTTTTCAAGATTTCTGTTTGTTGCTCTGTCAAATACTTGGTATGTGTCTTTAAAACACTTTCAATGTTCTCTCTAAATTCTTTGTCGGAAACATTGTTATAAGTGTCTTGTTCTGACATATCTGTCAACAAAGTTCTGAAAATATAGTGTTGAAAATTTTTTGCAAGATAATTTACCTCGTTGCAGTCGTGCCAAACGAAAACAATTGGAATATCATCTCCATTTTGTTCATTCAATAAAAAACAATAATGGTCGCCAGCACCGCTTTTTGCAAATGGAATAAATTTAAATTCAGGATTTATTTGTCGATAATCTTCTGGGTCAGAAAAGTCATTTATTTCCTCTGCAATAGAATTTGTGTTTAATAATTCAAAGTCGTATGAATGCAAAAGAAGTGTCGGATTTTCTTTGAGTTTAGGAAAAACAGTGCTATACCAATTTGGCCCATATTCGCCAACATTAAGCATTCCGTCTTGTTCCAATTGTTTATAAAGTGCTGAATATTTGAAGTTATATTCTTTTTCGATTTCTGTTAATGTCATATGTTGTCTTTTAGGTTTACTTTAGGTCTCAAAGTGACACCCAACGTTTCCCAGGCTTTACGACTGTTGCGGATTAAAGAAACCAAAACTTTCGGTTAAGCATTGCTTCAAAGATACAAAACTAACCTTGAATTAAGCTCAAAACCCGTAATAGCGTAAAAACTGTGTACATGTTGCACAACTAATAATATTAAATTAAATACTAATTTTATGATTTTTGTAAATTCATAAATATTAATGCTTTTCATTTCTTTAAAATGATTAAAAACTAAAAATTAAAGCCTTTAATTAGTTATGCAACAGCTACGCCTGTTAGCGTTAGTGCTTTCTCTTTAGCTCCAATTAAAGTATTGAAATACTTCATTTTCTTTCTCGTGTAAAAAAAGTAAAATTTCGTCTTCTCCTAATTCTGAATAATTATAACCCGTTACACTACCTACAAAATTCAAAGATTCAAAATTGATCTTCAATTCATCTAGTACTTCCTGTAAATATTCAAGTCCATATTCATCGTCATAAACACCTCCCAAAGTTTCATAAGGTTCTCTTTCGTGGTCGCTATTTCCATTTGAGTAAGCATTGCCTTGAATAAACTTTCCTGTTTCTATATACTTGTCTCTAGTCAACCAATAGTTAATAACTCCACGTACATAAAAATAATAGTCAAAATCTATTTTCTCTCTTCGTTTATCCTCTTTTTTTGTATATTCAGCGTCTGTTAAGTATTTGTCTTTATGTTCTTTATAAACAATTTCGGCCTCTTTGTACCATTCAATTGCTTTTTCAAATTTTGGTATTTGATTAAAGTTACCATCAAATCTATATTTGTCGCCAATTATTTTGAACCTTATAAAATTATAACCAAAGTCTGTTCCTGAAATTTCCTCGTCTGGGTCTCCGTTTCCGTGGACTGTAATAAAATGAACTTTTCCATTTCCTTTACCAATTGAGTTTAGGTCAACTGTAATGAGTGGAAAAAAGACTACTTTATGTAAATCTGTTGGGTTTTCAAAAACGTCCTCTAAACTGGGGAATAATTTAATTTCTGCCATTTTCTATTAAAATTTAGTTCTGTTTCTTGGGTCTCATAGCCTGACAGCTAACGTCAGTTTGTCTAAAAACCTTCGTTTATTTTACTTTATGTTATAAATTGAAGTAAAAATAGCGGATTTAAGATACACAAAAAAAACTTTTCTGAATGTAATGTTTCATCATTACAAAAATTAAAATTAGCCAATAAACCCCAATCGCTTGAGTATCTTAACGTAACGATTAAGCAAATTTTCAAACTGTGCACACAATAATATTTAAAACTTAGCTAACAAATAGTAGCTATAAAATAAATAGTTTTCACGTTACCGCTTAGTTAATTTGGTCGTACTCGGTTAGTTTTTGGAGGAACCGTTTACTTGATTGCCTGTAGTTTTTTCACAGGTTTATAAATTCCATAATTCGTAAATTCATTTAATTTAATTTCATTTATTGGATCAAATACTATGTGTTCGGTATAAATTTTCACTTCTCCCGTTTTTTCTTCTTTCATGAAAACTACTGTTTCAGAGGTAATTCTAGTTACATTCATATTATCTCTTGAACTCATTAAGTATACATTTCCTTTAGGAATTGATATCCTTTTAAAGTCAATGTCATTAACGTAAACAGAGTTGTTTGAATAAAAAATGATACTATCTCTAGTTTCTTTAAATGTTTTAAATTTATAATGACCATTAATATGTTGAGCTTGTTTACGTTTTCCATGGTAGTCATGATATCCCTTAATGTCTGTATTTATTTTTTTGAGATTAACACCTTTTACATTTTGTATACTTGGGTTGTCGAGTCTATAAACTCCTTTAATTTCATTATTATTTGGTATTTGTAGTAAATAAGATAATTTCTCGCTAGAAGTCACATCTTTTTGATTAAATCCATTTTTAGATTTTAATATTTTCATACCTGAAATCATTGAATCTCGACCACCTGATGCATCAAATTTAAATATTGATAAATTCGAATTTTCTATTTTCTGTTCCCATAATTGAATATCCCAAGTTGTATCATAAAAGCAACTTGTAGATAGTAATAATGATATTAATATTATAATTCTTTTTTTCATTTTTATCCATAATTTTTTATAATGAGCTATAACATCAGCTTATCTATAAACCTTCGTTTATTTTAAAATTGATTATATATAAGAGTAAAAATAGCATTTTTAAGTTATCCTATTTTTATAAAATTACACTTAACTCAAAAAAATAAATAAATGAATAGTGCTGTAATGTATACTGTTGTACTGTGCATAATAGTAGGTTACTACAGTAATGTGTACTGTTACATTGTGCATCATAATAGGTTGCTATAGTAATGTGTACTGTTACACCGTGCATCATAGTAGGTTGCTATAGTAATGTGTACTGTTACACTTTGCATCATAGTAGGTTACTACAGTAATGTGTACTGTTACACGGTGCATCATAGTAGGTTACTACAGTAATGTGTACTGTTAGACTGTGTATTATAGTAGGTGACTGTAGCAATTTAGTGCTTACAAAATTGTTTCTTATTCCTTTCATTACAAGTTTTCACAGGATTAGTAAAAAAATAAAAAATTATGATTTTTTCACTATTTAAACTACAAAATTGGCATATAGTTTGTTAATGCTAAATTTTATTAATTTAATTCTATAAATAGTATGGAAACAAAATCGAATTCGGAAAACACAAAACCGACAAAAAAACGTAATTTACCAGCTGCCGATATCAATTTTGGTAACGTGGTTACAAACGTTAGTGCAAAATGGATGGCTAACGATGAGCTTACTTTAAAATGGTTAACCGCTATACAATTTGAAGCAGATGCCACTAGTTTTAACGCTACTTTAGAAACGAGGTTGCAAAAGGGTGCTTCAAGACCTCAATTGACGCAATCTTTAAAAACCTTAGACAAAGAGATAGACAATGCGTTGTCTTACGTGAAGGGGTATATTACCGATAAATATAAAAAAGAGAATGCACCGAGTTATTATGCTGCGTTTGGTATTGAACACAAAACGAATAAATACGTTTTTCCTTTGGATCAAAATAAACGTATTGCAGCTTTAAAATTGATGATTGAGGCAATAACAGTACATGGTTTTGAAGACAAAGAATATGGTCTTCTTTTTTGGACTCCCATAGCGGCACAATATAGTACTTTTGTTGGACAAGCTTCGGCAGTAGACGGACAAGTTGCTGTTAAAGTGGGTGATAAGAATGAGCTTAAAAAGAGCTTGAAAAAAGGATTAAATGCTATTATAAATCTCTTAAAAGCAAATTATCCTGATACCTACAAGCATGAATTACGTGATTGGGGTTTTCAAAAAGAAAAGTACTAATGTGAAATTGTATTAAAAAAAAGCAACTATAAAAAAACTCCTTCAAGGGGTTTTTTCTTTTTTAGAGTAAATTTAAATGATAGAGGGTAGTGCAACCTATTTTTCAAAACCATTAATAGACTTTTTCAAACAGTTAGAGTTGCATTCAATTTTATAATAATAAACGCTTAAGCGCAATTAGGATATCCATTTGGCATAGGTCGGTACGAATAGTATTGTAATACTTCTTCAATAGCAAACTGTAAAGCACGATTTATTGGTACAATTTGATTGCCTAATCTAAAATCAATTTGAGAAAGATTCATATAATAATCGGTAAAAATAGGTACGGGTAGTCCGTTGTTTATTGCTTCATTCGATTTGTCGAAAGCCTCTTTTTGCCCTTCTTTAATTATTTTGCAAGTAGCCAAACGAAATTGTCCATATTTATCTTTATTGGCTCCATAACCAAATAATCTACAAATGAGTCCTCTGTATTTATATGCACTACAACTTCCTGAATTTTTGTCGATAACATATAATGGACTATAAATATAACAGATGGTACTTTTATTTTTTTGTAGTTCAATTAAAATTTGTTGTGCATTTCCATTCAAATAAAGATGAAATGCCCATGGTAAGAATTCTAGAGGAGAAGCATCAATTTCAGGATTGGTACAACACTTTCCACAACCTGCAACACAACTCAATTTTGTATGATTTTGAAAGCTTGTAATTTCTAATTCAAGTTTTGAAAATAAGGCTTCAACTTGGAGCACACGCTTTTCTATAGACATATTTTTTACACAAGGTAGTCTTATTAAATGCTATTGGTACTTTGATTGTGAACAAATTTTGTTTTCTTTATGTTTCGACCAAATTAAAACCTAATCAAGGTGATTTAGATGCAATAAAATTGACGTCAGTTTGATTGATTTTCGATAGAGAATTGTATCAAAGATAAGTAATTTTTTTGTTTAGTATCTAATTTTGATACACGTCATTTCAAGCGAAAAGTATATCGAGAAGTTTGTTCCTTTTCACTATAAAAAATCACTGAATTTGACGGTTTTTCTAATTAACTTTTAGATGGGACTCCTAATTAATCACGTTATTTAAAATTGGGTATAAATGAAATTTAAAACAGTTAATTTATGGTTTTATATGTGATAGAGATTTGTATCTATCTTAAAATTATTAGCAGAAGTGTTTGATTAATAGTTTTTTACATTTTTTCTGTAATTATAGTTAAACTTTGGATTAGCTGATTTTTATATGCTTTTTTTACTAAATTTGGATTGTTAAAAAAATAAATGATTAGTATTATTTAAGTTAATAAAATAGCATATATTCTTATTTCGAAAGTATGTTTTACTATTTCATAATACAAATTGAGTACGATTTCAAATAAACAATAACAAATTTAAATCTTAAAACAATGAAAAAAATCAAATTAGAAGGTAAACTAAACCTTAACAAAGAAACGGTTACTAAATTGAATGATGCTCAAATGAAAAACCTAAATGGTGGAGCATGGTTTACACTTTATCATTGTAATAAAACAAGAAATTGCGCAACAGCAACTTGCCCAACTGTAGGGTGTCCAACTGGTTCTTGTCCAAATGTTTGTGTTCCTCATACAGAAGGTGGAAGCATTTGCCAATCAGGATGTGGAGACATGCAGTGTCCATAATAATTAGACATGTTTAAATATTTGAAGAATGGCTTTCAGTACGTACTGAAAGTCATTTTTTTTAATTATAAATGATAGGTAAATAGCGCTTTACAGTTTTTCTGTAATTATAGTTAAAGTTTTTTAGAGATTATTTTCATGTGTTTTTTTTGTTAAATTTGGTTGGAGTGAAAGTATTTACATATAATTTGATGCTAAAGTGTATCAAATCTAAAAAGTAAAGGATACACCAATTTGACAAAGCGTTAAAAACAATACAAATCAGAAACAAACTAAGACAATGAAAAAAATTAAATTAGAAGGTAAGCTAAACCTTAACAAAGAGACAGTAACACGATTAAACGAAGCAGAGTTAAAGAGGGTAAATGGAGGTACGTTTATGACGCTTAAAGGGTGTAATAATGGTACTAAATTTTGTGTAACAGATACTTGTCAAACAGTAAATTTCACATGTACAATAGTGCTTACGCAAAATTGTCCAACATTAATTTGTCCAACACAAGATGCTACAGCATGTAATTCTAAATGTGGAGATGTATACTGTCCATAATTTTTTTAAAGAAATAATAAAAGATAGCTTTCTATATTTAGAAAGCTATCTTTTTAAAATATAGAGTCCAAAAGAAATTCTAAAGTTGAATGAAAGAAATATTAGAACAAAAAACAAAAGAGATTGTAGAAATAATAATGGACCATAACTATAATAGCATGAGTTTGCTATCTGGAAACACAGGTTCATTATTTTTATTAAGTTATTATGCAGAATATACTAAAGATGACAAATATTTAGAGGTTGTTGAAGAAATTATAGTTGACCTATATACTAATATTAATAATGGAAATTTTCATTTGGACTTTAGCTATTCTAATGGAGTTACCGGATTTCTTTGGGCATTGAACAATCTTTTAGAATCGGGACATATCGATATTGATTTTGATAGTTATTTTTCAGATTCTATTCCTAGTATTGCTAATTATATGATGGAGAAAACAGAAGAAAAAGATTTCGATTTTCTTCATGGTGCTCTCGGGCCAGCAAACTTTCTCCTTGATATTGCGAAAAAATTTCCAATTTGTTTTGCCTTTCTAAACGAATTCAATGAAAAGTTAATCGCAAGCGGAATATACAATCCAACACAAGACACACTTCATTATATTTCTCCCATCTTAAAAGGAGCTGGAGAAAAAGAAAATGTAATCAACTTAAGTCTTTCCCATGGAATGGCAGCAACAATGCATTATATCGTTCGTTGTTTGCAACATGAAGAACTGTATTCAGAAGCATTAGTTGCAGCTTTAAAGCGAATGATTAACGTATACCGATTAAATCAAAATCCGATTGCAACAAATGCTAGCTATTTCCCATCATGGATTAAATTAGAAAATCATCAACCCTTTACAAGTAGATTGGCTTGGTGCTATGGTGATTTAGGTATTGGAACAGAATTGTATAGAGCAGGTGAGACTTTAAACGATGCGGAACTTAAAGAATATGCTTTGACTATATTGAAGCATACAGCACAAAGGAGAGAAGTAGTAAAAGAAAATGTTGCGGATGGTAATTTCTGCCATGGAAGTTGTGGTTTATCTGAAGTGTATCGATCTATTTATCAATTAACAAAAGAGCAATTATTTTTAGAAACGGCAGACTATTGGTTCAATGTTACATTAGATTTAGCGGTTCATGAAGATGGAATTGCAGGCTACAAAACCTATTTAGGAGGAAAAAAGATTTACGAATATAATTCTTCTTTATTAGAAGGAGCTACAGGAATAGGAATGGTTTTTATGGCAACTTTATTACAGAAAGAATTGCCTTGGAAAAAGGCATTAATGCTCTAGTAAAAAAAGAAAGATTCAACTTTAAAATATAATTATGAAGTATGGTATATTAGATTTTGGAACAATACAAAAAGATTCCAATGCAATATCAACAATACATGAAACTATTGAAATGACACAAATGGCAGAAGAACTCGGTTTTTCTAGATATTGGCTTAGTGAACATCATGAAGATAACTTAGCTTGGAAGAATCCGGATTTAATTTTACCATTATTAGCAGGCTATACCGAAAATATAAGAATTGGTTCTGCGGGTGTACTTGTTGGTTTGCACGCTCCAATTAATACGGCCTATCATTATAAATTATTAGCTAATCTTTATCCTTCCCGAATTGATTTGGGCTTAGCTAAAGGAAAAACAGAAGTACATAAAAGTTTGGAACTTGTTGATGGTGGAGATTGGAAAAAAAACATGGAGGATTTTTTTAATAGGGTTAAAAAAATTAAAAGTCTAATTAATGATGAAGTAACCGATATAATTTTGCCACCCAAGCAAGGAGAATCACCCGAATTATGGATTTTAGGAACAAGTAATTCAAGTCAAGATTTTATAATTCAAGAGCAAACTAATTTTTCACTTTCATTATTTCATCTCATTAATGGAATGCCTTCGCCCAATATTATTAAAGAGTTGAAGGAAGCCTATTTTAAAAAGCATCAAAAGGAACTTAATGTAAACATAACACTAAGTGCTTTTTGTAGTAAGAGTGACAAAAGAATTGAAGAGATTCGAGAAAAAACAAAAAATATAATGTTGAATTTTTCAGGGAAACCAGAATATTTTATTCCTTTTTTAGAACAACAAGCCAAGTTGTATAATGTAGATGAAATTATTATTCTAAATCTTGGAGAAACAATAGAAGAAAAGCAATTGCTTATGGAGGTTTTTAAAACAACTGTAAGTGCATAATAAATAGTAGCAAATGAAATACCTTTCAAAGTTTATTTTTAGAACACCATTATATCCTTTTTTGAAAAGCACAACAGATAAACTATTTTCTGAGGCAATTTATATAACTTCTCCATCTTTAAGAAGAGAATATGAAAAATATAAAGAAGGAAAAATAGAAAGCCAAAAGGAAATCAAGAAATTAAACATTGCATATTATAAGTATTTAAGTAGGGCAAGTTCTCGTTGCACCCCTTTTGGACTATTTGCAGGATTAGGAACAGGCGAATTTGGTAATGATAATAAGATCGTACTAAATGCCAATCCGAATGATAAGATTATAAGAAGAACAAGACCAGATATGAATGTTATTTGTATGTTGGCAAAAGAGATTGAGAACAAAGATTTCGTTCAACCTTATGTGAAGTTTTTCCCAAATAATAGTATTTACAAAATAGACTCCTTTTATAGATATGTAGAATATTATTATGCAGCAGGTAGGAGAGTGCATAAAATTAGTAAAGTAGATTTTTCTGATTATTTAGAGCAAATCCTTGAAAGTGCAACAGAAGGTAAAACAGCATTAGAACTGGTCAACACTTTGATTGGTTTAGGTATTGAAGAAGAAGAAGCAACTCCATTTATTAAAGAATTAATCAACTTTCAGCTTTTAGTAAGTGATTTTGAGCCTAGTGTAACAGGTAAGGAGTTCTATGAAGTATTAATAGATAAACTTCATGAGATTCAAAGTAATCATCCTTCAGAAGGCTTAACAGAGACGATACGTTTGCTTTTAGAGATTAAAGAAGATCTTAATACAATTGATGAAAACGTAATTAATGAAGAGAAAACTTATGAAGTATTACATAGCAAAATTAAGTTATTCTTAAAAGATATTCCAGAAACTAATCTTTTTCAAACCGATTTATATTTTAAAACAGAAGAAGCACAATTGAATAGTTCAATTCAAGATTCAATTTCGGATGTCATTGCATTTTTAAATAAAATCACACCCAATTATAATAATACTACGCTAGAAAATTTCAAAAAGAATTTTTCAGAACGCTATGAAGAAGCAGAAATGCCTTTATTACAAGTATTAGATGTTGAAAATGGTATTGGATATCCAAATAAAAATACAGTCGGAGTAAACTACTTAATTGATGATCTTGAAATTGGAAACGCACAACAAGATTTTGAAATCAAATGGACAGTACAACAAAAAAGATTATTTGAATTATTGCTAAAATCACATAAAGAGGATTTAAAAGTTTTAACAATAACAGAAGAAGATTTTAAAGATATTGATTATACAAACACAAATTTACCGCATTCTTTTGCCATTAAATTTAATGTTTTAAATGCTGAAACTGAAAAAATACAGTTGGATGCGATTGCGGGTGCAACGGCTAATTTACTTATAGGGCGTTTTGGGCATGGTAATGAAGAAATTGCTAAAATAATAACCGATATTACAGCACATGAAGAATCGCATGCTAATGATAGTATATTAGCAGAGATTGCACATTTGCCAGAAAGTAGAATTGGAAATATTCTTTCAAGACCAGATATGAGAACCTATGAAATGGCATATTTGGCAAAATCGAATAAAGAAGAACAGTTTCAAATTCAGATTTCCGATTTGTACGTGTCTATTAGAAACGGAAATATCATTTTACGTAGTAAAAAACTAAACAAGCAAATCATTCCAAGATTAGGAAACGCTCATAACTTTAGTTTTAACTCATTGCCTGTTTATCATTTTCTTTGCGATTTGCAATTGCAATTTTATTCAAAACCTTCATTGTATTTTAATTGGGGCTCTTTAGCTTCTCAGTTTCGTTTTCTTCCACGTGTCGAATATAAAAATGTAGTTTTGAAAGCAGCAACATGGCAATTGAATAAAACTGATTTCGAACCGTTATTGAAAGGAAATAGCGATGCGAAGACTATAAAAGCATTTAATGAGTTTAAAAGTAAATTCAATTTGCCAGATTTATTTTTATTAGTTGATGGAGATAATGAATTGCTTATTAATACAGATGAAGAAATAGCAATTTTTTCATTTATTGATACAATAAAAAATAGAGGATCTATTCATTTGGAAGAATTTCTCTTTGATACAGATCAGGCATTAATAAAAGATAATGACGGAAATTGTTTTACGAATGAATGTGTTGCTTTCTTGTTGAATGAAGAAACCAAGTTTCCAAAGATCAATTTTAATGATGAAAAACAAACTGAAGTTTCACGCTATTTTTTACCAGGAAGTGAATGGTTGTATTTTAAAGTCTATTGTGGTGTTAAAACATCAGATTATTTACTGACCGAAATTATATTACCAATCATTGAAGATTTATCAGAAAAAGGTAAAATTAAAAAATGGTTCTATCTTCGTTATTTTGATAGTGATTATCATTTGCGTTTTCGTTTACACTTAGAAAACACAAACGATTACGATTCGATAATGAAACTAATTAATGAGGCTTTGTCCGAATTACATAATAACGGATTAGTTGCAAAAGTTCAATTGGATACTTACAATAAAGAAATTGAACGTTATGGTGTTGAAAATATGGAAACCTCAGAAAAGTTGTTTCATTTAGATAGTGTGTTTTGTACTAATTTCATTAACTATTTAGATCCAGAAATAGGAACAACCATTAAATGGCAAATTGCCCTTAGAGCTACCGATCAATATTTAGATGATTTTGGTTTAGATTTAGAACAAAAAGCAGCCTTTACAGAAAAAGTAGCAGAGAATTTTTTCATAGAAAACAACGGAAATACTTTTCTTAGAAAGCAATTGAACGAGAAGTACCGTAAAATGAGAAGTGAAGTTGAGGATTTAATGTTATATGAAAAAGATGCTGAAAGAGAAATTTTGCCCTTATTAGAGTTGTTAAATGAGAGAAGCTATGCGAATAAAAGTCTGATTGAATCATTAGGAATTAAATATGAAGATAGAGAGTTTCATAATTTAGTTTTTAGTTATATACACATGATGCACAATAGAATTTTTAATGCAAAACAACGTCATAATGAGTTTGTAATTTATGAATTGCTTTCAAGGCATTTTAAATCATTTATAGCTAGAAAGAAATATGCAAAAGTAAAAGTATAACTTCTTTAATACCATTTATCACTTGAATTTACTGGAATAAAACGGCCTTTTTTCCTCGCTATTTCAATATAAAATAAAAAACGTAGCGATGCTATGCTTTGATTTTCTATTTCATATCAATAAAAAAATCATCATTTTCTTTTACAGTAAATTCAAATCACAAATGGTATAAGTTTTCATTTGTAGAGAAGATAGTATTTATAAAGCATAAAAAATGGAGTTAATCAACTCCATTTTTTATGCTTTATAATGTTAAAATAAACTTGTCCTTTAATTATTAATTGTATCACTAATAGGAACTTCAACAGGTTTCTTAACAACTACTACAGGTTTTTCAAATTTCTTTTTTACAGGTATTAGTACTTCTGTAACAAATTTTGAAGGTTTAACTTTACTAGTAAGCCTATTCACTTTGTAAGACTCAATTAACGGTTGCGTATCGTCTTTTATATAGTCACTATTTTCTTCTTTTTCAAAAAATGTTAAGGCTTTTTCCCAAGCATATTTTCTATTCTTATGATCTCCTTTTAAAGTAGATTTTACAGCCATAAACTCTTCCATAAAACCACCAGTAATGTCGCTAAGTGGTGTAGTTAAAATTTCTTCATCTATAGGAACAATTACAGAATAAACAACATAATCATTACTTTCATCCCAATTTTTAAACATAATAAAAGAATCTCCATTTCTTTGTATTCCGTTATCTGTAACAAAAGTATTTATGTTTTTTAATAATGCTTCCGATTTTGCTTGAAATTCTGGTATTGAACAAGAGTCTTTTTGTTGAATAAAATTAGTTGCTTGTTTGGTAATAACTCCATCTAAGGAAACACTAAAATTATTTACTTCATCAACTAGAAAGCTATTGATGTTTTCTAAACCGGTGTTTAAGTAGGTTGAAATACTAGAATTGTTTTTTCCTTTTAAGAGAGCAACAATTTTTTCTCTAAAACTTAAAGTTCCTTTAATTCCCCATGTAATTTTAGTACTTTCTTTTTCTTCTTTAAAAGTCCAATACGTTTTGTATTCTTCACCATCTATTTTTTCAATCTGAAATATAGAATCTTGATTGAATATTTTTGTTGTTGAAATGCTATTTTCTTCCCATTTAATAAAAGCTCCTTCACCTATTGTAGTTTCAGAATATTTGCTTTTAATTGTTGGTTGGTTATTTAATTTTGGATGCCAATTTTCAAGATTTTTATAATCGCTTATAAAATCGAATAATTTTGCTTTTGAATAAGAGATAGTTTTCTCCTGACTAATATTGAATTCACTAGGTTGTGTGGCAATAAAAACAGTAAAAGCTATAGTAAATAATAATAATAGTAGTATAATATATTTAGCGATTCTCATTTTTTGGAAATATGGAGTTTATCAAATATATAAAATTATTCTTTTAAATAGAATTTTATTACAAACAATAATCCTATAAACAGTAAAAAGCCAAATAAAATCCAATAGACACCTTTGTATTGAAGTTTAAGGTCTTTTAAATCTTTTTTATAAACCCTAATCATTAAAAAAATGAAAACAATTACAAAGAATATTGCAAAATAAAGTTGGCCTGTTGAAAACATGATTATATATTTTTTACAAAAGTAAGAAATGAAATAGTCAATTAAATATATTTACACTTATAAAATGAATTAAAATCTATTTTTTTTAAAATATAAAGTAATAGCTTGATTTTCAAAACTAATTATAAAAAAAAACAAGAATGAAAAAACAATTAGAAGCAGTTAGATTATTCCACAACACTTATGGTTTAGGTGTTAGTAACGAATTGAAAGCAGATTTAGGTGTTCAAAAGAATGCTTTACGATTTGAATTAATGAAAGAAGAAAATGAAGAATATTTAGAGGCTGTTAAAAATAATGATATTGTTGAGATTGCAGATGCTTTGGGTGATATGTTATATATTTTATGTGGTACAATTTTAGAACACGGTCTTCAAGATAAAATTGAAGCTGTTTTTGATGAGATTCAAAGAAGTAATATGAGTAAACTTGGTGAAGATGGTAAGCCAATTTACAGAGAAGATGGAAAGGTAATGAAAGGTCCAAATTATTTTAAACCAAACTTTGAAGCTATACTGAAGTAACTTATAAAAAAACGTGTTTAAAAATTAAACACGTTTTTTATTTAACTTTATTGGACGATATAATTACCTGGAATAAACTTTAGTGTTCTAACAATTCTATTCCATGAATTTATTTGCGCTACAATAAGTATCAAGTTGCAAATTGTTTCATCATCATAGAAAGAGGTTAAAGATTTATACATGCTATCTGTAATTTCACTTTGGTTGATAATCGTTAATGATTCAGCAAATAGAAGTGTCGCTTTTTCTTTTTCAGTAAAAAAAGGAGTTTCTTGCCAAACACTCAAAGTTGATAATCGTAACTCGGTTTCACCAGATTGTTTCAATTCTTTATAGTGCATATCGATACAATAAGCACATTTATTAATTTGTGAAACACGCAATCGAATAAGTTCTAAGAGACCGAATTCTAAAGATGTTTCTTTAATGTAGCTTTCGGTTTTCATTAAGCTTTCTACCATTCCTTTTGGTATTCTTTCAAATGTAATTCGTTCCATAATTTGTAGTTATTTAAAATTATAGTACAAATGTAGGCTTGAGTTTTTTCTTAAAAATTAAGATATCTTAAGAAATAAGAAAAACCTACTTCTTTCTAATTTCACTTAGGTATTCGGGAGTAATTTCTAAATAGGATGCAATCATAAATAAAGGAACTCTTTGTGCGAAATCTGGAAAATTATCGACTAAATTAGAGTAACGATCTTTGCTTTTTAGTTTAGAAAGAAAATCATTTTTTTTCTGAATTGCAATAATCATATTTTGATTAATTAAACGAAATAATCGTTCTAGTTTTGGAATTGCAATGTATAGTTTTTCTAGATTTTCGTTACTTATCATTAGTATTTTGGAGTCTTCAATACATTGAATAAATAAATGGGAAGGTGTTTCTTTTATGAAGCTTTCCATATTTGTAAACCACCAATTTTCAATGGCAAATTGAGTGATTTTTTCATTTCCTTTTTTATCAATGTAATAGGAGCGAACAAGACCTTCAAGAATGAAATATTGATACTTACAAATGTTACCTTCTTGAAGAATAAAATCTTTCTTTTGGTAAGTTTTGTATTCGCATTTCGATAAAAAAGTTTTGATTTCTTTATCTTCAAATGAAACATATCTATTGAAATATTCTTTTAGATGTTGCTCCATTTGAAGTAAAGTTTAAAACCTTGTTAGGTATAATTATATTTTCACAGTCCAACCAAAAGTGTCTTCTGCATTTTTGTATTGAATGTCGGTTAATTTCTTTTTCAAATCAATTGCAAATGAATCTTCATTTTTAGGTAATTCAAAATATTCTTCTTTGTAAGAGAAACCAACAATAGGATTAATTACTGCTGCTGTTCCTGCACCAAAAATCTCTTTTAAACTTCCGTTTTTAGCAGCTTCAACTAATTCTTCTACTAAAACAGGACGAATATCTACATTAATATTTTCTCTTTTAGCTAAATCAATAATACTTTTTCTAGTAATTCCATCAAGAATTCTCTCACTTGTTGGAGCAGTATGTAACGTATCATTAATTCTAAAGAAAACATTCATTGTTCCTGCTTCTTCTAATTTAGTATGCGTAGCATCATCGGTCCAAATAATTTGTTGAAAACCTTGTTCGTTTGCTAATTTTGTTGGATAAAACTGCGCTGAGTAATTTCCAGCAGCTTTTGCAGCACCAATTCCTCCATTTGCAGCTCTACTAAAATGTTCTGCGATTAATACTTTCACTTCGCCAGAATAGTATGATTTTGCAGGAGATAAAATAATCATAAACCTATAAAATACAGCAGGAGCGGCAACAACACCCTTTCCAGTTGCAATCATAAATGGTCGAATATATAAAGAGTTTCCATCTCCTTTTTTAACCCAATTTTTTTCAATTTCTAATAAACGTTTTAAACCGCCCATGAAAACATCTTCTGGCACTTCTGGCATAGCCATTCTAGATGCACTTTTGTTAAAACGCTCAAAATTTTGTTCTGGTCTAAATAACCAAACGTCATCTTGATTGTCTTTGTATGCTTTCATTCCTTCAAAAATAGCTTGTCCATAATGAAAAACTTTAGCAGAAGGATCTATCATAAAAGGAGCATAAGGCTCAATACTTGGTTTTTTCCAAACACCATTCTCAAAATCACAAACTAACATATGATCTGTAAAAGTGTTTCCAAAAGAAAGGTTATCGAAATCTACTTCATTAATTTTTGAAGCTGTAGATAAAGTAATGTCTATGTTTTCTAAATTTTTAATGTCCATATATATATTAGTTGTGTATTGTGAATATTAACTTAAGAAGAATTACTCCTATTAAATTTTGTGCAAATTTAGTAAAAAAGGAATCCTTTTCAAGAAGGATTTTAAAAAATAAAACTTAGATTATTAACAATTTTATAGCTTTTTTAAACAATTTATTTATTTTTGTGAATAAACAGTTTAAAATACATATAAATCATGAAAAAAATAATTTGTTTCGGAGCTTTAGCATTAGTAATAATGAGTTGTCAGGAAAAATATGCTACTTTCGGAGATTCAATAGCTGCTGATGGAGCAATTTCTAAAGAAGAATTATTTGACAAGTATAAAACAATGAAAGAAGGTGACACAATTAATGTGAAATTTACTTCTAATATTGAAGATGTTTGCCAAAAGAAAGGTTGTTGGATGAAAATTGATTTAGCAGATGAAGAAAAAGCTTTCGTGAAATTTAAAGATTATGCTTTTTTCGTTCCTATGAACGCTAAAGATAAAGAAGCAGTTGTTAATGGTAAAGCATTTGTTAGTGTTGAATCTGTAGATGATTTGAAACATTATGCAAAAGATGCAGGAAAATCACAAGAAGCAATTGATAGTATAGTTGCACCAAAAGTGACTTATTCTTTTATGGCTGACGGTGTACTAATTGCTAAATAATGAAAAAAGCAATAGTATTATTGGTTTTACTGGGCTTAAGTGCTTGTAATTCTAAGGCTAATGATAAAACTGAATGCACTTCAGAAACGAAAGAGAACGAAGAGGGTTTTGAAATGTATGAAATGTCCGAAATGGCAGCTTTAATGGAACAAATGTATGTTGATAATCAAAGATTGAAAGATCGAATTATTAATGGAGATACAATTGGAGCATTTCCACAACATTTCACAAGAATTCACAGTGCTGTTTTAACGGACGAAACTGATAAAGATGTTTTTTTTAACGAACAAGCAAAGAAATTTATAGAAGCGCAAGAATTGATTTATAAAGATCCAGATAACGCTAAAGCACATTTTAATAATGGTATTGATGCTTGCATCCAATGTCATCAAGTAAAGTGTGGTGGACCGATACCGAAAATTAAAAAATTATACATAAAATAGATTAAAAAGTTTAAGATACGTTCTTAAACTTTTTTCTTTGTATCAAATAATAAAGTAGTGAAAAGAGAGATTATCATAACAAAAGATGGTTCAACAACTATTCATTTGACCGATTTGAATGAAACGTATCATTCTAAATTTGGAGCCATTCAAGAGGCACAACATGTTTTTATTAAATGTGGTTTAGACCTTATTCAAACCTCTTCTGTTTCAATTTTAGAAGTAGGATTTGGGACAGGTTTAAATGCTTTTATTACTTTATTAGAAGCAGAAAAGAGAAAGCAAAATATAAACTATGTTGGTGTTGAAGCATTTCCTATTGAAAATAGTGAAGTTGAAAGTTTAAATTATACAACTTCTTTAAATGTTGAAGACAAGCAAGATTTGTTTTTATCGCTTCATAATAGACCTTGGGAAGAAAAAAATGTTATTGCAGAATACTTTTCATTAGAGAAGAGAAAGCAATTTTTTAAGGACATTAAAGATGTTGATGCTTATAATCTTATTTATTTTGATGCATTTGGTTTTAATGTGCAACCTGAATTATGGGGAACAGAAATTTTTAAAATCATGTTTGATTCTTTGCAAGATCAAGGTATTTTAGTAACCTATGCTTGTAGAAGTTCTATTAAGAAAGCAATGATTGAAGTTGGTTTTACTGTTGAAAAATTACCAGGTGCTCCTGGAAAAAGAGAGATGCTTAGAGCAATAAAAAAATAGTTTTTTATTAAAATAAATAGATAAAATATTTTGTATCTGTTATATTTTTAAATGCTTTTTACTTTTTAATAACATTGCGCTTACTTATAGTTGATATTGAGTTTTTATTTTTTCGGAGTGAAAAATTTTGTTGAATACTACTATAAATTTAGCATTTTTTTCACATTTAAATATTCAGTTGCTTGTAAAAAAATACTATATTTACATCAAGTTATTATCCTAGTCTAATCAAAAATTTAATTAATTGTATGTCTAGATCAATGTATTCGTATTCAAAATCTATACTTGAAAGAGTAAGTTTTGATCCACTACTTTTCTGTAAAGAATTAGAAAAAGCAATCAAAGTTCTGCTACCTTATGAAATTGACCAACTTATGAATTGGTTATTAAAGTACACAGAAGAAAAACCAGAGTTAAAACAATGTTTAATTAACATTAATCAATAAAAAAAATAGAGGAGCATTTGCTCCTCTATTTTTTTGTTTTAGGACTAATAATTTCAACATCATGAAAAGCTATTGCTCCTCTAACAACACTAGAAATAGTGTCTCTAAGTGCATTAATGATATGTATTTTTAATTCGTTTTTAGGATAAATTAAACTCACTTCTCTTGCTGGTTTTGGATTAACAAATGACCTAAGTTTAGTTTTATTTTTTTCGTTTAAATCTAAAGTATGTAAATAAGGCAATAGGGTAGTGCCTAATCCTTCATCAGCTAGTTTTATTAGTGTTTCAAAACTTCCACTTTCAAGTTGAAAATGATTTTCATTGAAGTATTTATTATTCTTACATAGGTTTAAAATTCCATTTCTGAAACAATGTCCATCTTGTAGCAATAAAATATTATCTAAGTCTAGATCGCTAATTTCTATTTCTTTCTTTTCAAAACTAGAATGATTTTCGGGTATATAAGCTACAAATGGCTCATAATAAAGAACTATTTCCTTTATGCTGTCTTCTTCTAAAGGTGTAGCAGCAATTGCACAATCTATATGACCATTCTTTAGTTTATTGATAATCTCTTCTGTTGTGTTTTCTTCAATAACAAGATTAACTTTAGGGTATTTTGTAATGAAGCTATTTAAAAACATTGGAAGTAATGTAGGCATAATTGTAGGAATAATTCCAACTTTAAATTCTCCGCCAATATATCCTTTTTGTTGATCAACAATATCTTTTATTCTTCCAGCTTCGTTTACAATACTTTTCGCTTGATTAACAATTTTTTCACCAATTTCGGTTAGTAAAATAGGCTTTTTGCTTCTGTCAAAAATTAAAATGTCCAATTCGTCTTCTAATTTTTGAATTTGCATACTTAATGTAGGTTGTGTTACAAAACATTTTTCTGCAGCGAGTGTAAAATTTTTATGTTCAGCTACTGCTAAAACATAATATAGTTGAGTTATAGTCATTCTATCAATATTTTTGATAAAAATATAAAAACTATCAATTTGATTTATAAAGTTTGCTATTTTTTTTTATATAAATTTGAAAATAGTAAAAACAATAAAAAATAAATATATGAAAATGAATGCTTTAGGATTGCCAATAGAAGAATCGAAATTTTTAGTTAAAGAATTAAATGTGTTGTTATCTAATTTTCAAGTTTACTATCAAAATTTAAGAGGTTTGCATTGGAATATTAAAGGAAAACGTTTCTTTGATTTGCATGTTAAGTTTGAAGAATTTTATAATGATTCTCAGATAAAAATTGATTTAATAGCAGAACGTGTACTAACATTAGGCGGGACACCTTTACACACTTTTGATGACTATATAAAAAACAGTAAATTGGAAATTGGAAAAGATATTTCTAAGGATGTTATGGCTGTGCAGTTAATCATTGATTCATTGAGTCATTTGTTGAAAATTGAAAGAACAATTTCAAATTTATCAGGTGAAATAGATGATGAAGGTACAAATGCAATGATGAGCGATTTCATTTCTGAACAAGAAAAAACGATATGGATGTTAAATGCTTGGATGGGTGAGGAGAACTGATTTTAGTCAAACTCAATAAAAATCAACTGATTATATTAAAAAACCATGTTTAACATGGTTTTTTATGTTAATTTTAATAATTCGAATATAAAATAATTTTATATTTGTGATATGAAGTTTTTATGTAAAATAGTTTTACTATTCTTTCTGTTTTTCCTTTCTGCACCATCTATTATTTCTTTATGTGATGATAGTGCAGATCTTTCTTCGTTTTTTAATTTATCAGAAGAGGAAGAAGAAGAGAATATTGCTAGTTTTAATGAAATAAAAGTACTTCCAATTTTTCAAAGTTGTTCTTTATTACCATTTAAAAGAATTTTTAGAAAAAAACATTTTATTATTGATGACAAATTTGTAGAAAGTCAGACATTAATTATTTTTTCTCCCCCTCCCGAATTAATTTAAAAAAATACGAAACAATTTTTTTAAATTAAATTAAATCATTTTATGTTCAAGTTTTTAAAGAACGATATTCCAGCGAGTATTGTTGTGTTTTTTGTGGCTTTACCTTTGTGTTTAGGTATTGCTTTAGCTAGTGATGCTCCACCATTATCAGGATTAATTTCGGGTATAATTGGAGGGATCGTAGTAGGTTTGATTAGTAAATCAAAAATAGGGGTGAGTGGTCCAGCTGCTGGTTTAGCAGCAATTGTTGCAAGTGCTATAAGTTCAT
Organism: Flavobacterium jumunjinense; assembly: GCF_021650975.2. Taxonomy (NCBI): domain Bacteria; kingdom Pseudomonadati; phylum Bacteroidota; class Flavobacteriia; order Flavobacteriales; family Flavobacteriaceae; genus Flavobacterium; species Flavobacterium jumunjinense. The sequence continues at coordinate 3,596,593 of NZ_CP091285.1, forward strand.
TAGGAAGTTTTGAATTATTTTTATCTGCTGTAGTTTTAGCAGGTGTAATTCAAATACTTTTTGGTATAGTACGCTTAGGAGTTATTGGATATTTCTTTCCAAATAGTGTTATTAAAGGTATGCTTACAGGAATTGGAATCATTATTATTTTGAAGCAAATACCTCACTTTTTTGGATATGATAATGAAGCAGAAGGTGCTGATAGTTTTATTGAGCAATCTGGAGAGAATACTTTTAGTGCAATTATAAATGTTTTTGACAATATAACATTGGGCTCATTTATAATAGGTCTAATTGGGTTAATTATTATTATATTTTGGGATAATGTGTTAACTAAAAAGCATCATTTCTTTAAGATTGTGCAAGGATCATTAGTTGCTGTATTTATAGGTACAATTTTACAAGTTTTTTTTAGTAACAATGCATCTTTGTTAATTGAAGGAAAGCATTTAGTGCAGGTTCCAGCTCCAGATAACTTATCTGGTTTTCTTGAACATTTAAAATTTCCAGATTTTAGTCAAATTTTTTCTTCTGATGTAATACTTATTGCTTTCACCCTCGCACTTGTGGCTAGTTTAGAAACATTATTAAGTGTTGAGGCAACAGATAAATTAGATCCTGAAAAAAATATTACACCAACAAATAGAGAATTATTTGCACAAGGAATTGGAAATATATTTTCTGGTTTAATTGGAGGTTTGCCTATTACTCAAGTTATTGTTAGAAGTTCTGCTAATGTTCAATCGAATGCTAAGACGAAGCTTTCAGCCATTTTGCATGGTTTCTTATTGCTTATTTCAGTTTTAGCTATTCCAATGCTTTTAAACCATATTCCAAAATCGGTTTTAGCATCAATTTTAATTATCGTAGGATTTAAGCTTGCTAAGCCTTCACTTTTCAAAAAAATGTTCAATTTAGGTTGGACACAATTTGTTCCTTTCATAATTACAGTTGTCTTTATCGTATTTAAAGATCTTTTATGGGGAATTTTTATTGGATTATTTATCGGTGTTATAGTTATTTTAGTAAAAAGTTATCAAAACTCTTTCTTTTTACATAAAAGTGAAAGTAAAGATCCTGAAGTTGTAAAAATGACATTTGCAGAAGAAATTACTTTTCTAAACAAGGCAACAATTCAAAGGGAATTATTTAACCTTCCTGAGAATTCTCGTTTAGAATTAGATATTAGAAAAACGACCTATTTAGACAATGATATCGTTGAGATATTGGAAGATTTTGTAGTACAAGCTAAGAATAAGAACATTTTTGTGCTTTTAAAATCAGAAAGAGGTGAAGTTGATAATCCAAGTAGTTACATTGAATTTTTTAAATTAAGAAAACAATCAAGATAAACAAATAGTTATGAGTGATTTTTATAAAAAGATTATAGAGAATAATAAGTTATGGGTTGAAGATAAATTAAAAATTAGCCCAGATTATTTTAATAATTTAGCAGAAGGACAACAACCTCCTTTACTATGGATTGGTTGTTCAGATAGTCGTGTTCCTGCAAATGAAATTATTGGTGCAGAACCAGGAGAAGTATTTGTACATAGAAATATTGCTAATATGGTTGTGCATTCAGATATGAATATGTTAAGTGTATTGGATTATGCTGTTAATGCTTTAAAAGTAAAACATGTTATTGTTTGTGGTCATTATGGATGTGGTGGAGTTAAAGCTGCAATGGGTAATGACTCAATCGGTGTAATTGATAACTGGATTAGACATATTAAAGATGTATATCGTTTTCATCAAGATGAACTGGATTCAATTGTTGATGAAAAAGATCGTTTTAATAAATTCGTTGAGTTAAATGTAAAAGAACAAGTTTTTGATTTAGCGAAAACATCTATTGTTCAATCAGCTTGGAAGAAAGGTCAAGAATTGAGTATCCATGGTTGGGTTTATGGATTAAATTCGGGCTATGTAACCGATTTAGGTGTAAACTTTAGTTCTGATAAAGATTTATCGAATGTATATCAATTGAAATTTTAAATATATAGATTAGTAGGTTATAAATGTTTTATAGCCTACTATCTTTTATAAGTACAATTATTCGTCTAGGTTTTCGTTAAATGCAGACGGAAGTAATTGAGGTATATATTTTACAAGAATTGGTAATAAAATACCACCACCAGGAAGTAGAAAAATAGTTAAAGAAGGTATTGTTTTACATATATCTAACAACTGTTTTTTTACTTTCTTTTTTTCCACATCATCCAAATCTTTTGTTGTAGATTTTGCTAAAAGAATCATTAATTCTTTACTCTCAACGATTTCTTTAGTCAATCTTTTTTTGTTTCTTGTTATTAGTTTTATAACAGTTGCATTAGTTTGATTGTAGAAATGTTTAACTGGGTTTGAATGATTAAAATAGGATATGTTATTTCTATTTGTTTTGATGAAATTTCTAATATTTAAAATACTTTCTGTAGCAATAGTGTCTGAAATAGTCAATTTTTCAGAAATATAATTCAGAAATAAATATTCATTCTCATCTAATTTCTCATCACTTAAAAGTGCCATTTGAACTAAATCGAAGAAATAGAATTTTTCTAAATCATTAGTGATAAATTCATAATTAAACTCTTCAATGGTAATTTTTTCGACTTCATTACTTTTAGAATAGCGTAATGAATTTTGAAACAATTTTAATAGTAATTCATCAGCATGTGTTTTTATTTTTTTAACATCTAATGCCATGCAAATAATTTGAAAAACTCTTTTTTCGAAGGTTTCAAAGTATTTTTTTGAAAAATCGGTATTTTCTATAAAATGATAAAATGCCAAGACGTCTAAAAAGAGTAATGCATTTGTTACTATATGAGAAAAATTTTTAGAAACAACATTTTGATTGGTCTGAATTCTATCATTAATTACAGACTCTAGTTGTAAATTATCAGATGTTTCAGGTAATAGTTTTTTTAAGAATAAATAGTTGTTTTTTTGTATGGCTTTATAGAATGAATTTGCTGTTTTTAAGAATGCTTCTTTAGATGATGATTTAGTTTTTAAACAAAAAACACCATATAAAGCATCAAGAAAGACAATTTTGGTAATTTCATCAATAGATAATTCCTTTATTTCATCTTCTTTAACATTTGAAAAAGAAACAGCATGACCATATATTAACCCCGTTTTCCTAATAGCAGTATAGTAGTCAATACTATCTAAAATTTCATCATTTTTTTGTTTTTCTAAAACCGTAAAAAATTTATCTATCCAGCCGTTAATTGATGGGTTAATCATGATTGTTTAATTATTTTGCGAAGTTAGAAAAAATATTTTCTATAGATATAAAACTATCTTTATATCTTGCCTAAATAATTTTTCATATTCTTAAAGTTAGTCATATCTTAGTAGAAAATTAATTTATATGAACTATGTTATTATAGCTATTGTATGTGCTTTATTACTACTAGCTTATATTTTTACAATCTCTGCTTCTAAGACAAAAATTCCATCTGTAATTTTGCTTTTAATCCTAGGTTGGGCGGTAAGACAGTTATCTGAAGTTTTTCACTTATCAATGCCAGACTTAAACCCATTACTACCATTGTTAGGTACAATTGGATTAATATTGATTGTATTAGAAGGTTCATTAGATTTAAAACTAAATAAGGAGAAATTACCCTTTGTTTGGAAAACTTTTATAACCGCAATTGTTCCATTAATATTAACGGCAATAATTTTAGCTTATTGTTTTTATTATTTCATTGATGTTAGTTTTAAGGACGGGTTAATTAATGCAATTCCTCTATGTATTATTAGTAGCGCTATTGCAATTTCTAGTGTTGGACATTTAAATGTGTATAATAAAGAATTTGCTATCTATGAAAGTAGTTTGTCTGATATTATAGGTGTTTTGTTTTTTAACTTTATAACATTAAATGCAGTTATTAATTTAGAATCGGTTGGTCACTTCGGAATTCAAATTTTATTAATGGTTGTAATTTCTTTTATTGCTACTGCTTTTTTAGCATTCTTATTGAGTAAAATTGATCATCATGTTAAGTTTGCACCTATTGCTTTATTGATAATATTGATATTTGCAGTATCTGAAATTTATCACTTACCAGCATTATTATTCATTATGTTTTTCGGTTTAATTATGGAGAATTTTGATGAATTAGATAAATTTAAGTGGATTCGTAAATTAAGACCTAATACATTGGATAGAGAAGTGCAGAAATTTAAAGAGTTGATTATCGAATCTGCCTTTTTAGTTCGTTCTGTATTTTTCTTGCTTTTTGGTTTTTTAATGAAAACGGAAGATATTCTAAATCCAGATACTTTTGTAATTGCACTAATAATTGTTACTATAATATATTTGATTAGAGCAGTACAATTGAAGTTCTTTAAGGTTAAATTAATGCCTTTATTATTTATTGCACCGCGTGGATTAATTACGATTCTTTTATTTTTAAAAATTGAAGAAGCAAATAGAATTCCATACGTAAACAAAGCATTAATAATTCAAGTTATAGTACTTTCTGCTTTATTTATGATGGTTGGTTTAGTGTTTAATAAAACAGATAAAATTGAGAAACCAAAGAATAACGACAATTTATCTATTGATTTAGAAGTACCGCTATAGAAGATATGAAAAGACATATACTAAGGGCTGTTCGTAATTTATCGGACAGCCTTTTTGATTTAAAATATAGTCAGAACTTATATCTTTATGTATTATTTTAAGCTATAGATTTGGCAATACTTATTTAGTTTGTTATTGATAAGATAAAAGAAGTAAAATGGTAATATTTTGCGATTAAGTGCAAATCATTTGATTAGTTAAAAACTATACAAATTAGTAGAAAACCTTTCTAATCTTTTGATCTTTTAGAATGTATTTGGGAGTTGTTAAATAAAAAAATCCACTCATAAAGAGTGGATTCTTAAACAAACTAAACCAAAAGTTTGTGCAACCAATTAAAAGCAATATTGATTTTCGCTAATTAATTTTGCTGCAATTTTTTCACGTAACCTAATTACATTAGGCATATTTGTGTATTTTGTAAAACGTTTTAATCCCATTAACATCATACGTTGTTCATCTCCTTCAGCAAAAGAAACAACACCTTCTTTTCCTTTTTCGTTGATGATATCTACTGCATGATATAAATATAATTGAGCCATTGCAATTTGCTCTTGTACTTTATCAGTACCTTCTTTCTTAGCTAATTTTTCAGTTCTAAGAATTGCACTTTCTGCCATGTAGATTTCAATTAAAATATCAGAAGCAGCCATTAATAACTGTTGGTGATCTTCCAATTGTGGTCCGTATTTTTGAACAGCAGAACCAGCAACCATTAAGAATACTTTCTTAAGTTTTGCAATCATTTCTTTCTCTTCAGCAAATAACTCAGAATAATCTGGTGTATCGAAAGAAGGAATACCCATTAATTCTTCAGCCACAGCCATTGCAGGACCTAATAAATCAACATGACCTTTCATTGCTTTCTTCACTAACATACCAACAGATAACATTCTATTGATTTCGTTAGTTCCTTCATAAATACGTGCAATACGAGCATCTCTCCAAGCACTTTCCATTGGTGCATCTTCAGAGAATCCCATACCACCAAAAATTTGAATTCCTTCATCTGTACAAGATTGTACGTCTTCAGAAACAGCAACTTTTAAGATAGAACATTCAATTGCAAATTCTTCAACACCTTTCAATTCAGCTTCTTGGTGTGTGTTTCCTTCTTGAGTTCTAATATTAATTCTAGTTTCTATATCATGTGCAGCTCTATAAGAAGCACTTTCTCCAACATAAGCATTTGTTGCCATTTCAGCTAATTTTGCCTGAATTGCACCAAAACTAGAAATAGGTGTTTTAAATTGTTGCCTTTCGTTTGCATAATTAACAGCACCAGAAATAGTTCTTCTTTGTGCTTCTAAACAAGCAGCCGCTAATTTGATGCGACCAACGTTTAATGCATTCATTGCTATTTTGAATCCATCACCACGACCTGCTAACATATTTTCTACAGATACTTTAGTTTCATTAAAGAAAACTTGACGAGTAGAAGAGGAGCGAATACCTAATTTATGTTCTTCATCTCCTAAAGAAATTCCATTTGACGGATCATTTTCTACGATGAAACCAGTAATGTTTTTATCATCTTCAATACGAGCGAATACGATAAAAACTTGACAGAAACCTGCGTTTGAAATCCACATTTTTCCACCAGTAATTTTATAATGTGTACCATCTTCAGAAAGTACAGCTTTTGTTTTACCAGAATTAGCATCAGATCCTGCTCCAGGCTCAGTTAAACAGTAAGCACCAAACCACTCACCAGTAGCTAATTTAGATACATATTTTTGTTTTTGCTCTTCTGTACCATATAAAGTAATTGGCATTGTTCCAATTCCAGTATGTGCACCAAATGCAGTAGAGAAAGAACCTGTTGCACCAGAAATGTAATCACAAACTAACATTGTGTTTACAAATCCCATTCCCATTCCACCATAAGCTTCAGGAACAGAGATGCTTAAGAATCCAAGATCACCCGCTTTTTTCATTACTTCTTCAGTAAGCGCATAGTCTTTTTTCTCAAATCTTTCTTTGTTAGGCCATAATTCTTTGTCTACGAATTCTTTAACAGAATCACGCATCATAATTTGCTCTTCAGAAAAATCTTCTGGTGTGAAAATATCTTCACATTTTGTTTCTTTTACAAGGAATTGTCCTCCTCTGATAATATCTGCCATATCTTTTTTATTTTTTAGAGAGAAAAGAAAATAGAGAAAAGAATAAAGACTTGGCTTTAATTAATTCTATTTTCATTTCAGTTTTTATTAATCTATTTTCTATACTCTTTATTCTATGTTCTATTTCAAAAACTCAAAAACACCAGCTGTACCTTGTCCTGTTCCAACACACATGGTTACCATTCCGTATTTTGCATTTCCACGCTTACGCATTTCATCAAACAATTGAACAGATAATTTTGCACCTGTACAACCAAGTGGGTGACCTAATGCAATTGCTCCACCATTTACGTTTACGATATCTGGGTTTAATCCAAGTTCACGAACAACTGCTAATGATTGAGAAGCAAATGCTTCGTTTAATTCGATTAAATCAATATCTGATTGTTTTAAACCAGCTTGTTTTAATACTTTAGGAATTGCTTTAACTGGTCCGATACCCATAATTCTAGGTTCAACACCAGCTGATGCAAAGTTTACTAATCTTGCGATTGGTTCAAGGTTTAATTCTTTTACCATTTCTTCGCTCATTACTAAAACAAATGCAGCTCCATCACTCATTTGTGAAGAGTTTCCAGCTGTTACACTACCGTCAGCTGCAAATACTGGACGTAATTTTGCCAATGCTTCAACAGAAGTTCCAGCTCTTGGTCCTTCATCTTTATTCACTACGTATGAACGTGTTTCTTTTTTGCCGTTTTCGTTAACGAAAGTTTCTTCAACAGTAATTGGAACAATTTGGTCATCAAATCTACCTTCTGCTTGTGCTTTTAAGGCTTTCATATGTGATTTGAATGCAAATTCATCTTGATCTTCACGAGAAACTTTAAATTGATTAGCAACTGCTTCAGCTGTTAACCCCATTCCCCAATAATAATCTTCGTGTCCTGCAGCTGAAACTTTATAATCTGGAGTTGGTTTATAACCACCCATTGGAATATAACTCATACTTTCTGCACCACCTGCAATGATACAATCTGCCATTCCTGATTGAATTTTTGCAGTTGCCATTCCGATAGTTTCAATTCCAGATGCACAATATCTATTTACTGTTACACCTGGTACATCTTCTACTTTTAATCCCATTAAGGAAATTAAACGAGCAACGTTTAAACCTTGTTCTGCCTCTGGCATTGCATTTCCAACCATAACATCGTCAATACGAGTTTTGTCGAAATTAGGCAATTCGTTCATCATGTGTTCAATTGTTTCAGCAGCCAATTCATCTGGTCTTTTGAAACGAAAAACGCCTTTAGGTGCTTTACCAACTGCCGTTCTGTATGCTTTTACTATATATGCTGTTTTCATATTTTTTTAGATAATAGAAGAAAGAGGAAAGAGAAAAGAGTAAATATTAATCTTTTTCTTGGTTCTTTTTTCTTGGTTCTTTTTAGTTTCTTAACGGTTTCCCTTTAGTTAACATGTGTTGGATTCTTTCTAAAGATTTTCTTTCACCTGTAAGTGATAAAAATGCTTCTCTTTCAAGATCTAATAAATATTGCTCTGTTACTAATGTTGGTTCAGATAAGTCTCCACCAGCCATAACGTAAGCTAATTTATTAGCAATTTTCTTATCGTGCTCAGAAATATACTTTCCAGCTTCCATACTATCTGTTCCAACTAAGAACATACCTAAAGCTTGTTTTCCAAGTACTTTAATATCTTTTCTTTTTGGAGCTTGTGTGTATCCTTGTTCAGCCATTTGTAATGCTACTTGTTTTGCAGTAGCAATTTGGCGATCTTTATTTACAACAACTAAGTCTCTACCCTTTTGTAAAACTCCTAAATCGAATGCTTCATGAGCAGAAGTAGCCACTTTAGCCATACCTACTGTTAAGAAATATTCTTGAAGTACATTTAATTCAACATCATTTTTGCGGAATAAATCTGCAGCTCTTAAAGCCATTTCTTTAGAACCACCACCACCAGGGATTACACCAACTCCAAACTCTACTAAACCAATATAGGTTTCAGCAGCAGCAACAGCTCTATCAGCATGCATTGTAAGTTCACAACCACCACCAAGTGTCATTCCGTGAGGAGCAGCAATTACTGGAATTGCAGAGTAACGACAACGCATCATAGTGTCTTGGAACATTTTGATAGCCATGTTCAATTCGTCATATTCTTGCTCTACAGCCATCATGAAAATCATTCCTAAATTTGCTCCTACAGAAAAATTAGATCCTTGATTTCCAATAACTAAACCGTTATATTCTTTTTCAGCAATATCAATTGCTTTATTAATTCCTTGAAGAACACCAGCACCAATAGAATTCATTTTTGAAGTAAATTCTAAATTGATAATTCCGTCTCCTAAATCTGTAATGATAGAATCGCTATTATTCCAAACTTTTTTGCTTTCGCGAATGTTATTTAAGATGATAAATGCATCTTGACCAGGAATTTTTTCTACTTTTTTATTTGTAATAGAGTAGAAGTGAGTTGCACCATCTTTTACAGAATAGAAAGAAATTGTTCCAGAAGCAATCATGTCATTAACCCAAGCTGCAGGTGTGTAACCTTCTGCTTTCATTAATTCAATTCCTTTTTCAACACCGATTGCATCCCAAATTTCGAATGGACCATTTTCCCAACCGAAACCAGCTTTCATAGCATCGTCAATTTTGTAAAAATCTTCAGTGATTTCTGGAATACGGTTTGAACAGTATTGGAACATTGAAGCAAAGTTCTTTCTGTAGAAATCTCCTGCTTTATCTTTTCCTTTTACTAATACTTTGAATCTATCAATAGGTTTGTCTATTGTTTTGGTTAATTCTAAAGTCGCAAAAGAAGCTTTTTTACTCGCTCGATATTCTAATGTATCTAAATCTAAAGTTAAAATCTCTTTACCTTCTTTTTTATAGAAACCTTGTCCTGTTTTACTACCCAACCATTTATTTTCCATCATTGTGTTAACAAATGCAGGTAATTTGAATAAATCATGTGATTCGTCGTTTGGACAATTCTCATAAATTCCATTAGCAACGTGTACTAATGTATCTAAACCAACAACGTCAACCGTCCTAAAAGTAGCTGATTTTGGACGGCCAATAACTGGACCTGTTAATTTGTCAACTTCTTCAACGGTTAACCCCATTTCTTTTACCTGGTGGAATAAACTTTGAATTCCGAAGATTCCAATTCTATTTCCGATAAAAGCAGGAGTATCTTTAGCAATAACCGAAGTTTTTCCTAAGAATTTTTCACCATAACCATTTAAGAAATCTAATACTTCATTTGAAGTTTGTGGACCAGGAATGATTTCGAATAATTTTAAGTAACGTGCTGGATTGAAAAAGTGGGTTCCACAAAAGTGTTTTTGAAAATCTTCACTTCTTCCTTCACTCATGAAATTAATAGGAATACCAGAAGTATTTGAAGTAATTAAAGTACCTGGTTTTCTGAATTTTTCAACTTGTTCAAAAACTAGTTTTTTAATATCTAATCGTTCAACTACAACTTCAATAATCCAATCTACATCTGTTATTTTTTTCATATCATCTGTAGTGTTACCTGTTGTAATTCTATTGGCAAAACTTGGATGATAAATAGGAGAGGGTTTCGATTTTAATGCATGTGTTAAATGATCGTTTACTAAACGATTTCTAACGGCTTTACTCTCTAGAGTTAACCCCTTTTTTTGTTCTACTTCTGTCAATTCTCTTGGAACTATGTCTAAAAGTAAAACTTCAACACCAATATTGGCAAAGTGGCAAGCGATTCCGCTTCCCATAATTCCTGAACCAATAACAGCTACTTTTTTAATATTTCGTTTCATTTTGGTTATAATTTATTTTGTTTTCTTTTCAGTATATATTTGCTTTTCGGCAATTAATTCGTTGATAATTTCTGCAACTTCCATAAAGTGTTGTAATTTTTCATCTGAAACATATTCTTTAATTGTTTCATTAAATTTCAAAACCGTAGTCTTCGAAAGTTCTCTTTTTTCTTTACCTTCTTCGGTTAGATGTATTAATACACCTCTACCATCTGCAGGATTCTTTTGACGATTAATTAGCCCTTTTTCTTCCATTGACTTTAATGTTCTTGTTAAGCTAGTTGCTTCCATTCCCATTTTTGGACCTAAAGTCGTTGAAGGTGTTCCTTTTTCTCTATCTATGCTTAATAATGCAAATCCTGTTGCCATGGTTGCTCCATATTTTGAAGCCTCTTCATTATACATTCTTGATACTGCTTGCCAAGTAGCTCTCAATACATAATCAATTGTTTTGTCTTTCATAAAAAAGAATATAATTTCAAAGATAATAAAAAAATACTATGCATGCATAGTATTTGTTAATTTTTTACATTAATTTTTTATTAAAATAAAAAAGCTCACGAATAACGTGAGCTCAAATATATTAGTTGTATATTTTAGAATATAAATCTTTATACTTTTCAAGTATAATTTTTCTTTTAAGCTTCATTGTAGGAGTTAGGTGTCCAGCTTCAATTGACCAAATTTCTGAAGTTAATTCAAAGCGTTTTACTTTTTCCCAATTTCCAAATTTTTCGTTTGCTTCATCAATTTCTTCTTGAATTCTAGAAATTACTTCTTGGTTTTGTGCAATATCGTTATTAGTTGTACCAATATTAATTTTTTTGCGACTTGCCCAATCTTTTATGAAATCGAAGTTTGGCTGAATTAATGCAGCTGGCATTTTTTGACCTTCACCAATTACCATTATTTGTTCAATGAATCGAGATTGTTTGAATGCGTTTTCTAAAATTTGTGGTGCAACATATTTACCTCCTGAAGTTTTAAACATTTCTTTTTTACGATCTGTAATTTTTAAGAAACCTTCATTGTCTACTTCACCAATATCTCCAGTATGGAAATAACCATTAATTAGAACTTCATTTGTTTTTTCTATGTCTTTATAATAGCCAATCATAACATTTGGTCCTTTATAAAGAATTTCGCCATCATCTGCGATTTTTACTTCACCTTCACTTACCAGTTTACCAACAGTTCCAATTTTAAACCCGTTATCTCTCATATCGTTTACAGATATAACAGGCGAAGTTTCTGTTAAACCATATCCTTCCATTACATTTAATCCAGCTGCATTAAATACTCTAGCGAGTCTTGGTTGCAAAGCTGCACTTCCACAAGCTATCACTTTAATTTCACCACCAAGAGCATCTGCCCATTTCGAGAAAATTAATTTTCTAGCTAATTTTAACTGTTGTTCGTACCACCAACCATTTTGTCCATATGGTTCGTATTTTAGACCTAACTCTACCGCCCAAAAGAAAAGCTTCTTTTTAACTCCAGTTAAATCAGCACCTTTAGCAATAATTTTATCATATACTTTCTCCAATACTCTAGGTACTGCAGTCATTACTTGAGGTTTTACTTCTTTTAAATTATCGCTTAAAGATTCTATAGATTCTGCAAAATAGATACTTACTCCAGTGTATTGGTATAAATAAAGTAGCATTCTTTCATAGATGTGGCAAACAGGTAAAAAACTTAATGCTTTTGTGTCTTTTGGTACAACAGGGAATCTTGGAGCGCAATTGATTGCGTTACTAGCAATGTTTTGATGTGATAACATTACACCTTTAGGTCTTCCAGTTGTCCCAGAAGTATAGATAATAGTAGCTAAATCTGTTGTTACTACACTATCTTTTCTTTTTTCAACTTCATCTTGATTTGAGTTGTCTTCTCCTAATTCTAATAGTTCTTTCCAACTTTTGCATCCTTTTATATCATTGTAAGAATAGACTTCTTTTAGATTAGGAATGTTCTTTCTTACAGATTTTAATTTTTCATACACTTCTTCATCTGAAACAAAGCAATAACTAGCCTCAGAGTGATTCAAAACATATTCATAGTCTTCTGCTGTAATTGTAGGGTATATTGGAACAGTTTGTGCACCAGTTTGCAAAATTCCGATATCACAAATATTCCATTCCGTTCTGTTATTTGTAGAAATAAGTGCAATCTTTTCGTTCTTTTGAATATTCAATCTTAATAAAGCTCTCGAAATTGTGTTTGCTTTATCTAAATATTCTTTTGTAGAAGTTTTAACCCAAACACCGTCATACTTAGTAACTAAAGCATCGGATAAATTATATTTTTCCAATTGGTAATACGGGAAATCAAAAAGACGAGTAATTGTTGGCATAATTTACTTTTTTAATAGTATGCAAATTATAAAATTATTATTAATTAACCAATTATTTATGAATATGTTAATTAATATTATTAAATATTTGATAGTTAATATATTATGCATGCATAATATATTTTTTTTCGTTTTTTTGAATATTTAAAACAGTTAGAAAATTCTCATTTTAAGCGAAATAGGTTTATTTTATTCTAATTCTACAAAATTATTGCAAATATTAAGCTTTGCTATGGAACATAAATGGATTATTTTTAATTTAATGATTATTTAAAAAGCAAATAGGATGTTAAAAGTTATGCTTAAGACATATAATTATTATTTTTGTATCAAATTTTAGAAAGATTAAATGAAGTCATTTTTTAGATTAGAAGAATATAAAGTTTTAGGGTATAGAATATTATTAGCCTATTTATTTTATTTTATTGCGAGAGTCGTCTTTTATATATATAATTATGAGATAGTTGATGTTACATCATTAACTACTTTTTTGAAAATTGCCTATCATGGATTGGCATTTGATACCACAGCTATTTTATATATTAACGGATTGTTTATTTTATTATCAATACTTCCATTTTTTATAAATACGGATAGAAAGTATCAAAATGGACTTTTTTGGCTCTATTTTATTTCAAACTTGAGTCTTTATTCGTTAAATTTTGTAGATTTAATTTACTATAAGTATAATTTCTCTAGATTAACAATGGCTGCTTGGGATATTATTAAACACGAGGAATCAAAAGGGGCAATGGCTTTTCGTTTTTTAATTAGCTATTGGGACGTTTTTCTTTTGTACTTTTTAGTTTGTGTGTTGTGGATTTTTTTATATAAAAGAGTAAAGATCAAAAATAACCTAAGAGTAGAAAAAAAAATCAGTTATGTTGCAAAATCAATACTCGGTGTTTTGGTTGTAGCAACATTATGTATTGGAGGAATTAGAGGAGATTTTAAGAAAAGTACACGACCAATTAATTTAGTTGACGCAAATAGACATGTTGAAAAAATTCAACAAGCTGATTTAGTTTTGAATTCTACTTTTTCATTTTTAAGAACTTTAGGAGTAAAGACATTTAAGAAAACAGATTTTAATATTTCTGATGAAGTAATTGAAGCTAATTTTAAACCTATTAAATTATATAGTTCTAATGATCCTTCTAAACCTAATATTGTTTTAATTATTACAGAAAGTTTAGGTAGAGAATATTGTGGTGCTTTTAATAAAAATGCGAACATTAAAGATTACGTTAGTTACACTCCATTTTTAGATTCATTAGCCAATCATAGTATGATTTATACGAATGCATATGCAAATGGATATAAGTCTATTCACGGAATGTCGTCTATCATTTCAGGAATTCCATCTTTTAAAGATGCTTTTACATCATCACCTTATGCGAAACAAAAAATAGAGTCTTTGGTTTCTTGCTTAAAAGGTAAAGGCTATGATAGTTCGTTTTTTCACGGTGCTCCAAATGGTTCCATGGGATTTTTAGGTTACGGTAATATTTTGGGTTTTGATCACTATTATGGAATGACAGAATATGGAAATGATGCTGATTTTGATGGTTCTTGGGGAATTTGGGATGAACCTTTCATGCAGTTTATGAATACTACAATAAGTAAGAAAGAACAACCTTTTTTTAGTACAATATTCACAGTTAGTTCGCATGAACCTTATGTCGTTCCGGAAAAATATAAAGGAACGTTTCCTAAAGGAAATATAAAAATGCATGAATGTGTTGGTTATACTGATTTTGCTTTCAAGAAATTTTTTGAAGCTGCCAAAAAGGAGCCTTGGTATGATAATACTATTTTCGTAATTACTGCCGATCATTGTAATTTGGTTAATTATATGGAAGATTTTTATCATAATGTAATGAATCGATTAGCTGTTCCTATTTTGATATACAAGCCGAATAGTGATTTAGTTGGTGTGAGTGATGAAATTGCACAGCATATTGACATTTATCCAACAATATTAGATATGATTGGTTATGACAAACCATTTAGGAGTTGGGGAAGAAGTCTTTTAACTAAAGAAAATGATATTGCCCCTTATTTAATTAATTATAATTCGGGTAACTATTATTTTATGAAAGATGGTTATATTTGCGTGTTTGACGGAAATAAAGTGATTGGTTTCTATGATGAGAATGATAAAAAATTATCCAATAATTTAATTTCAAAGCGTAATAAAAAAATGGATGATTTAGAAAAAGGCTGTAAAGGTTTCATTCAAGATTATTTCAATACAATTATAGATAAAAAATTAGCAAAAAATTAGTGTGATGAAAAAGAAAATAATTTATTTAATGCTTTTATTAGGAGCGATTTACGGAGGTAAATATGTTTATGATATGAACATTAATCATAACTTTGAAACAATAACAGAAGGTAAAGTATATAAAAGTGGAGTAATTCCGCCAGAAGAGATTGAAGGGTATGTTAAAAAACATGGTATAAAAAGTATTGTTGATTTGCGTTTTCCTGGAACAGGCGATGATGTTAATAACCCTGAAATTCCTTCAGAGTTATTAGCTGAAAAAGAAGCTGTTGAAAAAATTGAAGGTGTTAATTATTTTAATAATGGTTCCGACCAAGTGCCTCAACAGCATAATTTGGATATGTTTTTCAAGATTATGGACAATCAAGATAATTATCCGGTTTTAATTCATTGTTATCATGGAGTAGGAAGAGCCGAAATGTATTCTGCTATTTATAGAATTGAGTATGAAGGTTGGGATCCGAATGAAGCAAGAACCAGTACAAGATTCCTAACAAAATTCAGTTCGTTTGATATAGGTAAACCAAAAGGAGATTATTTATATAATTATAAGAGTAGAAAAGATAGTTTGAAATAATTATTTCTATAAAACAAAAAAGCGAGACTAATTAATATTGATTAGTCTCGCTTTTTGTTTTTATTAATCAGTGATGCTCTTTTTTAGGGTAGTACTTTTCAATTATGAGAATAGTAATAAAACCAATGAAATAGCATACTAAATCAATCCAAGAAAAAGAAGTTCCAATAACTACCTTAGCTGTTTTTGAATGTTCTAAACCTAGTTTTTGAACAATATTGATGTATTGTAGAAACTCAATGAAAAAGGAAAAGAAGAGTACAAAAAGTGCAATTGAAAAAACTGAAAATTTTAGAAATGTTTTAAAAAAACAAAACAATAAAAGAACTACTAATATATCTCCAACATAAGGACGGATAAAATCATCATTTATATATAAAGCGATTACTACTTCAATTAAGAAAATGAGAATAGTTAAAAGGAAATATCTTTTATTGAAGTATAACATTTTGCATTATAAATTTTTAGTTACTTCGTCATGAATTTTTTCAATATCAACATCAATATTTTGTTGTTTCAGATGTTCTAGCATTACTTTTAAGGTCATAGCATTAATGATTCTATTTTGACGGGTCAATTTTAGCATTTGTAGCATCCAGGAAAAACATACTACTGGAGTAGCAAATGAAAATAACATGAGAAGAAAAGTACTTCCGAAATTTAAATACATTATGAGAAAGTTTAATTATTTTTTATTCAATGTAAAGTAAAGGTTTTTTTTGTTTTTTATAAATTTCAATTTCTTTTTTAAAAAAATCTTCCAAATTAGTAACCTTAAAATCCTTTTTTATTTTTATTTTTAATAAAGATATATCATCATCAGGTGTGCAATTAAGATATTCTAATAGCAAAGGGAGTCCGCCTTTACGATATATGGCATTGCAAATTAATGAACCTAATACATAGGAAATATTTGTTATGTCATCAAGATTTTCTGTATTTTCAAACTCCTCAAAATTAAATTTATTTTCATTTAGATATTTTTCAAATTTATTAACATGATATAGAAGTGGTAAATCTCCAGCTCCTGCATCATTAATATAGCATGACAAACCAATTTTGATATAACTATTGCCATTAGGGAAATGATTGTTTATAACATGTATGATTTCATGCAAATGTATTTCTCCATATGCGGTTGAAGAATAAATAATTTGGTTGTCTTGATCAATAAAACCACATAAATTATTTTGCGAGGAACCAGGAATAAAATAGTCAAATCCGTTAACTTTAAATAAATCATCACAATTTTTTGAAATATAATACCTGTAATTAGGTACCTCTTTTATTTTGAAACTGTCTAATAAATTAGATAAGAAAAGATTGGCTTTTCTGGCATTTTCAATATTGAATGGATGTTCAGGATGGTAAATATATTCTATATTACCAACTTTAGTCCTTATCCAATTGCGTGTATAATGATTGATATAATTTGTTAATTTAAACAAATTATTTTCTTTTTTGATTTTTAAGTTTAATATGGCTAAAGTTGTGATCGTTTTTTCATTATCTGATTCATTTTGGTTTTCCCAATAGAGTAAGCATTTTGCAATATAATAATCTCCTTCTTTTTTTAGGTTTAAAATATTAACATCATAACTAATATCTAATAATGAACCACCTAATGAACTAGAAAAACTAGCAACATCTATTGTCTTAAAGGCTTCAATATCATCTTTACAAAATAGCTCACTAAGTGGTTTGTTTTTGTTGAAATAATCTTGTAAAAAGGTTGTTATTAATTCTTTTTCGGAATTATTCAAATCAAAATTTTGATATACTTTATGTTGAGAAAATATTGAACATGAAATCAAAAATAATAAGATTATGATTTTAGTCATTTTAATGTAAGGTTTTGTATTTGTAAAGGTTTGTTTCTAAGCAAATGATACTAGGTGTTTCTTCCCAATTATAGAAACGTAATAATTGATATGCAACACCAGTTAATCCAATAAACATTCCATTATAATTTAAGTTTCCAGTTTCAGAAACTTTTGGAATTTTATCATTTAATATTTCCAAACTAAGTTTATTAATAAAATTTTCAGATATTGATTCATAGTAATCATTTTGAAGTATTCTACCTGCAGATTTTAAAATTTCAATATTACTTAAGTTCCCATGGCACAAACTAAAATTTAATAAATTTAATGATTTAATGATATTTTCACAAGAATAAACAAGTTCACTTTTCATTGCTTCATTTTTTTCAAAAGACATTAGTAAAATTTTGCTTAAACCTATACCAGCAGATCCATGACACCAAGCAGCCATATCAGCATCTTTTTTATTAAGTCTAAAATCATACCATGAATTTGTATCGTTATCGAAGAGGCTTTTCTCGTAATTAAGTGCTTTTTTTATTGTATTCTTTAACTCTGGAATATCAAAATACATTGAAGCCTTTTTCAAAACAAATAAAATTCCAGAAACACCATGAGAGAATCCGTTTAAATAATTTTCCACAATTGTGTCACCAATTTGCATTTTAAATGACCATGCACATGAATCTCCGAAATCTTTACTATTATCAATGATTAACAATAATATTTTTTTTAAAATTACTTCAATATCATTTTTTAAATTTAATTTTATGAAGTCATGTGATACATAAATATCTATTAACTTGTCCGCTATAGCACTAATACCTTGTAAATAATCGAATTCTTCTATTTCGATTAAATCATCGTTTAAAATGTCTTTAATAAAATTTATATATGTAGTTAAGTTTGATTCAAATTCATCTACTGTCAAATCTTTATAAATATGCAAATCTAAAAGGAGATTAGAAAGAGGGAAGTTGAAAACGGATAATGAAAATGTTTTATAGAATTTGTTTTTAGGAGTTATGAATTTTTCAATTAAGGTTTTGTTTTTTTTACGCAGTAAATTATTTGTATTTCTAAAAATAGGATTTTCCGAATATTGAGATAAGTAATGCAAAAGTATTGATATACCAATTGTTCCATCATATAAATCAGATGAGAGCGGCTGAACTGATATAGAACCATTTGAAGGATTTATAGATTTATGAACCCAATTGATGTCATCACCTATAACTATTGATTCATTAATAAGTCTTAATGCAATTTTTTCAGAAGCCTTGAGGTAATTCTCTTTATTGAATTTAATTTCAGTTTCATTTGTCAATCTAACTAATGTATTGTCAGGGATTGAAATCATACCTCTTTTATCTAATTCCAATTCAATTGTTTTTCTAATTAGCATAGAATTGAAATGAATTATTTCATTATCAAGATTTTTAATCTTAATAAATGTTTTTTTCATGCAATCATTAAAACCAAATTCTTTCTTTTTGAAGATTAAATTTTTATAACCATCATATACAGAGCCTTTTGAGTCTGAATAATAGAAAGGCACATCCAAATTTAAAATTTGTTTTTTTATAGATTCTTTTAATGTTTTTTTAAAATTAGGAAAACTTTTTTTCAATAAAACTTTATACTTCTCTATATCATTAAGATATTCGGGAATCAACATTTCATTAATTAGTGTTGCATATAATTCTGTTGTATTAAATAAAAGGCGAATATAAATTTTTTTACTAAAAAGAGAATTTAATTCTCTCAAGATTTTAGTTTTATTTTTTTGAATTTGTAAAGAAATGTTTTCGAATGATTTTAAAATAGTATCAATATCTTCTCTCTTTATTTCAAAATGCTTGTTGTTTATTATTGGAAGATGTTTATTATCATCATTGTTTTCAACAAAAAAAAGCGCAGAAATCATTCCTGTTTTATCTAAGCTCCCATAAGGTACAGGTAAAATTCCAGAATTGATCACACTAGTATCAAATAATTCATTTATTTTAGATCTATAAATTCCAAAATTTTCAATATTTGGAGAAATTATGCTTTCTGGATCTATTAAGTATATATCATCATTATTTATAATAATATTATCATTAATGAAATCTCTCGAATTTAATATATATGATAAAGATAATAAATGACCTATATTTTTTAGATATGACTCTGAATCAGTAGCATTATGTGTTATATATTTATGCCAAGAGTAAGTGGATTTGGTTAAATTTTGAGGTATTTTTAAATTTAAATTTAAGTTCAGATTCTGTTCTAATATTTTAATAAAAGATTCTGTAAATTTTTCTGTATTGACTTTTCTTGGTTTGTAAATTAATCTATTTCCATCTTCAAATAATAGTATTAAAGTAGATTTCAGATGAGAATGAAAATCACCTTTTCCAAATTCGATTGAGAAAATGACATCATTTGTAATGAAACCTAATTTAATAAGTTCATTTCTATCTTTCTCAAAATCTGTAATTAGTTTTTTAAAATTCTTATATTTTTTTTTATTTATTGTTTTTATTAAGAATTTATAGTAGGGGTATTTTCTATTTAAATAATGTTTGAATTTTTGTGTATTCTTCAGGTCGTTAAATTCAAATGCGTTTTCAATTAAATTATGTTCTAAACATATTTCACTTTCATATTTTAAAATAAATTTAGCAATATCATTTATTGAAGTATTTGTATAATTAATGAAGTCATTTATTATGTTTTCTTTGTATTTTAAATTTTCAATAAAATTAAATTTTTTATGCATATATTAAAAAAGTAAGATGATTTTTAGCAGAAGAGAGTATTGTAATTATGTTTTATAAAATTAAAATAGGCTGTCTAAAGAATTAGACAGCCTTATTAAAATTATTCAAAGCTTAATTCTTTTGGTTTTTTTGGACATATACAGTTACATACTGCAGTGTTGTCACATGTACTACCACTAGCTGTTCTTGTTTTTCCAGAAGCAGCAGCCTCAACTAAACCTCCACTAATTTTAAACATTTGGCTATCATTTAATCTTTTTAGCCCAGAGTTAATCTCAATTTTCAATAATTTTTTCATAAAAATATTTTTTAAATTTATTGTGCTAATTTATTTATTTTTATATAAAAAACAAATAAAAAAATAACTACCTCAAAAAAGAAATAAAATTTTTAATTTTCTCGATAGGGTTGTCTTTTAAAAATTTAATGAAAGCACTTCCAATTATTGCTCCTTTTTGGTGTTCTGTTGCTTCTGTAAATGTTTGTTTGTCTTTAATACCAAAACCAACAATTTGAGGATTTTTTAGATTCATATTTGAAATTCTCTTAAAATACTCTAATTGCTCTGTTCCAAAACCTGATTGACTTCCTGTAACAGCAGCAGTGCTAACCATATAAATAAAACTGTCTGAATGATTGTCAATTTTCAAGATACGCTCATCAGATGTTTGTGGCGTAATTAGAAATATGTTTTTTAGTCCATAACTTTGAAAAATATACTTATAATGTCTTTCATATTCATCAATTGGTAAATCTGGAATAATAAACCCATCAATGCCAATTTCAGAGCATTTTTGACAAAATTTTTCGATTCCAAATTGCATCATCGGATTAAAATAACCCATAATAATTAGTGGAATTTTTACAGTTTCTCTAATTCCTTTTAGTTGTTCAAATAACAACGCAGTAGTCATTCCGTTTTCTATTGCAATTGTTGAACTTTCCTGAATTGTAGGACCATCTGCTAAAGGATCTGAAAAGGGTAATCCAATTTCGATCATGTCGACACCATTTTTTTCTAATTCATGAATGATTTCAACAGTATCATTTAATTTTGGATATCCAGCTGTAAAATAGATGGATAATAATTTTTTATTTTCTTGAAGTTTAGTGTTTATTCTTTTCATTTGTTCATTTATTGTTTCAATTGTATCTATTTAAGTTCTGTAGGTTAAAACTTAAAATAATCGATATAGGTATTCAAATCTTTATCTCCACGACCAGAAAGGTTAATTACAACGATGTCTTCTGGTTTAAATTGTTTTTTATCTAAAACAGCGAAAGCATGTGCCGTTTCTATAGCAGGAATAATTCCTTCCGTTTTTGAAACTTCTAAACCAAATTGCATAGCTTCCTTATCAGTAATTGCAAAAAACTGTGCTCTATTCGTATCATGAAGATGTGCATGAAGAGGACCAACACCTGGATAATCTAATCCTGCTGAAATAGAGTAGGGTTCAGTAATTTGTCCATCTTCTGTTTGCATCAATAAGGTTTTACTTCCATGAATAATTCCAATTTTACCCAAAACCGATGTTGCTGCACTTTCTCCTGAATCTATCCCATGACCAGCAGCTTCTACAGCAATAAGTTTTACATTTACGTTTTCTAAAAACTCATAAAATGCTCCAGCAGCATTACTACCACCACCAACACAAGCAATAACATAATCTGGATTTTCTCTTCCTTCTAATACTTTTAATTGCGATTTTATTTCTTTTGATATTACACTTTGAAATCTAGCAACCATATCTGGATAGGGGTGTGGCCCAACTACAGAACCAATGATATAGAAAGTATCTATTGGATTATTTATCCAATCTCTAATAGCTTCATTAGTTGCATCTTTTAAAGTTTTAGATCCAGAAGTTGCTGGACGAACTTCTGCACCAAGCATTTTCATTCTTGCAACATTTGGAGCTTGTCTTTTAATGTCGATTTCTCCCATATAAACAATGCATTCTAATCCCATTAATGCACAAACTGTTGCTGTTGCTACTCCATGTTGTCCTGCACCAGTTTCGGCAATAATTCTTGTTTTGCCTAGTCTTTTTGCCATTAATATTTGACCAATAGTATTGTTTACTTTATGTGCTCCAGTATGGCAAAGATCTTCTCTTTTTAAATATATTTTAGTATTATATTTTTCAGACAAACGCTTTGCAAAATATAATGGAGTTGGTCTTCCAACATATTGTTGTAGTAAATCATTAAACTCTTCTTGAAAAGAAGGTTCTGCAATGATTTTTAGATAATTTTCTTTTAATTCTTCTACATTTGGAAATAGCATTTCAGGTATGAATGCACCTCCAAATTTTCCGTAGAACCCATCTTCGTCGACAGAATATTTAGTCTTCATATAGTAGTTTTTTTAATCGTCGTAGTTTAGAATAATTTTTATAACCTGTTTTCTTTTCGAATCTGCTATTTACATCGACACCATAGCAATATTTTGCTTTATCTGTACTTAAGAATGCTTTAATTGCATCTACGCTTGTTAGCCCAATTCCACCACTTAAGAAAAATGGTTTTTCTAATTTATAATTGTCTAATAATTCCCAATCGAAGGTTATTCCATTTCCTCCAGGTAATCTTCCTTTTGTATCAAAAAGAAAAATATCGACTCCATCTTGGTATTCATTTAAGTTATCAAAATTAAATGTCTCATCAATTGAAAAAGCTTTTATAACCTCTACATTAAGCTCTTTAATAGATTTACAAAATGTTGGAGATTCATTCCCATGAAGTTGAATAGCATCAAAACTGAATTGCTCCACTCTTTTTGTTATTACTTCAATAGTTTCATTTACAAATACACCCACTTTTTTTATGTTTTTTGGTATTTCAATGATGCTGTCATCACAATATTTTCGTTGTGATTTTTCCCAAAAAATAAATCCTAAATAATTTGGTTTTAATGTGGAAATTTCTTCGATATTATCGGGAAATTTCATGCCACATATTTTAAGTTTAACGTCCATTATGTTATAGTTTTATTAATAAAATCTTTTGCAAATTTACCAGGGTTTTCTGTTCTCATGAAATGTTCTCCCATAAGAAACCCTTGATATCCATATTGCTGTAAGTCTTTAACAGCTTCAACAGTACTAATACCACTTTCTGAAACTTTTACAAATTCGTCTGGAATTTGTTTCGCTAATTCTTTACTGTAATCTAAACTTACATCAAATGTTTTTAAATTCCTATTATTTACACCAATCATGTCTAAGCTTGGCATGATAGATTTTTCTAATTCTTCTAAATTATGAACTTCTAAAAGTACTTCTAAAGCTAAACTTTGAGCAAACTCAGATAGTTGTTTAATTTCTTGATGTGTTAATACTGCTGCAATAAGTAAAATCACATCAGCACCATGTGCTTTCGCTTCTAAAATTTGATACTCATCAACTATAAATTCTTTTCTTAACAAAGGGATATTTACAGATGCTTTAGCTATTATTAAATCATCTAAAGAACCACCAAAATATTTTCCATCTGTTAATACAGAAATCCCACACGCGCCAGCATTTTGATAGCCTAAGACTACATCTTCAACTGAATGACTATTATTTATAGTTGGTTTAGATGGAGAACGTCTTTTATGTTCAGTAATTATACCCGATAGACTATTTTTTAACAATTTACTCATTGAAAGCGTTCGACCATTGAATAATACTGAGGATTCGAGTTGAGAAACTGGAATAATTGATTTTTTAAGTTCAACTTCTCTTTTCTTATCTATAATGATTTTATCTAGGATGTTCATTTTGTGTTTTTTTTACCTCTTCATGCAACGTCTAAAATTATTTATGTCTTGACAGCGCTTGAACGAACTATATTATTGGCTTATTGATATTAATTTATTTAGTTTTTCAAAAGCTTTACCACTAGCTAGACTTTCTTGTGCTTTTGCTAATGCATCTTCATAACTTGAATTTTCAACCGTTTTAATTGCTATAGCAGCATTAACACAGACTACGTTGTTCTGTTCAATATTTCCTTTACCGGAAATTACGGTATGAAAAATTTGTGCAGACTCATCAACAGTATTTCCACCTTTAATTTTTTCTAAATTTATGAGTGGTAACTTGAAATCACTTGGATTTAGTATGTTTTCAGATAAATTTGAAATTATTTTCACATCATCCGTTAAAGACACTTCATCAAAACCACTTAAACCATGTAAAATACTATAGTTTGTGTTTGTATTCTGGTATAAATATGCATACATTCTAGCCAATTCTAAACTAAAAACGCCAACCATTTGATTTTTTGGAAAGGAAGGGTTTACCATTGGACCTAGCATGTTAAAAAAAGTTTTTACTCCAAGTTCCTTACGTATTGGAGCTACATTTTTCATTGCTGGATGAAATAATGGTGCATGAAGTATTGCAATATTTGTTTCTTCTATAGACTTTGTTAGAAAATCACTTTCATTTGTAAATTTTACTCCCATTTTCTCCATTACATTACTAGACCCGGAAATAGATGAAACACCATAATTCCCATGTTTTGCAACTTTTATTCCAGCACCAGCAACAATGAATGAAGCTAAAGTAGAAATATTAAAAGTATCTTTTCCATCTCCACCTGTACCACATAAATCTATTGTGTTATAGTCAGAAAAATCTATTGGAATACATAATTCTAACAAAGCTTCTCTAAAACCAGATAGCTCCTCAATGGTTATGCTTCGCATCATATAAACAGTAAGAAAAGCAGCAATTTGATTATGGTTATAGTTTCCAGAGGATATGTTTACTAATACTTCTTTCGCTTCAGATTTAGAAAGTATTTCGTGATTTATGAGTCGGTTTAATATTGTTTTCATTTTGTAAAGTGTTTCGTTAATAATAATTAGTGTTGTTATAGACTAATTATTAAGCCAATTTTCTAAAATTTGTTTTCCATAAGGTGTTAAAACACTTTCCGGATGATATTGAACACCTTTAACATCATATTCTCGATGTCTTAAAGACATTATTTGCCCATTTTCATCAACAGAAGTAATTTCTAATGTATCGTGCGGAAAATTTTCAGTATCAACAACCCAAGAATGATATCGCCCAACTTCTATTGTATCTGGAATGTTTTTAAACAAGGTATCATCGATACTTTTGGTTACTTTTGTTGCAACTCCATGATATACCTTTTCTAGGTTAATTAATTGTCCACCAAAAACTTCTGCAATTGCTTGCTGGCCAAGACAAACACCAAGCATACTTTTTGATGATGCATATTTTTTAATGACAGCTTTTAATAAGCCTGCTTCATCTGGAATTCCTGGTCCAGGAGAAAGTACTATTTTATCGTATTTCTCTAACTCTTCTAATTCAAATTCATCATTACGGAAAACGGTAACTTCTGCGTTAAGATCTTCTAAATAATGTACCAAGTTATAGGTAAAACTATCATAATTATCTATTACTACTATTTTCATATTTTTTCAATTTCAATGTTGATATTAAAAAACGATATCAACTAATTATTTTTTTTTCAATTTTTTAATGCTAAAATCAATTGCAATTGATTATTTATATTGTTTCAGCTAAATCTAAAGCGTTTTGTAAAGCTCCTAATTTATTGTATACTTCTTGCGTTTCGTTTTCTTCTAAAGAGTTTTCTACAATTCCAGCACCAGCTTGAAAATGTAGTTCATGATTTTTACTTAAAAAACTACGTATCATTATAGCATGATTAAAATTTCCTTCAAAATCCATAAATCCAATTGCACCACCATAAAGTCCTCTATTGGTTGTTTCAATACTTTCAATTAATTCCATTGCTTTGTATTTTGGAGCACCACTTAAAGTTCCTGCTGGAAATGTTCGAGCTACTAAATTCATGAAATTCTCATTATCCTTCAGTTTTCCAGTTACTTTAGAAACTAAATGTATTACGTGTGAAAAGAATTGTACTTCTTTATAATTTTCAACTTGAACATTATTGCAGCTTCTACTTAAATCATTACGAGCCAAGTCAACTAGCATTACATGCTCACTATTTTCTTTTGCATCTTCACCTAATTTCTTTGCTAATTCAGCATCTTTTTCATCGTTTCCAGTACGTTTAAATGTTCCAGCAATAGGATGAATTTCTGCATTTTTATCTTTAATTACTAATTGAGCTTCTGGTGAAGAACCGAAAATTTTAAAATTTCCATAATCAAAATAGAATAGGTAAGGAGATGGGTTGATACTTCTTAAAGCTCTATAAACATTGAATTCGTCTCCTTTAAATGGTTGTGAAAATCGACGAGACAATACCAATTGAAAAACATCACCACGATGACAGTGTTTTTTAGCTAAACTCACATAATCTTTAAATTGATTATCGGTTAAGTTGGAATAACCGTCTCCTGATTTAGTAAATGAAAAAGAAGCAAAATTTTTGGATTGAAGTAGTTGATGAATCTCATCGGTATTATCTGAGTTATCTATGCTATGACAAAATATGTAGGCTTCATTTTTGAAATGATTGATAGCAATAATATTTTGATAGATAGCGTAATATATTTCTGGGATTTTATTTTCTTGTGACTTTTCGGCTATAGTAATGCTTTCAAAATGTTGTATAGCATCATATGATATATAACCAAATAGACCGTTATTAATAAATTTAAATTTAGATTCATCAGCTATGAATTGTTTAGAAAAATTTCCTAATTCATTAACAATATTTACAGATTTATCAATTGGAATAATTTCAGAATAGTTATTTGGAAAAGTTGTTTCAATCTTTTGATTCTCTACTTTGAACGATGCAATAGGATTAAAGCAAATGTATGAAAACGTATTATCGTTTGCATGATAATCGCTACTTTCAAGTAAAATACTATTTGGAAATCGATCTCTTATTTTTAAATAAATACTAACAGGTGTTATAGTATCTGCTAATATTTGTTTGTGTGAAGTGTGTAGTTTATATGTTTTCATTTTATTTGTTTTCTTATTTAATAATTAATTTTAAGCATAAAAAAAAGGCTTGTCGTGATTGACAAGCCTTTTATATGTATTTTGTTTAAATTATACTATAGCAGGATTTGCTCACGACGTTTGACGTAAGTTGTTCCACCACCAAGTATTATTTAAAAATAGTTTCATTTCTCTTTTGTAATTGATATGCAAATATAACGAAAGTTTATTTTTATAAACAAATTTAAAATCAAAAAAGTCCAAAAATAAATTTGGACTTTTTTTTCATAGCAATTATTTATTTGATAATTAGAAGTTTAATGTAACATCTAATTCAAATTCATCATAAATAGTTTTGTCTCCAAGATCATCAAAGAAAGAACCAGAACCGTATTTAATATCATATTTAGCTCTATCAACAATTACTTTTGTAGTAGCAGTATTTCCATTTACTGTAATATCAAATGTAACAGGGTTTGTTTTTCCTTTTATTGTTAGATCAGCAGTAACAGTTGTAACATTATTTCCTTTATCTGTAACTGTTTTGAAAACTAATTTAGCTGTTGGGAATTTTGCTACACCAAAGAAATCATCAGATTTTAAATGTCCGTCTAATTTATCTTTGTAACCTCCTGTTAAATCAGTAGTATTAATTGTAGTCATATCTACAGTAAAATTTCCACCCGCTAATTTATCACCTTTGAATACTAAAGCACCCTCTTTTAACTTGATGTCTCCATTGTGCTGACCTGTTACTTTTTTTCCTAACCATTCTACTTTACTTTTTGCAACATCAACTTTTTTAGTTGTTTGAGCGTTAATAGAGAAAGTAACTAATGCAATTACTGCTAATGCAGCTGTTTTTAAATTTTTCATTTTTTTAAGTGTTTATTATTAGATTGTTTTAAATAATTCTTCGTTTGGTTTGCGAACTTTTAGAAAATGTTGTGTAGCGTCTTCTTCATGACGGTATCCGACTGTTGCAACTAATGATGCATTCAAGCCTAATTCGTTAAGTCCTAAAATATCGTTATATTTTTCTGGTTCAAAACCTTCCATAGGAGTAACATCGATCTTTAAATCTGCAGCAGCATTCATTAAGTTTGCTATAGCTAAATAGGTTTGTTTTGAAGCCCAAATTGCTTTTGATTCTTTAGGAAGTGGAATGATTTTAGATTTCATAAAATCACTATATCCTTTTAAATCTTCCAATTTTAAATTTCTTGTTTTTGCCATATTGTTTAAGTAATCATCTATATGATTTTCTTGAATATCAACAATGTTTGCAAAAACAAATAGGTGAGAGGCATCGACAATTTGTGTTTGTCCCCAAGATGCAGGCTGTAATTGCGCTCTTACTTCTGGATTTTCAATAATTAAAACTTGATACGGTTGCAATCCATAAGAAGATGTACTCAAACGTATTGCTTCTTTTAGATTTTCTAAATCATCATTTGTGATTTTTTTGGTATTATCAAATTTCTTAGTTGCATATCTCCAATTCTGACTTTCTAAAAATGTACTCATATTATATTTCTCTAAGTTTTTCTAATAAATTATTTAATTGTTCTAATTCTTCGTTGGTTAAATTCTTTGTAAAAATAGAGTCATGATCTTCAATTTTTGGATCTAACTCAGTGAGTGTTTTTAATCCCTTTTCTGTAATTTTCACTTCGATTTTTCTTCTATTATTTGGACAAATATTTCGCTCTACCATTTCTTTCAAAAGAAGTTTATCAATTAAACGTGTTGTGTTACTACTTTTTGTAACCATTCTTGAAAGAATGTCTTGCATGTTTAATGGTTTTCCTTTTTGACCTCTCAAAATTCTGAGAACATTATATTGTTCACTCGATATTTCATAGGGTTTTAACAGTTCATGAAATTTGTCTCCAATGAAATTTCTTGTAAAAGTTAAATTTAGCATTACTTTTTTGGTTATACTTAGTTTGACAGTACTTTTTATTTCTTGTTCAATATTCATTTGTATCTACTTTATTTGTGTGTACAAATGTAATACTTTTTGTTATTTGTATATACAACTGTTTGGTAAAATTTTGTTAAAATTTTAAGAACGCATATTAAATAGGGTTAAATTTGATTTTATAAAAGAATTAAGATGAGATATTTATATAGTTTACTGCTTTTTTCTATTCTATCATTTGCTCAAAGTACAGATACTGCCAATAAAGCTCATGAAATAGAGGGAGTTAGAGTAGAATCATATGATTATAATGGATTTGAAAAGTTTTTAAAATTTAACGATGAGACAACATATATTATTAACTTTTGGGCAACATGGTGTGCACCATGTATTAAAGAGTTACCTTATTTTGAAGAAATAGGAGCGAAGTATAAAAGTAAAAAAGTAAAAGTAATATTGGTAAGCTTAGATTTCCCTAAACAAGTTGAAAAATCTTTAATTCCATTTATTAAAAGAAAGAAATTAGAATCGATGGTAATTCATCTAGATGACCCTGATGCTAATTCTTGGATAGAAAAAGTCGATTCTAATTGGTCTGGTGCCATTCCAGCTACAATTATTTATAATAAAAATGATTCAAAGTTTTATGAACAGTCATTTACTTTTGAAACCTTAGAAATTGAATTAAAAAAAATGTTAAACCAATAAAATTATAGAATGAAAGTATTTAAAGTTTTTTTTTCAGGATTAGTATTAGTTATAATTAGTGCATTTACAGTTAATGAAATAACTTCTGGTTATGAGATTAATGATATTGCTACAGATTTTAAGCTTAAGAATATAGATAATAAGTTTGTTTCTTTAAAAGACTATAAAGAAGCAAAAGGGTTTATTGTTGTTTTCACGTGTAATCATTGCCCATATGCCGTTGCTTATGAAGATCGAATTATTGCTTTGGACAAAAAGTATAAAAAACTAGGGTACCCCGTAATTGCAATTAATCCAAATAATCCAGAGGTTCAAGAAAAAGATAGTTTTGAATTAATGAAAGTGAGAGCCAAAGAAAAAGGTTTTACTTTTCCTTATTTATTTGATGAAGGACAGAAAATTTATCCACAATATGGAGCAACAAAAACACCACATGTATATATATTGGAAAAAACAAAACAAGGAAATCAGGTAAAATATATAGGTGCAATTGATGATAACCATTCAGATGCTTCTGCTGTTAAAGTTAAATATGTAGAAAATGCTGTTGATGCTTTGTTAGAAAATAAGGAAGTTGCTGTAAAAATGACCAAAGCTATTGGATGTTCAATTAAAGGATAGTATTTTTGAAAAAAAAATATAACAATGAATTTAGATCAACAAAACTGGTGGAGTAAATTTCTAACCGATGAAAAAGGAGTGATATTAGATGTACGCACCTCAGACGAAGTGAATAGAGGTAAGATTCCAGGATCAATTAATATTGATATTTTCAAAGGACAAGGCTTTATCTACGAAGTAGAAGAATTGGATAAAAACAAAAATTACTATGTGTATTGTGCTGCAGGAGCAAGAAGTGCTAATGCGTGTAATATTATGAAGGAATTAGGTTTTGAAAATGCTTATAATTTAGTAGGCGGTTTTTCAGAATGGACTGGACCAACAGAATAAAAGAATAGTAGATTTTAAGTATAAAAAAGAGGGATGAATATAATATATATATCATCCCTCTTTTTTTGTAGTTAGTTAAAAGAAATTAATTAACTATAATTTTCTTAATTGCTTTCTTATTGTTTGATGTAATTTCAACTAAATAAAAACCACTTGAAAGGTTTGAAATTGTATAAGTTGAATTGTTAATTACATTTACATTAGAGTATTGAATTCTTTCTATAATTTGTCCATTGATATTATAAACAGTAATAGTATCTAAATTTTCTGTACTTGAAACTGTAAATATTCCATTTGTTGATGGATTTGGATAAATAGTTGTATTTTCATTCAATGCAAAGTCTGTTGAGCTCAATGTGTTGCAGTGACTAGACCAAACTTGGCAAGCATATTCTGGATGGTCAATGAAAGGGTTTCTATTATTCTGATATGTATAAATAGCATTATTACGATTAATTTCTTTTTGAGAAACAGGATCGTTAAGATGCCAATCTAAAAGAGTATATAAAAAAGTATCGGTTAAAACTTGGGTAGATGTTCCGTTAAACATTGAGTAATTCCAATTTGTTACTTGAGTTTCATATCGTGTTATAAAATAGAAATAAATACGAGCAATATCTCCTTTAAACTCATCAATTGGTTCGAAAACATTTCCAGTATATCCTGAAAATAATCCAGTATTTATATTATTTCCTAGTTTTGATCCATTCATGGTCGGATTTGAAATTCCAGATTGTGAAACTAAATTACTACCAACATACCCAAAAGGATAATTACTTCTAAAGCCGTTCACACGACCATCAGTTGGTAACAAATGGTGTGCGTCACCTCTCATTGGATTATTTTGACTAAAGATAGACTGTGGAATAACGTGTTCTTTATTATAACAAACACCTTCACCATTATAATTTCCACATTCATCTGTAATAGGTGTATAATTATAAGGATCTGTTCCGCTTGGGTTTTCAGAATAAATATCTAAAATAGTGCTATTGTCATTTTCATAATATAAATCCAAATCGTTTGTTGCAGTAAATGCATCAAATGAATCATAGCCTTGATCATTATGATTATTTATAATATTGTATAATTGTGTTTTCAATGTATAACCTGAACCTGTGGCTGAATCATAATAACCAGGTGGTATTTGAGCAAAAATTGAAATAAAACTAAAAATTGATAGCAAAGTAATTTTGTTCTTCATAAGGATAAAATTTATTAATATTAGCATATTAATTATGTTACCATTAGTAAAAATGATAACATAATAATATTAACCTTTTCTTTCTAATAATGCCATATAAAAGCCATCAAATCCACTTTGATGTGCTAATACTTTTCTTTCTTTGACAAAGTTGAAATTTTTTCCAGCTTCTGTGCTTAAAAAGTGTTTCACTTGCTCTTCATTTTCAGAAGGCAATACAGAACAAGTAGCATAAACCATTTTTCCACCTGGTTTTACAATTCTAGAGTAGCTTTGTAAAACTTCGGCTTGTACTTTTTTAATATTATCGATAAATTCTGGTTGTAATTTCCATTTACTATCTGGATTACGTTTCATTACACCTAATCCGCTACAAGGAGCATCAATCAGAACTCTATCTGCTTTTTCATGTAATTTTTTAATCACTTTTGTAGAATCGATAACTCTAAATTCAACATTGTGTACTCCATTACGTTTAGCTCTTAATTTTAATTGCTTCAATTTACTCTCATAAATATCCATTGCAATTAGTTGTCCTTTGTTTTCCATTAAAGAAGCCATATGAAGTGTTTTTCCACCAGCACCAGCACATGTATCAACAACTCTCATTCCTGGTTTAACATCAAGAAAATAAGCTACTAATTGTGAAGATGCATCTTGTACTTCAAAATATCCTTGTTTGAAGATATCTGTCATAAAAACATTAGCTCTTTCTTTAAGAACTAATGCATCTGGATGATCGTTAGAAACAACAGTTTCTATATTTAAATCCATTAAGATTGCCTTTAGCTTTGCTTTTGTAGTTTTTAAGGTGTTCACTCTTAAAATAACATCAGCTTGTTTGTTTTGTGCTTCTAGTTCTTTTGTCCAAACTTCTTCTCCAAGTTCTTTAACACAAAGTTCGTCCATCCAATCAGGAATTGATTCTTTGAATCTTCGTATTCTAGATAATTCATCAAATCTTCCTTTTATTTTTCTAGCAGGTGTATTTTCAAAATATTTCCAATCTGGCAATTGAATTCCTCTTAAAGTGGCCCAAACTGCAAACATTCTCCATATATTATCTCTATCGTATGGTTCTCCAACTTCTGCTATCTCAGCATATAATCTTTTCCAGCGTACAATTTCATAAATTGTTTCTGCTACAAATTTTCTATCGCTACTTCCCCAGCGTTTGTCTTTCTTTAAAGCCCTTGCGACAACTTTATCTGCATACTCACCTTCATTAAAAATTGCAAGTAAAGAATCTATAACAGTAAATACTAAGTTTCTATGTAATCTCATTTCTATATTTAATCAGCTTGCAAAGATAATAATAAATACAAAAAAAGCTGCCTATTATAGCAGCTTTCTTTTTTGTTATTATCGATCACCTCGACTCGAATTTCCTCTTCCTGAGGAAGAACCTCTACTTGAAGTAGTATTTCCGCTTTGTTTTGAAGTACTTCTTGATTGTGTATTACTTCTACTTGAACTATTTCTTCTTGAACTTGAGTTACTTCTTGATGAAGTATTGTTTCTAACTGAAGAGTTATTTCTTGAAGAAGTAGCTCTTGGTGTTGCATTTGTATTACTTCTTGTGGAAGCATTGTTTCTAGATGTAGATCTAGGTGTTGTACTTGTATTACTTCTTGTAGAAGAGTAATCTCTAGTACTCGAAGTAGCTCTTGGTGTTGTATTTGTGTTGCTTCTTGTAGAAGAATAATCTCTAGTACTTGAAGTAGCTCTTGGTGTTGTATTTGAATTACTTCTTGTGGAAGAATGATCTCTATTTCCTCTAACGGATGATGAGTTTCTTGTAGTTGTTAACTCTCTCGAACCAGCAACACGTGTTCTAATATTTCTATTTTGATCTAATTGATGTCTATTAGAATATCCACTATTTCTATGCGAGAAAGATCGATTAGGATATCTTCTTTCATAACCATTAGCTCTTCTTCCATGATAATTATTATACCCATAACTACATCTTCTTGTGTTTACATAATGATAGGAATGACTATGATTAATATGTATTGTAATATGGTTTCGATATCTAAAAATCGGGAAAGGATTCCAATAGCTATAGTAAGTAGGGTAGTAGTTCCAACTCCAAGAAGAACAATAAGGACGGTAACTTGTTACCCAAAAGCTTGTATAGATTACTGGTCGGTGAACATATACTGGCTCATAAATATAATTATCACCATACATATAAACATCTCCAACAACTTGTACTTGTACATTGTTGTTTCTATCTCTGTCTACTTCTACAGATGCTACATCTTGATAAAGGTCTTTGTCTAAAACAGCTTGTATAACAATGATATGTTCATTTCCTTCTACAGATTCTATTACTCTTAAATAATCTACAAAGTTATCATTGTTTAAGTCTAAATTAGAAATTTGAGATTCAGGATCATTTAATCTTCTCTCGAAATCTTCTAAATCGGCTGCGTCACCAAAAATTGTAGCAACTGCTCTTAAATCTAAATTATCACTGATGTCGCTATTATTCGCTCTAACAGTTGTTTTATCTTGCGCAAAGGAAGTTATGGCTAAGAATAAACTAAATATTCCGGTAAGTAAATTCGTTTTCATATCATTCAATATTTATAGTTTCTATATGAATGATTTCAATTATTGTGCCAATAATTTTTTAGGTAATTTTTTTAAGAGTAGTTTTATCTTTTAAAAGTATTTTTTTACCAACAATATCAATATATCCTTTTTTGTTAAATTCAGATAATAAACGAATGCAGCTTTCTGTGGCAGTTCCAATCATTCCAGCTAATTCTTCTCTAGATAATAAAAGACGAATCGTTCCATCTTCATTACTACCAAAAGTATCTTCAAGATATAACAATGTTTCTGCTAACCTTTGTTTTACTGTTTTTTGAGCCATATTAACCATATGGTCATCAGCTTCTTTTAAATCTCCACAAATGGTTCGCATTACATCCATAGAAAAATCATTATTTTGAGTAAAAAACTGTAAAATTTCAGCTTTAGGGATAAAACAAACTTCCATGTCTTCAAGAGCAACAGCAGATAGATTTGCAGATTCTTCACTAATCATAGAGCGTTGTCCTAAAAGTTCTCCAGGCTTAACTAGTTTAATAATTTGATCTTTACCATTTGAACTCAATTTAGATAATTTACAAACACCATCTTTAATGCAATATATTCCATTGAGATTTTCACCTTCTTCAAAAAGAGATTGTCCTTTTTTTATAGTATAAGCTGTTTTACAATTGGCAACTTTAATAAGTTCGTCTTTTGTTAGTGCTTTTATAGAACTGAATTGTCTCACAATACATTGCTCACATTTGCTCATAGATGGGTAATTAAAGTTTTTACAAAGATACTTAAAGTATGATAAATATCATATTTATAACTACTTGTTTTTTTAAACTTTGCACTAGGTATAAAAGAGCAAATTATGGACACAAATAATTGTTTCCATTGTGGTAATGAAGTTATAAAAAAAGAAGAAATTATTTTTGACGAAAAATCGTTCTGCTGTAATGGTTGCAAGACTGTTTATGAGATTTTTAGTCAGAATGATTTAACATGCTATTATGATTTTGAAAATGCTCCTGGAGCAACACCACAGGAAATAAAAGGAAAATATGATTTTTTAGATGATGAAAAAATTATTGCAAAACTTCTCGATTTTCAAGAAGACACAACATATATTATTTCACTGTATGTTCCTCATATACATTGTAGTTCGTGTATTTGGATTTTGGAAAATCTTCAAAAACTTCAAGAAGGCATAAGTACGTCTCAGGTTAATTTTCCAGATAAGAAAGTAAGAATAACGTTCAATTCTTCAAGAGTTTCTCTTAAAGAATTGGTTTATTTATTAAGTTCAATTGGTTATGAACCCTACATAAGTCTAGATAATTTTGAAGAAGGGAAAAAGAAAGTAGATAGAAGTTTAATTTATAAGCTTGGAATTGCATTTTTCTGCTTTGGAAATATCATGCTTTTATCTTTTCCTGAATATTTTGAAGTAGAAGAGTTTTGGATTAATCAGTATAGAGGTTTTTTTCGTTGGCTAATCTTTGCATTAGCGTTACCTTCTTTTTTCTATTCCGCAAGCGATTATTATGTTTCAGCATATAAAAGTATTAAATCTAAAATGTTGAATATTGATATTCCTATTGCTTTAGGAATTTTAGTAATGTTCATTAGAAGTACTGTCGATATAGTCTTCGATTTGGGTCAAGGTTTTTTTGATAGTCTAACTGGATTGATATTTTTTATGCTTCTCGGAAAACTATTCCAACAAAAGACGTATAGTTTTCTATCTTTTGAGAGGGATTATAAATCGTATTTCCCTATCGCAATTACTAAAATAAACGCAGAAGGAAAAGAAATTCCTGTTCAGGTATATGATATTGAGAAAGGAGACCGATTACTGATTAGAAATCAAGAATTGATTCCTGTTGACGGGATTTTAATTTCCGATAAAGCTTCTATCGATTATAGTTTTGTTACAGGTGAGGCTATTCCGATTGATAAAAAATCAGGAGATAAAGTTTATGCGGGTGGTAAAATTATAGGGAATCTAGTAGAACTTGAAGTTTTATTTTCTGTTTCTCAAAGTTATTTAACGCAACTCTGGAGTAATGATGTTTTCCAGAAAAAAATAGATCAAAAACATAAAACGATTACCGATAAGATAAGTCAATATTTCACACCAATATTATTAGTGTTGGCTTTTATTGTGTTTGTTGTTTGGTTGTTTATAGATGTTTCTATGGCTTTTAATGTTTTAACAGCTATATTAATTGTTGCTTGTCCTTGCGCACTAGCTTTAACAGCCCCTTTTACATTAGGAAATGTGTTGCGAATAATGGGAAATCAGAAAATGTATTTGAAAAATGCAACCGTAATTGAGCAATTAGCAAAAGTAGATACGATTGTTTTCGATAAAACGGGAACTATTACCTCTAATAAAAAATCGTCAGTAGATTTTCACGGAGAAGTTTTATCTAGTGATGAATTAAAGCGAATTAAAAGCATAATTAGAGGTTCGAACCATCCATTAAGTAGAAAAATTTACGATTATCTTCCAGAATTTGATACAATTGAAATAGATGATTTTAATGAAATAACCGGTAAAGGAATTGAAGCTAAAATTAAGGGTGTTTTAATTCAAATTGGTTCTGCCTCTTTAGTAAACGTTTCGGAAAAAGAAACTTCCAAACAAACGAAAGTGCATATAAAAATTGATGGTCTTTATAAAGGTTATTATTATTTTGATAATCAATATAGAAATGGAATAGAGGAGTTGTTTAGAAGTTTAAGTGCTAAGTATGAATTGAAGATTCTTTCTGGAGATAATGATGGTGAAAAAGAAACTTTACATGAACTTTTACCTAATAATACAGAATTAATTTTCAATCAAAAACCGGAGCAAAAGCTGGAATATATAGAAAAGTTACAATTACAAGGTAAAAATGTAATGATGATTGGTGACGGATTAAATGATGCTGGTGCCTTAGCGCAAAGTAATGTTGGAATTTCTATTTCAGAAAATGTAAATGTATTTTCTCCTGCTTGCGATGGAATTATGGATGCTAGTCAGTTTTCAAAAATTGGTTACTATTTGAAATTTTCAAAAAACGCAATGCGAACTATTTATATGAGTTTTGGACTTTCATTATTATATAACTTAGTAGGCTTATCTTTTGCAATAACAGGGAATTTATCACCTTTGGTTGCCGCTATAATTATGCCGCTGAGCTCAATAACAGTTGTTAGTTTTGTAACCATTATGTCTAACTATTATGCAAAGAAGAAATGTTAATTTTTTTAACAGATATGACAAATATCATATTTTAAGAAATTGCCAAAAACTAACTTTGCTGTATAAATTTTAAGGTATGAGTGTAATTTACATATTAATCACAATCAGTATAGTAGTTGCTGTTGGATTTTTAGCCGCTTTTATAAGAGCTGTTAAAACCGGACAGTATGACGATGACTATACTCCATCAGTCAGAATGCTATTTGACGATGAATTAAAGAAGAATCCAAAAAAAATAATTAAAGTAGAAAAACAAAAATCAATCTAAATTATGGAGATGCAACAATTTTATTACGACAACAAAATTGTAAAGAAATTCCTTTATGCGAGTATCTTATTTGGAGTTGTTGGTATGCTAGTAGGTTTAATAGTAGCATTTATGTTCCTTTTTCCAAACATGACCGATGGGATTCCTTGGTTAAGTTTCGGAAGATTAAGACCACTACATACAAATGCAGTAATTTTTGCTTTTGTTGGTAATGCAATATTCGCAGGGGTTTATTATTCCTTGCAACGTTTGTTAAAGACAAGAATGTATAGCGATGTATTAAGTACAATTAATTTCTGGGGTTGGCAATTAATCATTGTTGCTGCAGCAATTACGCTTCCTTTAGGTTATACAACTTCAAAAGAATATGCAGAATTAGAATGGCCAATAGATATAGCAATTGCTTTAATTTGGGTAGTTTTTGGTATTAATATGATTATGACAATTCTAAGAAGAAGAGAGCGTCATTTATATGTTGCCATTTGGTTCTATTTAGCAACATTTATTACAGTAGCTGTTCTTCATATTTTTAATAGTTTAGAATTGCCAGTTTCTGCAATGAAAAGTTATTCTGTTTATGCAGGTGTTCAAGATGCATTAGTGCAATGGTGGTATGGTCATAATGCAGTAGCATTTTTCCTAACAACACCGTTCCTTGGTTTAATGTACTATTTTGTACCAAAAGTAGCTAATAGACCGGTTTATTCATATAGATTATCGATTATCCATTTCTGGTCATTAATCTTCCTATACATATGGGCAGGACCACATCACTTATTATATACAGCTTTACCAGATTGGGCTCAAAACTTAGGAGTTGTTTTTTCAATCATGTTGATCGCTCCATCTTGGGGAGGTATGATTAATGGACTATTAACTTTAAGAGGAGTTTGGGATAAAGTACGTACAGAACCTGTTTTAAAATTCTTTGTAGTTGGTATTACAGGTTATGGTATGGCAACTTTTGAAGGACCAATGTTATCGCTTAAAAATGTAAATGCTATTGCGCATTATACAGACTGGATCGTTGCTCACGTTCACGTTGGAGCTTTAGCTTGGAACGGATTCATGACATTTGGTATGATTTATTGGTTAATACCAAGAATGACAAAAACAAAATTATATTCTACAGGCTTAGCAAATTTCCATTTCTGGATAGGTACTTTAGGTATTATTTTATATGCTCTTCCAATGTATGTTGCAGGATTTATGCAAGCTTCAATGTGGGATCAATTCAAACCAGACGGAACATTACAATATGGAAACTTCCTTGAAACAGTAACTGAAATTATGCCTTTCTATTTAATGAGAGCTATTGGTGGTTGCTTATTTATAACTGGATTATTAGTATTGGTATATAATATTATTCAAACGGTAAGAAAAGGTTCTGCTGTAGAAGATGAATTAGCAGAAGCTCCAGCACTTACTAAGATTGCTGCAGGAAGAATGAAAGGTGAAAAATTCCACCCTTGGTTAGAAAGAAAACCAATTCAATTAGCCATTTTAGCAACAATTGCTATTCTAATTGGAGGAATTATTCAAATTGTACCAACAATTATGGTAAAAACGAATATACCAACAATATCAGAAGTTAAACCATACACTCCATTAGAATTAGAAGGTAGAGATATTTATATACGTGAAGGTTGTAATAACTGCCACTCTCAAATGATTCGTCCGTTCCGTTCAGAAGTAATGCGCTATGGAGAATATTCTAAAGCAGGTGAATTTGTATATGATCATCCATTTTTATGGGGGTCTAAACGTACAGGTCCAGATTTAGCGAGAGAAGGTGTTCCAGGAAAACCAAATAATGGAGGAAGACCAGACGATTGGCACTTTAACCACATGTGGGACCCACAAAGTACTTCAGATGGTTCTATAATGCCTGGATACAAGTGGATCATTAGAAATAAATTAGATACATCGGCTACGCAAGATAAAATGAGAGCAATGCAAACTTTAGGTGTTCCATATACCGATTTAGAAGTAAAAACAGCTATGGACTCAATTGCGAAGCAAGCAGCTAAAATTGAAGTGAATTTGTTGAAAAACAAAGACATCAAGAAAACATTTGATGAACTAAAAGCAACAAAAGGTTCAGATTTTGTTCCTGCAAGAGATAGAGAAATCGTTGCCTTGATTGCCTATTTGCAAAGATTGGGTACAGATATTACCAAACAAGATAATGCTAAATAATTGAGATATGCTAAAATTTATAAAACATAACTTAGAGACTATTTCTGGTGTTGAAATATATCCAATTATATCATTAGTAATTTTCTTTTCCTTTTTTGTTGGATTGTTCTTCTGGGTATCCAGTTATAAGAAAGACAAGATTAAGGAACTAAGTGAGATGCCAATCAAAGATTAATTTTTAAAGATTTTAAAATGAAAAACATAATCCCTTCATACGTAAGAGTTCCATTATTATTTGCTACTGTTTTTGCAGGAATGGAATTCTTTATAGACTCAGGAGATAAACCCGCTTTTATTGAATATCCAATGGTATCATTATTTTTAGGAGTATTTTTATTCCTACTTATAGCGATAGAAATTGTAATCAGTGCGGTAGATAAAGTAACCTATCAATTATTAAGTGAAGAACAGAAAAAGCAATTAGAAGAAGCGCAATCTTTTTCATTTGCTGATAGTAAACTATATAAAAGCTTAACACGTTCTAAAGCCATTGAAGAAGAGGCAGACGTAATGCTAGATCATGATTATGATGGTATTAAGGAGCTAGATAATGTATTGCCACCATGGTGGGTCTATTTATTCTATGGTTGTATTGTTTTTGCTGTTGTTTATTTAGTACGTTTCCATATTATTGGAGATTATACTCAAAAAGAAGAGTATGAAATGGCACTTGTTGAAGCTCAAAAAGAACATGAAGAATATCTAAAAGCGAACCCAATTCAAGTAAATGTAGATAATGTAGAATTATTAACAGACGAAGCAAGCATTGCAGAAGGAAAGAAAATTTTTGGAGAAAGTTGTGTGGCTTGTCACGGTGCTAACCTTCAAGGAGGAATTGGTCCAAACTTAACAGACAATCATTGGATAAATGGCGGAGGAGTTAAGAACATCTTTAAATTAATTTCAGAAGGGAGTACTAAAAACCCAACAATGGCTCCTTGGAAAGACGTCATAAAATCAACAGATATTCAAAAAATAGCGAGTTACATTATTTCTTTAGAAGGTTCAAATCCTAGCGAAGCAAAAGCACCAGAAGGAGAAATTTGGGTTGCTGAAGGAACTACAGAAACTGCTGCACCAACTGAAAAAGTTGAAACTGTGGTAGATTCTTTAACTACAAAATAATAATAAAAGGTTTAGTATTTTGCTAAACCTTTTATTTAATATATAAAAAAATGGCAAAATTACCTGATGAAAGCTTTAGAGATACCATTGGAACAATCAATGAAGAAGGAAAAAGGAATTTTATTTTTCCAAAGAAACCAGTTGGTAAGCTTTATGAAAAAAGAAAATTAGTTAGTTATGGTCTTTTAATTTTTCTATTATCTGCACCATTCATTAAAATTAATGGCAATCAGTTGTTATTATTTAATGTTCTTGAAAGAAAATTTTCAATATTTGGCTTTCCATTTTGGCCACAAGACTTCTATTTGTTTGTTATTTCTATGATAATAGGAGTAGTTGGGTTAACACTCTTTACTGTAGCATTTGGTAGAATATTCTGCGGTTGGTTTTGTCCGCAAACTATTTTCTTAGAGATGGTTTTCCGTAGAATAGAATATTGGATAGATGGAGATAGAGGTGCTCAAATGCGATTAGCGAAACAAGAGTGGAATGCTGAAAAAATTAAAAAACGTATTTCAAAGTGGATTATATTCTTCATCATTTCATTTTTAATTGCTAATGTATTTTTAGCTTATTTAATTGGTGGTGATACAGTAATAGAACATGTAATTGATGGACCGTTAGAAAATGGTAAAACACTAATAGCATTATTAATTTTCACTGGAGTATTCTATTTCATTTTCGCATGGTTTAGAGAACAAGTATGTATTATTGCTTGTCCATATGGAAGAATGCAAGGCGTACTTTTAGACAATAAATCGATTAATGTTGCCTATGATCACATTCGTGGTGAAGGTGAAATTGGAAGAGCAAAATGGGACAAAAGAGAAGATAGAGCAGAATCTGGTAAAGGAGACTGTATCGATTGCAAACAATGTATTCATGTTTGTCCAACAGGAATAGATATCCGTAACGGTACACAATTAGAATGTATAAATTGTACAGCTTGTATCGATGAGTGTGATACAATAATGGATAAAGTCGGATTGCCAAAAGGTTTAATTCGTTATGCAAGTGAAGATGAGATTGTAAAGAAAGAAAAGTTCAAAATAACAGCTAGAATGAAAGGCTATATAGCCGTTTTAACTATATTAATTGGTATTCTAATTGGTTTACTTTTCTTAAGAAATGATGTAGAAGCGAAAGTACTTCGATTACCGGGACAATTATACCAACAAAAAGGAGAAATAATTAGCAATGTTTTCACCTATAAAATAATTAACAAAA
Organism: Flavobacterium jumunjinense; assembly: GCF_021650975.2. Classification (NCBI taxonomy): domain Bacteria; kingdom Pseudomonadati; phylum Bacteroidota; class Flavobacteriia; order Flavobacteriales; family Flavobacteriaceae; genus Flavobacterium; species Flavobacterium jumunjinense. The sequence continues at coordinate 3,639,231 of NZ_CP091285.1, forward strand.
CGGTTAAGGATTTCGATAACATAACAATAAAGCTTGAAAAACCAGATGGAGAAGTAAAACTAGTTGGAAATACGCATATCAAAATTTTAGCCGAAAAATCGTTTCAAGGCACATTATTTATAAAAATTAATGCTAAAGATTTGCATGAAGATAAAATGAAGATAAAATTAGGCTTCTATAATGATGGCAAATTAATTGAAACAACAACAACAACTTTTTTAGGGCCTAGATCATTCAAGTAGGTTTTTAAAAATAAAAACATAAAGAGATGAAAATTAATTGGGGAACAGGAATTGTAATTGCATTTGCATTATTCATATCGTTCATACTCTATTTTGTACTTAAAGTACAACTAAACGATGACTATGAACGTGAATTAGTAGTTTCAGATTACTACCAACAAGAATTGAAAGTACAAGGAAACATTGAAAACACAAACAATGCAAATGAACTTGAAACTAAAATTATAATAGAAAAAGCAGCCGAAGGAATTGAAGTTTCATTTCCAGAAAGCTTCGATTATAAATTAATCAAAGGGAAAGTGTCCCTATATCGACCGTCTAATCAGAAATTAGATTCTGAAATGCAAATTTCATTATCTTCTTCACATTTGCTCATACCTAAAAGTAATCTGGTGGGCGGTCTTTGGGACATTACTATCGATTGGGAGTACCAAGGTGTATCCTATAGAAATAAAAAATCAATTTATTATTAGAATCGTTTAGTTGATTATTTGTTAATAGGTTTAGGCTGTATTGCTTATAATATTGACACCTCACTTTTCTAATTCATAATTTTAAATTCATAATTGTTTTCATAAATGCTTTACACAGCTATCATATTCGGATTAATTAGTAGTTTTCACTGCATAGGAATGTGCGGACCAATTGCTATGATGTTGCCTGTGGATAGAAATAATGAAACAAAAAAAATAACACAATTAATTGTGTATCATTTAGGCAGATTGTTTGCCTATAGTTCTTTAGGATTAGTTTTTGGTTTGTTGGGTAAAGGTTTTTTCTTGGCAGGAATGCAACAACAATTATCTATAATTGTAGGAATAATCATGATTATAATAGCATTAGTTCCAGAAAAAACTTTAGCCCAATATAATTTTTCAAAACCAGTATATAAAATCATATCCAAAGTAAAATCCAATCTAGGAAAACAATTCAAAAACAAAAGCTACAAATCGTTCTTTACTATAGGCTTGTTAAACGGTTATTTACCTTGCGGAATGGTCTATGTAGCATTATTTGGAGCTTTAGCAATGCCAACAATTCATTATAGTATTTTATATATGTTACTATTCGGATTAGGAACTGTTCCTATGATGAGTTTAGTTGTTATTATTTCCAACCTAATTACCAATCCAGTACGAAACAAAATACAAAAAATGATTCCTTTTATAGCCGTTTTTATTGGAATGCTATTCATTATTAGAGGACTAGGATTGGATATTCCTTATCTTTCTCCTGGAACAACAAGTCTCTTTGTTCAGGCTGAAGCAGATTGCCATTAAGTAGGTTCATTTTAGTTGTTTGTGCTGTTAAAAGTTCTTCTCAATTAAATTTACTTTAATCTTTTTTCATGTCTCTTTTTCTTGTAGTTGTATAGTACTTTCCATAAATAGGATTTTATTGTATATAAAAAAGTATTCCATTTAAAACGTATTCCTCCTAATTGCCAATTCACATCAAATTTCTTTCTTTTTTCAGTTACTTTTCCTGTTTCCCTTGAATAGTTAGGTAAAGAAACTTTACAATGTAACATTGGTTCATTATCTTTTATTAGTTCATAAAAATCTTTTGTATGAGAAGTTTTTAAAAAATATTTTATTTCAATTATGGTTCTGTTTTTTGATGCTTTATAAATATAAAGGTTAATGTCATAAAGATTTTTATAGAGTAATATTAAATCTTGAGTGATTTCTTGTAATGATTTTGGAATTAAACTTTGATTGACTTTTTTTCTGATTTTGTTTCGTTCAAAATAGTTTTCGCCAATAGTTTCATCTATTTCAGACATAATATATAGACAATCTCTCGATATCTCATTCCAACATATATCGGTTGCCATATCAATAAGTTTTGAAGTTGAATCGGATATTTTATTCTCTAGACTTTTTTTATTCATAATTTGTAAATATAAGTTTTTGTCTTTAATTTTTTAAAAATAGTTAATAGTGCTTTTCATTTCAAACGCAATTCAAAAGGTTTTAAGAAGTGATAAGTCCATATGATACAAACTTGTTTGTTTTGTATAACAACTACTTTTTAAACAAATAAAAATTAAGTAACTACTTATAAGTATCTATTAAACCTTATTTTAAAAAGCGCAAGCTAACTACATACAAAGAAGAATCTATATTATTTTTTTTAAAAAGTAAGAAATAGATGAATCTAAAATAAAAACACTTTTGTATATTTGACAGCAACAAACAAACATACAAAGAGATAAACATGAGTGAAAAGCACATTGTAGTGCAGGGAGCAGAATGTGAATGTAAATTTAGTGTAGAACCAAAAAAAGATAAATTAAAAGTTTTATCACAAACAAAGGACTATGCCAATGATAAAGACGCATCAAAAAAACTCATTGCAACCGACAAAGAAATTGGTCAAACTTTAGAGAAAAATACATTTGGTAAATGCAAGCTACAACCCACAAGTAGTGATTATTTACCCTGTCAAGCCGTTATTACCAAATGGAGTGGTTTCTATGAAAAAGTAACAATGTCCAATCAAGGTAAAATTCTTCTAGAAGATAGCAAAGCCACCTGTCCCATTGGTGGTCCCGATTGTATTTCCATAACCAAGCACGGACAAAAAACCGAAGGTTCTTCCCAAAATGCCAAAAACGCAAATGAAGACATTCATAGTCAGCTGAACCCAATGGTCAACCTAAGAGACATGGGAAAAGAACCTGCAAACTCAGATAGTGAAGATGGAACATGGTAACAGTTTAAAATACTAAGGCAATGGCAAAAGGAGTAAGAAAAATAAAATGGTCACCCGAAGATGGAGACGCAGAAGTATATCCCAATCTTTCTATACCGAATCGAAAATTAACCATCGAACCCGATAAATTTGCTTGGTTTGAAATAAGCGAATGGGAAAGTGGCACAACAGAAGAAGACAAGAAAAAGCAAATCACTTGGATAAGGCAATCGCAAAACAGAAAAGAAGTTTTCAGTTACACACTAACAGCATCCACTCAAAAATACGGAGTTAAAATTCCGAGAAAACTTTGTGGGTCTTTTTCTTATTATATAGAAGCTAGTCTTTTTGGAAAGCGCGATTTTAGAATAGAGACAGGTCTTCAAGTTAGCGGTTATTGTCCAGAACGAATTATTTCGAGCAAATGGAGTACCACAAATGATGGTAATGATGTTCGTAGCCAACAATTCAAATACGGTCAATTAATTCATTTAGGTCTAAATACAGAAGGACTAAATGGTTCAAAAACCTTAATAGTAGAAGTCTATAAATATAATGAAGGCAGTTATGTTACTGGTAGAAAAGCCGACACATTAGTTTTTACCTATACCAGCGTAGAAGTGACAGATGGAGAAGTAAACCTAAAAATGGGTAACACAATCAATTGGTTTGTTCATGCCAAAGAAGAAGTAGAAAAATTCTATATCAAGATAAAAAACCATCGAGGCGAATATATTATAGATCCTAATAACGACGATAAACATGCACGTTTTCTTAGAATAAAAAAAGAAATAGTAACCAAACCAATAGAACCGTCAACCAATAATACCCCTTTGAAAGTAGGTAAGGCAGATGTTAATGTAAAAAATTACCATAACTGTAAGTTCAAAGAAATTAGTATTACCGATTATCCAGAGGAGCCATTAGTTATTTTTAATGAAGGAACAGCATTTTTAAAGAAGCAAGCTACCAATGTACGCTATGAATCGCAAGAGGTCTATTTTGATTTTGATAAACATACTATCCGAAACACAGAAACAACTGTTTTAGACAGTCTTTCCACTTTTCTAGTAGCGAATGAGCATCTAACGGTTTCCCTTTCGGGTCATGCAGACGATAGAGGAACACTCGATTATAACCAAAACCTTTCTGAAAAAAGAGCCGATTCGGTACGTTTATACCTCTTTAAAAAAGGATTAGACGATACCAAATTTGTCATTAGAGGTTATGGAGAAGTAAAACCAAAATCGAAAGGAACTTCCGAAGAATCCTACCAACAAAACCGAAGAGTAGTCGTAGAATTTTCCTATGTAGAATATAACGCACCTGTAATGGTATATGAAACCATTGCACCTACACATCAAATTAGAAAAAAATTAAATCTAAAAATTAGCGAAAGAAAAAATGAACAATGTTTTAGAGATGGAAAAGAAAAACACACCAAAGAAATCCTTATAAAAGAAAATACCAATCTTGGAAAAAATGAATTTACTCAAAGTAGCGATAATTTTTCAAATGAAGTATATTCTATAATTGGTTCCGACTTTAAAGAAAAATATCTTTGGTATTTACTCAAATATTTAAACCCAGTAGGCACCATCTATAATTCCTATCTATTCCATATTAACACCTGTGGCTATTTTGCCAACAAAGACACCCCAACCCTGCAAATAAAAGCCTATCCCGATGTGGTTTGGATAGGGCATTTTCAATATAATTATGCAAATAGTGGCGATTACTTTTTTCACGATAAAAATCTACAATTAGAAAATGGTATTGAAAACGTTGTTAATGAGTTTAAAAACAGTATTTTTTACGATCTTCTTTCAATAATACCAGGCGGCTTCGTTTTTAAAGAAGTGTTACTGCCTTATATTGTAAAACAAGCGAAAGATTTTAATTATGCTATTCATACCATACACAACAGAGAATTAGAAAAAAAAGGACAAGAACTCTCTCTAACAGGGACACTTACCAATATTATTACTGAAACGAAATACACAAAATATGCAGCAGCAGCAGTAATATTTTATTTTGTAATATTAGGTATTGTTATCGATTTGATTATGATCTATCTTACTAGAGGAAAAAACCTTCAGGGAAGAATTGCAAAATTGGCGACTAAAGTAAAGCAAGTAAAAACATTTCTAGACAAAACAGGATTAGAGATTGTACCACCTTCATTGGCTTTAAATGCTGGAATGTACTATAAGAAGCAAAACGATGGGCGCTTAGCACTCATTTATGAAGCCAATTTGAATGCGAATCCTATTGTAGCTTTAAATTTTGAAAAAGAGTTCGACTTAGTAAAAATATTAACCGAAAAGTTAGCTCCTGCTAAAGGAGAAAAACCCGTTAATAAAAAACTAGAAGAGAATAAAAAATGGGTTTTAGCGGCACTAAAAGAATCGGGTATTGAAGAACTTAAAGGTTCATTTACAGCACTAGGAGAGTGGGCAATGGAACTTAAGGTTAAATATAACTTTTTAACTCAGTCCTATGCTATTATAGATCAACTAGGTAACTTTGTAGACAATAGTAAAGCAGAAGTAATTTGTAAAGAGCAAATAACAATAAAAGTTTTTATAAGTGGAAAGTATAAAAATGACTTTAAATTTTTTGGAATTAAAACAAATATTAAAGGTGAATTCGATTTAAAATTAAATGGTGCAGCAGCTTTAAAAACAAATTTCCAAGTTAGTAAAGATGAAGGATTAAGTATGAAAAAAACACTTATCTTTTCAGGTATAAAGGGAACATTTACTGGACGTATAAAAGCAACAAATGATATTTTGGGAACTCTATTCGATTTTGGTACAGATGAAAAAAAACCAATTGAGTTCACATTGATAGATCCTCATGAAATAGATTTAGGAACCATTCAATTTTTCAATCAAAACAAATAAAATGAGTATGAAAAAAACTTTAATCTTAGTAGCCTTATTCACAATTGCTCAAGGTTGCACACAAAAAAACAAAACCATGATTACACAAAACCCAAGCATAACAGCAGATAACATAGTAGATGAATTAACAAAACAAGTGAAACATTATCCAAGTGAAAAAATATACAATTTTAGATATGAAAATTTTAATTGTTTTATTGAAATTTTTGTAAATGACATTTTGATATACAAAGATTTTACAGATTCTAAAGCAGGTTCAGGCTTTGATATTAATCCATGTATTTTTAAAAGTGGTTTGCAGAAAGTAACATATAAAATGTATCCAGCTAAAGATAATAATTTAAATAAATTTGAAGAAAACACCTATTTAACTTTGCAATTAGAATCATATGATTTAAAAAATGAAAGCGCAGATGATATAATTTATAAAATTCATAAAACTCCTGTAACAATAGTAAAAGATGAATATGGAAATGAATCAGAATTATTTGTTGCTACAGGAAAAGACTATTACGAAGGAAGTTTCACTTTCGAAGCCGAGGTACCTTATGAATTAGAAGGTTTTGAAGATGCACAAGATTTACGAAAAATGGATCCTAAGGAATTAGAAAAAAAACTGATAAATGAATATGCTGTAATAAAAAACATATATCAAAACAAAGAGTACGATAATATTGCAAAAATTTCATTTTACAATTTAAAGAATCAATTTGTTGCTAAATACGATGATGAAAAATACATAAAAGATGTATGGAAAATGCTTATGGATGCTTACAAAGAGCCAAGTTTTGAGATGCAACCCATTGAAAATCAAAAAATGGTATTTTTTGCCGATGGTAAATTGGTTGCTTTAATGCAAAGCACTACAGACAATCGTTTAAGAGGAAATACAGCATTATGGGCAAAAGTAAATCATGATGGGGGTTTGAGACCTATGTTCTGTAATCGATACTTCTATATCCCAAAAGGCAAAACAAAATTTGAAGTTTATTAAAAATGAAGATTTTCATATATTTTTTAATTTTTCTTTTTTTGGGACTAAGCCTTGTTGCTTGTACACAAAAAAAAGAAACCATGATTGCACAAAACCCAAATATAACTGAAGCTAATATCGTAGAAGAGTTAACAAAACAAGTGAAACACTATCCAAAAGAACCAACTTTTTTAATTAATTATGAAAGATCTTGGTGCTTTATGGAGATTTTTATAAATGATATGCTTGTTTATAAAGAATTTATTGAGTCTATGTCAGCTACATCTTTTGAGATTAGTAGTTATATTTTTAAAAGTGGAAAACAAAAAGTTTCATATAAATTATATCCATTAGGTAAGTTAGAGGGAGAGACTGATGTATATAATCATTTTATAGATGATACATCACTTAAAATTCAAATTGAAGAGTTCGATGTTTCAAAATCAAGGAATCCTAATGGTATAATTATTAAAGAGTATAGTTCTCCAACAACAATAAGCAAAGATGAATATGGTAAAGAATCAGAATTATTTGTTGCTACAGGAAAAGACTATTACGAAGGAAGTTTCACTTTCGAAGCAGAGGTACCTTATGAATTGGAAGGTTTTGAAGATGCACAAGATTTAAGAAAGTTGGATCCTAAGGAATTAGAAAAAAAACTGATAAATGAATATGCTGTAATAAAAAACATGTATCAAAACAGAGAATATGATAATATTGCTAAAACCTCATACAACAGTTTAAGAGACCAGTTTATTTCAGAATACGAAGAAAAAGAAAATATAGCGTCTATTTGGGAAGAATTAATGAGTGCTTTTAAAGCATCTAGTTTAGAAATGCAGCCTATTGAAAATTACAAAATGGTATTTTTTGCCGATGGTAAATTAGTTGGATTAATGCAAACCACTACAGACAATCGTTTAAGAGGAAATACTGCTTTATGGGCAAAAGTAAATCATGATGGAGGTTTAAGACCTTTGTTTTTGAATAGTTATTTTTATATCCCAAAAGGCAAAACACAATTTGAAGTTTATTAAAAGGAACAAATAATCAATTAAAAAAGTATAAATTATGGGACTATTTGATTTTATCAGAAATGAGTTTATAGAAGTAATCGACTGGGTTGATAACTCTATCGATACTGTTATTTGGAAATTCCAAGATAAAGGAAATAATATTAAAAATGGTGCACAACTTACGGTAAGGGAAAGTCAAGTGGCTCTATTAATGAACGAAGGTGAGTTTGGTGATGTATACGAATCGGGAAGATTTAGTTTAACTACTAATAATATGCCTATTACTACAACATTGAAATCTTGGAAATATGGTTTTGATAGTCCTTTTAAAGTAGATGTTTATTTTGCAAACACCAAACAGTTTACAAATCTTAAATGGGGTACATCTGGAGCTGTTATGCTTCAAGACAGTCAGCTAGGACAAATACGATTAAAATCTTTTGGAAGTTTTGCAATTAAAATTAACGATATTAAAAAAGTAATTACACAATTTTCGGGTACTAATCCATATATAAAAATTGCTACAATTGAAGAAACATTAAAAAAATGTATTGCAAGCAAATTAGCAGAAGGACTTGCAAGAGCAAATATTTCTGTTTTTGAATTAGCTTCAAAATTTACCGAAATAGGCGCCATTATTAAGCCTATTTTACAGCTTGAAATGGATGTTTTCGGCATTGAACTTACCTATTTTTACATCGAAAGTGTTTCACTTCCTGAAGAAGTAGAAAAAATGATTGATAAAAAAACTGAACTCAATATTTTAAGAGGTAATTTGAATGAATTTAACCAAATGCAAAGTGGTATAGCCTTAGAAAAAATGGCTGAAAATGAAGGAACAATTGGAGCAATGGGGGCAGGGATTATTTTAAATAATACGCTAGGACAACAGGCACAAAATACTAATACTACAAATAAAACAGAGCTTTTAGATGTATTGAAACAATTAGGTGAATTAAAAAATAATGGTGTACTAACCGAAGAAGAATTTAATACTAAAAAGAAAGAAATTTTAAGTAAGCTGTAATGAACCAATTAAAAGAGTTTCCTTGTCCTAATTGCAATTCAGAACTTAATTACGATGCCGATAAATCTAAGCTAAGTTGTTTGCATTGTAATTCTCAATTCCCTATCAATATTGAAAAAACTGTATTAAAAGAAATTGATATAAATAGTTTTAAAACATTAATGTTTCAAGAAGAAAAAGATAGCTATCAACTTGATTATAATTGTTCTAAATGTGGTAAAATAAATACAGTTTCTTCAACTTTATCTTTTTTTGAATGTGAGAATTGTGGCAACAATGTTATTAATAGTAGTGCTTATCAGGAGAAAAAAGTTACTCCGCAAGGTATTATTCCCTTTACGATATCAAAAGAAAAAGCGATTAGTGTTTTTAATGATTGGATAGGAAAAGGATTTTGGAATGATTCCGATTTAAAAAAAATGTCATTAATTGATAATTTGAAAGGAATATATTTGCCATTTTGGACGTTCGACTGTTCTACATTTAACCAATGGAGCGGGCAATCGGGAACGCACTATTATGAGAATGAATACTATACAGATGATAAAGGAGAACAGCAGTCAAACAGAATACAAAAAACGAGTTGGTCTTTCAAACAAGGTGAATTTACACACCTAACGAATGATGTTTTAATTACTGACAATGATGAAATTCCCCAAAATATAATAGATGAAATTTATCCTTTCCATTTAGATGAATTACTGCCTATGGATGAGTGTTTTTTGTTAGGATGGAATGCAAAAACCTATCAGAGCAAAATGGAAGAATGTTATTCACTTTATAAAGATAAAGTAAAAGAAGTAGTAACATCAATGTCTATAGATTATTTAAAAGATGATACTTACTCAAATTTGCAAGTGTCAACTACTTTCTCTAATGAAACATACAAATATATTATTTTACCAATATGGTACTGTAGCTATTTGTTTAAAGGTAAATCGTACTTTTTTATTATTAACGGACAGACGGCAAAAGTTCATGGAAATAAACCACTTTCAACTTCTAAAATAGCTCTAGCAATTGTATTAGTTGTTTTATGTATTGCAATTTTACTGTTTTTAAATGGATAATTGTATCTCTACTATATTCATTATAAAATTAAACTTCTTAGTTTTAATTTTAATTAAAAATTTGTATATTAGCTCAAAATGAGTACTTTATGTACATGGTTTACAAACAATTTTAACACTTTTTAATTATGAAAAATCTAAAGAAATTAGGTAGAAGTTTAAGTAAAGAAGAACAAAAAACAATTAATGGAGGCTATAAAACTAAAGCAAGTTGTGATGCTATGGGAGGTTTTTGGGGACAAATGGCAGAATCTGGTATTTGGTGTTGTACTATTCCAGGTGTACGATCTTATTGTCCTCCTAATTAGTCTATTTTAATAATAAAACAATAGAAAACAGCTTTCGGGCTGTTTTTTTTTATTCTTAAACTTCAAATTAGGCACTTTTAAAATTAAGAATACATATTAAAAAACTATTATTTTAGGTTGTTTTATCAAATTTTTACGTCAATGGGGGTAAAATTTTAGGTCCTAGACCTAAAACTTTACGTCTAGTAGGGTAAAACTTTAGGTTGTTGACCTAAAATTTTACGTCTGATGGGGTAAAATTTTACGTTGTCCTACCTAAAATTTTAGGTCAACAACCTAAAAGTTTGGGTTCAGGACCTAAAAGTTTAGGTTATTTGGTTAAAAAAGGAAGATGAACACTAAATTGTCATAGAAAACAATTGCGTTTGGGGCGTTTTTCGTTTCAAACGCAAGTCAAAAGCCATACAGATATTACGAACATAAGGCTTTCCTTTTTCGGTTACAAGGATAGATTGATCTCCAAATTCTAACAAACCATCTTTTTCCATCTCTGTAAGATTCGGTAAAATAGTTGTTATTTCAGGAAAATAGGTAGTAGCATCATTCCATGAAGTTTTAAATTGACACATTAAATTCAAGATATGTTTTCTAATAATCAAATCTTCATTATTTAGAATATGACCTCTAAAAAGTGGCAATTCATCTTTATTTAATTTAGCATAATAATCTTCCAAACTTTTTTCATTTTGTGCAAAGGCATTCCAAGAATCACTAATTGAAGAAACACCTAAACCAATCATAACTTCTGTTTTAGAAGAAGTATAGCCCATAAAATTACGATGTAGATTCCCTGTTTTGAAAGATTGGGTCATGGTATCGCTTTCCAAAGCAAAATGATCCATCCCAATTTCGATATAATTGCGTGCTAACAACTCATTTTTTCCTTTTTCATACAACTCACGTTTCACATCGTCTTTCGGTAAATCTTCATCTTTAAAACCACGTTGACCATTACCTTTAATCCATGGCACATGCGCATAGCTATAGAAAGCAATTCGATCAGGTTGTAAGGAATTTGTTTTCGCAATGGTATCTAACACATCATCTAAGGTTTGAAAAGGTAAACCAAAAATTAAATCATGACTAACAGAAGTATAACCAATTTCTCGTGCCCAAAACGTCACTTTTGCCACATTATGAAACGATTGCTTTCTATGAATCGCTTTTTGCACTTTTTCAGAATAATCTTGAACACCAAAACTAACCCTTCTAAAACCTAAATCATAGAGCGTTTGTAAATGTTCATAACTGGTATTATTAGGATGTCCTTCAAAACTAAACTCGTGTTCCTCTGCGCTATTTGCATTTTTAAAAATTCCATTAATTAAAGTCGTAAGGTTTTCTGGCGAAAAAAAAGTAGGTGTTCCACCACCCAAATGAATTTCTTTAATAATAGGACGTTCTGGAAGCAATTCACAATATAAATCCCATTCTTTTAATACTGCTGTAATGTATGGATTCTCCACATCATGTCGTTTGGTAATTCTTTTGTTGCAACCACAAAAAGTGCATAAACTTTCACAAAAAGGCAAATGAATATATAGACTAATCCCTTCTGTAGTGTTAGACGCTATGAATGACTCTAATAATGATTTTTTCCACTGATTTACCGTGAATAAAGTTTCTTCCCAATAGGGAACTGTTGGATAACTTGTATATCTTGGACCAGGAACATTATATTTTTGAATTAATGACATGATTTATATCGTTTCCTCAAAAATAGGTATAGCCTATAAACTGAAAAATGATAATTATCATATCTGCGTTTTTTCTAATTTAAATTGTAAATTCGTGCTTTAAATTAGTAAAATGAAAAAAATAGTACTCCTTTTTTGTATATCGATATTGTTTTTGGCTTGTAAAGAAGAAAAAAAGATTTCATATACAAAAGTATCTTTAAATGAAATTCATTCCGATTCAATAAACATAAGAGCAATTGTTTTAGACAGTAATCAATTGTGGTTTGCTGGAAGTAATGGTAAGTATGGAGCTATTGAATTATCGACAAATAAAAAATTTAGAGGAAGAGTAAGTAAAGATTCATTGCATCCAGAATTTAGAAGTATTGCTAAAACCAGTAAAGCAGTTTTTATTTTGAGTGTTGCAAATCCTGCTTTATTATATAAAATTTCTAACGATAAAAAAGAAGTAAAATTGGTGTATCAAGAAGAAAATGAAAAAGTATTTTATGATAGTATGCAATTTTTAGACGATCAGTTTGGAGTAGCAATGGGCGATCCTGTTGCCAATTGTTTGAATATTATTATAACTAAAGACGGAGGAAATTCGTGGCAAAAAGTGCCTTGTGCTTCATTACCAAAAGTAGAAGAAGGAGAAGCCGCTTTTGCAGCAAGTAATAGTAACGTACTATTGCGAAATAATAAAATAATTATTGTTTCTGGTGGGAAAAAATCCCGCTGTTTTGTAAGTGAAGACAAAGGAATTACTTGGAATGTGTATGATACACCAATTGTGCAAGGAAAAGAAATGACAGGTATTTTTACAGCCGATTTCTATGATGAAAACATAGGGTTTATTGCTGGTGGTGATTATGAAAAACAAGAAGATAACTCGAAAAATAAAGCCATTACCAAAGATGGAGGAAAAACATGGAAACTTGTAGGTCAAAATACAGGTTTTGGTTATGCATCGTGCGTACAGTTTGTACCTAATAGTAAAGGAGAGGCATTAGTTTGTGTTGGAGGAACAGGACTTCATTATTCTAACGATAGTGGAAAAACATGGTTAAAATTGTTAGACGATAAGGATTTATATACGCTTCGTTTTAAAAATGATTCTGTGGCTTATGCAGCCGGAAAAAATAGAGTTGTGAAATTAATATTAAAAAATTAACAGTTTATTATATACGTTATTAATTGTCAAATTAAAAAATAAAATTATTTTTGTCCCGTAATGTTTAGGAAAATAATAAAATATTTAGTCTTATTATGTAGTATCTTTTTAATTGGATACCAAACTCTGTTTTCAAATATTGTTGATTGTCAGTCTTTAGATTATCAAAATAATACAGAAAATCATATAGCTGATGAAAACGTTACAAACCCTTTACTAAGTGGAGAATTAAATGTTAGAGTTTCACTTCCAAAATTTGATAAAGGCAAGCATAAATTATTAGCAATAGACTGTGACGATGAAGAAGAAGATCGAATTTGTTTTAGAAAAGAAACAACTTTAGATGCTTTTTCAAAACTTACTTGTACAAAATGCTTATCAGATTATTTTTCGTATTATATTAAAAGTCGTTTTCTTTTCTTTAAACGATTTATTAACTTTTATTCATTCAGAATATTTATCATATTACAAGTCTTTAGGATATGATTTAATTTGGTACAGTTCTTATTACCAAAAAAACAACTTTTTTTCGTAAATAAGTTCTCTAATAGTAATTGCTATTTAGAGCAAATTCCTGTTGTTTAATTACAACATTCCAAAAAAAATAAAAATATATACATATTAAAACCTAATTACCATGAAAAAAGTATTCATGCTATTGATTTTCTGTGCCTTATCGTTAAATATAAGTTGTCATAAGAAAGAAAAAGAGAAAAGTGAAGCAACTAAATTTTTAGTAACAAACCCAGTTCAAAAAGATACATTAATTACTAAAGACTATGTGGCTCAAGTACAATCGAGTCGTCATATTGAATTAAGAGCACAAGAGAGAGGATACCTTCAAAAAATTCTTGTTGACGAAGGGCAGTTTGTAAAAAAAGGACAGTTATTGTTTCAAATTATGCCCAAAATTTATGAAGCAGAAATGAAAAGAGCGCAAGCTGAAGCAAATTATGCAGAAATTGAATATAAAAACACAAAACGTTTAGCCGATAGCAATGTAGTTGCACAAAATGAATTAGCAATGGCTAAAGCAAAATTAGATAAAGCCAATGCAGAATTAGACTTGACTAAAGTACATTTAGAGTTTACCGAAATTAGAGCTCCATTCGATGGAATAATAGATAAATTTCATGTAAGACTAGGGAGTTTAATTGAAGATGGAGATTTACTTACTAACCTTTCTGATAACAGTAAAATGTGGGTATATTATAATGTGCCAGAAGCTGAGTATTTAGATTATAAATCTAAAAAGGATGATGGTAGTTTGTCAAAAGTAAATTTATTAATGCCAAATAATAAGTATTTTAATTATTCAGGAGTAGTTGAAACAATTGAAGCAGATTTTAATAATGAAACAGGAAATATTCCCTTCAGAGCAACTTTTCCAAATCCAAAAGGTTTATTAAGACATGGAGAAACAGGTAATATTCATGTATCTATTCCAATGTTAAATGCTATGCTAATTCCTCAAAAAGCAACCTTTGAAGTTTTAGACAAAAAATATGTTTATGTAATTACTAAAGATAATAGTATTAAATCTAGAGAAATTACAATTGAAGCTGAAATTCCACATATTTATATTGTAAAAAGTGGAATAACAGAGAGTGATAAAATTTTACTAGAAGGGTTAAGATTGGTAAAAGAAAATGACAAAATAGAATATGAAATGGTTAAATCTACAGATGTTTTGTCTCAACTTGAATTATACGCTGAATAATAGAACTTTAAAAAAAATATAAAATGTTTAATAGATTTATACATAGACCCTGTGATTCCGATAATTATTGTTTTTATAGGTTCTTTGGCTATCAAGCAATTACCCATATCACAGTTTCCTCAAATTGCACCAACAACTGTCAATATTTTTATAGCATATCCTGGAGCAAGTGCTGATGTACTTGTTAAATCAACTTTAATTACATTGGAGAATTCAATTAATGGAGTAGAAGGTATGCGATACATGGCTACCGATGCGACAAGCGCAGGAGAAGCAACTTTGAGAATTATTTTTGAACCAGGAACAGATCCAAATCAAGCTGTAATTAGAGTCAAGACTAGAGTCGATCAAGTGATGCCACTTTTGCCAGAGTTAGTTCAACGTGAAGGAGTTATCATTACTCCAATTCAACCAAGTATGTTGATGTATGTTAATCTTTATGCAAAAGATAAAAATATGGATGAAAAATTTCTATATAATTATGCTAATGTAAAAATGATACCAGAAATAAACAGAATTAAAGGTGTAGCAAGGTCTCAAATATTAGGAAGTAGAACATATGCAATGCGTGTTTGGTTAAACCCAGATAGAATGAGAGCATATAATATTTCTATTGAAGAAGTAATGAATGCTTTAGAGGAACAAAGTATTATTGGTCGTCCTGGAAGAATTGGACAAAGTTCAGGAATTGAAGCACAATCTTTAGAATATGTTTTGACTTATAAAGGGAGATTTAATAAGCCCGAAGAATATGATAAAATAGTAATTAGAGCTAATGCAAAGGGTGAAAGTATACATTTAAAAGATATTGCAAATGTTGAACTAGGAAGTGAATTCTTTGATATATACTCTAATTTAGATGGTCATCCTTCTGCTGCTATTGTGTTAAAACAAAATTACGGAAGTAATGCAAGTGATGTAATTGATGAAGTAAAATCTAAATTAGAAGAAATGAAAGCTAGTTTTCCTCCAGGAATGGACTATAAAATTAGTTATGATGTTTCTCAATTCTTAGATGCATCAATTGAGCAAGTTATTGATACTCTTCGTGATGCTTTTATTTTAGTTGCTTTAGTTGTTTTTGTCTTTCTTGGAGATTGGCGATCTACTTTAATTCCAATTTTAGCAGTTCCAGTATCATTAATTGGGGCCTTTTTTGTAATTCAATTTTTTGGATTGTCAATAAACTTGGTGACATTATTTGCTTTAGTTTTAGCCATTGGTATTGTTGTAGATGATGCTATTGTTGTTGTTGAGGCAGTACATGCTAAATTTGATGAAGAACCAGACATTACACCCTATAAAGCAGTTAAAAAAGTTTTAGGGGAAATTAGTGGAGCAATTATAGCTATTACAGCAGTTATGGTGTCGGTTTTTTTACCAATCTCATTTATGTCTGGTCCAGTAGGTACTTTTTACAGACAATTTTCAATTACGATGGCTAGCTCAATTGTTATTTCTGCCTTGATTGCACTTACGCTTACTCCTGTTTTATGTGCAATGCTTTTGAAAAACAATCATGGAAAAGCAGGAAAGAAAAATGTACTTACAAAAATTTTAGATAGTTTTAATTCAAATTTCGAGAAACTTACAGGAAAGTATGTTGCTGGCTTAAAAAAAATTGTTAGTAGAAGATGGTTAACATTTGGAATATTGTTAGTTTTTTGTGCTGGTATTTTCTTTGAAAATCAAATTTTACCATCTGGATTTATTCCTAGTGAAGATCAAGGTACAATCTATGCCATTATTCAAACTCCTCCAGGAGCAACCTTAGAAAGGACTAATCAAGTTTCTCAAAAACTACAAAAAATTTGTGAAGAAATCGATGGAGTAGAATCGGTGTCATCTTTAGCAGGTTATGAAATCATGACAGAAGGTAGAGGTTCAAATGCAGGAACTTGCTTAATTAACCTAAAAAAATGGTCTGATCGTGATCATACGGTAAAAGAAATAATGGAAGAATTGGAAGAAAAAACTAAAGACTTAGGTGCAGTTGTCGAGTTTTTCGAGCCACCAGCAATTCCAGGTTTTGGTTCGTCAGGTGGATTTTCAATGCGTTTATTAGATAAAACTTCAGAAACGGATTATAAAGAATTTGATAAAATAAACAAAGAGTTTATCGATAATTTAAGCAAGCGAAAAGAATTATCTGGACTATTTACATTTTTTGCTGCAAACTATCCTCAATATGAATTAATC
This sequence comes from Flavobacterium jumunjinense, assembly GCF_021650975.2. Taxonomy (NCBI): domain Bacteria; kingdom Pseudomonadati; phylum Bacteroidota; class Flavobacteriia; order Flavobacteriales; family Flavobacteriaceae; genus Flavobacterium; species Flavobacterium jumunjinense. The sequence goes on from NZ_CP091285.1 coordinate 3,656,242, forward strand.
ATGGATAATGATTTGGCAATGCAAAAAGGGGTTTCTGTTGGAAAAGCAATGGAAAATCTTAATATACTAATTGGTAGTACTTATGAACAAGGATTTATAAAGTTTGATCGATTCTTTAAGGTATATGTACAGTCTGATCCAAAGTATAGAAGATTACCTTCAGATATTTTAAATCTTTTTGTAAGAAATGAAGAAGGAGAGATGGTACCTTATTCAGCTTTTATGAAATTGAAAAAAACGCAAGGACCAAATGAAATTACAAGATATAATATGTATAACTCTGCTGCTATCCAAGGATTACCAGCAAAAGGATATACTACTGCAGATGCAATTAAAGCCATTCGAGAAGTCGCAAAAGAGTTACCAAAAGGATATGATATTGCTTGGGAAGGTCTTTCATTTGATGAAGCAAATAGAGGAAATGAATCACTTTATATTTTCATGATTGTTTTAATATTTGTTTATTTTGTATTAGCTGCTCAATATGAGAGTTTTATAATTCCATTAGCTGTTATACTCTCCTTACCTGTTGGGATATTTGGCTCATTTGTATTACTTCAATTTATGGGACTTCAAAATGATATTTATGCACAAATAGGACTCATTATGTTAGTTGGTCTTTTGGGTAAAAATGCGGTATTAATTGTAGAGTTCGCAGTACTTAAACATCAACAAGGAGCAACTATTTTAGAAGCTTCTATTGAAGGAGCTAAAGTTCGTTTTAGACCAATTTTGATGACTTCCTTTGCTTTTATTGCAGGATTAATTCCTTTAATTATGGCATCTGGTGCAGGAGCCATTGGAAATCGAACAATTGGAGCATCAGCACTTGGAGGAATGTTATTTGGAACATTATTTGGTGTTTTAATTGTACCTGGTTTATATTTCATTTTCGGTACCCTTGCAGAAGGTAGAAAACTTATAAAAGACGAAGATGAAGGTTCATTAACTGATGATTTTGTTCATCAATTAGATAGTTTTCCTGAGGATGAAGAATAATAAAATGAAAAAAAGAGAAATGAATATACTTAATATAAATAAATATAAATATGTAGTTTTAGTCTGCATATTATTTAATTTAATAGGCTGTAAAACGCCACATTTAGTTGAAAAAGTAGCAAATACCAATTTACCCGAAAAGTATGCTTCTTCCCAAGATTCAATAAACTCTGGGAAGGTAAAATGGAAAGACTATTTTGGAGATGCTTATCTTAATGGATTGATTGATATTGCTCTCAAAAACAATCAAGAACTGAATATTACGTTACAAGAGATTGAAATTTCTCGTAATGAAATTCAAGCTAGAAAAGGAGAATATTTACCTTTTATAGGAATGAAAAGTGGTGCAGGATTAGAAAAAGTTGGCCGATATACAAGTAAGGGAGCAAATGATGCAACCACAGATATAAAACCAAATACAGAAATGCCAGAACCTCTTCCAGATTATATGATTGGTGCTTATGCCAGTTGGGAAGTCGATATTTGGGGAAAACTTCACAATGCTAAAAAGGCAGCTGTAAGCCGCTATTTAGCATCTGTAGAAGGGAAAAACTTTGTTATTACTAATCTTATAGCAGAAATAGCTAATTCGTATTATGAATTATTAGCACTGGATAATCAATTGAGTTTAATTAAACAAAATATTAATATTCAAAATGATGCTCTTAAAATTGTAAAATTACAAAAAGAATCTGCAAAAGTAACAGAATTAGCAGTAAAGCGATTTGAAGCACAAGTATTATACACACAGAGTCTTCAATTTAATATTGAACAAAATATTGTTGAAACAGAAAATAGAATAAATTATTTATTAGGAAGATACCCTCAACCTATAGAAAGAGATTCTAAATTTTTTGCAACATTAAATATTGAAAGTATTGGTATGGGTTTGCCATCTGAATTATTAATTAATCGTCCAGATATTAGACAAGCCGAATTAAATTTAGAAGCTGCTAAACTTGATATTAAAGTCGCAAAAGCTAGATTTTATCCATCATTAGGAATTTCTGCTGGTATAGGTTTTCAGGCTTTTAATCCTTCCTATTTAATAAAAACTCCACAGTCTCTTCTATATTCTATAACTGGAGATTTAATAGCTCCATTAATAAATAGAAATGCCATAAAAGCAACATATTATAATGCGAATGCAAAGCAAATACAAGCAGTTTATAATTATGAACGTACTATTTTAAATGCTTATGTTGAAGTAGCAAATCAACTTTCTATGGTTGAAAATATTGCAAAAACATATCATTATAAATCAAAACAAGTTGATGCTTTAAATGAATCAATTACAATTTCAAATGATCTTTTTAAATCTGCAAGAGCAGATTATATGGAAGTTTTGTTAACACAACGTGATGCATTGGAGTCACAGTTTGATTTAATTGAAACAAAAATGAAACAATTAAATACTAAAGTTTTTATTTATAAGGCTTTAGGTGGTGGTTGGAATTAGTTCTTTTTATTAGCTTTATTTAGTAAGCCATCTTGTAATAAAAATACAAGATGGTTTTTTATACTAATAAGATCGTTAAATTTATTCATAGTTTTTACAACAAAGCATTTTGCATCACTGTTTAATACATATATTCCTTTTTTCTAGTGTATTAATAAAAGATTAAAATGACTATTTTTCTTAGGAGATTTCATTATCTAACTTTAAAAATTATTGCCATTTTATGGAATTAATTGGCCAACTATAATAGCTACAAACAGCTTGATTGTTTAGTATTCCAGGTTGCCAACCTTTCATAGTTAAAAACGCTTCTCTTAATTCTTTTTTACAAAGTGTATTAAGTTTAGATTTAGAGAATGTCGCTTCAATTACTTCGCCTTCTAAGTTAATGGTTAAAATTATGTGCAATTTTGTAATCAAAACATTATCTCTTTCCATACTACGCAATAAAACAGGAACGATATGATTATTAAAATACTTATCTAGATTACTTGTCTCACTTTTAAATTTTGGCTGTATTTCTGTGTATCTAGCAATGGTATCACAATTTTTATCCTGTGAGTAGGATGTTGTTAATGTAAATATTAGTAGCAATAGAAATGTGGAGAATATTTTTTTCAAAAGGATAATTAGTTTCATTATTTTTAAAAGCAATTTTATTGCAATAGTGTAAATAAAGATAGAAAAATGTAATGATTTTTTTAAATATTTTTTGAGATTATAAAATATTGTTATCTTTAATTTTGGTAATAATACCATTTATCACTTGAATTTACTGAAATAAAACGCCCTTTTTCCTCGCTATTTCAATATAATATAAAAACTTAGCGTTGCTAAGCTTTTATATATCATCCCTAAAGGGATTTATATTCACATTCTTAGTAGTTTTTATTACCAATATTTTATCCCTAAAGGGATTGTTATTGGAATTATTATTTGTTATCAATAGTTTTTCCATAAAGGGATCTTTACATTTATCCATACAAAAAAAGCACTTTTCAGTGCTTTTCATTATTCTCTTTTTCCTCTAAATTGTTTTAGTAGCTTTCGGTTAAATTCATCTTCTACTTTTTTAAGTTTGATCACTTTTTTAGCAGGTAGCACTTTTAGTAAATCTTTAATGTACTTCTTTTTAAGATTGTGCATTTCATCTTCATAATCTTCCATCTGATTAATTAGTTCTTTTGCTTCTTTTTCTGAGACACTATCAATACCATCATTCTCAAATTTATTGATGATTTTCTTCATTTTATTATGTCTAATTTCAAACTGTTTGTCATCAAATGTATTATAAACAGGCCAAAATTTCTGAGCTTCATCTGTAGTTAAGTTCAGTTGTTCGGTAATATATGCTATTTTAATAGCTTTAATCTTTTCTTTTTTTTCTCTAAATCCTTGCGAAAATGTAATGGAGAAAATGAATAATAGTAGTATCGTTAATTTTGTTTTCATCGTTATTGATTTAAATAATAATCTAAATTTTGTGTATCTAATAAATAGGCTTCAACAGCATCATCGCTAAGTGATAAGTCATTTTCTAAAGCAGTTATATCTTCGTTCGATAATTTATCAACGATTTCATAAGTAGAGTATTCTGTACTTAAATAGTTCTCTAATGTTGCTGTTTCTAATGTTGTTGCTCCTTTCATATTAAAATATACAGGAATTGCAATCATAACTAATAGAACAGCTGCAATACTGGAAATCCAAAGTTGTTTTCTGTGAAATAAAGAAACTACTTTCACATTTTCTTTAGGCAATTGTTGCATCATTTTTGCTTCAAATTGCTCAAAGTAATCATCTGGAATTTCAAATCCGGTATTTATTTTTGGTTCTTTATCTAATTTGAAATCTTTCATTTTTAGATTCTTTATATTTATAATTGTAAATCTTTTTTTAGTGTATTGCCTTTATATATTGGACAAAATTAACTATAAAAGGTTTAATTCGTTTTTAAATGTTCTTCAATTTTTTTTACTGCCAAATGATAACTGGCTTTTAATGCACCTACTGAGGTGTTAACTATTTCTGATATCTCTTCATATTTTAACTCTTCAAAATATTTCATTTTAAATACAAGTTGTTGTTTATTAGGCAATAGTGCAATTGCATTTTGAAGTTTCAACTGAATTTCGTCTCCATCAAAGTAAACATCACTTTCAAGTTTGTTAAGTGCATTTTGTTGTACTTCTTCATTAGTGATTCCGCTTTTTCTGGCTCTTTGTTGTAGAAAGTTTAACGATTCATTAGTAGCAATTCTATAGACCCATGAAAATAACTTGCTTTCTCCTTTAAATTTGGAGATATTTTGAAATATTTTTAGGAATGTGTTTTGTAAAACATCATCTGTATCATCATGGTTTAATACAATATTCCTTATATGATTATACAAAGGCTTTTGATACAATTGCAACAATTCCCGAAACGCTTCTTGTTGCGTTTTCGGGTTGAGTAACCGCTCAATAAATGCTTTTTCGTCTTGCAATTTTAAATTGTTTTAATCGTTAGACTAAAGATAATTAAAAAGGTTTAATCATTCGGTAAGAAAAAAATAATTGGTATTTTTGCGCAAACAAAATAAAGTCATGGTTAAAACAGTAATTTTTGATATGGATGGTGTAATTGTAGATACAGAACCTGTACACCATTATGCTTATCACGAACATTTTAAGGAATTAAAAATTAATGTAACGGATGCTATATATGAAACATTTACAGGTAATTCTACTCGTAATGTTTTTCAAAAATTAAAAGATTTATTTGATTTAAAAGAAGATGTAGAGGATTTAATTCTTAGAAAACGTCATATTTTTAATGATGCTTTCGATACAAAACCCGATTTGTTTTTGATTGATGGTGTTGAAGATTTGATAAAAGACCTTCATAGTAATGAAATTCAATTAATTGTCGCTTCTTCTGCTTCAAAAGGAACTATTAATAGGGTGTTTACTCGTTTTAATTTGCATCAGTACTTTACCCATATTGTTTCTGGAGAGGACTTTCCAAAGTCGAAACCCCATCCTGCAATTTTTGAACATGCCGCTAGTTTATCTGTAAATCCAAAAGAAAACTGTATCATTATTGAAGATAGTACAAATGGAGTAGTTGCTGCTAAAGGAGCTGGAATATATTGTTTAGGCTACAAAAGTTTGCATACAAAAGGTCAAGATTTAACTTTGGCTGATAGTATTATAAATGATTTTAAAGAAGTGAATGCAGAGAAAATTAGAGTTTTACTTTAATAATGTATTGAATGCTTATTTATGATGCATCTCTATTTGGGAGTACATGCGTTGCTAAAATGCGTTTCCCGTCTTTTTTTACTTCTTCATTTTTTCTTAAACTCCATAAAATATCACTCGAAAACTTACGTGTTTTTTCAACGTTAACGATGGGATTTGGATAATTTTCTCCTAACCTAAAATTGTATAATTCTTGTTCTATGGGAGTTAATTTCCAAGGTTCATGAAGAAAGGGTAGCGGTAAGAATTCGAGTTCAGGAACCCATTTTTTAATAAATTCTCCTTCAGGATCATGTTCTAGCGAGTTTTTAATAGGATTATAAATTCGTAATGTATTAACACCTGTAACACCTGCTTGCATTTGAATTTGTGGATAATGAATACCAGGTTCAAAATCTAGAAAATTTTGAGCCAAATGTGGAGAACAGTTTTGCCATGGTTGCCAAAGATTATGTGTATAAAAAGAGACTACGAGTGCACGCATTCTAAAGTTTAGATATCCAGTTACAGCAAGGCATCGCATGCAAGCATCTACGATTGGAACACCTGTTTTCCCCATGATCCAAGCTTCATGATAGTGTTTTTTTACAGGCTGATTTAAGTTTCGATATCCTTTATTGATAGCTTTAAATTCCATTTGGCATTCCATTTCAAATTTTTGAATGAAATGCGATTGCCATCTTAGTCGGGACATAAAATTTAATATTGCTCTTTTTCTGTCGTTATTGATTAAGTAACGTGTGGATTCTTGAAAAACTTCACGAATAGATAAATTTCCCCAAGCGATATAAGGTGATAATCGGCTACAACTTTTCCTTGCTTTTTCGGGTTTAGAAATATTTTTTGAATAATTGATGACTCTTTCTTTAAAAAAGGAATTCATATATCTTTTTGCCATTAGAAAACCACCTTTCTGAAATAGTGAATCTGGATTTGTTTCTAATGATACAAGTGTAAAATGATTTTCAATATTTTCAATGTCTTTATACTTTATAAATGTTCGAGCATTAGGTTGAAACGGAAAGCAATCATTATTCATATAATCATACCAATCTTCTTTCCAGTTTTTTCTATTTTGTATGCCTCTAATTATTCCATTATTAATGCTTTCAAACCATCGAATGTTACTTACATTGAAATATTGAGATAATTGTATGTCTCTTTCGTATGTTCGTTTTATTCCTGTTTCTTGATGTGAATATATAGCATGAATATTAATCAAGTTATTTAGTTTTTCAAAGACAGTTATTGCTTCATCTTCTACAATTAATAGTTGTGTATGAAAAGGAAGAAGTGCTTTTTGTAATGCCTTTAAAGACTGTTTTATAAAATCAAAATGGCGTTTACTATAATGAATGTCATTCTGTAATGAAGGTTCAAAAATGTAAAGTAAAAGTGTTTTTCTTCCCGATGAAATAGCATTATAAAGTGCTTCATTATCAGTTAATCGCAAATCTCTTTTAAGCCAAACAATATTCATATAAATTCATTTTAAAAAATTATGCCAAAGCTTCTTTGTAGACACTCAAACACTTTTCTCTAGCTGTTTTATGATCTACAATAGGTTTTGGATAGTCTAAAGTTTCTAACTCTGGAATCCATTTCTTGATGTATTTTAAATCTTTATCAAATTTTTTAACTTGCTCTGTAGGGTTAAAAATTCTAAAATAGGGAGCAGCATCTACTCCAGATCCAGCGGCCCATTGCCAGTTACCCACATTACTAGATTGTTCATAATCCAAAAGTTTTTGAGCAAAATAGGTTTCGCCCCACCTCCAATCTATTAATAAATGTTTGCATAAAAAACTAGCGACAATCATTCGTACTCTATTATGCATGTGTCCAGTTGCATTGAGTTCTCGCATTCCAGCATCTACAAATGGATAACCAGTTTCTCCTTGACACCATTTTTCGAATAAAGCTTCATTATTATCCCAAGGAATAGCATCATATTTCGGACGGAAGCTTTGGTTAATTGTGTGTGGAAAATGCCATAGTATTTGCATAAAAAATTCCCTCCAAATAAGTTCGTTTAAGAAGGTTTCATTCTTTGATTTGAGTGCATGAATCAGCATTTCGCGAATTGATACTGTCCCAAATCGTAAATGAACCCCTAAGAGCGATGTACCATTAACAGAAGGAATATTTCTAGTATCTTCATAATTATTAATTAATTGATCTGAAATATTGAACGTTGGAATGGTTATGTTTGAAGGCTGAAAACCAATAGCTTCTAAGTTTAGAAAAGGATATGAATGCTCTGCGATTTTATCTATTTTATGCTCTGATTTACAATACTCTAAACTTATTTTTTTTAATTTTTCTTTCCATTTTTTTGAAAAAGGAGTAAAGACTACATAAGGTGTTCCATCGTCTTTAATGACTTCGTTTTTTTCAAAAATAACTTGATCTTTAGATGTCTTAAACGTAATATTATTTTCTTTAAAAAGCTGATAAATTTCTTTATCTCTTTTTCTAGCATAGGGTTCATAATCATGATTTGCAAATACAGTTTTAATGTTTTGCTCTTGCACTAATTTTTCAAAAATAGTAATTGGCTTACCATAAAAAACTGCTAATGATTTATCCTTTTCTTTTAATTTATTATTTATTATCGATAATTGCTGTTGAATGAATTCGACTCTAGCATCATTTTTTTCCAGTTGATCAAGTATTGTATTGTCAAATATGAATATTGGCAAAACAGCTTCATTTTCACTTAGAGCATGAAACAAAGCAACGTTATCATTTAATCGTAAATCTCTTCTAAACCAGAATATATTCATTTTTTTGTATTTATATTTTAAAATAATTGCAGTATCTTGAAATTGACTTTTATAGTTATCCGTTAACTGATAGTGTTGACATTCCACCATCTACATGGAAAACTTGACCAGTTATCCATTGACTTTTTTCAGATAATAAAAAAGCAGCCATTTCTGCAATATCATTTGCACTACCAATCTTTTTTAAAGGATGTCTTTCTGCTGCTTTTTCTTTTTTAATTTCGTTATTTAGAAACTTATTTGCCAAAGGAGTATCTGTTAATGAAGGAGCAATTATATTTAATCGAATTTTTGGTGCATATTCAGCAGCAAATGCTTTTCCAAAACCTTCAATAGCTCCTTTTGCAGCAGCTATACTTGTATGAAATGGCATACCTTTTCCAACTGCAACACTACTAAATAATACTATACTTGCATTTTCTGAAGCAAGAAGATTTGGCAAAATGCTTTGTAGTACTTTAACCATATTGATAAAGTTGATTTGTAAATCTTCTTGAAAAGTTTCAATTTTTATGCCTTTAAATGGTTTTAAATTAATACTTCCAGGCAAAAAAACAAAGCCATCGATTTTTTGTGGTAAAGCTTCTGCATTAAGTGATTGAGAATTTACATCAAAAGGAATGTAATTTATTGTTGCGTCTAAGTTCTCAGACGTTCTAGAGGCTACAAAAATATTTGCTTCTTCTTTTATTAATTCTGTTAGTGCGAATCCAATTCCGTAAGATCCGCCAATTAATAGTATGTTTTTTTTCATTTTTTTGTCTTTGTGAGTAATGAAGAAATTTCATTCTCAATTATTTTTAAATTAAAAGGGTTATACCATTTATCACTTGAATTTACTGTAATAAAACGCCCTTTTTTTCTCGCTATTTCAATATAAAATAAAAACGTAACGATGCTATGCTTTGATTTTCTATTTTATATCAAGAAAAAAATCATCATTTTCTTTAACAGTAAATTCAAATCATAACTGGTATTATTTTTAAACTAGTTCTTATACTCACCAAAGAGTTCAATTAGTTTTTTTCTTCTGTATTCGAATATTTCATTGAGTTTTGGTTTTACAATAATAGGATGAACCATCTGACCAATAATTCCCATTGGAATTTTATAATCTATAATATCTTCCATTTCAACTCCCCCAGGTATTTCATTTAAAAAATGTTTATGATGCCAAAGTGAGTAAGGTCCAAATCGTTGTTCATCTACAAAGTATTTTTTATCTTCAACATGAGTAATTTCCGTTACCCATTTTGTAGGTATACCCATTACAGGAGTAACAATATACTGTATAATTTGACCAGGATACATTAACTTTTCGTTACCTGAAAGTATATTAAACCCCATATAGTCTGGAGTAATTTTTTTTAAATTAGTTGGATTAGATAAAAATGACCATGCTTCTTCAATAGAAATGGGTAAATTTTGCTTGGTATGAAGTCTATATATTTTCATAATTACTTTTTTGTTTAACAAATATACAAAAATATTAAACAAAATAATTTTAATTTTAGGAATAGCTTAACATATTCATTGTACATTTTTAGTAATTTCGTAAAAAACAAAGTATCACCAAAATATTAATAAAAAAACAAAAATGAAAAAGGTATTTATTATGGCGTTGTTAGCGTTTTCTTCGCTAACTATTAATGCTCAAGTAGAAACACCGCAAGCAAGTCCATCTTCAAAAGTGGAACAAACTGTAGGTTTAACAAATGTATCGATTGATTATTCTAGACCAGGAGCAAAAGGTAGAACAGTATATGGAGATTTAGTTCCTTATGGTAAGAATTGGAGAACTGGAGCAAATGCAAATACAGTTATTACATTTGATGAAGATATCAAAGTGAATGGTCAAGAATTGAAAAGAGGTAAATATGCTCTTTATACAACTCCAAAGGCAGACTCTTGGGATGTTATTTTTTACTCGGCAACAGATAATTGGGGTTTACCTAAAACATGGGACGAGAGTAAAGTTGCGTTAAGAACAACAGTTAAACCAGAAACTTTAAATAAACCTGTTGAATCTTTTACAATATCATTAAATAATTTATCAAACGATAGTGCAACTCTAGATTTAGCTTGGGAAAGAACAATGGTTTCTGTTCCTTTTACTGTTCCTACGAATAAAGTAGCAATGAACAGCATAGAAAAAGCTTTAGCTGGACCAAGTGCAGGAGATTATTTTTCTGCTGCTCAATATTTTTATCAAACAGAAAATGATTTAAATAAAGCATTAACTTGGATTAATAATGCAGTGAGTTTAACTCCAGAAGGAAAAGATACTCCTTTTTGGTATTTACGTTTGAAGTCTTTAATTCAAGCAAAATTAGGAGATAAAAAAGGAGCAATTGCTACTGCAAAATCATCTTTAGATGGAGCTAAAAAAGCAGGTAATGGTGATTATGAAAAAATGAATAAAGATAGTATTGCTGAATGGTCTAAATAAGAGTATTCGCTTTACGTTTCTATAAAAAATGCCGTTTGATTATCAAACGGCATTTTTTATGTAATTATCTTATTAAGTTGTAATTCTACTATTTGAATTTATCTTTCTTCATAATATATAATATCAAGTAGATATGTGTTTTGAACCAAAGTAGTGCCAATCTGAAAATACGTAGTATCATTAATGAAATTTTTAATATCATATTTCATTTCGTTACTCACAGAAATATTCGCTTTGTTCTTTTGTAGAATGTCTTTTTCGATTTTACTTAATAGCGTTGGGTATCTTGTGTTCGATTTTAAAAACGTAATAATCTCTAATAAGTAATCATTTTTATTAAATTTTTTCGCATCGACATTTACTTTATTTATTGTAAATCGCAATGTAAAATCATCACAACCATGTGTTTCAGCAGTAATTTTAGTATTTTCAGAGTTGTATTCTTCAGTTTGCTGATTTAACAAACAATAATTTATATAATACTCTCTTTTAACATCAACATTAGTATTAAAAATGAATTGATTCTTCATTTCATCCGTCTTACAAGATGATACTGTTTTTATATGATTAATTGGATCATAAGCCAAAGAAACTATTCTGTCTGAGAATACTTCTCCATTTACACCATTTAAAACGGCTCTTATTTTAACAATTTCATTTTCGACTTCTACGAGTGTAAATTCTTGATAGCCTTCTGAAAATTGTTTATAGCTAATAATCTCAATTGTATTTCCATTAATTTGAATTATGCCTAGGTTAATTTCCGATCTTAATCTACTTTCTATAAATAGCGTTGCAAAAATGTCTGGAATTCCGTCTTTATTAAAATCACCAATTGAATTCTTCAAAAATCTTATTTCGGAAATTGAAAATTTTTCATTTGAATAATATGGATCAACTTTCCATTCTAACATTTTTCCCTGATTATATTGGGATAGGTTAGTATTTTCTTGATTTAAGTTTATTTTTTTTAAATTTTCAAACTCTTTTAGAATCTTTCTTTTTTGAGCATTACCAATTAAACTAAATAGAAGTAAAAAGAGTAATAGTAACTTATTTTGATGTATTTTCATTTTCTAATAAATCCAATTCATTTAGTTCTAAGTGCTTATTATTTCTTTTTTTCTATTATTCAATAGGAATTGAAAGAATAATGATAGGATAATAGTTAATACTACTCCAATAAAATTCAACCACAAATAACTTAGTTTTTCACTATCATTTGGTTGAATGTGTATTGTGAAATAATAAATTATAAAAATAATTAGTTGACTCAAACATGCACCAATGAAAATTGCTTGTCCTTTAATATATTTAATATAGAAACCAACTAAAAATATTCCTAAAACAGTTCCATAAAATACCGAACCAATAATGTTTACTAATTGAATTAAGTTTTCAAACAATGAGCTAATACAAGCAAAACCAATGGCTACAACACCCCAAAATAGAGTGAACCATTGTGTTGCATATACATAATGTTTATCTGATTTTTCTTCAACATTTCGTTTATAAATATCTATTGCAGTAGTTGCCGCAAGAGAATTTAGCCCGGAAGCACTTGAAGACATCGCTGCACTAAAAATTACAGCCAAAAGTAATCCTAATAGTCCCTTTGGTAAATAATGTAATATAAAATACAAGAAAACATAATCCTTATCATTGGTCTCAGAAGCAGTATCTACTTTTTTAATGATTTCTTTTGCATTTTCTCTCAATTCTTTTTCCTTTAAAGAAAGAGCAACCATTTGCTTACGAAGCGTTGGATTATCAAAATCATTATGTTGTAATTGTTCAATATAAATTTTATTGACAACTTGTTTTTCTTCATTGATGTAGGCTAATTTTTCTTCTAAATCTTCATAATTCTCTTTATAATTAGATTCTTTTACTTTTGTTACATTATTTGGATTGAAATGTAAAGGAGTGTCGTTAAATTGAAAAAACACAAACACTAATACACCAGTTAAAAGTATAAAAAACTGCATTGGAACCTTTAAAATACCATTCATGATTAACCCCATTTGGCTCTCTTTTACAGATTTTCCAGATAAATAGCGTCCAACTTGCGATTGATCGGTTCCAAAATAGGATAACATTAAGAAAAATCCACCAGTTATTCCACTCCAAAAGGTATACCTTGTTTCTGGATTATAAGAAAAATCTAAAATATCCATTTTACCATTTGCACCTGCAATATGCAAGGCGTTAGAAAAATCTAAATCTTCGGGTAAATAATCAAGGATTAAGAAAAAGGTAATAAACATTCCCAATAGAATGATAAACATTTGATGCTTTTGAGTAACATTTACGGCTTTAGTTCCTCCAGTTACAGTATAAATTATTACAAGTGAACCGATAATAATATTCAACATTGTTAAATTCCAACCTAATAATGCAGAGAGAATAATTGAAGGTGCATATATAGTTATACCTGTTCCTAAACCTCTTTGAATAAGAAATAATATAGCCGCTAATGTTCTTGTTTTAACATCAAAACGTTGCTCTAGGTATTCATAGGCTGTAAATACTTTTAATTTATGATATATAGGAATAAAAGTATAGGCAATAACAATCATTGCAAGAGGTAAACCAAAATAGAATTGAACAAATCCCATTCCATCATGATAGGCTTGTCCAGGTGTTGATAAAAAGGTAATAGCACTTGCTTGTGTTGCCATTACCGATAATCCAACGGTAAACCAAGGTGTTTCGTTATTATCAAGTAAATAGTCCTTAACGTTAGCGCTTCCTTTTGTTTTTAGAGCACCATAAATAACTATAAAAAGTAGGGTACATGAGAGTACGATCCAATCTAAATATTCCATATTATGAGTAAACTTCCATTAAAATAAAGAAAATTAATATATATAAAGCGTTTAAAAACAATACATAATTATAACTTTTCTTCCATTGATATTTTTCTTTCATCCTCTTAATTATTTGTCAAGTGAAATTAAATTGGCTAGCAATCTATAAGCTCCAGAGACACCTACTGGTAATTCCCTAAAGAAACTTAATCCAGTATAAATATAATTTCCTTTTCCGTGTTTTGCAATTAATAATGCACCTTCTTTTTGTTTCTCACCCGAATCGGCCGATGATAGGATAGGAGTGAATGCTCTATTCCATTTGCTAGGATAGTATAAGCCTTGTTCTTGTACCCAATTCTCAAAGTCTTTGCTAGTTATTTTGTTTGGAGTGTTTAAAACAGGATGCTTTGGATTAACAAAAGAAACTTTAGCATTTTCATTCGTAACTCTGTCTCTTGATATTTTCAAATCATATGGAGCAACTTCTTCTGTTAATAAACCACTTGTTGTATTATATTGTACAATAAGATTTCCGCCATTTTCAACATATTGAAATAAATCTTTATTTTTAAATTTCAATTCTTCAATAGTATTGAAAGCTCTAATACCTAGAATGATAGCGTCATAATTAGTCAAGTTTTCGATAGAAATTTCACTCGGATTTATATATGTAATTGTATAACCAATATTTTCTAAATATTTTCCAACTTCATCTCCTGCACCTATAATATAACCAATATTTTTACCTTTTGTTTGAATGTCTAATCGTACTAATTTACCTTCTGATGGTTGTAAAATAGTTTGCTTTGGAATATGATCGTATTTTATTTCAACACATTCCAATTGATGTTTTTCTGTATTCGTCTGAATTTCAACAGAAAAATCGGTATTACTCTCATTGCTTGGAGGGAAAATTTTAAATGTTATTGTTTTTTCTTCATTTTCTCTTTCTATTGAAAACTGAATTTCATTGGGTTCAACTTTCCAATTTGAATCCACTATTAATTTGGCTATTCCAGAACTATTGGCTTTATTTGATTTTAGCTTTACTTGAATTTCTTTCGGATTGTTTGTATTAAAAATGGATACTTTATTTACAATTTCAGAAGTTACTTCTGGTAAAACTGAAAAAGGAATATATGTTTCTCCTTTTTCTGGATCATTCTTTTTGAAAACTAAATTCTTTATAAAATCAATTTTATGTCCTTCTATTTCTATAGAAAAAACCACAGGAAATTGTAATTTTTCTTCAGGATAAATTCGGATGGCTTTATTAGAAACTTGATACATTCCAACTGTTGGCTTTTCTTTTAACCAGAATAGATTAGAATATTCAACAGTATTTGGTATAATGAATTTTTTCTCTTCGAACTTGATTGTTTCGTTGTTTGAAAGTGTTTCAGATTTATTTTGTACTCCTTGGTTTAGAATGTTATAACTAAGAAGTTTAATGTTGTTATTACTTCTATTAATTGCTTCAAAAAATATACTTATAGATTCGTTTTTTGTTCCATTTTCGCTTGAAGTAATGGCTTCAAGGTATAAACCGCTACAGGCTTCAATGATTTTTGAAATTTGTTTACTCTTGCTTTTTTTCCAATAGTTATTGTCTAAGTTTTGAATTAATGTATAGGCTTCAATCAATTTTGGAATATGACTTGATGGATTTGTAAAATTAAAGTTTTTTTCAATTTCATTTAGAATCTTTCCAATTGCTTCTCCACCTTTAATTCTATTCCATGAAGTATCAATTCCTTCAAATAAATTAGCACTATTTGGTAAACTACCTTTTAATATTTCTAAAAATTCTGTCTCACTTCCTCTAGATCCTGTTGAACCAAATCCTTGACATTTATGCTGACTACGACTTAAAGCAGCAATTTCATGATTACTTTTTCCTTTTAAAGGGTAATAAACATTTGCATTGAAAGATAATAAATTTGATTTATCTGCTCTTTCAAAAGCTTTTTCACTTCCATAAAACCACCAAGATGTATTAAAAAACACTCTACTTGGTTTATTATTCAGTTTTTCATAGGCTTCTAAACTTAACATTGCAGAAGCTGTATGATGTCCGTGAGTAGTTCCAGGTGTTCTATGGTTAAAACGATTGATAACAATATCGGGTTGAAATGTTTCCATTACTTGAATAACATCTTCTAATACTTGCTCTTTATTCCAAATTGAAAATGTTTCATTGGGCTCTTTAGAGTAACCAAAATCATTTGCACGAGTAAAAAATTGGTTTCCACCATCAATATTTCTTGCTGCTAATAGTTCTTGTGTTCTAATTGCTCCTAATTTTTCTCTTAATTCTGGTCCAATTAAATTTTGTCCACCATCTCCACGAGTTAATGATAAATAGGCTGTTTCCGCGTGGTAATGGTTTGAAAAATAAGTGATCAATCGTGTGTTTTCATCATCTGGATGTGCAGCTACATAAAGAACTTTTCCTAAAAAATTGAGTTTCTGAACGGCTTCATAAATTTCTGCTGCATTTGGCTTTTTCGGTGCTTGAGCATAGCTTATAGTAGAAGATAGAAATAGTAATAGCAAATATTTTTTTATCATTTTTTGTGATGTTTTTGAACCCGAATTAAAAATTAGGTCTAAATTTAAAAAAGGAAGATTTAATTACTTCCTTTTTAACAATATTTTGGGACTTTAGATTTTTCATAACAGTGAGAAATGTTTTACATTTTATTTTAATCTGTAAATTCTTTATCTTCAAAAGTAGATTTGATAATCAGAATTCCTTTTTGCATTAATAAATTATTAGGATAAGTAACTAGTTCGTTATCAGTTTTTTTTAATATAATGTAAAAAGCTTTTATGTCTTGTATTTCTCCTTCAAGTGGAAAGTCTTTGTCCATAATTTTTATTTTATCTCCAATTTTAAAAGGATAGGAGAAAAATAGAATTATTCCAGCAGTTATATTACTTAATAATGACCATTGCGCAAAGGCTGCAACACCAATAACAGCGAAAACGGAAGAAATGAATAGGAAAATTTGCTCTTTTTTTACACCCCAAATAATAATAATCGTAAAAATTGCTAATAATCCTAGGAGTATATTTACATATTTTATAACAAGGTTTGTTCTGTGTTCTAATGACTCGTTTAGTTTCGCAGATTTTTTTATTATTTCTGATGCAAAAACTCTTAAAAATAGAAGTACACAAATGACTATGAAAGTAAATATTTCTTCTTGTAGATAAGGGTTTTCTAAATATTTAAGCATAAGAAAGTAATTTTGTATATACTTTTTCAACAGGAAGACCAACAACATTACTATATGAACCTTCAATTTTTGTAATTGCAATTAAACCAATCCATTCTTGTATTCCATAAGAACCAGCTTTATCAAATGGTTTGTAATTGTCTAAATAATAGTTAATTTCAGAAGTTGCTAATTCTTTGAAAGTTACTTTCGTTACCTCATGTATTGTTTCAATTTTTTCACTAGTTTTGAATGAAACTGAGGTTATTACTTGGTGTGTTTTTCCAGACATAGAAGATAACATTTTAAAAGCATCTTCGTAATCTTTTGGTTTACCTAGAGCTTTTTCTTCATGCCAAACAATGGTGTCACTTGTAATTAAAAGATCATTTTTCGTAAGGTTTTCAAAAGCACTTGCCTTTAATTCTGATAAATAGTTTGTTATCTCTTCAGATTTTAAGTTTTTTGGATAAATTTCTTCAATTTCTTTTAATTGAATAGTGAAATCAACATCCATTTCTTTAAAAAACTGTTGTCTCCTAGGTGAACCAGAAGCTAAAATAATAGTGTATTTGTTTAATTTTTCTTTAAGCATTTTTGATTGAATAAGTAATTACAGCAATTGAAAGTATTCCAAAGAAAAGAACAATTTTTAAAACTAAACTTAAATGTTTGTAATCATGCTTTGTTTTTGCACTCCATAATTTAATCATGAAGTAGAGTAGTGGACCAACAATGAAAAGTAGTCCATAATATAATATATAGTTATAGTCTAATAAATTAGTGTTTATATAATAGAGCAATAATAAAATTGGAACTAAAGTTAATAAACTAATTATTCTTGCAGTTCTCTCTTTTCCTAAAAGTACGGGTAAAGTTTGAATTCCAGATGCATAATCGCCATCGGTATCTTCAATATCTTTAATAACTTCTCTTAAAAAGTTGATTATAAAAGCAAAAACTGCATAATCAAATAATACCCCAAAAGCTTGTTTCATTTGCGCTGTGTTTCCTTCATAAGTTGCAGGGAATAAATCGAAAACACCTAATATAATGATACTGAAAGATAGTATGAAAGCAACAGTTATATTACTAATTATTACAACCCTTTTTAAGTAGGTTGAATACACATATAATAATGCTGCAACGAAAATAAAGATGGTAAAAAGTCCTTTTTTTCCAACAACATTAGAAAGGTAAAAACCAATTCCGACACCTATTAAGTTTAGAGCTACATAAATATTATAGCCCATACTTTCCGAAACCGATTTGCCTATAATTCTATCTTTTGGCTTAGCAATTTCATCATTATCTTGATCCATGATATTATTGATAACATAACCAGCAGCAGCAATACAAACAGTCGAAAGCACTAACAATGCAAATTGAAAGTTTGATAGCGATAAAAAATTACCTGTTGGGGTTAAATTGGTAAGTGTAGCCGATTTTAAATAGGTATAACGAAAAAGTACTTGCATAAAAGCAAGCATTAGTAGGTTTTGAAAACGTATTAGTTTTAGGTATTTCATATTTTTTTAGTAATTAATTATGAGTAAATAATGATAAGTTAAAAAAATGACAACTTAAAATTAATCATATTTAGCATCAAAATGTTCCATCCATTTTCCTTGTACTTTCATTACTTGTTCAATCACATCACGAACGCAACCATTTCCTCCGTTAATATGGGAAATATACTTGCTTAAATTTTTAATTTCTGGAGCCGCATTTTGTGGACAAGTTGGTAACCCTACCAATTTCATTACATGATAATCCGGAATATCGTCACCCATATATAACACTTGTTCGGGTTTAATAGTGTAGATGTCAATAAATTCTTTGAATGTTTCCACTTTATCCGAAACGCCTAAATGAATATCAGTAATTCCTAAATTACGCAAACGAACACGAACCCCTTCATTACTTCCACCAGAAATAATACAAACGGTATAACCGTTTTCTACAGCTGCTTTCATGGCATAACCATCGCGAATGTTCATATTTCGAAGCATTTCACCTGTTTGAGTAACCTGAATAGTTCCGTCGGTAAGTACACCATCAACATCGAGGATGAATGTGGTAATTTCGTTCATTAATTCTTTATAGCTTTTAGACATTTTGTATCGATTGAGTTAATAATTTATAGAGTTCTTTATAGTTTGATTCCTGTAGAAAATCCATGTGTTTTTCTATGGTTTTAGTATCGTTTCTCAAAGCAGGTCCAGTTTGTGCTTCTTTTGGAGACAGTTGTGTTATTTTGTTAGCTGTTTCTATAATTAAAGGTTGCAAGATTTCAAAAGGCACTTTGTTTTCATTACAAATTTCATTGCCAATTTGATACAAATGATTGACAAAATTACACACAAAAACGGCAGCAACATGCAAACTTTTTCGTTGTTCGGATGAAATGGCATATGCTTTTTTAGAAATTAGGTCGGCCAATGCTTTCAAAATGGCATAATCTCTTTCATTTTCAGTTTCTAAACAAATGGGAATAGTTGAAAAATCTACAGCTTTAGACCTACTAAACGTTTGCAAAGGATAAAAAACACCTTTTCTATTCTTATTGTCTAAAACGGAAAGTTCAGAAGTACCAGATGTATGCACCACTAAACGATTTTTAAAAGGTAAATTACTTGCAACTTCTGCAATGGCATTATCAGAAACCGAAATAATATAGACATCTGCTTCTTTAATATCGTTATAAGTTGAAGTAATTTGGTTTTCAACAATTAAATGAGAAATGCTTTCTTTAGAACGAGCAAAAACCTGGACGATAGTTACTTCTTCTGTATTAAGCATTACTTTTAATAGGTGTTGGGCAACATTACCGCTACCAATAATTACAACTTTAATCATGAGGCTAAAATACTATTTTTTTAGAAAAGTAAATAGTTGCAGGAATGCAATATTTTGTTATTGTTAATTATAGGATTTATAAGTGCTTAATCGTTCTATTTGTAGTAATTTTGCACTTTTAAATTTATACTATGAAAAGAATATATTTTTTACTATTTGTTTTGTTCGGATTGCATATACAAGGGCAGATTGTTAATATTCCTGATGCGAATTTTAAAGCGAAGTTAACCACTTTAGGTATTGATACTAATAATGATGGAAATATTCAGGTATCGGAAGCTCATCAAGTTACTTATCTGAATGTGAGTGATCAAAATATTACTAATTTAACGGGTATTAATGAATTTATAAATTTAACATTCCTTAATTGTGCAGGAAATTCAATAATAACATTAAATTTAGATGGATTGAATAATTTAATTGAGTTAAATTGTACGAATAGTCATATTGCATCAATGAGCTTAAATGGATTAATAAATTTAAAAAAAATCACATGTATAGCTAATCAATTAATTACATTTGATGCTTCTGATCTTATTAGTTTAGAGGAATTATATTGTGATTCAAATGAGTTAACTACTTTAAATTTAAATAATTCAAAAAAATTGAAAAAAATATATTGTTGGGGAAATGAGCTAGAGAGTTTATTTTTAAAAAATGGATCAATTGAAACTTCAATTTCAATTATGGATAACCCTAATTTGAGTTATATTTGTTGTGATGATGATCAAGTAAATCAATTAGAACTTCTTACTACTCAAAATGGGATATTAAACTGCAATGTAAATTCTTATTGTTCTTTCACTCCTGGAGGTACTTTTTATGAAATAACAGGGAATTCAAAATTCGATTCTAATAATAATGGGTGTGATAATTTAGATTATAATTATTCAAATTTAAAATTTAATCAAACTGTTTCTAATAATTTAGTTGGTGTTTATATCACAAATCAATCAGGGAATTATTATATTCCAGTTCAAGCAGGTTCTCATACCATAACTCCAAATCTAGAAAACCCAAACTATTTCACTATTTCTCCAACCAATATTACAGTAGATTTTCCAACACAAACAAGTCCTTTTACTCAAGATTTTTGTGTTACTGCAAATGGTATTAATCACGATGTGGAAGTAATTGTTTTATCACTAGTTCCTGCTAGACCTGGCTTTGATGCTAAATATAAAATAATCTACAGAAATAAAGGAAATCAAGTTGAAAACGGAGCGATTACTTTTACTTATAATAATGCTGTTTTAGATTATGTATCAGCCAACCCAGTTTTTGATAGTCAAGGTACAGATACATTCACTTGGAATTATGCTAATTTAGAGCTTTTTGAAACTAGAGAAATTGAAGTGGTTTTCAATGTGAATTCACCAATGGAAACTCCAGCAGTTAATAATGGTGATCAATTGAATTTTACTGCACAAATTACTCCAATGGTTACTGATGAAGTACTTTATGATAATACTTCTGCGATTAAACAAACCGTTGTTGGTTCATATGACCCTAATGATAAAACATGTTTAGAAGGAGAAACTGTTGGTCCAGATATGATAGGCGAGTACGTTCATTATTTAATTCGTTTTGAAAATACAGGAACGTATCCTGCTGAAAATGTTGTGGTAAAAGACATGATTGATGTGTCTAAATTTGATTTAGCTACTTTAATCCCATTAAAAGGAAGTCATGAGTTTTATACTAGGATTAAGGATAATAAAGTAGAATTTATCTTTGAAAACATCAATTTAGACTTCAATGACGCTACAAATGATGGTTATGTGGCTTTCAAAATTAAAACAAAATCGACTTTAGTGCTTGGTGATACTTTTTCTAATGATGCTAATATCTATTTCGATTATAACTTTCCAATTACAACGAATACTTATACAACTACGATTCAAGCTTTAAGTATACAAGACTTCGATTTTAATTCAAAATTTACGTTATATCCAAACCCTGTGCAAGATGTTTTACATTTCAATTCAAAAGAGAATTTAGAAATTCAATCGGTTGAAATTTATAATATGTTAGGACAAATTGTAATTTCTGTTCCTAATAGTACTACTTCGGTAGACGTTTCTAGCTTAAAATCAGGTAATTATTTCATAAAAGTGAATACAGAACAAGGTATTTCAAATACAAAATTTATAAAGGAGTAATTCTTTTCTTATAAAAAATGTTAAAATTTATTTAAATCCCAATTTTTCATCGAATTGGGATTTTTGCTTTAAAAAACTCTTTTTTTTTAACTGTTAACAGAAAAATTTTCTACTAATTATTTTAAAAATATTTTTATAGTTAATTAAATATTTTTTTCGCAATGAAAATTTACATTTTATGACTTTTCTTTAATGAAAGTGAATATTGAAGGTGTTTTTTTACACATAATTTAATATACATTTGCAGTCCCAAATATTTACATATGAGAAAATTATACTTTTTATTTATTGTTTTATTATCAGGATTGTTTTTACAAGGTCAAAACGTAAATTTATCTGATACAAATTTTAAGACTAGATTATTAGCAGCAAACGAGAATAATACTGTTGCAAAAAATTTATCTGGCGAATGGTTTAAAATTGATTCTAATAATGATGGTAAAATTCAAATTTTTGAAGCAGAAGAAGTTACTTATTTAAATGTTTCAAATGCTGATATTTCTGATTTAACAGGAATTGAAAGTTTTATTAGTTTGAAAGAATTAAACTGTTTGAGAAATCAAATTACAAATTTAGAAATTACTACTTTATTAAAATTAGTTACTTTAGATTGTAGATATAATCCAATTTCTTCTTTAGATTTTTCAAACTTGGTAAACATTAAGAAAATAAACTGTTCTCAAACACAATTATCTTATTTAAATTTAAAAAATAATAATCCAAGTTGGATTGAATTACAATTAGAAAACACTCCAAACTTAGAATATATTTGTGCTAATCAAGAAGATATTACTTGGATTCAAGATCGTTTAAATCAATTCGGGTATACAAATTGTAATGTAAATAGTTATTGTAATTTCACTCCAGGTGGACAATTTTATCAAATAACAGGAAACATTAAATTTGATTCAAACAATGATGGTTGTGATGTTTCAGATATAAATTTTTCAAACTTAAATTTTTCAATTTCTAACGGAAATGAATCAGGTAACTTTATAGCGAATCAATCAGGTAATTATGCAATTTCTGTTGATGAAGGTTCTTATACTATCACTCCAACTTTAGAAAATCCTTCATATTTTACAATTACTCCTAACCAGATCCTTGTTGATTTTCCAACAATGTCTAGTCCAGTAATGAAAGACTTCTGTGTAACTGCAAACGGTATTCATTCTGATGTTGAAGTATATGTTTTACCTTTGGATGCTGCAAGACCAGGTTTTGAAGCACGATATAAAATTGTATTTAGAAATAGAGGTACAGAAGTTGAAAGTGGAAACATAAGTTTTACACACAACAATACAGTAACAACTTTTGATTCTTCATTGCCAAGTTATGGTAATCAATCTACAAATGGTTATGAATGGAGTTATTCTGACTTACAGCCTTTTGAAACAAGAGAAATAACAATTGTTTTGAAAGTAAACTCTCCATCTGCTATTCCTTCAGTTAATATTGATGATGAATTGAGTTATACAGCTGTTATTACGTCTAACAATGTAGACGAAACTCCAAATAATAATACATTTACATTAGATCAAACGGTTGTTGGTTCTTATGACCCAAATGATATAACATGTTTAGAAGGTGAGACTGTTTCTCCTGAAGTGGTTGGGAAGTATGTTCATTATATGATTCGTTTTGAAAATATGGGAACATTTGCTGCAGAAAATGTTGTAGTTAAAGATTTAATTGATGCACAAAAATTTGACATTTCTACTTTAGTTCCTTTAGATGCAAGTCATGATTATTATACTTCAATTGAAAACGATAATGTAGAATTCATTTTTGAAAATATTGATTTAGATTATAATGATACTTCTAATGACGGTTATATTTCTTTTAAAATAAAAACAAGATCTGATTTAGGAGTTGGGGAAACATTCTCTAATGAGGCAGATATTTATTTTGATTTTAACTTTCCAGTGAATACAAACAAGTATACTACAACTATTGAAGCTTTAAAATCGGAAAGTTTTGAATTTAGTAATTATTTTACTTTATATCCAAATCCTGCGAAAAACACTATAAGTTTAGATTCGAAAGTAAACATAGAAGTTACATCAATCGAAATTTATAATATTGTTGGTCAATTAGTAATTTCAGTTACTAATGATACAAATACTATAGATGTTTCTAGATTAACGAAAGGAAATTACTTTGTTAAAATACAAACTGAAAATGGAACTACGAATACTAAATTTATTAAAGAATAATTAGTTCGTACTAGCTGTTAAAAACACTTTCTTAAAATAATATATCCCGTTTGGAAATTTCTAAACGGGATATTTGTTTTATAAGCAAATCTCTATATTTAACCCCTTTGATGTAATTAATGAAAAAGATGCTAGTTTTAGTGTTTTTGTAGAGTAAAAACAGGATAAAGTTTCTCGTTGCGCTTCGTATTCGAAGAAACGTATATCAAAAACAAATTGTAACCAACGAATTATATTCTAAAAATGAAAAGCCCCATTTAGAAAAAATTCTAAACAGGGCTTTTGTTGGTATTGCATTGAATATTATCTAAGAGTTGCTCCTAATTGTTTTTCAAAATTAGTTAACAATTTACTCATTATTTTTTCAATTTCTTTATCGTTCAAAGTTTTGTTTTCATCTTGAATAGTGAAACTAACTGCATATGATTTTTTACCTTCTGGTAAATTTTTCCCTTCATAAACATCGAATAAATTGATGTTTTTTAATAGTTTTTTCTCCGTTTGTTTTGCAATTTTGAAAACCTCTTCAAATGAAGTGCTTTGGTCTAATAAAAGTGCTAAATCTCTTCTAACTTCTGGATATTTAGGAATATCAGTAAACTTCATTTTATTAGAAATATACTTTTGAATTTTTCCCCAATCAATATCTGCATATAAAACATCTTGCTTAATATCGAAATGTTTTAAGATAGATTTTTTAACTGTACCAAACTCAACAATTGTTTCTTTTCCAACAGCTAAACTAATTCCTTCAGCGAAAACATCGTTTTCAATGGGTAAGCTAGAAAGTTTAGTATCTAAACCAATACGAGATAGTATAGAGTTTATATAGCCTTTAAATAAGAAAAAATCAGATTTTTGTTGTGTTTGTGCCCAACTTTCTTCTGTTCTGTTTCCTGTTGCGAATAGTGTTAAATGTTTATTCTCTTCGTATCCTGAAGGCAAGTTGTGATAGGTCTTTCCAAATTCGTATAACTTTAAATCGCTTCGTTTTCTGTTAATATTAAATGAAATAGATTCTAAACCAGAAAATAACATAGATTGACGCATGGTCGATAAATCATTACTTAATGGGTTTAACATTACAACATTAAACTCTTCCTTTAAATTTTCTGATAATTTCACATAATCAGGTGTTGTTAAAGAGTTTGCCATCATTTCGTTGAAACCAACAGCACATAATTGATCTGAAATTATGTTTTGTACTTTATATTCTTCTGTTCTTGAAGAATTAGAAATAGTAGCGTTTAATTTTTCTGTAAATTGAATATTATTATAACCGTAAACTCTTAAAATTTCTTCTATTACATCAATTTCTCTTTGCACATCAACTCTGTATGAAGGAATCATTAATCCTAAACCAGATTCTGTTACATTGGTTACTTTAATGTCTAAGGAAACTAAAATTTTCTTGATGGTTTCTTTAGGAAGTTCTTCACCAATTACTTTAGTTATTTTTTCAAAATTTATAAAAACTTGAAAATCTTCTATTTTTTTAGGATAAATATCCACAATATCTGATGTAATTTCTCCACCAGCTACTTCTTGAATTAATAAAGCCGCTCTTTTTAAAGCATAAGCAGTAATCGAAGGATCTATTCCTCTTTCAAATCTAAAAGAAGCATCAGTGTTTAAAGCATGTCTTTTTGCTGTTTTTCTAACAGAAACAGGATTAAAATAGGCACTTTCTAAGAAAATAGCAGTTGTATTCTCTGAAACACCAGAATCTTTCCCTCCAAATACACCTGCAATACACATTGGTCCATCTGCATGGCAAATCATTAAATCATCCGCATCCAATGTTCTTTCAACATCATCTAAGGTTGTAAATTTTGTTCCAGCTTCTATAGTTTTAACGACAACTTTATTACCTTTAATTTTGTTAGCATCGAAAGCATGTAATGGCTGACCTAATTCATGTAGTACATAGTTTGTAACATCTACAATATTATTCTTTGGAGTTAAACCAATTGCTTTGAGTCTATTTTGTAACCAACCTGGTGAAGGTTTTACTGTAATATCTGAAATGGTTACACCACAATAACGTGGCGCTAATTTTTCATCTTCTACAGAAACATCAATTTTTAAAGTTCTTTTATCTACTCTAAAATTACTTACCGATGGTGTAATTAATTCTAATATTTTATCTTTTAATACTAATCCAGCTTTTAAATCTCTAGCTACTCCAAAATGGCTCATAGCATCGGCACGATTAGGTGTTAAACCTATTTCAAATACTTCATCTACTTCGATGTTGAAGACATCTTTTGCTAAAGTTCCAGGCTTTAAAGTAGTATCAAGAATCATAATTCCATCATGACTTTCTCCAATTCCTAATTCATCTTCAGCACATATCATTCCGTGACTTTCTTGTCCTCTAATCTTTCCCTTTTTTATTTCGAAAGATTTTCCTTCTTTATCATATAGTTTCGTTCCAATTGTAGCAACTGGTACTTTTTGTCCTGCAGCAACGTTTGGAGCACCACAAACAATTTGTACTGGCTCTTTTCCGTCTCCTAAGTCTACAGTGGTAATTTTCAATTTATCTGCATCAGGATGTTTTTCACAAGTAAGTACATGTCCAACAACAATTCCTTCAAGACCTCCTTTTAAACTTTCATATTTATCTACACCTTCAACTTCTAATCCTAAATCTGTAAGTAATGAAGCAGTGTCTTCTGAATTCCAGTCTATTTTAATAAACTGCTTTAACCAATTGTATGAAATACGCATTTTGTATCGAATTTTAAAGTAGCAAATATAGGTATTGTAGCTTTTAGTTTAAAATATATTTTAAGTAAAATGTTTTTTCTTATCCATTGGTTCTTTAATAATTATAAGGTGCTTATATTATTGTTTTTACAAAATTTTAATGTTAAAATTATCAAAATATCAATTTTATGCTATAAAATGAATAGAATGTGCTATTGATAGTTGTTAATAGAAATTAAATTTGAAATAATAAAAAAATAGATACAGATGAATACTATAATTGAAAGACCAAAATTTAAAGAAAAGTATGGTAATTATATTGGAGGAAAATTTATTGCACCTATTTCGGGACAATATTTTGATGTTTATTCTCCCATAGATGGTAAAGTTTTTACGAAAGCTGCACATTCGTCTAAAGAAGACTTGACTCTTGCAGTTGATGCCGCTAGTGAAGCTTTTAAAACTTGGAGTCGTGTTTCGGCAACTGAAAGAAGTAATTTGTTACTTAAAATAGCTCAGGTTATGGAAGATAATTTGAGTTATTTAGCTGCTGTTGAAACTGTAGATAACGGAAAAGCAGTTAGAGAAACACTAGCCGCCGATTTACCACTTGCTATAGATCATTTTAGATATTTTGCAGGTGTTATCAGGGCAGAAGAAGGTTCTTTAAGCGAACTTGATGAAAACACCGTTTCTCTTGTGGTTAATGAGCCAATTGGGGTTGTAGCCCAAATTATTCCATGGAACTTCCCAATTTTAATGGCAGTTTGGAAATTAGCTCCTGCTTTAGCTGCAGGTAATTGTGTTGTTTTAAAACCCGCTGAGAACACTCCAATTTCAATATTAGTTTTAATGGAATTAATAGGGGATTTGTTACCAGCAGGTGTTTTAAATGTTGTTAATGGTTTTGGAGCAGAGCTTGGAAGAGCTTTAGTCACAAATCCTAAAGTTGCCAAAGCTGCTTTTACAGGTTCAACAGCTACTGGGCGTTTAGTAATGCAGTATGCAACCGAAAATATTATTCCTGTAACGCTTGAATTGGGTGGAAAATCTCCAAATGTATTTTTTCCATCTGTGATGGATCATGATGATGCCTTTTTGGATAAAGCTATTGAAGGTGCTGTTTTATATTGCTTAAACCAAGGAGAAGTTTGTACTTGTCCGTCTCGATTATTAATTCATGAAGATATCTATGATAAATTTATCGCACGTGTTTTAGAACGAATTGCAGCTATAAAAATTGGAAATCCTTTAGATTCAACAGTTATGATGGGTGCGCAAGCCTCTAAGGTGCAAAAAGATAAAATTATGTCCTATCTAAAACTAGGAAAAGAAGAAGGAGCAGAGTTGTTAATTGGTGGTAATGAAAATATTTTAGAGGGTGATTTAAGAGATGGCTATTATATTCAGCCAACAGTATTTAAAGGACACAATAAAATGAGAATTTTTCAAGAAGAAATCTTCGGTCCTGTTTTAGCAGTAACAACTTTTAAAACCACAGAAGAAGCTTTAGAAATTGCCAATGATTCAATATATGGTTTGGGTGCTGGTGTTTGGACACGCGATGCACATGAACTATATCAAGTGCCTAGAGGAATTAAAGCAGGTAGAGTTTGGGTAAATCAATACCATTCTTATCCAGCAGGTGCACCATTTGGGGGCTATAAGCAATCGGGTGTTGGAAGA
Organism: Flavobacterium jumunjinense; assembly: GCF_021650975.2. NCBI lineage: Bacteria > Pseudomonadati > Bacteroidota > Flavobacteriia > Flavobacteriales > Flavobacteriaceae > Flavobacterium > Flavobacterium jumunjinense. Next base: position 3,684,846 of record NZ_CP091285.1, read on the forward strand.
GAGAACCATAAAATGATGCTTGATCATTACCGACAAACTAAAAATATGTTGATCTCTTACGATAAAAACAAGTTAGGTTTTTTTTAGCAGAATTTGGCCCAATGTAAAAATTGGGCTTAATTATTAATATAATAGTTTATGGGAAAAATTAAAAGATTAGATGTTACAGCAAATGCTCTTGAACTTATTCAAACTTTAGAAAATAGATTCGGAGATTTAATGTTTTATCTGTCTGGAGGTTGTTGTGAAGGAACGCAACCGCAATGTTTTGAAAAAGGTACTTTGTTTACAAGGTCTGGAGACGTTTGTATTGGACAAATAAATGGTTTTGATTTTTGGGTAGATAAAGATTTATTTGAATACTGGAAACATGCTCATTTTACTTTGGATGTTATGAACGGAATTGGAGCTGGTGGTTTTTCTTTAGAAACTCCTTTTAATAAAACATTTATTCTAAAATATCGAATTTTTAATGATGATGAATTAAATGATTTAGAACCTGTGCGTTTTAGTAGCTATGATTAATTTGAAAAATGCATTAATTGGTATTGTTTTGGAGTTACTCCTTCATGCTTTTTGAACAAGCGAATAAAGTAATTACAATCTTCAAAACCAGTAGCATAGGAAACTTCATTAATTTGAATTTTTGGGTTACTTAATAATTTTTTCGCAAATTTTATTTTTTCATTTAATATATATTCAATTGGACTCATTCCTAATTCTCTTTTGAAATTTCTATAGAATGATGCTGTACTCATACAAGCTTCATTGCTTAACTCTTTCATTTGTATAGGATTATGAATGTTGTTTTTTACATATTGAATACTAGCCATTATTGGACTATCAATATCAATAACTTTTATATCATCAAATCGTTTAACCGTTTGGGTTTGAATAATTCGTATTATTAATTCTTGTAACGTTAAATCGGCAAGCGCATCTTTTGTAATAGATGTGCCCATACATTCTTTAATTAACTTATTAATAGTATTTGTTAATTCTATATTATTATAAAAGAAATAGTTTTCATAGTCCAATTTCCAATGATTATTATTCCCTTCTTTAGGATATCTTTCATTTAAAAAAGTAAGAGTGTCTGTAATTACTTTACTATCTATCGCCAATGCAATACATTGTGTAGGTGTCGCTTTTGATGCTTCAGGGAAATCTATTTTCATTTCAACGTTTGAAGGTACAATTACCGTTTCACCAGGTAAATATTCAAATTGAGGATCATCAAGTAAATGCATTATTTTTTTACCTCTTAACATGCTTGTCACTACTAAATCATTAAATTTTAAAGGAACTAAATCCGATTTTTGATAGGTTTCAAAAATGTTTAATTCGCAATGTTCTAATGAAAAAATAGTTCTATTCTCTACTAATGTTTTTAAAGATTTTTCATTAGTCAGTTTTGGTGTATCAAGTAAATTTCTAATCGACATGAAAGCAGTTTTATTTGAACTAATTTAATGAAAAATTGTTAGTAATCATTAAAAAATTACGTTTAATATAAAATAATGCTTTAAAATTAGAGAAGTTACAGTTTAAAACTTCAAAAATTATTAATTAATATGATCCATATAATAATTTAGTGTAGACCAATATTTGTCCTTATAAATTTCAAAACTTAATGCTAAACTATCTTCATGTTTTTTTATCAATTCTGTGAGTACTTTAGATGGAACTCTAAAATCTTTACAGGCATAAAATATTGTTCGAATACCTTCAGAAGATTCTCTTCCTAAATTTAAATTTCCACCACCAAATTTTAATTGATTGTCTAATTGATCTTCAAACTCATTTAGGAGTTGAATCGTTTCATTATTAGGAAAACCATTATTTTGCGTTCCGTCATATTTTATATTTACACAAACAAACCATTGATGAGAAGCTTTTTCTTCCCATTTTAATAAATCGGTATTTATAATTGCAATAAAAGGGTTTCCATTTGAAGTTGTTGACTCTAATACTGTGAAGGTATCGTTTTCGGTGCTGTGTTTTGTAGATTCATATTTTTCTACAAACTCTTTTTCGCGCCAAATTAAATAACTTTTTAATTTAGTTATTGAAATTAATTCTTCAGTTGTTTCATTTGGACCTATTATATTCATTTTGTCTATTATTGAGACTGCATTTAATTCGCCTAAGTAATTGTCTATAAATATATAACAACCTAAATCAATTTGTTCTTTATCTTCTATTTTATAGTCGTTATGGATTAATGTAATATTTATTTCATCTGGAAACGCCTCATTTATGATACTAAAAAATTTAATATTATCTGTATCAAACGTATAATTGTTCATGTTAATACCAAAAGATTCTCGTGTATTAGCAGGTTTAGAAGCAGTAAATTTCCAACCATCTACAATTGGAGCTGCATTTATCAACTCTTCTGCATAAACTATATTTTTAATATTTCCATCGGCAGTAATTATTAACTCTACAGTATCTTGATCATACATGCCTGTTAAGAAAAAATAACCTTCTTTCAATTCATTTAGCTTCTTAGATAAGTTTGCGAAAAAGAGGTCTTCAATATTTTTTCCGCTTTTAACTATTTCATGAAATTTTCTTTCATTTTGCATGAACCAATTCCAAAAATCTTCATTGTTATTTATCTGAAATTCTGTTTGCTTCGTATTTTTTCCAAATATTTTTTTAAATAAACTCATAACCTTCTTTTTACAGGATTTCTTCGACGTGTTTTTTAATATTGCTGGCAAGCTTTTCCGTTGGTAAATCGTTAGCATCATTACCAAATGGATCTTCAATTTCTTCAGCAATAAGCTCTAAACTAGCTAAAACATAGAATGTAAATACTACTATCGGAATTACATAATAACCTAAGTTGAATACGTAGCCAAAAGGTAAAGTCATTATATAAAAAAAGATAAACTTTTTAATGAAGGCACTGTAAGAGTAGGGTATAGGTGTGTTTTTTATTCTTTCACAAGCTCCACAAATATCTGTAAATGATTGTACTTCGTTATTAATGATGATTAGTTGGTCTCCTGATATCTTTCCAGATACATGCAAATCGTGTATTTTTTGAAATAGCATTTTTGCAATTTGATTAGGACGATGTTTGTGATGATCTATTTCTAAATCTAAATCATCGAAAAGCATCTTAGCAGTTTCTTCATCTCTTAGATGTTTTTGTAAGATTGAAGCATAAGCTGGTATTACTCTTTTAAAAAACTTTTTATCGTGTTCCTCTTTTAATATTGCTGATAGTTTTATGGCTAAATTTCTACTGTTATTTACCAATGCTCCCCAATGTTTTCTTCCTTCCCACCAACGATCATAGGCTGTATTGGTTCTGAAAACAAGTAGTAATGAAATGACAAAACCTAGCATTCCATGCATAATCGTTATGTTTTTTACATGACTGGTTTGTGCTAATTTCCAATATTCAATTTCTAAATAGGCTACTCCATAAGAGAAAAGACCAATGGTTATCATCATTGGAATTAATTGACGAAAGGTATCCGATTTATGAAAACGAAAAATAAAAGTAATCCAGTCTTTTGGGTTGTATTGAACCATATGAATTTAGAAATTAGAATTTAGAATGAAGGGTAAATTTAATAAATTATTTTAAACTTAAAATTCCTGCTAGTTCTTTTAAGTTTATCTCTGATAATTTTGTTTGGTACTGTGCATTAGCATAACGAACTGAAGCTTCTATGAAATTTTGTTGAGCAGTTCTCACTTCGATTGTTGTTATTGTTCCAATTTTAAATTTGGCTAATGTAATGTCTAAATTTTTACCTGCTATTTCTACATTTTCAGCTTCAATTTTAATTAACTCTAAATTGGTTTGATAACTTTCATATAATGAAGCTATTTTAGATTCTAAAGTTAATTTTTGTTGTTCTACTACATAAGTAGCATTTTCGACTTCATATTTGGCAGTTTTCTCTCTTCTATTCTGTAGTAAACCATTAAAAATAGGCACACTCGCAGTAATTCCATATACAAACCCTTGACCAGAAGACTGAGTAATGAAACCTAAAGATGCTTCTGAACGGGTGAAATTATAACCCGATGATAATCGAACAGTAGGGTAGCGGTTTCCTTTAATTTGTTTTAAATTTAAATCGGCTATTTTTTTAGATAAGATTTGCGCTTGCAGTTGCGGATTTTGTTTGGAAGCTAATTCTTTTAATTTGGTGTACTCTAAATTTTCGTCAAACGAAATCTCATTTATAACTTTAAAATCAGTTTGTAAGTCTCTAGTTAATAATTCGTTTAGTTTTATTTTTGTGTTTTTGTAGAATTGTTTTTGGTTTAATAATAAACTTCTATCGGTGTTCAAATCGACTTGAGCATTTAAAACTTCTAGTTTTGAAGCTTTTCCAATTGTAAAGCGATTTTGTGCTGTAGTAACTCTTTGGTTTGAAATTACAATTGCGCTATCAATGGAAGCAATTACTTGTTGTTGCTGAATTAAATCGTAGTAGGTGATGTATACATTGCTAATTCGATTAAGAATTGTAGCTTGCATTTCAGATTTTCCTTGCGCTTCTAAAACACTTAATTGTTCTTTTTTGGCAAACATACTTAAACCATCAAAAATTGTCCAATCTAAACCTACACCATAATTTAGCGAGAAGTTTTTGGCATTGTTTAGTTCTCTAACTGAACCATCTGCTTGGGTTTGTTTGGTATTAAGCTGACTATTGTTATTGTTTAAATTTGCACTAATAGTTGGTAATAAACCTGCATTGGCTAGGTTGTTATTTGTTTCATTAATTTTTGCATTGTTCTTTGCAATTTTAATTTCGAAATTGTTTTCTAAAGCAATTTCAATAGCTTCTTCAAGCGTTAAAACTTCTTGCGATTGTACAGTGAAGCTAATGAAAGCAAAAAGTAGGTATAGGTATTTTCTTGACATGATTATTTTTCTAAAGCATCTAAATTATCAAATTCTGGCCGGTGTTTTTTGGCTCTCGACCATAATAAATAAATGGTTGGAATTACAAAAAGGGTTAAGACTAATGAGAAAAGTGTTCCACCAACAATTACAACCCCCATTCCCATTCTACTTGCAGATGCAGCACCAAGCGATAATGCAATAGGTAATGCTCCTAAAGCAATGGCTAAACTGGTCATTAATATTGGTCGTAAACGTGATTCTGATGCTTCAATTATAGCATCATATTTGGTTTTTCCTTGTTCTCGTAGTTGGTTTGCAAATTCTACAATTAAGATTCCGTTTTTGGTTACAAGTCCGATTAGCATAATGGTTCCAATTTGACTGAATATATTCCATGTCTGATCGAATAACCATAATGAAAATAATGCTCCTGCAATTGCCATTGGAACGGTTAAAATGATAATAAATGGATCTATAAAACTTTCAAACTGTGCTGCAAGAATTAAATAAATTAACAATAAGGCTAAACCAAATGCGAAAGAAGTATTCGAACTACTTTCTACAAAATCTCTTGATTCTCCACCTAAATCGGTTGTAAATGTATCGTCTAAAACTTTTGCTTTTATTGCATTCATTGCATCAATTCCATCACTGATACTTTTTCCTGGTGCTAAACCTGCATTTATAGTTGCAGACATGTATCTGTTATTGTGATATAATTGTGGTGGATTGCTTTGCTCTTCTACTGCAACGACATTGTCCATTTGTATTAATTCCCCTTTATCGTTTTTAATAAAAATAGATTTTAAATCTAATGGTGTTGCTCTATCTTCTTGTAAAAACTGACCAATAACTTGATATTGCTTTCCGTTTTTCATAAAATAACCAAAACGTTGTCCGCTTAATGATAATTGTAATGTTTGAGCAATATCTATTACAGAAATACCTAAGTTTTTAGCTTTCTCTCTATCGATTGTTACGTTTATTTCGGGCTTATTGAATTTTAGATTTACATCTACCATAGAAAAGGTAGGGTCATTAGATGCTTCTTCCATAAATAATGGAATTTTTTCTTGTAGTTTTTCAAAATTTTGCGCTTGAATAATATATTGAATCGGTAAACCGCCTCTTCTTCCTACGGAAATAGTAGGTTGTTGAATAATTGCAGTTCGAGCATCGGGATAGGCTTTTGTCCATTTTCCTAATTGATCTGCAATTTCCATTTGTGATTGTTCTCGTTCACTTGGATCTTTTAAAGAAATTCGAACAAAACCACTATTAACGGATCCGCCTCCAAATCCTGGTGATGAAACGACTAAGCTTACTTTTTTTCCTTTAACAGAATCGTCTACCAACTTTGAAATTTCTTGCATGAATCGATCTGTATATTCATAGGTTGCTCCTTCTGGTGTAGACATTCTCATTACAAAACCACTTCTATCATCTAATGGAGCGGTTTCTTTTTGAAGTACAGAATAGAACAGATAAATCATTCCAAAACAGAAAATAACTATTGCAAAACTAGCCCATTTGTGTTTTACAAATCGTTTTAAATAGGACGCATAACCTGTGTTTAATTTTACAAAGTAGGGCTCTGTTAAATCATAGAATTTTGTTCTTTTTTGTTCTCCACCTTTCATTAAATAGGCATTTAACATTGGTGTTAATGTTAGTGAAACAAAGGCAGAAACTAATACGGCAGCACCAATAACGACTCCAAATTCTCTAAACAGTCTTCCAACAAAACCTTCGAGGAAAATTACAGGTAAAAAAACGGCAGCCAAGGTGATTGAAATGGATATAACTGCAAAAAATATTTCATTAGATCCTTTTATAGCAGCTTCTATTGGTGACATTCCTTCTTCTACCTTTTTATAGATGTTTTCAGTAACTACAATTCCATCATCAACAACTAAACCTGTTGCTAAAACAATGGCTAAAAGAGTTAATACGTTAATTGAAAAACCAAATAACCACATGATAAAAAATGTAGCAATTAGGGAAACAGGAATGTCTATTAATGGACGAAATGCGATTGCCCAATCTCTAAAAAATAAGTAGATAATAAGAATAACTAATACAATAGAAATTAATAATGTTTCTACAACTTCGGTAACCGATCGTTTTACAAAAACAGTAGTGTCTATCGCAATGTTTAATTTAATATCTTGAGGTAGGTCTTTCTTTAGTTTTTCAAATTCTTTATAAAAAGCATCTGAAATATCAATATAATTTGCACCCGGTAGCGGTACAATTGCTACAGCCACTAAAGGTTTTCCCGATTGTGTTAGCTGTGTTTCTATATTTTCTGGGCCTAATGTAGCCGAACCGATATCACTTAATCGTATAATCTTATCTCCAGTTGAACGAATAATTATAGCATTAAATTCTTCAGCAGTTGTTAGATTTCCAACTGTTTTTACTGTTAGTTCGGTATTATTTCCTGTAATTTTACCAGATGGTAATTCAACATTTTGTTCGTTTAATGCTTTTCTAACATCAGAAACTGTTAGTCCGTAGGATGTTAGTTTATTAGGATCAATCCATAAACGCATTGCGAATCTTTTTTGTCCCCAAATTTGAATACCACTAACTCCTGGAATTGTTTCTAGTCGTTGGCCAATAACATTTTCTGCATAATCACTTAATTCTAATCCACTTCTAGTATCACTTTGAACTGTCATGGATATAATTGCGTCACTATTTGCATCAGCTTTAGAAACGATAGGTTGTGAATCGATATCTTCGGGTAGACTTCGAATGGCTTGCGATACCTTATCCCGAACATCGTTGGCTGCTTCTTCTAAGTCTTTTTCGAGATTAAATTCAATTGTAATGGAACTGCTTCCTTGATTACTAGATGATGTAATGTTTTTTATTCCATCTATAGAATTGATTGCTTTTTCTAGTGGCTCAGTTATTTGCGATTCTATAATATCTGAATTTGCTCCGGTATAGTTGGTTCGAATTGAAATTTGTGCAGGATCGATAGAAGGATATTCTCTAACACCTAAAAATTTATAGCCAATGAATCCAAATAGAATAATAGCCAGATTTAATACGATAGTAAGAACGGGTCTTTTTATACTTAAAGTAGATAAACTCATGACTATTTTTTGAGGTGAATATTTAGAGGTGTTTCGGGTTTTAGACTCATTATTGCAGAAGTAATAATGGTGTCTCCAGCTTTCAATCCTTTTGTTACTAGAATGGATTTTTCGGTTCTTGTACTAGTTTCAATGTGCAATTCTTTTGCTTTTCCATTTTCTGAAATGAATATTTTTTTTCCGTTTTGTACTGGAATGATTGCTTCTGTTGGAATTAGAATGGCATTATTAATTTCAGTTAATGGCAATTTCACATTTGCATAGGTTCCTGGGAATAGTTTTCCTTCTTTGTTGTTTGCTTTTGCACGAACAAGTAGTGTTCGTGTTGCAATATCGATGCTTGGATCTATTGCATATATTTTAGCGGTGAATATTTCATTATTTCCTGAAACTGTAAAATTGATAGCTGAATTTAATTTAATTTCGCTTGCATATTTTTCTGGAATTGAAAAGGTTATTTTTAATTCGTCTGCACTTACTAAATTGGTTACAACTGTAGCAGGAGTGAGGTAGGTTCCTGGAGAAATGTTTCGTAGTCCAATTTTTCCAGAAAATGGTGCTTTAACAGCTGTTTTTGAAATTTGTGCTTGTATTAATTGCGTTTGTGATTGTAGACTTCTAAATTCTGCACTTGCAATGTCATATTCTTCTTGACTAATGGCTTCTTTTTCGAGTAGTAGTTGGGCTCTTCTTTCGTTTTCTTTCGCTAGATTTTTTCTCGTTATAGCTTGTGCTAACTGCGTTCTTAATTCGATATCGTTTACTTTGAAGAGTGTTTGCCCTTTAGTTACTTTTGTTCCTTCGTTGAAATAGATTTTTTCTACAATTCCAGAAACTTCGCTTCTAATTTCTACTTGCTCATCGGCTTCTATAGAACCAGAAACAGCAATTATGTTTGAAAATTTTTCCTCTTTGGCTATAATTCCGTTCACTTTTAGTGCAGGTTTATCATTTCCGTTGGTATTGCTTTTAGGTGTTGTTGATTTATCGGCATTCGATTTTATTCTATATCCAATAAATCCAACAAATAAAAGTAGTAATAGTAGTAATAGTAATGTTTTTAGTTTCATTTTGTAACTGTAAAATAGTTTGGAAAGCAAAGCTAGTTTTTACAGTTTTATAATGCGAGTTACTTATAATTTATTTAACATTTGTAGGTACAACTATTTAAGTGGTATTTCTATAGAGCTAGTAGCATTATAGAGCAGAGTTTTTTCTTTTTCATTATGCTACTTCAATATTTATTTATTGCTATTATAAAGTTGGGAATAGTTATTATGTAAATTATTGTGTTAATTATAGTATTTTGAATTGCTATTATAAAGTTACCGAATGCTATTATAAGATTTAAGATGCTTATTCTACTTTTTATGCTGGTAATTATAATATTACTGATAGCTATTATAGTTTTTATGGCATTAATTATAAAAAAAAACTACAAAGTTATAAGTGCTTTGTAGTTTCTTGTTCTTATTGTTTATCTGTAAATCTTAATCTTACTATGGCTTTGTAATACGGTTTTGCTGCTTCTCCGAGGGATTTTAAGTAGGCTTTAATTTCTCTCATTAATTGGATAATGTTTTTCTCATTATCATATAAAACAGCATTACGATTTTTTCTTGCTGTAATAAGCGCATTAACAGAAGCGTTTACTTGTATATTTAAAGATCCTAACTCTTGCTGATATGCTTGTAAACTTACTATTTGTAGCTCGGCTTCGTTTGGTGTATAAGCATTATGAGAAGCGAGTTGGTTTATATAGGTTTCCAAGTTTGCAATGCGACTGTCATAGGAGAGTTGTGCTGTTGAAATACTTTCTGTTTTTGCTGTGTTTGGGTTAATTTTCTTTGCAGTTTTTGTACCTCTCAATTTTCTAACTTGACTTTGCAAATTTTCCTTATCGGTTGTTGAAATAGCTACTGATTTTGCAAAATTGATACTTCTTGTGATTATTTTGCCCATTTCTTTCATTTTTAATTCTCTTGTAGCGACTACATTTTTATAAAGAGGAATTTTAGTGTTTAATTCGTTTACCACGGTTGCGAGTTCGCTTTTGTATGGGTTTAAATTAATTAGACTAATGTTTGTATTAGATGGGTTGTATAGTGCTCCCATTTCTTCTAATACTTGAAAGGCTGTGCTAAAGTTAGCTACGTTTTTGTTGTGCCCTGTTTCGCTTACTGATTTCTTTTTTTTAGTTGCCATTTTATGAAATATTTTTGATTATTAATAAATCGAAACAAATCAAAAAGTGTTCCATTTTTTATGACTATAGTGCTGTTTTGTGTGAGTATTATGTATTTTTTAACTTTTTAGGTGCTTTTTTTGTGATTTACTGACGGATTTAAAGCACGTTGCAACACTAGTTGGTGTTTTGTTTTTAAAGATGAAGAGATTTTGAGGAGTGGTTCGAGTTTGCACCCGAACCACTATTGCTTTATAAATTGTTGTGTGTTCGCTCTTTTCCGCTTAATTTAGAGAATTGAGACCAAGTTTATTTCCTTCTGTGTCCAAAAACAAGGCAAAAAATCCACTTTCATCTGCGTGAGCTGTTTTCAGCATAAGAATTTTTCCTCCATTTTTTTCAACCTTATCAAGAATGGTTTGAAGATTATCTCCTCCATTAAGATATATGGTTACTCCGTCAGCAGAAGGCTTATATCCTTCGCCTTTTATTAAAACTCCTGTAACCATTTGTTCTTCGTATGGGAATATTCCCATTTCCATTTCTGGCATTTCCATTTTTTCAATGTTAATGCCCAAAATCGCTTGATAAAAATTTATTGCTCGTGAAATATCCGTTGCTGGAATTTCAAAAATTGAAATATGACTTTTCATTTTATTTCTTTTTAGATTAGATTCAACTGTGATAGTCTCGGTTTTTGATTTGTTTTGGCTGTTACAGACAGTAATACTTAAGGAAAGAATTATAGCTGTATAAAGAATGTTTTTTTTCATATCGTTCTGCTTAATTTGATAAGACAAATTTAGATTACGTGTGAATACCAAAATTGTAAAAATGCGACACGTTGACTATTTGTAGAAAAGGGTAGATAGTGCCATATTTTCATTGCCTAAAAACTCCTTCGGGTTAATTCCAGTAAACTCCTTAAAGTCTTTTATGAAATGTGCTTGGTCAAAATATTCGCTTTTATATGCAATGTCAGTTAGGTTCTCTGTCTTCTTGTTAAGTAACATTTTTAGAGCAGTTTGCAAACGTATTACTTTACCTAACTGTTTTGGACTAACTCCAATTTGATTTTTGAAATTTCGTTCAAGTTGTCTCCGTTTTGATAAATCTTCTTTAAGAATTGTGCTTATCGAAGCACTTCCGTTTGTTGCTAAAAGTGCATCAATAGTAGTTTTTACGATATTGTCGATTGTAGTTTTTTCGTTTAACTTATCTAAAAGAAAATTTTCAATTATTTCTATTCGTTCATTACTATTCGTTGCCTCTATTATTTTTTGTTCCAATTCGTTTGCGGTTTTTTCTCCAAACAACAAATCTATTGGTGTTTCCTTATTCGCCAAGTTTTTAATCGGTATTGATACGAAATTCGCAAAACCGTAAGGATAAAAACGAATTGCAAATGTATTTACGTAGCCTGTCGGTTCAATATAAAAGGGTTCAATTGTTTGTCCGAGAACCATTGCACGAGGTTGTATAATAAATTCATCTCCAGAAGTATATCGTTTAATGTCGTCTCCAAGTATAAATGCCATTTCAATTGTTCCGTCTGGAATTATCCGCTGTCTTTGTGCATCAGATTCAGCAGGAACTTCTAAAGTCCAATAACAACTGATAAGAGATTCCAAATCAATATTTGGTTGAAATGTTTGGTAGTTCATTTGTAGTTCTTTTTTTGAGTGAAGGATAACTCGTTTATATGTATGACTATATACAGGTACCAAAATGATTATATATATACATGATTTTGCATTTTATATTTACAAATATAACTTTACCATTTTACTCTTACAGTAGGTATTTCTACCTGTTTTTATGTACTTGTAAAATAATTAACTTAACTATTTTATAAGTCATGATTCATTTTCTAATTACAAATTAATTATATGCTATTGAATTTGACCTCATTGTTTGGACTTTGCGGAGTAGGTTATTTTAAATTGTTGAATTGTAATGAGTCTCTATTTTATTTAAAACAGTTTTTAAATTCTCATTTTCTTCACAAACTTCAATATACAAGTTGGAATAAAATTCTTTGTTATTATTATGTACTTGTTTAAATTCATCTAACATGAATTCATAAGTAGCATCTAGATTAGTCTGACTTTCTAAAAATTGATTTATAGGATATTCTTCTAACAAATAACTCAAATTTTCTTCACTATGCTGTCCACTTGCTGAAAAAAGACTAACAGCCAGTAATTCCATACTGTCTAAGTTGCAACCATATTTTTCAAAAGCAAATAGTAATCCCATATATTCGTGGACAGTATGGTCTGTATCTAAGGTTTTTAAAAATGCACCATATAATTTACAATATTTACTATTTGATCTTAGTAAGGCTATAGCAAGAGTTAAACCAAAAACTTGTTCTTCATCTCTATAAAGGACAGCATATTTACCTACATCTAGGTTGTGTTTAATAATTAAATGTAATAAGTCTACTACTAGCTTTGTAGATTCTGGGAAAGAGCATGCAGCTTCAAAGAATGCAGCATCACTGTCTTCTTTTAAATATAAAACATCGTAACCTTGAAAGTAATCTTTCATTGGTTCACATTTAACTTCAAAAGAAGAAAATTCCCCATTTATGTACTTTCCAAAAATAAGTTTTAAAAATTCCCCATCTTCTATTTTAGTTAATAGTTTCTCATTTGTTATTTCTTTAATCAAACCATTTAAGGTTTCACAAATGTCTTTTTCTGACTCTAAATTGGATATTATTTCTTTTTTCATTATTTCTTCTTTTTTTGTACATCTAAAAAATATAAGTATAAGTTCATTTATTAGTATAAAAAGTTCTTATTTAAAAAGTAAATTAAGAATAATTATAGTATTAAATTTTTAACAAAGGTAAACCTCATATTTAGTTCAAAAATCACTATAAATAAGTATTTTTGATATTTAATTTATGTATTTAAGCAAAAAAATATTCTATTGATGGTAGTTCATTTTTTTATTAAAAGCTAAATTAAAGAAACGTTAAAGTATTGATAACAAGTTAAAAATAGCTCAATTGGGTTAGATGATAATTACACTACTGGTTATTTTAAACCTTTTTTTCTAATTTTGAAATTAAAATAATGTAACCATTTCCAATAATTAACATTGCAAAACAATGAAACGCTAGACTAAACCAATCTTTCATTAGTAAGGATAATAGAGTATCAAATCCATAAAGAATGATACAGAATAAATATGCTTTTTTATTTCCTTGTTTACTTTTAGTTCCTAGTACTATGAAAAGTAAAGAAATTAAAATTGTAATAATTAAAATGAAATAATGTGAATCTATATTTATAATGTTTTCTACTCCTTGAAAAGTAGTATAAATAAAATAATTTACGTTTAAGCCCAAAATAAATCGGAAATCATGATTGAATATAAAAGCAATTATATTAATTAGTGAAAATATACCTATTGCAGATATAAATGAAGTACCGTTTTGTATTAGTTTTTGCTCTTTAGTTTTTTCACTTTGTACATCTGATTTTTCATCGTCTCTTATTTTTAATACTTCGCTTGCTGTTGGTTTCAAACCCCTTTCATTTGCAATTTTTTTTGCAATTTTAACTTCTAGGTTTTTCCACTTTGAGGGTGTAACAAGTACTTCTATAATATCTTTATCTGAAAAAGTATACAGGTAATGATCTTCATTGTTTTCAAGTATTTCATTTTCATATGTTTCTTGTATTTTATCGACGCTCTCGAAATCCGAAGGTTTTATTTTTACAATTACTTCGTTTGCTGTCGCATCGTTTACTAATCTAAATTTTATAACAGGTTCTTGCAGTTCATATTGGATACTATGATTCTTTAATAATTGAATTAATTCTTCAGCATCAATTTCATCTTCAAATTTTTTATATTCTATAAAATCATCCATTTTTTTTATAATTTTATTATAAGGTTTTAAGCCTTTCTTTCCTTTGGGTAAAAGTAGAATAAAAGATAACAATTTCAAAAGAACTTTGGCATTCATAGAAAAAGGAAGTCTAGGTTTGTTTGCACTATGATATTTGCGTTTCTAATGAATATTTTAATTGCACTTTATGTAGTTGGTGAATTATTTTAAATCCGTATTATTTTTCATGTTGTATTCATTTATTATGTCATCATTTGAACGATAATCGCCTAGTCTTAGTGAATCAAATTCATCTTTTCCTTCATGTTTATAAATACCAATTTCTTTTAGTGCTTCATTAATCGCATCATTTACTAGCTTTGCTTTAGTTGGTATTTTTGGATTTTCAATTCCATCAAATGAAATGATTGGACCTAAAATAAGATTACCATTTTCCCATACTTCTGCAATTTGAAAACCTGGTCCGCCAAAATAATCGGTTTCTAAATAAAGACATTTTCCTTTAAAAGAAAACTCTTTGAGAATTTTAAGTGTTTGATTGCTTAATTCTTGATAGGGTTCAATTGTTTGCTCAGAATAATTAGATCCATATTTATTTTTAAAAGGTATTAAAAAATAGTTTCCTACTAAATTTACACTAGGTAATTCTCCTTGATATTTGAAACTCGTTATTATTCCATTTATTGTATGCGCCATTTTAATAAAATTTAATGATATTAATACCCTGTAATGAAAAATTCATTTCTTATAAAACTTAACTTTTTAGATACTTTAATTGTTTTAATTTCATCATTACATTCTGAACTAATTATTTCAATAGGCTGTGCTAACCAATCTAGTTCTGCTAAACACGTTTCTGTTTTTTGAGTTATACTATTGTTTTTTATAGTGCTGCTTATTGTTTGTGAAGCTTCTGCATCTTGAAATGTACGTGCTAGTGTTAATGTATCTGTTGTTTTGTTCGCTATTTCATCATATAACAATCCGTAAGTGCGTATTCCATAATCATATTGTTCGCTAACAATTAGTAGGTATTCGTTTGGCTTAATTTGTACTTTTCCAACAGGTAATAGTGTGGTGTTTTCTGTCCAATCAAATGTTTTTAATTGTAAGAAATATTTTTGATAGGCTAGAGGAATTAGTTTTTCTTTCGAAAAAAGGTGTATTTGTAAATCTTCAGGAATTATTATTTTAATACTGTCTGTTGAGAGTGTTTGAAAAAAATGTAATGGGGTAGTTGTCTTCTTATTCGATTGATTATTGCAATTGATAAATAGAATTGCAAAGAGAAAATATACTATTTTTTTCATTTTTTATAAATTTTACCAAGGACCATTTCTTGTAATATTAACAAATGAATTTCCATCGAAACGATAGGCTCCTTTAAAACCAACAAACCATAATCGTTGTTGTTGATCTTCATAGATTTGAAATGTTCCAGGACTAGAATCTCCAATTTCAATAGTATGTTTTGTAAGTTCTTTACCATTATAGCTATATAAATTTCGTTTGTCTGCATTGAACCAAATGATTCCTTTACTATCTTCTATAACACTACCAATACTAATGTCTTTGTCAAAAAGACTTATTTCAATTGGAGTATATTTAGTACCATTATAGTAGCAAAGTCCGTTGTGTGCAGTTGCAAACCAAATGTTCCCTTTTAAATCTTCTACTGTTTGATTTACATAATCATTGCAAAGTCCGTCTTTTTCTGAAATACCTATTATAGTATTGCCATTATATATATATGCTCCTCCATTGGTACTAAACCAAAGTTGTCCTTGACTATCTTCCATAATATTATGTACAATTTTATCGCTTGTAACTCCTCTAGTTGGATCTGGTTTGGCTTTTGGCAGTGCTAATACTGAAAATTTTTCACCATCAAATGAACATGCACCTTGAAGTGTACCTATCCAAACAGTTCCATTTCGATCGGTTGTAATACTCCAAACATCATTACTAATTAAACCATCATTTTCGGTATAATTGATGAAATAGGTGCCATCATATTTCGTTATTCCATCAGAATGACCTATCCATAAATTACCAGTTTTGTCTTCTGCTATGGCTTTTATTGTGATGCTTTTTCCATTTAAATTTTTAATATCGAAATAGACTAGCGATTGACCATCATAACGGGAAAGTCCGTTTTGAGTTCCAAACCAAAAGTTTTTATTTTTATCTTGTAGCATTGTGCGCACAACTCCGCTTATTTGATTTCCTTGGGATTCTTTTATATGTGGGTCGGTTTTAAACTCGGGAAGATTTTCAGCAGGGATACTAATACTATCTGCTAATATTTTAATTTTTTCTTTGTTAGGGAATGCTTTTTTAGTAACTATATTCTCTTTTTTCTGACCATTACATGAGGTAAATACGATTAAAAAAAGAAGAAGTATTATATGGATTCCTTTAAAGATTTGATTTCCTTTTTTAATGAATTTACTTTTCATATGTTTACTTTTTATTTTTTAGCGGTAACATAAGGTATTCCCTTTTTTAATGATTGGTGACTGCATATGCAAACTGCTAGTTTATGAGGATTTCATGTTATTCTTTTTTAAGCTTTTAGCTAATATAATTCCAAATGGTTTGTTTTTTACTGATTTCTAAAAAAACTTCTCGTAATTTTTTATGCTCAGGTTTTTCCATTGGAGCATCGTCTTTTAAGAGTTTTACAGCATGATGTCGTGCCAATTGCAAAATGTCTTTATCTTTCACAATATCTGCAATTTGAAGATTTAAAACACCACTTTGTTGTTTTCCCATAATGTCTCCTGGACCACGTAACTTTAAATCGACCTCAGAAATTTCGAATCCATCATTAGTTCGTACCATGGTTTCCATTCTAATTTTACTGTCTTCACTCAATTTAAAGCCTGTCATTAATACACAATAACTTTGTTCGGCTCCACGACCTACACGACCTCTTAACTGATGAAGTTGGGAGAGTCCAAAACGTTCGGCACTTTCTATAACCATTACAGAGGCATTGGGTACATTTACGCCGACTTCTATAACTGTTGTGGCTACCATTATATTTGTTTTTCCAGCAGCAAAACGTTGCATTTCGGCTTCTTTTTCAGCAGGTTTCATTTGTCCGTGCACAATAGAAATGGAATAATGGGGTAGTGGAAAATCTCTTGAAATACTTTCGTAACCGTCCATTAAATCTTTATAATCCATTTTTTCGGATTCTTGAATTAACGGATATACGATATAGATTTGTCTGCCCTTTGCAATTTCATCTTTAATGAATTTCCATACTTTTAAACGATTGCTATCATAACGGTGAACGGTTTGAATGGGTTTTCTTCCTGCTGGTAATTCATCGATAACAGAAATATCTAAATCACCATATAAGCTCATTGCTAATGTTCTAGGAATAGGAGTAGCCGTCATAACGAGTACGTGAGGAGGAATTAAATTTTTCTTCCATAATTTACTACGCTGCTCTACACCAAAACGATGTTGTTCATCTATAATTGCAAAGCCTAAATTTCTGAATTTAACCTTATCTTCTAATAAGGCATGTGTTCCAATTAGGATGTCTAATTCTCCATTTTCTAATGCTTCATGAATTTTTCTTCTAGCTGCAATTTTGGTTGAACCAGTGAGTAGTTCTATCTTAATATCCAGTTCTTTAGCTAATTCTGAAATACCATTAAAATGTTGTGTTGCTAAAATTTCTGTAGGTGCCATTAAGCAACTTTGAAAGTTATTATCTTTTGCTATCAACATGCAAAGTAATGCAACAATTGTTTTACCAGAACCAACATCACCTTGAAGTAATCGATTCATTTGTGCATTACTTCCTAAGTCATTTCGAATCTCTTTAATTACTCTTTTTTGAGCATTGGTTAATTGAAAAGGAAGATGATTGTTATAAAAATTAGTAAAATTATCTCCAATAATTTCAAAAGGGTGTCCTTTAATTTTATGTTTACGAATTAGGTTTTTTGTAATTAATTGTAATTGTATAAAAAACAATTCTTCAAATTTTAATCGGAATTGTGCTTTCGAAAGTAAGTCCTGGTTTTTAGGAAAATGAATATTTAATAAGGCTT
Organism: Flavobacterium jumunjinense; assembly: GCF_021650975.2. Lineage (NCBI taxonomy): Bacteria > Pseudomonadati > Bacteroidota > Flavobacteriia > Flavobacteriales > Flavobacteriaceae > Flavobacterium > Flavobacterium jumunjinense. The sequence continues at coordinate 3,702,964 of NZ_CP091285.1, forward strand.
CTTTTTTAGAAATTAGCTTTAATTCTTCAATTAAGTAGGTTGGTAGTGTTTCAGAAAATAAAGTATGCGTTTCTAAAAAAAGTTGTTGCATCAACTTGTTTACTACTCTGTTTGAAATGCCTTTATTTGCTAATTTTTCTGTACTAGGGTAGACCGGTTGCATGGCAGAACGAAGACTGGCTTTGTGTTCTGCTAATAATTCCATATCAGGATGTGCCATATTGAATGTACTTCCAAACTGACTTACTTTTCCAAATATTACATATACTTCATTGATTTTTAATCCTTCACGAATCCATTTGTGTCCTTGAAACCATACTAGTTCCATTTCTCCTGTGTCGTCTATAAAAGTAGCCACTAAACGTTTGCCTCGCTTTTGTTCTACCGTTTTGATATTTATGATTTTACCAATTATCTGTACTTCAGAATTGTTATTTTGAAGCTGATTTATCTTAAAATAGCGGGTTCTATCAATATATCGATTAGGAAATAGGTTTAATAAATCACCATATTTATGAATAGCCAATTCTTTACGTAGCAGTTCTCCTCTGTTAGGGCCAACTCCTTTAAGATATTCAATAGGTGTTTCGAGTAGATTCATGTGTAAATTTTCAACTTAGCGAAGATACTGTTTAATTTAAAAAATTAAAAATAGTAATACAATCAAAACAGGTAAAACTACTCGTTTTTAAGACAAATAGGTTTGCTAATTTTATCCTAGCTATAACAGATTAATAATTAAGGTATTAATAATCAAATTGATAATAGAATGAATCGCAAAAAAAATACTTGTAATTGTAATTCGGAAAATTGTTCGAATAAAAAAGAAAGTACACTGATTTTGAAAAAAACGGGACGAACTATTCCTTCGATTATTTTAAGCATTATTGTTGCTTTTTTTCCTAAATGTCCTATTTGTTGGGCTGTTTATATGAGTATGTTGGGGAGTTTCGGTATTGCAGAGATTCCTTATATGCGTTGGCTTTTACCTGTTTTTTTAGCTTTTTTAGCTTTCCATTTATGGTTATTATATAAAAAAGTACCTCAAAAGGGTTATGGTCCTTTTCTGCTTAGTATTTTAGGTTTTTCTATTATGTTGTTAGCTAAATTTATATTTATTACACAAGAATGGCTAGCGATATTTGGAATGGGTTTTATTTTATTTGGTTCGCTTTGGAACAGTTTTTCAATGCCAAAAACAAAATTAATTATTAATTGATCGTTATTTCATTGACTTTTTTAAATCGGTAATCAGTTGAATAGATGTTTCGGTATTCATCAATTCTAATTGTTTAATAATGAGTTCTTTTTCCTCATTAGAAATTTCAGGTTCAGGTTTCAAAAACTGTTTTTCGTTGGCTTCTTTAAAAAACAAGGCATCTGTCCATTCATTTCGAATACCATCTATAACTAAGTGAATTCTATCAACATCTCCTTTGTTAGCAACAGAATGTGTGAAATTGGCATTAATATACCAACATTCACCTTCATTCATTAATAATCTTTCGTTATCTAAAATGAATTCTACACTTTCATTTGTAATTACAGGTACATGAATTCTAAAATTCCCATCTTCATAGCCTAAACAATTGTCTGTATGTGGTTTTATGACAGCTCCAGCAGCTAATCGAAGTAGCCTTACTGTAGTTTTTTCAAACTCAAAACTGTCTATTATTTCTTTAAAATAATGACAATTATCGATTGCATCAGTATATTCAATGGATTCTTTACCCATTGGAAAGGCATTAATATTCTCTGATTTACCACCTTGCGATACTAATGCAATAGACGACCATTTTCCAGTATAGTCGTTAGTATTATAGTGGTTAATCCAATTCTTGTTTAAAATGATATGTACGTCTTTTTGAAGTTTTTGAATATCAAATAGTAGTGGGAATTTTATGTGTTTGATTAAATCACTCATATCAATTTACTTTTTAGAAAAATAATAATTTTATACTAAATCGCAATACCAAAAACCATAATTGAAAGCAGTATCATCGGTATCGCAAGCTGTATTTGTTGTTGCCGTTTTTGGTTTTTCATATTTTTTATAAACAATTTCTCCTATTTCAAAATCGATTTGTTTTGAGAAATTTGGGCCATCGAAGGTAAAGGTATGAAATTCTCCATTTTCTCCACAAACATCTACGTTATCGGGCAATTCTTTAATAAAGTCTTCATCAATTACTCTTCCAACAAATTCTTTTCCTAAATATTTTTCATTAACACAAACTACAATGGTTTTAAAACCTAATGATAAAAATTCTTCTATTATTTCTTTTGTGTCTCTTTTCCATAAAGGAAAAACTCCTTCAAAATTTGCAAGTGCTAATTTATCTTCTCTATATTTTCTAAGATCTTCAAGAAAAATATCTCCAAAAATTGAATATTTCACCTCTTTTTCTTTAAATTCTAGAAGTGTTTTCTTCATTAAATCATCATAAATCTCCATGGTTGGCATTTCTGGAACAATCATTTTTGTTAATGGTAATCCAATGCTTTGGGCTTGCTGTTCTAGAAGTTCAACACGAATACCATGCATTGAAATGCGCTGAAATTGTTGATTAACACTGGTTAAAAGTGTTATGATTTCATATTCCTTTTCTTGTTGTATTTTATAGAGTGCTAAAGCAGAATCTTTACCGCTGCTCCAGTTGAATATTGCTTTTTTCATTTTTTTTGAATGTTTTAAAGTGTAAACTTACAAAATTTAGTCTTTTTATAGTTTAAATTTAAACAACACTAAAAAAATAACTAAAAATAGATCTGAAATTTTTATATTTCTGCATGTGTACTTTATAATAAATTTTAGTTAATTATTTTGAATTGTTTTTAAAAATTTACGATGAATGAGGAAACATTTTTCTATTTTTATAAAATTATTTATTAAATTAATAATTTAAACAAACATGAAAAAAATATCTTATTACTTTTTATCATCCTTAATTCTTTATTGTGTATTATTTAATGTTTCGTGTACATCGGATAATTCTCCATCTGAATCTGAATCAGTTGCACCATTATCACCAACGCCAACCTCGTTAAATTTTCAAGAGATAATGTTAAACACTTTTTCTGTTGCTAATTTTTTTAAATTTTCTTCTACTGGGATTACTAATGATATAATTATAAATTCACCCTCTGCATTTTTAATTTCCTCGGATAATAGTACCTATACAAACTCTATAACTCTTTCTAATACAGCAAATCAAAATATAACAATATATGTGAAATTTGCTCCTACTGAATTAGGTTCTGTAGATGAATTAATAACAATTAATTCATTGAATCGCCCTCAAAAAACAGTTCAAGTAAAAGGTATTGGAATTCCAAGAGTATATAATTATCAAACATTTTTAAATGCAAGATCTGCTTTTGGAGCCGGATTAAACCAAACGAATACAGAAACTTTTGTAATGCATAATGATGTTACTAATATTGAAAAAATTTATGCCTATATAAAATTAAAATGTCCTACAGGAGGTTGTAATGCATGGGATGTTTTTGCAAATATTAAAGTTAAAGATCCTCAAACAAACGATTGGTATGAAATAGCAAGATATATTACACCTTATGGAAAAAATAATGAGCAAGTTAGTAGAGGGTTCAAAGTTGATGTAACCGATTTTAAATCTCTTTTAACCGGTTCAGTTGAACTTAAATCTTTTGTTGAAGTTTGGGGTAATGACGGCTGGTTGGTTTCAGTTGACTTCGATTATATTGAAGGAACTCCAGATTATAAATATTATGCAGTTTCAAGCGTGGTTCAATATAATCAAAACTCTTTGGAGGGTGTTGTTTATGGTGAAGATGCTTCTGCTTTTGATTTAACAAAAACGGTGCAAATACCTTCTAATTCACAAGCTACAAGTTTAAGGACAGTTATAACTGGTTGGGGACATGCAACTCCTAATGATCCAGATGGCAGGCCATGTGCAGAATGGTGCTATAGAACTCATAAGGTAAAAATAAACAGTGCAGATACATTTTCACATTATCTAGGCCCGATAGGTTGTAATAGTAACCCTGTTCAGCCACAAGGTGGAAATTGGAGTCCTGATAGAGCAGGTTGGTGTCCTGGAATGGGTGTTCCTGTAAGAACTGATAATCTAACAAATTCTTTTGCGGGTCAAAGTTTTGATTTTGAATATGAGTTTGAGCATTGGGTAAACGATTTACTTTCTACAAATTCAAATATTCATGCTTATTATGCAATATCTACTTTTGTAGTTGTAAAAAGTGATACACCAATTGTTAAACCAACGGTAAACTAAAAAAAAAGCATTTTTTTAAGAGAAGCTGTCCAAAAAGTATAATTTTGTTATTTATTCTTAAATCGAAATAACAAATTTTATCCTTTTGGATAGTTTTTTTTTATTTATATAAATTCTATTATGAATCGTATTTTATTATTTTTATTTATTTCACTATCTGTTTATTCTCAACAAACAAAAAAGGTTGATTTTAAAGTTTGTAGGGCTATTGTCTCTCCAAACCATATTGATGAAACAATTACAGGAGAAGTAGTATATGAATTTGAAGTAAAGTCAAAAATTGACACCATTCGAATTAATGCTATCGCTATGGTTTTCACAAACGTTTTATTAAATGGTAATGAAGTAGATTTTAAAAATTCGGGAAAAGAATTGTTGCTCTTTGAAGGCTATAAGAAAGGAAAAAACATGGTTTCGTTTCGATATACAGCAAAACCGAAGCAAACTTTATATTTTAGTGGAGAAGGGGAAGATTTACAAATTTGGACTCAAGGACAAGGAAAAAACACCAGTTATTGGCTACCTAGTTTTGATGATGTGAATGAAAAAGTAATTTTTAATTTATCAGCTAGCTTTAGAAATGATTTTGAAGTAATTCTGAATGGAAAATTTCTTGCTAAAAATTATAATTCTAAAGGAAACCTAATTCAATGGGATTATTCTATGGAAAAACCAATGTCTTCTTATTTAGTTATGATGGCAATTGGGCGATTTATAAAACAAACAGAAATTACAAAACAAGGAACTGTTTTAGAATTTTATTTAGACAGAAAAGATGCAGACAAGTTTGAATCGACCTATCGCTATTCTAAACGTATGTTTGAGTTTTTAGAAGACGAAATAGGAGTGAAGTATCCTTGGGGAGTTTACAAGCAAATTCCTGTGCGTGATTTCCTTTATGCAGGTATGGAAAATACAACCTCTACTATCTTTTCTCAGGATTTTGTAGTCGATTCTATATCTTTTAACGATAAAAATTATGTGAATGTTAATGCACATGAATTAGCACATCAGTGGTTTGGAAATCTAATTACAGCGAAGGAGAGTAAACACCATTGGTTGCACGAAGGTTTTGCTACCTATTATGCATTATTGGCTGAAAAAGAAGTTTTTGGAGAGGACTATTTTTATAATGAATTGTATGAATCTGCACAAATTTTAGAACAAGCAAGTAAGCAGGATACGATTCCAATTTTAAGCCCTAAAGCAAGTTCATTAACCTTTTATAAAAAGGGTGCTTGGGCGCTTCATGCTTTGCGTAGTGATATTGGAACTATAAAATTTAAAAAAGCAATACAATGTTATTTGAATAAATATGAGTATGAAAACGTTGATACCGATGAATTTCTGAAAATTATAAGAAAAGCATCAAGATATGATATTAAAAAATTTAAGAAGAACTGGTTAGAAAGTTCTAAATTTAATTTCAATACAATTGAAAATTACCTCGTTATTAATCAATCGGTTAATCAGCTTCTTGAATTCAATAGAACGAATAGACAGTTAAGTGAAGAAGAATTATTTGAAAAGTTAAAAAAAGGAATTTTATCCAATTTATATTATAATGTAAAACAAGAGATTGTTTTTCAATCGCAAAATTTATCAGAAGAACATAAAATGGAAATTATTTTGTTGGCAATGGAAACCAACGATACAAAAGTGAGACAAACAGTAGCTGAAGTTTTAAAAGTAATTCCAATCAATTTTAAAGTTAAATTTGAGACTTTATTAAATGATAATTCATATATTACTAGAGAAATAGCTTTGTTCCGATTATGGACTAATTTTAAAGAAGATAGGGAAAGTTTGATTGCCCTTTCTAAAGATTGGATTGGTACTAATTATAATTTAAAAATAGCCAACTTAACTCTTAAAATTGTTGGTTCTAATGATAATTTTGAACGAAAACAAAACGCAATTGCAGAATTAGAGATTTATACAAAATTGCCTTATGAATCTTCTGTTAGAGAAGCAGCTTTACAAACGTTTATAGAGTTAGGTATTATAACCGATAGTGTTTTAGAAGAATTAATAGAAGCTTCAATGCATCATAAATGGCAATTTGTTAAGTTCGCAAAAGATAATATTAGAAAACTGATTTCTAACGATGATATTAGACAAAATTTTATACGATTACAATCAGAAACTTCTCAAAAAGTAACTGAAAGAATTAATTATTTCCTAAAAGAAACCGAATAATGAGAGCATTAGTAATATCTGGAGGAGGAAGCAAAGGTGCTTTCGCTGGAGGTGTAGCACAATATTTGATTAGAGATTTACACAAAGATTATGATTTATATTTAGGTACTTCTACAGGAAGTTTATTGGTTTCTCATTTAGCTTTAGAAAAAGTTGAAAAAATTAAAGAAATATATACTTCGGTAAACCAAAATACTATTTTTAGTCATTGTCCTTTTGTTGTTAAAAAACAGTTTGGAGAAGATACTATTGCAATTAATCATTTTAAAGTATTAACCAATCTTATTAAAGGATCTAAAACTTTTGGTGAAAGCAAGAATTTAAAAAAACTAATAAGAAAAGTATTTACTGTTGATGAGTTTGATATTTTAAAAGCCAGTAAGAAAGAAGTAATTGTAACAGTATCAAATTTGTCTTTAAATACGGTAGAGTATAAATCGATTAATGATTTTAGTTATGATGATTTTTGCGATTGGGTATGGATTTCGTGTAATTACATACCTTTCATGTCTTTAGTTAGAAAAAACGGTTGCGATTATGCCGATGGTGGTTTTGCATCAATGGTTCCAATTGAAGAAGCTATTAAAAGAGGAGCAACACATGTAGATGCAATTATTCTTCACACTGAAACTTCAATATATAATAGAATGCCTGCAACAAGTCCGTTTAATGCATTGACCAATCTATTTTCTTTTATGATGGACCGAATAGAATACCAAAATATTAAAATTGGTAAATATGAAGCAAAATTTAAAAATGCAACCATTAGTTTCTATTATACTCCAACGCTATTAACTACTAACTCTTTGGTTTTTAATAAAGAACAAATGAAACAATGGTGGAAGAGTGGTTATGATTATGCAAAAAGTAGAGAAATTGATACTCAAGAAATCCCTGTTGAAGAATAAAAAATAAAAAAAAGTTAATTGAAAGGGTAACAAAATTGATTCATGGTTGATATATAATAAACTTAAAAATAATAATCATGAAAAAATTCAAAATTATTCTAGCATTAATCATCACAAGTTCATTCCTTTTTGTAGGTTGTGAAACAAATGATGATGGTTATACAGACGAACAAAATCAAGATTCTTCAATTAATTATGATTTTGGAACAACCGTTTCAAAAGATTTTATGGGAGAAATTGTAAATGAAAACGGAAATCCAATACAAAGCGCAACAGTAACAATTGGTAATACTACAGCACAAACCGATATTAATGGTGTTTTTATTATTAATGGTGCAAGTGTAAAATCGAAATTCGCTTATATTACAGTAACAAAATCAGGTTTTTTAGACGGTTCACGTTCTGTAATACCTACAAGTGGTGTAAATAAAGTTAAAATAATGCTTCTTGACGCTACAGTTGTAGGAACAGTAAACTCTGGAACTGCAGGAAGCGTTAACTTACCAAACGGTACTAAGGTTGACTTTGGTGGTGACTTTAAAAAACAAGATGGTTCTGCCTATTCTGGAACAGTAAGTGTAATTATGCATCATTTAGACCCTGCAGATACAGATGTTGAAGCAAAAATGCCAGGTATGCTTTTAGCATCAGACGTTAACGGACAAGCGAAAGTTTTGGAAACATTTGGAATGATGAATGTAGAACTAAGAGGTTCTGGTGGAGAAAAATTACAATTAGCCAATGATGCTACTATTGAAATGCCAATTACCACAGGACAAATTGCATCTTCACCAAGTTCTATTCCATTATGGCATTTTGATGATACTAAAGGATATTGGGTAGAAGAAGGGTCAGCAACTAAAGTAGGAAATAAATACGTAGGTACTGTTTCTCATTTTTCATGGTGGAATTGCGATGCACAGTTTCCAACGGTTAATCTATGTTTAACAATTGTTAATCCAAATAATCAACCAATTTCTAATGTTCAAGTTGAATTAGCACCAAATAATCAAACTTATCCAAGATCAGGAACAAGTGATAGTAGTGGAGAGATTTGCGGATTAATTCCAGCAAATCAAACGATAACAATGAACATTAAAGATAATTGTGGTAATATCATTCAAACTTCGCAAATTGGACCATTTTCTTCAAATACAGTACTTCCAACTATTACATTGACAACAGGAATGGTTGCTCAAACAACTGTACAAGGAACATTAACAGATTGTAATAATACCAACGTTACCAATGGTTATGTAATATTAAATTATGGTAATCAAAATCTGTATTCAAATGTTACAAACGGAAGTTTCAGTTTTAATACACTTGTTTGTAGCGGTAATGATGATTTCACTTTAGAAGGATTTGATTATGATAGCGTGCAAACAACAGGAGAAATTAGCTACACATTTACAACTCCAGTTACCAATATAGGAACATTAGTTGCTTGTACTGCTGTAGCAGAATATATTACTTATCAAATTGATAATGAACCTGTAGATTATTTTATTGGAAATATTTCAGCATCTTCATCGCCAAATGGCTTAAACGTTTCTCTACAAGGAACAACAGGAACTTCAAGTTTCTATTTCTATGGAGATATTTTTGCAACAGGAAGTTATACAACAGCAAATTTCTTAATAGAAAATAGTGAAGTAATCATTCAAAATGGTGTAACAAATAATGTTGTTTGTAATGTGAGTCAAATTGGAGCAATTGGAGGCTATATCGATATCACTTTTAGTGGAACTTATGACGATAATGGTACTACAAAATCAATATCAGGAGTAATTCATGTCATAAGAGATAACTAATTCAAAATTTAACAAAAACAAAACCCAGAAATAGCAATATCTCTGGGTTTTGTTTTATAAAAACTATTTCAATTAAAAAACTGTTTTCAATTCTTCTTTAATATAATTGATAGCAATTTTACTAGGTGACTCCATTTCTGTGAGTGCTAATAAAATAGCTTCTCTTAATTTTTCTGCATTAGGTATTTCTTCTTCAACCGATTTTTGACGAATCATTTGAATAGTTGAATTTTTTGCCTTGTTAATAATATCCCAAGTAGCTGTAGTAAAATATACTTGTTGTGTTAAATTATGTTCAAACTCTGTTTGAATTGTATGAATCAATAACGTTGCATAATCGTGCTTGTCAATATTAGGAGGAGTTATACGTAATAATAATTGTGTTGGATTAATTCTTTCTAACAATAAAACTATACGTTCGTAGGCTTGCAAACGTATAGGTAAAGCTTGCTTTTGATTCTCTTTCAATAATTCAAAACGTCTTCTATTTTCTTCATTTTTAAAAAAAGAATGAAATAGAAAATAAGCTACACCACCTGTAATTAATGCTGGAAGCGTATAAGAAGCTAATTCAATAATTTTTGTACCGTCCATAATAGTTTTTTGAAGCTTTTTCCTGCTATCCCTTTTATCTATTTCTTCGCTATCGCTACAAAATAGGATATCAGTTCTATCAGGGTTATGTTAATAAGAGCAAAGTAAAACTAATCTTTTTCAAAATGCAAATCCATTTTTTATAATTCTAAGAAACACATTGTTGTCTTTTAATTAATAATCTCCTAAATAAGTTGATAATTTCATTTGTAATACTAGATATAGTAGTGTATTTTTGTAGATTAATATATTCACTTGTCATAAATTACAAATGCAACATATAATTTCACAATTAAACGAGGCTCAACAAGCACCAGTACTACAAAAAGACGGTCCAATGATTGTTATTGCAGGTGCCGGTTCTGGTAAAACAAGAGTACTTACTGTACGTATTGCTAACCTTATGAGTCAAGGTGTTGATGCTTTTAATATATTATCATTAACCTTTACAAACAAAGCAGCACGTGAAATGAAAAAACGTATTGCTGATATTGTAGGAAATAATGAAGCCAAAAACCTTTGGATGGGTACATTTCACTCTGTATTTGCTAAAATTCTAAGAATTGAAGCCGATAAATTAGGATATCCAAGCAATTTTTCAATTTATGACACTCAAGATTCTTTACGATTATTAGGTTCTATCATTAAAGAAATGCAATTGGATAGAGATATTTATAAACCCAAACAAGTGTTAGGTAGAATTTCATCCTATAAAAATTCATTAATTACTGTAAAAGCCTATTTTAATAATCCAGACCTTCAAGAAGCAGATGCAATGAGCAAAAAACCACGAATGGGTGAAATATACCAACAATTTGTGGAACGTTGTTTCAAAGCTGGAGCTATGGATTTTGATGATTTATTATTAAAAACAAATGAGTTATTAAATCGGTTTCCAGATGTCTTAGCTAAATACCAAGACCGTTTCCGATATATATTAGTAGATGAGTACCAAGATACAAATCACTCACAATATTTAATTGTTAGAGCACTTTCCGATCGTTTTCAAAATATTTGCGTAGTAGGAGATGATGCACAAAGTATTTATGCCTTCCGTGGAGCAAACATTAATAACATCTTAAACTTCCAAAAAGACTACGAAAATGTTGTAATGTATCGTTTAGAGCAAAATTACCGTTCTTCAAGAAATATTGTAGAAGCAGCAAATAATGTAATCGATAAAAATAAAACCAAATTAGATAAAGTCGTTTGGACAGCCAATGATGATGGCCCAAAAATAAAGGTGCATCGTAGCTTAACAGACGGGGAAGAAGGACGCTTTGTTGCTTCAACTATTTTTGAGCAAAAAATGCAAAACCAATTGCCAAATAGTAGTTTTGCAGTGCTTTATCGTACAAATGCTCAATCGCGTTCTATTGAAGACGCACTACGTAAGCGTGATATTCCTTATAGAATTTATGGTGGTTTATCGTTCTATCAACGTAAAGAGATTAAAGATGTTTTGTCCTATCTACGTTTGGTTATTAATCCAAAAGACGAAGAAGCCCTAATACGTGTTATTAATTATCCTGCAAGAGGAATTGGAAACACAACTATAGAAAAATTAACTGTTACAGCAAATCATTATAAACGTTCCATTTTTGAAGTAATGGAGCACATTGATAAAATTGATTTAAAACTTAACTCAGGAACAAAAACAAAATTGAAAGATTTTGTTACGATGATAAAAAGCTTTCAAGTTATTAATGAAAATCAAGATGCTTTCTATTTGACAGAGCTTGTTGCCAAAAAAACAGGTTTAGTTCAAGAATTAAAAAAAGATGGAACACCAGAAGGAATTACTCGTATAGAAAATATTGAGGAATTATTAAATGGTATTAAAGATTTTACAGAAGGTCAAAAAGAAATAGATGGAGCAAGAGGTGCTTTGTCAGAGTTTTTAGAAGATGTTGCGCTTGCTACAGATTTAGATAAAGATACGGGAGATGATGATAGAGTAGCACTAATGACAATTCACTTGGCAAAAGGACTTGAATTTCAGCATGTTTTCATTGTTGGATTAGAAGAAGATTTGTTTCCAAGTGCAATGAGTATGAGCACACGAAGTGAGTTAGAAGAAGAGCGTCGTTTGTTCTATGTTGCACTAACTAGAGCAGAGCATCAAGCCTATTTAACCTATGCACAATCTCGTTATCGATGGGGAAAATTAGTAGATAGTGAACCTTCTCGTTTTATTGAAGAAATAGACGATAAGTTCTTAGATCATTTAAACCCAATAGAAACAAGTAATTATCGCTATAAACCATTAATGAATATTGATGTTTTTGGAGATATTGATAAATCAAAGTTACGATTAGCAAAACCAATTGCTAGTAAACCACCTGCTTATCTGAATACTCGAGCAAATGACAAACCTAATGTTAGAAAATTAAAACCTGTTTCTGGAATTAAAACAGAAGGTAGTAATCTATTCGAAACTAAGTTAGCTATAGGGAATGTAGTCATGCATGAACGTTTTGGTAAAGGTCAAATTATTAGTATTGAAGGTATTGGAGCAGATAAAAAAGCAGAGATTAAATTTGATGTTGGTGGTTTGAAGAAGCTATTATTAAAATTTGCAAAATTAGATGTAATCGGATAATTCGTATACCTTACAACGAAGACATCTACATAAGAATAAAGAAAACACTAATAGTAAATGATATTGCGTTTGTAGATAAAAAAATGTTTGGAGGTATTGCCTTTATACTTGAAGATAAAATGTGTTTTGGTGTAATCATTAATCAAATAATCTTGAGGGTTTTAGATATACATTATGAAATAGTATTAGAGACAAATCACTACAACCCAATGAATTTTACTGGTAAAACAATGAAAGGTTTTCTTTTTGTTGATGAAGAAACGTTTCAAAATAATGTTTTTCTACATAAAGTGATATAATAGGGTATTGAATTTTCTAAAAAAGGAGTTTTGAAGACTAAAAAGAGAAAGTAGATTAAAACTTGCTATTAATAAAGTTAATCATTTTCAGATAAGCATCTAATAAATCAGGTTGAGACCAATTTCCATGTCCACCGTTATAGAGATTAAACTCATTATAAACACCTAGAGCATTTAATTGATTATGCATATTTTGTCCTTGTGTTGTAGGAATTAGAGGATCTGCATTACCATATAATAATAACGTAGGAGGAGAAGTAGTTGTAGCAGTATGATATGGACTCAAACTCTCATAATAAGATTCATTACCAACATAATTAACGCCTGTTAAAGAAAAATATGTAGCCAACCATAATGGATTGTTTGTATAATTACTATCTGTAAAATTTGTAGGACCAACAATACTACAAACCATCTTAATATCATTTGTAGTGTCATGCGCATAACTATATAGCATAGATAAATGACCTCCAGCACTTGTGCCAATAAATCCAAAATTATTAGAAATAGTATAGTTTGTAGTTTTTAATTTATTAATAACTGTAGTTATATCATTAATCTGCATGGGAAATGCATAATTATTTGCAGAAGCCAACCTGTAATTAATATTTGCAATAGCATATCCAGGCAAATTTTGTTTAATAATAGGAATCAAATAGCTCATATCTTGTTTGTCTCCTTCAATCCAACCTCCACCATGAACTAAAATCAACGTTTTTGTGTTTTCATTTCTATTTGCTGGTAAATACAAATCAAAAACTTGTTCTGAATCTGTGCCATAACTAACGTTTAGAAGCGTTTCTTCTCCTAGGATAATTGTATCTTCATCGGAAGCGCAAGAAATGAATAATGAAGTTACTACAAGAAGTAAACTAAAAAATAAGTTATTGATTTTCATGGCTATTCTCTATCTTTGATAATATTTTTACAATATAGTAAAAAAATAAAAATACAAAAAGTAAACAACAATAAACAAAGCATGGCCGAATTCATTAAAATATACGAAGATAAACCTAGCGAAGCTGCTATAAAAAAAGTAGTAGATGTCTTGAGAAATGGTGGATTAATTATTTATCCGACAGATACTGTTTATGGCTTAGGTTGTGATATTACAAATTCTAAAGCATTAGAAAAAATTGCAAAAATTAAAGGTATAAAGCTTGAAAAAGCAAATTTATCATTTATTTGCAGCGATTTAAGTAACATTTCAGATTATATTAAACAGATAAATACAAGTACTTTTAAGATTCTTAAAAGAGCTTTACCAGGACCATATACTTTTATTTTACCTGGCAATAATGATTTACCAAAAGAATTTAGAAAGAAAAAAACGGTAGGTATTCGTGTTCCAAATAACAACATAGCTTTACAAATTGTTCGAATGCTAGGAAATCCAATTGTTTCAACATCTATCCATGATGAAGATGAAGTTATTGAATATTCTACAGATCCTGAGTTGATTTTTGAAAAATGGCAAAATAAAGTAGATTTAGTTATAGATGGTGGTTATGGAGATAACATTGCTTCTACAATTATTGACTTATCTGGCGATGAACCAGAAATTATTAGAGAAGGTAAAGGAAGTATTGATATTTTTTAAATAGTATTTGAAAATGATTAAATATATTATTATACTATTTTTTAACTTTTCAATTTATGCACAAATTAATATTCATGGAAAAATAACAGGAGATAACAAAGAGCCAATTTCTGGAGCATCTGTCTATGTTAATGGGACAACTATTGGAGCTATAACAGATGTAAATGGCGATTTTAACTTTTCAATTCCGAATGAAATTAATGCGCTTATAATTACAAGTCATATTGGATATAAAACGGCTTATTCTGAAATTAAAAAGGAAAGTTTTGTTCTTAATGTCACTTTAGAAAGTGATGTTACTGAACTAAAGGAGGTTGTTCTTAGCCAAAATCGTTTTTCTAGAGAGGAAATGTTAACATTATTTAAAGACTGTTTTTTAGGAACAACAAAAGCAGGAAAAAAATGTACAATTTTGAATGAAGATGATTTGTATTTTACTTATGATACTGATAATTTTATATTAATGGCTCATTCAGATAGAATGCTAGAAATAGACAATAGTTACCTTGGTTATAAGGTTAATTATACACTTTTGGATTTTAAATGCAAACTATTTAAGCTTAGTATTAAAGAAAAGGATGTAGTAAGTAATTCATTTGGAGGTTACTCAAACTTTAAAGAAACAGATACAACAGAAGTTGTTCAAAAAAGAAGAGAAGAATCTTATAAAGGTTCTGTTTTACATTTGTTTAGAAATTTATCTAATGAATCATGGTCTAAAGATGAATTTGCATTATTTGAAAGTGCATATATGGTTGATTCTAAAGATCATTTTAAAATTAAAAATACGACCAATAATCTTTTTGAAGTTACTATACAAAAACAGAATAAATCCTTAAGGAATAAAGGCTTTGTTGCAGAGTTTAGCATTCTATATAATAAAAAAGAACACTCTAAAATTTATTTTTATACGACAAATTTTATAATTGATAGTTTTGGGTTGTATACAAATTATGATAAGGTGTATTTTTCTGGAGATATTTCAAAACGGAAAGTAGGTGACTTATTGCCTTCTAATTATGGATTATAAAAAAAGGTACTTCAAAACTTGAAGCACCTTTTTGTGTTATTATAATAATGATTACATACCTAGTAGTCTTTTCTTTAGAGTTCTATCTACAGCTTTTTCTTCTAACCATATTCCAAAAAGAGCTCTTCTAAAATCTAATCCTTCAATTTCACCAGTTAATTTATCATTTAAAAATACATATGTTTTAACATCTTCTTTTGAGTAAACAAACTCAACATAACCTTTTTCGGTAACAGATTCAAAAAATGACATGAATTTATCCAAACGCTCTCTGATTAAGCTTATGTCCCCTTTATAAGATTTCTCAACACCATCTTCAATGGCTTTAATTAACTTTTCTCTAGTTACCAAAGAAGAAGTTACATACAAACGAGTTGCAATAGTTTCGTCAGAATCTAAAATTTTATCTGGATCATTTGTTCTTTCTGTAAGATATAACGCTTGAACGTATAAATTAATCCACATTTTATCCCTAATTCCGTAACCGTTTAGATACAATTTAGTTTTACCACCTGTATCTCTAACTTTAATAGATTTTTTAATTTTAATTCCATCGACATCTAAATCATCTTGAGAAAATGACATGAAACTTACAAAAAACGCTAATAGTAAAATAATTTTTCTCATAATTTTAAAATAATTGGGAACTTAAAGATAAGTAAAAAAAAGTATTTACAAAAAAAGTTATAATACTTTATTAAATATATTTTTTAAGTCTTGTTTATTATTAAATTCTAAAATAACAAAATTTATGCCAATTATTTGATTAAAAATTATTTAGCAGTTTTTAAGGTTTTCATTTCTTTTTCAATCATTTCATAGAATTGATCAATTTTTGGCAAAATAATAATTTTTGTTCTTCTATTTTTTGCTCTGTTTTCAGGACTATCATTGCTCACTAAAGGAATATACGAACTTCTTCCTGCAGGAATTAATTGTTTTGGGTCAACACCTAAATCATTTTGTAATACTCGAACAATAGAAGTAGATCTTTTAACAGATAAATCCCAGTTATCTAATAAAACATTATTTTTAATAGGCACATTATCTGTATGCCCTTCAACCATACATTCAAAATCTGGCTTGCTATTAATTACTTTAGCAACCTTAGCTAAAACATTTTTAGCTCCATCACTAACTTCATAACTTCCTGATTTGAATAATAAATTATCAGCAATAGAAATAAATACAACTCCTTTTTCTACATTAATATTAATATCTGGATCGTTTAAACCAACTTCTTTCTTTAAACTTGTAACAAGCGCCAATGTAACACTGTCTTTTTTAGTAAGTGCATCTTGTAATCTTGTAATTTTAAGATCCTTCTCTTTTAAACTTTCTAAAGACTTTTCTAAATTTTGAGCACCTTTGGTTGTTAATACAGTTAATTCTTTAGAATTGTTGATTAAATCAGAGTTGTTCTTTTTTAAATAATCTAACTGACTTGTAATTGCTGTTTTCTCGGTTAAACAATTATTTAATTTAACTGTTGTAGAGTTTAACAAATCTTGTACTTCTTTATTCTTTTTTTCTAAATCAACAAACTTCTTTTTAGAAACACAAGAAGTCATTAACAAAGCCAATACAGAGATTGACATAACGATTTTTTTCATTTTTTTTCATTTTTTATTATACAAATGTACATTAAATCAAAATATCAAAAATTGAACCAAATTCTAAAAAAAAGTTAATTTTTAGAGGCCTCATTTTAATATTTTTCTTTCTTTAATACAAAGTGTTGATACACAATTGAATTAGTTTTAAAATAATTATTTTTATTAATTTTTGTTCTTTTCTTTAAATGCTTTCTAAGTCCTATATAAAAGGAATAGTGTGCCTTTAAAACGGCTATTATATGCTTAAACTTACCTTGTGTCAAAAAACGAATGCTTGCAATTCCATCTAATAGTAATCGAATAAATAGAATGCTTAATAAGTTTTTACTAGGTAAATTTTTAGTAAGCATGAATAATGAATTTCTAAAATTCAAAAAAGTCTTTTTTGGACTTCCGGAATCTAATGTAGCACCGCCTACATGATATACTGTTGATGAACCACAATATTTAGCAATATTTCCATCGTTAAATGATCGCCAACATAAATCTATTTCTTCTTGATGTGCAAAAAAATCATTATCAAAACCGTTTAATTTACTGAAAACGGAATTTCTAATGAAAAAGCAAGCACCAGAAGCCCAGAATATTTCAACTTCATCATTATATTGTCCATTATCCTTTTCTAATTTTTCAAAAATGCGACCTCTACAATAAGGAAAACCATACTTATCTATAAAGCCACCAGCAGCACCAGCATATTCGAAATCTGTTTTCTTTTTATAATCTAAGATTTTAGGTTGAATAATAGCAGTATTCAATTCATTATCGAAGATTCGAATAATAGGTTCAAGCCAATTTTTAGTAACTTCAATGTCACTATTAACTAACGCTAAATAGGGCTCTTTTATTGTTCTTAAACCTTCATTATATCCCTTAGCAAAGCCATAATTGTCTTTGTTTATAATAATTTGTATTGAAGGAAACTCTTTTTTTAATAATTTTACTGAATTATCTGTTGATGCATTATCAATTACATAAATTGATGCATCCTGAGAATATTCAATTACAGAAGGAAGAAATTGCTTAAGTAATGAAGCTCCATTCCAATTTAATATAACAACAGCAATTTTTTTCAATTTTTTTCAATTTTTAAAATCTGGTAAAGCACTTAAAAACGAATATTTTTCATTTTCAAAATCCATTTGACAAAAGTAATGATTTAGTCCGTTTGTTACCATTAAATAGGAAGCTTTTAATACTAAATTATATTGAGCAATTTGATCAAAAGTTTTTTGCGAAATAGGAACTTCGGGAGCTTTACACTCAATTAATAAAAAGATATTTCCTTTAGAATCAAAGACAACAATATCATACCTTTTATTTATTCCATTAACTTTAACTAGTTTTTCTACATTGATAAAAGACTTAGAATATTTTTTGTCATCAATTAAATAACGAACAACATGTTGTCGAACCCATTCTTCAGGAGTTAGAACCACAAATTTTTTTCTAATTTCATCAAAGATATAGGGTTTATTTTTACTATTTTTGAACCGAAACGAATAGGAAGGAAAATTGAGTTGTTGCATTTAGCAAAATTAAATAAATATTACAAACAGTCAACTAAATTAAGACTAGAGATAAAAAAGTATGGATGAAGTTATACATATAATAAAAGATATTAAAGCTGGGATTTTTAAGCCTATATATTTTTTCATGGGTGAAGAACCATATTATATAGATAAACTGACCGAATATATCGAAGATAATGTGCTCACAGATGATGAAAAAGGATTTAATCAAGTTGTTTTGTATGGAAGAGATACATCTATAGAAGACATTGTTTCTAATGCAAAACGTTATCCAATGATGGCTGAAAGACAAGTTGTCATCGTTAAAGAAGCACAAGAATTATCTAGAACAATTGATAAGCTAGAGGCTTATGCAGAAAATCCACAACCATCTACTGTATTAGTTTTCGCATATAAATACAAATCATTAGATAAAAGAAAAAAAATAACGAAAGTACTTGGTAAAGCAGGAGTAGTTTTTGAGAGTAAAAAATTATATGAAAACCAAGTAGGAGACTGGATAAAAAGAATTCTTTCAAGTCAGAAATACGCAATTGAACCGAAAGCAGCAGCAATGCTTGTTGAATTTTTAGGAACTGATTTATCAAAAATAAGTAATGAACTGGATAAATTAAAGATAATATTACCGAAAGGGCATACTATTACAGCTAAAGACATTGAAGAAAATATTGGAATTAGTAAAGATTATAATAATTTTGAACTTAGAAAAGCAATCGGTGAAAAGAACCAATTAAAAGCTTATAAAATCATTAATTATTTTGCACAAAATCCTAAAGACAATCCTATAGTTGTTACTACAGGACTTGTGTTTGGTTTTTTCTCTCAACTATTACAATATCATGGTTTGAAAGATAAATCGAAGGCAAATGTGGCAAAAGTTTTAAAAGTAAATCCGTTTTTTGTATCTGACTATGACGTTGCTGTTCGAAATTATCCAATGAGAAAAGTGAGTGGAATTGTTGCACTTTTAAGGGAAATCGATGTTAAAAGCAAAGGAGTTGGTTCGACTATTTCTCAACATGATTTATTAAAAGAAATGATGATAGGTATTTTTAAATAAAAAGCTATCATAAATTAAAAATTGAGATTGAATTTTAGATTATTATTCAATTTTGTATCTTAGCAGACTGAATTTTCAGTACTCGAATCTTAAAACACTTATTATGGGCATGAATAAAAATACTGTATTAGCTTGGGCAACATTCATTATGATTATAATGGGATTAATTTTAATTGGATTAGGAATATATAGATATGCAGATGTAGCTGGTTGGGGTTTTTCAGCTGTAGGTGTCGGTTTTTTTGCTATTGCTTGGGTTTTTAATGCCTTAAAGGGAAGAGTATAATTTTTTAGAAAAACGAATATGAAGTCGGTTATTTTATAACCGGCTTTTTTATTTAATAATAGCTAAGAAATGAGCTTTGAAAATGATTATTTGTTTAATTACGTGTGTTTTATCTGTTTTTATTGGGTAATGAATTTTAGAATCGAACACTTATTAGTAGATCGATCTAAATGGAGTATCCTGAAAAGCCAATTTAAAAATAGAGTAGGGTAAATAAACAAATAATAAAATGAAAAAATTATCAACATTTTTAATCTTGTTCCTTTTTGCGCAACAAGTAGGTTTCTCACAGTGTGCAAATGGAGATTGTAGCACTGCGAATATGGATTTTGATCCTGATCCTTATTTTGTGAGTAATGCCGATTGGCAAGCATCACATGGAACACCATCTGTGAGTCCAAATAATGCATGGATGTGGTCTGCAAACGGAATTGGAGAAGGTATCAATTATCATTCCTATAATTTTGTTGCTGGTCGTCAGTACTGTATAACAATTGTTGCAACAACAGTTGTTAGAGGAGGTGGTTTAGCCGATCCTAATGCACATTTTAAAATGATTGCTACTCAAGGTGATGTTATAGGTGGTGGAGGATCTTCTATGCCTGCTTTACCTTCACCAAATCAGCTGATAGCGAATGAAAATTGGAACGCAACAGGACCACCAAGTACGAATTCTTATACGTATACTTTTACAGCTGCAAATAATTTCGATAATTTATGGATTTATCCATATTCAAGCACAATGCCTGTAGTTGAATTAACACTGAAAAGGTTAATTATTTGTGATGTAACTCCAGAACCTTGTGCTGTTAAATTTAGAATTGGTTTAAGTGAATATGGAGGTGGAAACACAGCAATAACAGCTCAATCAGATCCAATTCCTTCTGGTGGAGTAGTTACTATGAATATAATCAAAAATGGTTTAAGTGTATATAATGGATTACCAATAAGCTATATTGGAACACCAGGTAACTATACAATATGTATGACATTAACATTAAAGAGTGGTGTTAAGTGTACAAAATGTTTTGATTTCTGTATTGGTAAATGGTATGATAAGAATAAATTCTCAACAAACGAAGTAGAAGACGTAATTTCAACTAAAACAAAAATTAAAGGTTATAATCCATTCCCAGAAGAGTTGAAAGAGAAAAATATTGAAGAATTATTTAAAAATGATAATGTTCAGTTATTCCCAAACCCAAATACAGGAATATTTACGATTCAATCTAATAATGAAGTATTAATTGAAAACGTTGTTATTAATAATTTAACTAACAATAGATTAGTTAAAACAATTAAACCACAAGCAACTTCAGTTAAAGTGGATTTATCTAAAGAAGATTCTGGGATATATATTGCAGAAATTAAGTTTAGAGATGGAACTATTATTAATAAAAAAATTATTATAAAAAAATAGAAATGGTTTTAGATTAGATTGATTTTATGAAGTGATTCTAAATTCAATTATTTAAAAACGAATAATAACGTTTACTATTTAAAAAGAAGATGTCTGTTTATTTCAGGCATCTTTTTCGTTTTGTGCTAAATTTTACCCTTCAGAGACATTGACTTTTTTAAATTTTAAGCCTATATTTGTACACGTATTAAGTGTTTTTTAAATAGTTGAAGATGATTCTGACTTTTATTAAATATCTTATTAAAAAGAATACTCATACTAATATTTTAAATTAATAAAAAACAATGTCAGACGATAAAAAAGTGATTTTTTCAATGTCTAAAGTGAATAAGATTTACTCTAGTACAAACAAACAAGTTCTTAAAGATATCTATTTAAGTTTTTTCTATGGTGCAAAAATTGGTATTCTTGGTCTTAATGGTTCTGGAAAGTCATCATTATTAAAAATCATTGCTGGTTTAGATAAAAATTTTCAAGGTGATTTAGTTTTTGCTCCTGGTTATACCGTTGGATATTTAGAACAAGAACCACAATTAGACGAAACTAAAACGGTTATAGAAATTGTTAGAGAAGGTGCTGCTGAAATCTATGGCTTGTTGGATGAATTTAATAAAATAAACGATAGTTTTGGTCTTCCTGAAGTATATGAAGATGCAGATAAGATGCAGAAGCTAATGGATCGTCAGGCAGAACTACAAGATAAAATTGATGCTGCTGGAGCGTGGGAAATAGATACTAAACTTGAAATTGCAATGGACGCACTTCGTACTCCAGATGCAGATACTCCAATTAATGTACTTTCTGGAGGAGAGAAACGTAGAGTTGCTTTATGTCGTTTATTATTACAACAACCAGATGTACTTTTATTAGATGAGCCTACCAATCACTTAGACGCTGAATCGGTGCTTTGGTTAGAACAACATTTACAACAATATGCAGGAACAGTAATTGCTGTAACGCATGACCGTTATTTCTTAGATAATGTTGCAGGTTGGATTTTAGAATTAGATAGAGGTCAAGGTATACCATGGAAAGGGAACTATTCTTCTTGGTTAGATCAAAAATCAAAACGTATGGAGCAAGAAGAAAAATCAGCTTCAAAACATAGAAAAACACTTGAGCGTGAGTTAGACTGGGTTCGTCAAGGAGCAAAAGGTAGACAAACAAAACAAAAAGCACGTCTTCAAAACTATGATAAACTTTTAAATGAAGACCAAAAAGTTTTAGAAGAGAAATTAGAGATTTATATTCCTAACGGTCCACGTTTAGGAACGAATGTAATTGAAGCTAAAAAAGTAGGTAAAGCCTTTGGAGAGAAATTGTTATATGATGATTTAAATTTCACATTACCACAAGCTGGAATCGTTGGAATTATTGGTCCGAATGGTGCTGGTAAATCAACAATTTTTAGAATGATAATGGGTGAAGAAAATCCAGATGGTGGAGAATTTTCTATTGGTGATACAGTAAAAATAGCTTATGTAGATCAATCACATTCGAATATTGATGCCGAAAAATCAATTTATGAAAACTTCTGTGACGGACAAGAATTAATGATGATGGGTGGAAGACAAGTTAACTCTCGTGCCTATTTATCTCGATTCAATTTTGGAGGAAGTGATCAAAACAAAAAAGTAGCAACACTTTCTGGAGGAGAACGTAACAGACTTCATTTAGCGATGACTTTAAAAGAAGAAGGAAATGTATTGTTACTTGATGAACCTACAAATGACTTGGATATTAATACACTAAGAGCATTGGAAGAAGGTCTAGAGAACTTTGCAGGTTGTGCTGTTATTATTTCGCATGATAGATGGTTTTTAGACCGTGTTTGTACACACATATTAGCTTTTGAAGGTGATTCTCAAGTATATTATTTTGAAGGTAGTTTCTCTGAATATGAAGAAAATAAGAGAAAACGACTAGGTAAGGACATTACTCCAACACGTATTAAATATAAAAAACTAATTAGAAACTAATTCTAAATTAGTTGAAATTAAATAAATCCTCATTTTTTAGCTGAACTAGTTAAAAATGAGGATTTTTCGTTAAATAAAAGATTACTTATCTATTTTTATTGATAATTATTCTATTTTTATTCTGTTTTTAGTAGTCTAATTAGTATATTTATATTCTATTGTAACTTTAGAATTAATTCAATTCTCACTAAAAGCCCTTAAAATGAAAAAAATCTTAAAAACTACACTGCTATTACTCTGTTTAGTTTTTACGATAACTACGTATCCTCAAGATAGTTTAAGATCAAATAAAGAAATTAAAGTACTACTATTAAAAGCGAGTAAGTATCTTAATGAGTTTGAAACCGAACTTTCCATTGAAAATGCAAAAAAAGCTTTATCACTTTCATTAAAATTAAAAAATAATGATGCTATTGCAAGATCATATAATTTTATTGGTTTAAACCTTGTAGAGCATAATGAATATGAAAAGGCAATTGGATATTATAAAAAAAGTCTTACTTATGCTGATAAAGCTAAAAATGACACAATAAAGAGTTGGGTTTATAATAATTTAGGTAATCTATATTCTTATAATTTAAAAAACCATAAAAAAGCAATTGAGTATTATTTAATTTCTCTAAATCACGCAAAAAAAGTAGGAGAAATAGAGCTAAATTATAATAAATTAAATGTTATTAGTACTTATTTTGACAGTAATCAATTTGATAAAGGAGAAAATTATTTAAATGACGTAGAAGAAAGTTTAGTTTTTTTAAATAAAGAATTTGAAGCACAATTTTTATACTTTTCCTTAAAAGGTGATTATTATACTAATAAAAAAAAGTTTGATAATGCGGAAGAAAACTATTTAAAAGCATTAGAAATTTGTCAATCCAAACCTAAAAACTTTTATTATTATCATGAGATTACAATAAATGAGAGTCTTTCTACTTTTTATAATAGTCAAAATGATTATAAAAAAGCTTACCAATTCCTTTATGTTGCAGATTCTTTAAAGGAAAAATACAATAGAAAAAATAATATTAGAAAGGTTAAACTCCTAGGAGAGCAAATTGCCCATGAAGAAATAGAACGAGAACTGATTAAGATTGAAACAGAAAAGAAAGATCAAGACCAAGAGTTAATGAATTTTAAGGTTTTTCTAATTCTGATTGGTTTAATTTTCTTGATTACATTACTAATTTTATATTCACAATTTAGAATAAACAAGATTAGAGTAAAATCAAACAATGAGCTAAGAGTTGCCAACGAAGAACTATTGATTGCAAAGGAAAATGCAGAAGAAGCGTCAAAGCTAAAATCTCAATTTGTTTCTACAGTTAGTCATGAATTAAGAACACCATTATATGGTGTTATTGGAATGACAGATATAATAGAAGTAGAGCATAACGAATTAATTAATAGTCCTCATTTAAAAGCACTTAAATTTTCTGCAAAATACCTTCTTGCATTAGTAAATGACATTTTAAAAGTTTACAAATTTGAAGAAAATCAAGTTGTTTTAGAAAATAATTTATTCAATTTAGAGGATAAATTAGAAACAATTAAAAACTCGATGGAAAATATTGCATCAAAACATAATAATAGTATTATTGTTATTGTTGACGAAAAAATTCCACAATTTATAATTGGCGACAGTATTCGTTTGTCTCAAATTATTATGAATTTAATGAGTAATTCATTAAAGTTTACACGAAATGGTGAAATTGAAATAACTGCAATTTTGAAAGAAGTAAAAGATGATTCAATTTATATAGAATTTAAAGTTCGTGATACTGGAATTGGAATTCCAAAGAAATTTCAAGATAAAGTATTTGAAAAATTTGTTCAGATTGACAGAAAAGAGGATGATTATCAGGGAACAGGTTTAGGACTAACGATTGTAAAAAAATTAATTGATCTTTTTGGAGGTGAAATAAGCTTAGAAAGTGAAGAGAATGAAGGAACAACATTTACATTTACAATTCCTTTCGAATCTGGTGAAGATAAAGTTACAGAGTTTGTTAATAACATTGAAGTAGATTTATCTAAACCGAAAACATATAGAATACTGATTGTAGAAGATAACAAGATTAATCAAATTGTAACCAAAAGGTTATTAGAAAACTATAAGTTTATATGTGAAATAGCAGATGATGGTTATCAGGCTATTGAATTGTTAGAAAAATACGAATTTGATGCCATTTTAATGGATATTAATATGCCCAAAATTAACGGTTTTGAAACTACAAAATTAATAAGGCAAAGAAATTATTCTTTGCCTATTATTGCTGTAACTGCCTTTGAAAAAGAAGAAGTTGAAGAAAAAGCTAAAATTTCTGGTATCGATGACATAATAGCTAAGCCATTCGATGCAAAACAATTATTTAAAATGATTCATCAACATGTTAGTGTTAAACAAGTTTAATACCAACGCTTTTTATTCTTTTTTGAGCTATCTGATTTTCTAGATTTATTTTCATTTTTTTGAGAATTTGTTTTGTTCTTATTTCTCAAATCTGGTTTTTGTCCTTCCTTTTTCTCTTCTTGACCATATGGAAAAGGATGATCTTCAACCACTTTAATTTTCATTCGAATAAGCTTTTCAATATCTTGCCAATATGCTTTTTCATCTTTTGCACAAAAAGAAATAGCTAATCCCGAATTTCCAGCTCTTCCAGTACGTCCAATTCTATGAACATAAGTTTCAGATATATTTGGAATATCAAAATTTATAACAAATGGTAAACTATCAATATCAATTCCTCTTGCCGCAATATCTGTAGCAACTAAAACAGGAATTTCCTTGTTTTTAAAGCTCTCTAAGACTCTTTGTCTAGAGTTTTGTGATTTGTCACCATGAATTGCTCCCGACTCAACACCTTGCTTTTTTAATGCCTTTACGATGTTGTCTGCGCCATGTTTTGTTCTTGTAAAAACTAAAACGTTTTCAATATTATCATTTTTAATTAAATGATAAAGTAAATTTCTTTTTTCCGATTTGTCTACAAAATATACTTTTTGAGAAACTTTTTCTGCTGTACTAGAAACAGGTGCAACAGTAACATATTTTGGATCTCTTAAGAAACTGTCTGCTAGTTCTCTAATTGCAATTGGCATTGTTGCAGAAAAAAGCAATGTTTGTCTATTATCTGGCGTAAGTTTTATAATTTTCTTTACATCATTAATAAATCCCATGTCTAACATTTGGTCTGCTTCATCAAGCACTAATTGATGCATGTGATTCAAATCTATATAACCTTGTTTGTATAAGTCTAAAAGTCGCCCTGGTGTTGCAATCAAAACATCGATACCTCTCTTTAATTGATCAACTTGTGGAACTTGATTTACACCACCAAAAATTACTAATGTCTTGATATTAGTATATTTCGCATAAGTATTAAAGTTTTCACCAATTTGTATCGCTAATTCACGAGTAGGGGTTATAACCAATGTTCTAATTTTCTTTACTTTTTTCGCAGAACCAACAATTTGATGTATTAATTGAATTATAGGTATTGCAAATGCTGCTGTTTTTCCTGTACCTGTTTGCGCACAAGCAACTAAATCTCTTTCTGCAAGTACTTCTGGGATTGCTTGCTCTTGAATTGGAGTAGGTTTTTCATATCCTAATTCTAAAAGTGATTCTTGAATGTTATTTATTAATTTAAGATCTTTAAATGTCATATTATTTTTATTCTGTAGATTAATTTAGAGTGTTTTACTCTTCATAAAATCTGTTATTAAATAAGCAATTAATTTGCCTGTTAAGTGATTGTTATTTGTTTCGTCCAATTCTGGAGCTCCTTCACAAATATGGAGATAAGATGCGTTTTTGTGTTTGCCAAAAAAATGAATATATTCTCTGGCTTGATTTACGCTAAAACCACTCAAAGTCATTGCGCTAGAATAGATATTGGGTATTGCATCTAAATCTAATTCAATTCCAAATGGCTCTTGTTTTATAAATTGAAGTGCACTTTCTAATTGTGTATCAAAAGTTTTATTTTTTCGAACTTCAATATCCTCATAAGATACATATTTAACTCTATTATCTAGCTCCTTTATTGTGTTAAATACACTTTTTGAAATGAAGCTTTCATGTAATCCAAAAATAAAATACTTTTTTAAGAAACCTTCTTCGAAAGCATAACTAAAACCATTTCCAGAGTGTCTTCCTTCTAATATTCTAAAATCGGTGTGAGCATCAAAATTTATGGCATTCACTGGTTTTCCCTTTGCTAAAGCTAGACCTTTAATATTTCCGTAGGCATTATTATGTCCACCACCTATAATAATCGGAATTTTACCTACTTTAATTATTTGATGAATTATATGTGATACTTCTTTATCAATTTTTTCAACAATTTGGAATAGTCTTTTTTTATCTTCTTTTAAATGAATTTTCAACTCTTTAGCTTCTTTCATTTCCTTTTCGACGTTAAGTTCTCCTAGGATTAAAAGGTTACTGCCTTTGCAAAATTTATTGTGTTGGATGTTAACTAGGCTTTTTAATGCATTTTCATAGGCTGAAGCTGTTCCTGGTCGCCCATGATTTGCTTTTACTCCTATATCTTCAGGGATTCCAAAAACAACAAAATTGGCGTCGCACTTAGCTAAAAATTCCCAACCATTATCACTCGATGGAATTGTTATTATTTTTTCACCAAATTTAACTTCACCACTTCTATGATTTGTTATTTTAGCAAGGTCTTTAACCGTTAAAAGTTTTATATTTTCCATTTATAAAAAAAATTCATCGTCAAAAATACTATTTTAAAATAACTTTCGTTGTTACTATTGTTAAATACTTTAGAAATTGTACATTTGTTAAAAAGGATTGAAAAAAAACAACCAAACAAAACTTTATGGAAAATAAGAAAAATAATTCAGGTTTAAAAGCAGCGATCGTAGTATTGACTTTGTTATTATTAGGAAGTGTAGGATATATTTATAAACTTACAGCTGACAATAAGGAACAAATCTCATTACTAACAGCAGATAAAGCGTCATTAGAAGATGATATTAAAGCAAGAATTGCTGAGTTAGAGATTATGTCGAGTGAGAATACTGCTTTAAAAAGTGATATTGATGCTCAAAAAGAAGAAATGGAAAAACTTTTAGAAGAATTAGAAAAATCTAAAGGTGATGTTGCAGCAATGAATAGATACAAAGGCGAATATTTTCGTTTGAAAAAAGTTATGGATAATCTTGTTGCAGAAAACAAACTATTAAAAGAGCAAAACGTTTCTTTAACAACAAGTTTAGATAGTACTAATGTAGCTTTGGATGAAAATAAAAAATTCACTGATACATTATTAGTTCAAAATAATAATTTGACTAAAACTATTGAAAAAGCTTCTAAGTTAGCAGTTTTAAATTTGAGTGTTTTAGCTTTAAAAGAAAGAAGTTCTGGAAAACAAATTGAAACAACTAAGGCAAGAAAAGCTAATAAATTAAAAGTTAGTTTTTTAATTGCTGAAAATCAAATTGCAAAATCTGGAGATAGAAAATACTATGTTCAAATAATTGATAGTAAAAACAATATATTAGGTGAAAAAGCTACGATTGCTATGGGAGAAAGCGATCAGTCTTTAACTTATAGTTTTATTACTACAGTAAAATACGAAAACAAATCAGTACAAGTTAATGAAGATCTTTCGGGAGAAGATTTTGAAGCTGGAACTTATTTTGTAAACATTTTTAGTCCAAATGGAGAAAATGTATCAAAAACTAGCTTCGTATTGAAATAACAAATATTTAATAAATGTATAATTTAAGAGAGGTGTGCTTTAAAGTACACCTCTCTTTTTTGTTTATATCTTAAGTTTTCTTTTTAATAGTAGAAAAATTTGAGCCATAATATAACTATCGCCTGCAGCAGTATGTCTGCCAGTCTTTTTAATTTTATAGGTATCACACAAGTGATCTAAAGTAATGATCTCATCATCAGGCAAATTTTTTAACTTTTGATACATTATAGCAATATCCATAAAATCATTTTTTAATTTACCTGCATTTAGTTTTTCTAGAATTACGTTTATTATTTCAATATCGCTTTCTATATTATAGCTCACTAAAGTTGCATTTTTAATGAAGTTTATAAATTCAATAATAGCTTCATTCTCGCTTAGTTTTTCATGATTCTTATTTTTTATTAAGTCATGAAAAATTATTTCTTCAGGGTTATTTATTGATTGTTCTATAAAAATCTCTATAAAATCATCAATATAAATTGCTTCATTTTCAATTCCAATCGCGCTCAAAACAAGCAATTTATTCTTTTCATTCTTTGAGCTCGTTTTTAAATCAAAAATAACATAGCGATTTGTACTATTTTTATCATTAAAGTGTTGAAGATATTCTTCCCAAAATTTTGGATAATCTCGAAGAATATTTTTTAAAAAAGAAATGTCCATAATTATTAGGTGAAATAAGTAAGTTTAAATTTATTTTTTATGAGCTCTTGAACATCATTTATTGGCTGAAAAGTATTTTTTAATTTTACTTTATCTAATTTTGATAACTCTTTTAAATTTAAATAATTACCATCTGTATTATGCATAAGACCTTCTTCTGTTCTAAATTTAACTAATTCTAGAAAAGCTTCTTCACAAGCTTCATAAATTGTAGCATTTAAAGGTTCAATTTCTGCTAATTTTGCAAAACGAGACGCTGTATTATTAATATTTTTAACACCGTGATCTAAAATTAAAATTCTTGCAGCATCAATAAGCTGTAATAACGCTCTCCTTTTAATATCAAAAGTATCTTTATGTTCTCCGTCACTTTCTACTAAAAACTGTCTAAAAAAGCCTAATGGAGGCGGATTCTTTAATGCTTCGGATCCTAAGTAAGCTAAAAATAGCTGATTATCTTTAGAATGTTCAAAAATTGTGTCTGTAATTTCTTTAACTAACTTATCATTACCATAAACAAAATCATAGTCAAAAAATAATGTGCTAATTACATCTTGTTTTTCTCTAGGATTTAAAATCCATGTTTTAAATTGATTTTTCCAATCACTTATTGACTTACACCATAAAGGATTACTTGCCATCATGTTATCTTCACAAAAAGAATAGCCAATTTTATTTAATTTTTTTGTAACAATACCTCCTAAGTTTAAAAAATACTCTTTTACTTCATCGTATCTTTCATCACTAACATCTTCAAAAATGATTGCATTGTCTTGATCGGAAAGTAATAGTTGCTCTTTTCTACCTTGACTTCCGATATTTATCCAGGAAAACGAGCAGGGAGGAGGTGTTCCTAACTTTTCAATTGTTTGATCGATCGCTTTTCGAGTAATTGCAGTATTAATTTCACTAACAATAGAACAAATATGTTTTATGGGAATATTTTTATCAATTGAATGTTGGATTAAATCAGATACTTTTTCTCTAATATTCTTTAAATCTCCTGTATTTTGTGCTCTTTTAGCTTGTTTTAATAATACACCTGGATTATTAGCCTGAGCCACAACAATATCATGTTCTGAAATTATTCCACTAATTTGCGAATGTGAAGTTCCATCTTTCGTTACACATAAATGACCAACATTATGTTTTAACATCATTATTTGTGCTTCAACAATTGAAAGGTTTTCTGTTACTGTAATTACAGGTGATGACATTACTTTATCTATCGTTGTTTCGATAGAGTAGCGGCCTGTTGCAATTTTTGATCTTAAATCTTTATCGGTTACAATACCTATAGGTAATCCTTCATTATGAATAATTATACTTCCAATCTTTTTATTAGTCATAATCAATGCAATATTTTTAACAATTTCTGTTGAAGAAGCTGTTACTGCATTTTTTGTATAACGAATGGGTTGATAGTATTGAATTTCATTAGTACTATCATTATAAATTACATTCTCTGACAATAATTTCCCTTTATGATTTTTGTCTAAAGGATTTCGTGTATTTGAAGCAAAACTTTGCAATAAGAAATTTAAAACATTACTGTTTTGCATAACAATTGGTTTAAAAACTTCAATAGGAATTGCGTAGACAATACTTTCTTCACGTGCTTTAGCATTCATGAGGTAATTATCTTTTGCAAAAAAAGGTCGAAGCCCAATAATATCACCCTCATCGCATTTATCAATTAAGATATCATCAGAATCTGAAGTAATAGTTAAACCTATCGCACCAGAAGCAACCATGTAAAATGTTTTATGTGTTTGATCGTTTACTTTAAATAAATAATCATTTTTTTCAAGATAAATTACATTAATACTTTGAGCTATTTCTAATAAATTGGGGCTGTTAATACTGGTAAAAGGATGGTAACGTTTTAAAAAGTCTGCAATACTTTCAGCAATTGGGTTTTTCATTTCTATGGGAATTAGAACTAATTTACAAATAAATTCTAAAGCAAAATAAAGAAATAATTACATTATAATAAGGCTATTTTGTAAATAATTTAGAATTGGGCTACAAAACTCATTCCTAATTGATTACCATTATAGAAAGGAGCAATCAATGCAGTAGAATTACTTTCCTGATTATTGAAAAAAAGTTTTTTAATATGTGGATGAAGCCAATAGGCCGTTTTTGTGCAAAGTATTCCAATTCCAGCTCCGGCAGCAACATCGGTTAACCAATGTCTGTCATTATACATTCTAAAGTATCCTGTTCCGGCAGCAACGAGAAAACCTGAAATACCATACAAAACTGAAACATCTTTATATTCTTGCCAGAGTAATTCTGCACCTGCAAAAGCTGTTGCAGTATGTCCCGAAGGAAAAGAATTAAAAGAGGACCCGTCTGGTCTTTGTACTTTTGTTACACTTTTTATACTCATTACCGATCCAGAAACTAATAAATAAGAAGTTGCTGCAATAATTGTTCGGTCATTAAAATTATTCTTTCCTTTAATTCCAAATGCATTTAAAGCATAAACACTAGCTAATGGTAAATATTGACTAAAATCATCTATTGTAATTTTTTCATCAATATTTTCATTTAGTTCATTTTTAATTTCAGCATTAAAACCTTTAATTTGATCACTTTCAATTCCTATAAAACCATAACCTATAAGCAATGATGGAATAATTAAGGCTTTATAATTTAGTTTGTGATTTACCGAAAGCGTGTCTTTTTTAATTTCTTGTGCTTTACTTGAAAATACAATTAATAATAAACAAAATAACTTATTTTTCATGCTTTTTAAGGAATAATAATGTTCAAACTTCTTTCTAGAATAGAAATTGATATTCTATTGGTGTTTAGAATATGATATTCACCATCTATTTGCGCAACACAATTTGAAGTATTTTCAATGTCTACATTCATTTCTTTAATCAAATGATGTTTTGCTTTCTTAAAAGTATGAATCTTATTAATAATAACTGCAATTCCAAAGTATAATTTATTAAAAAAATTTAATTTAGGAACTGTTAATAGGTCTAAATAGCCATCAGATAAAGATGCATTTGGTGTTAATGATATATTATAACCCATTTCATTAGAATTAGATATAAAAAGGAATAATAATGACTCTTTAAGTTTATGATTTCCAATGGAATAATTAAATACTTTGGGTTCATACCATAAGCTTCTATTTATTGATGCTTTTACATAGGACATTAAGTTTCTTTTACCTGAATTTTGATATCTTTCAATAATTTCAGCATCAATACCTAAGCCCATATTGCTAAAGAAATAGGTGTCATTAATTTTTCCAACGTCTATTGTTGTTGTTCTATTATTTTCAATAATTTGAAGTGCTTCTAAACTATTTTTTGGAATGTTTAAATTAGATGCTAAGCCATTCCCAGAACCAATAGGTATAATTCCAAGTTTTATAGACGTATTTACAAGCCTATTTGCTACTTCATTTATTGTTCCGTCTCCACCACAAGCAATAATTACATCAGGATTCAACTTTATAGCTTCTTCTGTTAATAAAATAGCATGTTTTGGGTATTTAGAATAACTTACGTTTATCTTATATTTTTTGGTATCGAAATAGGTTTTAATCGTTTCTTCATTAATAGAGTGGTTTCCTTTTCCTGAGCTTGGATTTATAATAAAAAATAGGTGTAACATTATTTTAGCAATTTGTGTGTAAACAAATAATCCGCAGTCTGATACCAAGCAATTGTTTCCTCTAAAAAAGTTTTATCCATCGGAATTGTACTTAAATTATTTGTTTTTTTGTCCCATTTATTAAACGTTTGTTTCTTTTGATCAGATAAAATCATAGCCTTATCATTCTTCATTAAAGTAAGTTTTCTATAAGTTCCTAAAAGTGCTCTTTCTTCAAAAGAAGGATCAAAAACATTTTTCCCAAATAAATTGGACTCATATTTCCAATTAAAAATTGAAAAAAGAGTAGGGAATAGGTCAATTTGAGAACATTGCTTTCCAATAATTTGACTTTCAATTTCAGAAGAATTTATAATGAAAGCTGGAATGTGATAATTTGCAATGTCTATTTCATTTTTTCCAGCACTACTCGCACAATGGTCTGCAATTATTACAAAAATTGTGTTTTTATACCATTCTTTTGTTTTCGCTTTTTCAAAAAGTTGTTTTAAAGCGTAATCGGTATATTTAACGGCTCCCGATCTTCCAGTTCCAGAAGGAATATCAATTTTATTTTCAGGATAAGTATAAGGTCTATGATTTGAAGTAGTCATTACAAAATTGAAAAATAATTTGTTATCCTTATACTGTTTGTCTGCAATAGTAATTACTTTATCGTATAAATTTTCATCACAAATTCCCCAAGCATTTTCGAAAGTAACTTCATTATCATCAATATTATATCGCTTCGTTTTAATATCATCATTTAAAATACTTCCTCTTCCTCTATCATAAATATCGAAACCATTACCTCCAAAAAAGGAGTTCATATTATCAAAATAACCATCGCCTCCATAAAAGAAATTAGTTGTATAATTTTTAGATTTAAAAACAGTAGCAATCGTAAATAAATTATGATTTTCAGGTCTTTTAACAATACTTTGCCCAGGAGTAGGAGGAATCGATAAGGTGATTGCTTCCATACCTCTAACGGTTCTTGTTCCTGTTGCATAAAGATTATCAAAAAAGATACTTTTTGTTACTAAACTGTCTAAAAATGGTGTTATTTTTTCTGTATTTCCATTTTTTTCCATAAAACTAGCACTTAAGCTTTCAACCATAATAAAAATTACATTCTTTTTAACTTCATTATTAGTAGCAGTATCATTAATTGTTCTATGAATAGAAAGCTTATCCGATGAAAAAGTTGTTTTGTCATCACTAAGATTCTTTTTAATCATTCCAAAAGCTTTTTCATTATCTACAGTGGTATAAAAACGCTCATATTTCATTTGATTATTTCTAAAGGCAGCAAAAAAAGAATAAATTCCGGCTTTTGAAATTTCAGAATTATAACGATTACTAGACCATTCAGCCATAGAATTGGGTATAAATTTTAAAAAGAGGAATACTATAAAAAGGCTAATAGATAAAGAAGTTAACCTAGTTTTTAAATTGACTTTATTTTTAAATACATTCTCATAAATAGATTTCTTTTTGAATAACCAAAAAAAGAATACAGTTATTGCAATAACAATACTTACTAATAGATATATATTATATGATTCTTGAATATTTGAAAGTACTTCATATGTGTATATTAGATAATCTACAGCTATAAAATTAAATCTATTTTTAAATTCTTCCCAAAAGGTAATTTCAGCTAAAAATGTAAAAACTAAAATAAATAAGGTTAAAAAAGAAAAGAAATAAACAATGCATTTATCTAAAAAGCTACCAATTAATTTATTAGGTAGTATAGTAATATATAAAATAGATGGAAATAGAATAAATGATACAACTCCAAAATCAAAGAAAGAACCGATAAAAATTGTCTTAATTAAGTCTAAAAAACGCCAAGATGCTTCGTCAAAATGCCAAAATAGAAATACAAACCTTAAAACAAAAGAAAAGGTTAGAAACCAAAGAGAAAATGCAATTACTAAACTATAACGTGAATCAAAATTGACAGTTTTTTTCATAGAATTGGGATTATATTTTTAAAACACAACAAATATCAAACTGAATTCTGTAGTAAATCTGTATTTTTGATTCGAATAGATTTAAAATAGAATTCTATCCTATTTTTGTTGATTAATAACACAATATTTATCGGTCATGAAAATTCTTTTAATTGAAGATGAAATAGAAATGCAAAAAAGTATACAACAATATTTATCAGTTGATAAAAATATTGTTGAAATTGCAAATGATTATGATAGTGCCGAAGAGAAAATTAAAATCTATGAATATGATTGTATTTTGCTAGACATTACTTTACCCAAAGGTTCTGGTTTAGATTTGATAAAATCAATTAAAAAAAAGCGACCAAAAACAGGAATCATTATTATTTCAGCAAAAAACTCATTTGATGATAAAATTCATGGTTTAGACCTTGGAGCTGACGATTATTTACCAAAACCATTCTATTTACCAGAATTAAATGCGCGTATAAAAGCTTTATTAAGAAGAAATAATTTTGATGGAGACAATTCTATTAGATTCAATGAAATTGAAATTTTTCCAGAAGAAAGAAAAGTTTTAGTGCATAACAAACCTATAAAATTAACTAGTAAGGAGTTTGATTTATTAGTTTACTTCATAACAAACAAAGATAGAGTTATTCAAAAAAACGCATTAATTGAGCATTTATGGGGCGATAATTCTGATCAATTTGATAATTTTGACTTTATTTACAACCACGTAAAGAATTTACGCAAAAAATTAGTAGAATCGAAATGTGAAGATTATATTCAATCACTTTATGGAATTGGCTATACATTTAAAACCGAATCATGAAATTATTAACAAAGACTAGTATTTATTATACACTTTTTCTAATTCCTATACTTTTAATTTCGGCTACTTTTTTCTATTTTTTTACACTGCATGAAGTTGGTGAGAGTAGTGAAAATTTATTATCTGATAGAGTAGACGTTATAAAAGAATATTTGAAAGAAAATGATACAATTTCTGTATACACTTTACAAGAAAATAAAGAGTTAAATATTAAAGAAATAAGTATCGGAAAAACTATTCCAAATACTTTTTCTGATACATTAATTTATTCCACTTCTAAAAAAGTATATATAGCAAATAAAGTATTAAAAACTAGCTTTGTCTTAAATGATAAAAACTACTCTATAACAGTTTGGAAAAGTACCATAGAAATTTATGAATTAATTGAAGTTATTTTTTATACTTTTCTAATATTAATTATACTTTCACTTTTAATTTCAATCTACATTAATAGTAGAATTTCCAAGAGAATTTGGCAACCGTTTTGGCTTACTTTAGAGCAACTTAAAAGATTTAGAGTAACAAATAATAATGTTGGTGAGTTTGAAAAAACAGAAATAATAGAATTTAATGAATTAAATCAAAGTGTTTCACAAATGATGAATAAAATGATTGTTGATTTCAATAATCAGAAGAAATTTTCAGAAAATGCATCACACGAATTACAAACACCATTAGCAATAATAAAATCTAAAGTTGAATTATTATTACAATCTGAAAACTTGAAGGAAAATGATGTCCATACATTATTATCAATCGACGATTCCTTGGTACGTTTAAATAGAATAAATAAAGCATTATTATTATTGAGCAAGATAGAAAACCGACAATTCATAGCATCAAGTATAGTTCCTGTAAATGAAATTATAAAAAATAAAATCAGTTTAAATGAAGAATTTTTAAACAATAAAAAAATTAATTTAGTATTTCATTCAAACAGTGAACTAAGTTTCCAAATGAATCCAGAACTTAGTTATGTATTAGTAAACAATTTACTTCAAAATGCAATTAGACATAATTATGAAGGCGGAATTATCAATATAGAAATAAAAGATAAATCATTACTCATTTCGAATTCAGGCAGTAAAAAATCTTTAGATATAAACAAAATTTTCAATAGATTTGAAAAAGAATCTATTCATACCAATTCCATAGGTTTAGGATTATCTATTTGCAAGGAAATTGCTGAAGTAAGCAACTTAAAACTTGCATATACTTTTGAAAACGATTTACACATATTTTCTATAAAACAGAGTAGTATTGATTCACTAAAATAAACAATGCTTAACACGCTAGTTATAAAGATAACAATCTTCTTAAATTTTCTATTTTACATAATATATATTATAGTTCAAAATGATTATCTTATAAAAAGAGCCTTTTTAAACAATTTATTGCTTATTATAGATTCTATTGAATTATAATTCTAAATAAGTAGGTATTTATCTATTTAAATTATTGTTTTAAACTTAATAAAGTTTTAAATTTGCAAACCTTAATTATACACGTACAGATGGAAAACAAATATGCACAGAAATTAATTGAAAAAATTCAAAAAGAAGTTTTACAGGATAAATTCGATTTAGAATCTATTGTTACAAATTTAAAGAAGATTAGAGAGTATTCTTTAGAAGAACAAAATCCTGTAGTTACAAAAGCTTTGAGATTAGCCTATGAACATTTAGAAAGCAATAAAGCATTTTTAATTGGAATTCCAGAAGATGAACCATTAGAGTCTGAAGAAGAACAAGCTCAAAACGTATCAGAAGTTAATGATATTGAAAGTTTTGAATATTTCATGTCTCTTTTGTATGATTTAACTATTAAAAATAACCTTTTAGATTTAAGGGAATATAACAAAGCCTTTGTTGCGTTTAACAACTAATTCTTATTTCTATTTTACATAATATTGAAATCGGTAATTCGTTACCGATTTTTTTATATATACTTTAACATAAGAATATACATTATTCTCACTAAATTTGCACTCCTAAATCTACTATTAATGCAAAAGCAAAAGAAATCAAGATTAAAGTTAATGCATCAGTATTATAAGTATACTGGTTTTTATTCTTTTATTTGGCAGAATACAAAAAAAGCGTTAATTCCATTAGCTGTTATTGTAGGTATTCTACTTTATGTAAACTATAAAGTAATGAATATCAATGATATGCTTTTACATGTAACTAAAAATTTTAGCGATTTTTCAATTTTTACATTATTTTTTATTTCTGAAAGTATTTTAGGGCTTTTGCCACCAGATATATTTATTGCTTGGACAAAAAGTACAGAATCACCACTACTCTATTTATCTATTTTGGCAGTACTATCCTATTTAGGTGGTGTATTTTCATATTATAAAGGAAGAACATTACTATTAATTCCGAAAATAAATAATTATTTAGAAGGAAGAATGACAAAGCACATTAAGAACATGCAAAAATGGGGAGGATTTCTTATAGCTGTTGGTGCATTATTACCATTACCTTTCGCAATTGCTTGTTTAGCTGCTGGAATGATTAAATTTCCACAAAAACAATTTTTTATCTTTGCATCGTTGCGTGTGTTTCGTTTCGTTATCTACGGATATTTAATTTATACTGCTTTATCATGATAAAAATTTTCAAAAAAATCGCTCTTTTAGAAGGTATTTCACTATTGGTATTATTATTTTTTGCAATGCCTATGAAATACATTTTTAATGAACCAATCTATGTTAAGCAAGTAGGAATGGCTCATGGAATTTTATTTTTATTATATATTGCATTTGCAGTAGTTTTAAAATTTGAACAAAAATGGGATTTAAAAAAATTCTTTACAATATCTATTGCTTCAGTAATTCCTTTTGGAACATTCTACATCGAAAAAAAATATTTATAAAGCATAAAATAATTAATGAAACTATTCAATTGGGTATATCGCATCTTAAAAGACTTTGATTTTAACGAGAATTTTGCTCAATATGCAAATTTGTTTGCTAACATAATAATACTAATTATTTTAGCCTATTTATTAGACTATATTTTTAAAAAATTACTAATTGTTATTTTAGCAATAGTAGCTGCAAGAACAAGATCTACTTTTGATGATTTTTTAATAGCTAATAAAACAGCCAAGTATATTGCTCACTTAGTTCCTTTAGTTTTTGTTTTCCGAACAGTTCCAGTAATTTTAAAAGATTTTACATCTTGGGAAAAATTCTTTGAAAAAGGAATAAAAATATATATCATAATTTTATCTCTTTGGATAATTAGAAGTGTTTTTAATTCTTTAAGAGATTACCTAAAGGACAAACCACGATATAGTGATAAGCCTATCGATAGTTACATCCAAGTAATTATGATTCTTTTATGGGGCTTTGGTTTTTTCTCTTTTGTTTCTATTTTATTTGAAATAACTAGACCTGTATTTATTACTGCATTAGGATCGATTTCTGCAATTGTTATTTTGATTTTTAGAGATACAATACTTGGTTTTGTAGCAAGTATATCTGTATCTGTAAACGATATGGTACGTATTGGTGATTGGATTACAATGGAGAAATTTGGTGCTGATGGAGATGTTATCGAAATCAATTTAGCAACTGTAAAAGTTCAAAACTTTGATAATACAACAACAACAATTCCAACTTATAGTCTAATTTCTGATAGTTTTAAGAATTGGAGAGGAATGCAAAATTCTGAAGGAAGAAGGATTAAAAGATTTGTTTTAATTAAAACTAAATCGGTTCGTTTTATTACAGATGAAGAAGCAAATGATTTTAAAAAGATTCATTTTTTAGAAAATTATATAGATCATCGTCAAAAGGATATTAAAAAATACAATACAAACAATACTATTGATAAATCTCTAATTATTAATGGTCGTAATTTAACAAATTTAGGTTTATTTAGAAAATATATTGAAACCTATATCCAAAATCATTCTGGCATTAATAAAGAGATGTTATTAATGGTTAGGCATTTACAACCTACAGAAAAAGGGATTCCTTTAGAAGTTTATTGCTTTTCTAAAGATAAAACATGGGAAAATTATGAATATATAATGGCCGATATTTTTGACCATGTAATTTCTTCAGTTAAATATTTTGATTTAGAATTATTTGAATTAGAACTTGTTGTCTCAAATGATAAATAAAATTATTTATCATTGAAACGATCTTTTACATATTCAATTTTTGTTTTTCCATGAAGTTTTGGTTTTCCATTTTCATCTAAATTAACCATTGTAATAGAATCTACAGTAAGTATTATTTCTCTTGTCATTTTATTTCTTGCTTCACATTTTAAAACTAAAGAAGTTTTACCAAATTTAACAACTTCAATTCCAAGCTCTATGATGTCTCCTTGTTTCGCAGAACTCATAAAGTTAATCTCAGTCATGTGCTTTGTAACCACTCTAGGGTTTTCAAGTTGAATTATTGTATATAATGCAGCTTCTTCATCTATCCAAGCTAATAGTTTCCCTCCAAATAACGAGTCATTTGGATTCAAATCTTCAGGTTTTACCCATTTTCTAGTATTAAAATTCATTCTCTTTAATTTTTATAATATGATACAAAAATAATTAAAATAGTCCGATTTTTAGAACTTAAGCGAGTATATAATGTACAAATATTATTAATAAATTAACATTCGTCAATCTTAATTTAAAGCCAATTTTAGTAAATTTATAAATAACAAACTACTACTTAAAAGATGAAAACAAAAGAAGAATTGATATTAGAAGCAAGAGGTGGATCGTTAGGCGTTATTACCCAAAATTCAAGTACTGAAGAAGTTTTCCAAAATAAAACATTACGCCCAATTCTTAAACTTCAAAATGATTTGATTAT
This sequence comes from Flavobacterium jumunjinense, assembly GCF_021650975.2. Lineage (NCBI taxonomy): Bacteria > Pseudomonadati > Bacteroidota > Flavobacteriia > Flavobacteriales > Flavobacteriaceae > Flavobacterium > Flavobacterium jumunjinense. The sequence goes on from NZ_CP091285.1 coordinate 3,743,835, forward strand.
TGAAGTATTTAGAAACTATGCCATAAAACAAAAGAATGTTTTATTTAGTCTTTCTCCTGAGAAAAAAATAAATTATGTTGAAAATGCGATTCAACGTGATATTAAATTTAGAAATTTACTGAAAGGAATCGTTATTGGAATGTTTACTATTTCTGAATATAAAGAATACATTCAGAATTCATCAAACTTGAATAAACGAATAATGGGCTTATTGATTGAGCGAATTAAAAGTCAGATTCAAATATTTGAACAATAATTATTTATAGCTCAAAGCAAGATGTTAAATAATACTTTCTCCATTTAAATCTGTTGTTAATACGTCTGTCATATAATTGAAGAACGGTCGCATTGCATCAAAAGTTTTTAATATTTCTTCATTAAAATTGGAAGATAAAACTTCTTTATTTGTAAAACTTCGTGTTACTAAATACTGTTTTTTACGTATAAGATCAATATCTGGATGATTTTTATCAAAATCTCTAGGTGAAGTCTTTAGTTCATCTCCTTGAAGTGAACCAAAGAATTTTTTAAAATTACTCTCTTGAATTATTGCTCTCATATCTGATGCATCAAGCTCAAGTTCCTTTCTAATGCGTAATAAATCTTCTGAATTTGGCTCCCAAAAACCACCGCCAACAAAACTTGCATTATTTTCTATATGAAGATAATAACCACCTCTTAAAGTAGGCTTATTTCTAACAAAACCAGCACTAAAGTTTATTTTATAAGGTAATTTATTTTTAGAGAAACGAACATCTCTATAAATTCTGAAAATTTGAACTTTTTCAATACCATCAACTTTAGCTAAGTCCTCTCCTATCTTATTAAAAAAGTTTTTAGCCTCTTTCTGTAATTTATCAAACTGTTTTTTATTTTCTGCAAACCAATCTCTATCATTATTCTCTTTTAGTTGATTAAGAAAATCAAAAGTTTTTTGTGTAATCATTTTATTAAAATTAATAATTCATTTTGGTTAATCTATCATCAGAATCACGCTTTTCATAAACATAATGTGTAATACTATCTAAATAAACATTATTTAGTACTTCTTTTGTTTCAGAATTACTATTGATTATCTGATACTTAAATAGATAAGTCGTGTTTTTCTTTTCTGTATCAATTTGATTATAACTTACATTATTATATTTCTTGAAAATAACATATTTATACATAACTTTTTCTTTCCATGTAACTTTACTATTAACAGTAAGAGAATCGTTAATTTTTATAGTTAATGTATCTAAAACTCTATCTAATTCTGTTTCATTAAAAGTATCAAACTTCTCTTCTTTTCTACCACAACTTAATAAAATAATAAAGAGTACTAATAAATATCTCATAATGAGCAAAATGTATTTTTTTATGTTAAAAATGTATTTTTTTTAAAGATACAAAGTTTAAAATTAATTATGTTTACAAAAAAAAATGAAAATTGAAAAAATTATTTGCTTAACCTTTATACTATCTCTAATTTTTAAATTATTACATTGGCCAGGAGGAAGTGTTTTAATGATTCTATCCGTATTATTTTTAGTATTATTATATTTCCCATTGGGGTTTTACATTTTTAATGAAGACAAAAAAAGGCTTAAGGAGAATATAGGAATATCATTCATTTTTGGTTGGTTTTTATCCGTTTCCTTAGTTGGAATTCTATTTAAACTAATGTTTTGGCCTGGCTCAAAATCTATGCTAATAATTGGGTTTGTATCTAGTTTAATATTATTTATTGTAGCTTTATTACTTAAGAATAAAAGAAATGAAACGGATAAATTCTATTTTAAAAATTTACTAATCAGAACAGGAACAATTTTTGTCATTACTTTACTTTTATTGCTTGTCTCTAATCGAAGTTTAATACGTTTTCAATATCACGATGATCCGAAATATGCAGAATTAATGATTGAGAAAAATGAAAATCCTAATTCTATTGAAATTGATAAGAAAATAGATGATTATCTAATTGAGAAAAATCAAGATAAATAAATTTAAAAAACGCTCTACTTTTAATAAAAATAGAGCGTTTTTTAATTATCTTAAAATTCAATTAGTGTTTTATGAATTTTTGATGTTTGTTTCCTATTGATAAAATATAGGTTCCTTTATTCAAATTACTAATATCGATACTATTATTTGTTTGATTAATAGTAGTTTGTTTTACTTGAATTCCTAAAATTGAATAAATAGTTACTTTTTCTGATTGTGTTATACCTTTAACGATTATATTATCTATTGCTGGATTTGGATAGATTGTTAATTTTAAATTTTCCGTTAAAAATTCTTCCGCTCCTAAAGTACTACTGTCAACAACTTTCAGCACAACTGAAGTAGCATTATAAATAACCACAAACTCTTTATCATATCCTAAATCAGGAAAATTTAAAGTAGTAAACGTATCAGTAATATTACTTGCTGTTAAAACAGTAAATTCTGAACCAATTATTGGATCAAAGCCATCCAAAAGCGTTACATTTAATTGACCATTCAATGTTGCTGCATCAGAAACAGTTACTAAATCATTTTCGGTACTATTTATATCAATATTTAATTTTGCGTTATTTTCAAAAAATAAATCAGCATCAAAAACGTAAGTACCTATTTTTAAATTATGACTCACAGCTGGACTTAAATTAGCCGTTAAATTAAAATTATTGCTATGTGACGTATTATTTCCTGAAAGAATCGAGCTATTTATAATAGTTCCATCATTATATAGAATTGCATTATTAAAAAAGTTAGAATATATTGTAAAAATACCTGTATTATTTAGTGTTCCTTCATTTGTTGCAAAAGAAATACTTGTAAAATTTGCTTCATTATTAAATGTCGCATAATTATTAAAAAAAGAGTAACTATTAAATATATTTTGATTTGAAAAAAGACTATAATTTCTAAAAAAAGATCTACTTAAAAATGTACCTGTATTAGTGACTGTTCCATTATTTGTAAATGTAGAATTACTCTCGATTTCTCCTTCATTACTAAGTTCTCCATTAATTACTACTAAAAAACTATTGATTAATTTACCTCTATTGATTAACTTTCCATTTATAGTATATTCAGAGACCTTTACCTCTGAACCAACAGTAATAATGATCTCATCTGTTGCTCCTAAAGTTGTTCCAGGGTAACTAGGGCTCCAATTAGCTTGATCTGTCCAATTACCTATTCCTGTATAAGTGAATGTGGTTTGTGCATTTAAGGAGAATGCAATAATTGTTAATGCAAAAAGTAATGTTTTTTTCATGGCTTGTTATTTATGTATTTTAAAAATGCAAAAATAACATATTTTATTTTATGTCATTAATTTCTTTCAATTATTTTATTTCTCCCTACTTTTTAAAACATTTACTACATCATTCAATTGATAGCCTTTTGCTTGTAATAAAATCAAATAATGGAACAATAAGTCGGCACTTTCAGACAAAAATAAATAATCATTAGTATCTTTAGCCTCTATAACAACTTCTACAGCTTCTTCTCCTACTTTTTGAGCTATTTTATTCATTCCTTTAGCAAACAAACTGGCTACATAACTTGTCTCAGAATCTGCATTTTCTTTGCGTTCTTTTATTGTGTTTTCTAGTTTTGAAATGAATCCGAAATCTTGTTTATTTACTTCTTGCCAACAAGTATCGGAACCCGTGTGACATGTTGGTCCAACAGGTTTTACTTGTAATAAAAGAGTATCATTATCGCAATCATTTTTAATGGAGACTAATTCTAAAAAATTACCACTTTCTTCTCCTTTTGTCCATAATCGATTCTTAGATCGACTGAAAAATGTTACTTTATTAATTTCTAAAGTTTTATCAATCGCTTCTTGATTCATATAGCCAAGCATTAATACATTTTTGGTTTGATTGTCTTGTATAATGGCTGGAATTAATCCGTTTTCGTTTTTTGTAAAGTCTATTTTCATTTGTTCTTGTTTAATTGTTGAATCGTTGAAATGTTTAAATTCTAATTGAAATTCCCTTTTCAACTAAATAAGTCTTTAAATCTGGTATTTTAATTTCTTGAAAGTGAAAAACACTAGCTGCAAGTGCTGCATCTGCTTTTCCGTTTATAAATGCATCTGCAAAATGTTGTTTATTCCCTGCTCCGCCAGAAGCAATAATTGGAATATTAACTAATTTTGATAATTGAGCTAACGCTTCATTAGCAAATCCGTTTTTTGTACCGTCATTATCCATTGAAGTAAATAAAATTTCTCCAGCACCACGTTGCGCTACTTCTTTTGCCCATTCAAATAAATTTAATTGAGTTGCAACTTTTCCTCCAACTAAGTGAACCATCCAATTACCATCAATTAGTTTGGCATCAATTGCCACTACAATGCATTGACTACCAAATTTTGAACTCAGCTGATTAATTAAATCTGGATTTTGAACTGCCGATGAATTGATTGAAACTTTATCAGCTCCATTTTTTAATAAAATAGCGACATCTTCTACAGAAGAAATTCCGCCACCAACTGTAAACGGAATATTGATGGTTTGTGCTACTTTTCGAACTAATTCGACTAAAGTTTTTCTACGTTCTTCTGTGGCTGAAATATCTAAGAAAACAAGCTCGTCTGCTCCTGTTTCAGAATATTTTTTTGCCAACTCTACAGGGTCACCAGCATCTTTTAAATCAATAAAATTGACACCTTTAACGGTGCGTCCGTTTTTTATATCTAAACAAGGTATTATTCGTTTTGTAAGCATCTTTTAATTATTACACAGAGATTCACAAAGTTTTCTCAGAGAATACACAAAATTCTTAAAGAATCTTTGTGATTATTTTACGTGACTTTGCGAAATGATCTATTTATTTAAAATATATTCTTCTAATTGTTTTAATGTAATTCTACCTTCATAAATGGCTTTTCCGATAATGGTTCCTTCACAGCCTAATTCGGCTAATTTAGGTAATTCATCAAAAGTAGAAATGCCACCTGAAGCGATTAGTTTTACATTGGGACATTGATTTAAAATATCTTGATATAATTCAAAACTCGGCCCTTCAAGCATACCGTCTTTAGCAATATCGGTACAAATAACATACGATATCCCTTCATTTTGATAGTTTTGTATGAATGGAATCACTTCTTCTTTACTCTCTTCTAACCAACCTGAAATAGCTATTTTTCTATTGTTTGCATCTGCTCCAAGTATGATTTTTTCTGTTCCAAATTGAGTAATCCAATTTTTAAATAATTCAGGATTTTTTACGGCAATACTTCCTCCAGTTATTTGATTTGCACCACATTCAAAAGCGATTCTTAAATCATCGTTGGACTTTAAACCACCACCAAAATCAATTTTTAAACTAGTTTTTGTAGCAATTTGTTCTAAAATTTTATGGTTTATTATTTTACTCGATTTTGCTCCGTCTAAGTCTACTAAATGTAGGTATTGAATACCATGTGCTTCAAAGGATTTTGCTACTTCAAGCGGATTTTCATTGTATATTTTCTTTGTATCGTAATCACCTTTAGATAAACGGACACATTTACCATCGATGATGTCTATTGCGGGTATTATTCTCATTTTTTTGAGTAATTAGCTATTAGTTGGTAGTTCTAAAAAGTTCTTTAAAATTTGTTCTCCGTGAATTCCACTTTTTTCCGGATGAAATTGTACACCGTAAAAATTATCTTTTTGTAATGCTGAAGCATACTTTAAATCATAATTAGTATAAGCAATTGCGTTTTTGCATCTTGGAGCATAATAACTATGTACCAAGTACATATATTCATTTTCCTTTATTCCATTAAAAAGATTGGATTCTAAGTTATAAATTGTATTCCATCCCATTTGTGGCACTTTAACATTCGTTGTGAATTTGATAATATCTACATCAAAAATACCTAAACCTTTGGTGTTGCCTTCTTCAGATGAATTACACATTAACTGCATTCCTAAACAAATTCCTAAAACAGGTTGTTTTAAGGTTGGTATTAATACATCGATACCTGATTCAATCAATTTTTCCATAGCACTACTCGCTTCTCCAACTCCTGGAAATATAACTTTATCTGCAGATTTAATGGTGTTCCAATCGTTTGTCACTATTGCTTCAAAACCAATTCTTTTTATAGCAAAGAGTATGCTTTGTATGTTTCCTGCACCGTAATCTATTATGGCTATTTTCATATATATAGTCTTAAAGTTTAAAGTCGAATGTCTTAAAGTCTATTTTCGTAAAGTTATTCTCCTTTTGACTTTATGACTTTCAAACTTATTTAAAGCATTCCTTTTGTTGAAGGTAAAATCATCTTCTCTGTATCACGTTTTACTGCTACTTTAATTGCTTTTGCAAAAGCTTTGAAAATAGCTTCAATTTTGTGGTGTTCGTTTGTTCCTTCTGCTTTTACATTTAAATTGGCTTTAGCACCATCGGTAAAAGATTTAAAAAAGTGGAAAAACATTTCGGTAGGCATCTCTCCTATTTTTTCACGTTTAAATTCAGCTTCCCAAACCATCCAATTTCTTCCTCCAAAATCAATAGCTACTTGCGCTAAACAATCGTCCATTGGTAAGCAAAAACCATAGCGCTCAATTCCTAATTTATTACCCAGAGCTTTAGCAAAAACTTCACCCAATGCAATTGCAGTGTCTTCAATAGTATGGTGTTCATCAACTTCTAAATCACCTTTCATTTGAATATCCAAATCCATTTGACCATGACGTGCAATTTGATCTAACATATGATCAAAAAAGGCTAGACCTGTGCTAATATTACTTTTTCCAGTTCCATCAAGATTTAGTGTAATTGCAATATCAGTTTCATTCGTTTTACGAATAATTGAAGCAGTTCTTTCTTCTAACTTTAAATATTCGTAAATTTTTTGCCAATCATTACTTTCTAAGACTATAACCGAATCTAATTCTTCTCTTTTAACTGAAATTTCACTTGTTCCTAGATTTGTATTATCATTAATAAAAATAGCTTTTGAGCCTAAGTTTTTTGCTAATTCTACATCCGTTAATCGGTCACCAATTACAAATGAATTTGCTAAATCATATTCTTCAGAGAAATAGTGTGTTAATAATCCTGTTCCTGGTTTTCTCGTGTTTGCATTTTCATGTGGAAAAGTTCTGTCTAAAAACACATTATCAAAAATAACACCTTCATTTTCATAGGTTTTCATGATAAAATTATGAACAGGCCAAAATGTTTCTTCTGGAAAAACAGCAGTTCCAAGACCATCTTGATTGGTAATCATTACTAATTCAAAATCTAATTCTTTAGCAATTTTACTTAAATAAGGAATGCATTTTGGGTAGAATATCATTTTTTCAAACGCGTCAATTTGTTCATCAACGGTTTCTTTAATCATAGTTCCATCTCTATCGATAAATAATACTTTTTTAGACATTTTTTAAATTTTTAAGCAATTCAATTACTTTTTCGTTTTCTTCTTTTGTTCCAATTGTAATTCTTAAACAACTTCTACATAAAGAATCATTAGAACGATTTCTAACTACTATTCCATTCTCTAGAAATTGTTTGTATTGAAAAGCTGCATTGTCTACTCTAAAAAGAATAAAATTAGTTTCAGAAGGGAAAATTTCTGTTACAACTTTACAACAAACTAAAGCAGTCATTACTTTTTCTCTTTCAATTTTCAAGTACTCAATGTCTTTTGTATATTCATTAGTTTCTAATTTTTCTATTGCTAAATTTTGAGAAACAACATTGACATTATAAGGTGGTTTTATTTTTTCTAAGATGCTTATAATTTTCTTAGACGCATATAATAATCCTAATCGTAATCCTGCCATTCCATAAGCTTTAGATAGTGTTTGCACAATAACTAAATTAGGAAATTCTTCCAATCTTTTTAACCAACTTTCTTTTTCTGAGAAATCAATATAGGCTTCATCAATAACAACTAATCCACTAAAGTTAGTGAGAATTTCTAAAATACTCTCACTTGAAAATGAATTTCCAGTTGGATTATTGGGTGAACAAAGAAAAATTATTTTGGTATTTTCATTCGCTCTATTTAAAATCGAACTAACATTAGGCTGAAAATCATCGTTTAAAATTATTTTTTTATTTTCGATAGCATTCAAATTGGCTAAAACACCATACATTCCATAGGTTGGTGGTAAAGTAATTACATTATCGATATTAGGTTCGCAGAAAGCTCTAAACAATAAATCTAAAACTTCATCACTACCGTTTCCTACTAAGATATTATTTGTTGCTATGTTTTTCATTTTAGATAGAACCAATTTCAAATCTCTTTGATGTGGATCTGGATAACGATTTAAACCTGTATTATAAGGATTTTCGTTAGCGTCTAAAAAAATCATGTCACCAGTAAGTTCTTTAAATTCATCTCTAGCCGAAGAATAAGGACTCATTTTCTTAACATTTTCGCGTATTAAATTATCTAAATTCATTTATGCTTTATTTAATTCATTTAATCGCAATGTTACTGCATTTTTATGTGCTTGTAAACCTTCTGCTTCTGCCATTATTTCGATACTTTTACCTATGTTTTGAATTCCTTTTTTAGAAATTTTTTGGAAAGTCATTGCTTTTTGAAAACTATCTAAATTTACACCGCTATAACTTTTAGAATAACCATTAGTTGGTAAAGTATGATTGGTTCCAGAAGCGTAATCTCCAGCACTTTCAGGTGTATAATTCCCTATAAATACAGAACCCGCATTTTCTATTTTTTCTACAAAATAGTTCTCGTTTTTAGCACAAATAATGAAGTGTTCTGGCCCATATTCGTTAATTAAATCTAGCGCTAAAGTATCGTTATCAACAAAAATTAAATTAGAATTTGAAATCGCAACTTGTGCAATCTCTTTACGAGGAAGCTTTTCTAATTGCTTATAAATTTCTGTTTCAACATCATTCAATATGTTTTTTGAAGTTGTAACTAAAATAACTTGGCTGTCTTTTCCATGTTCAGCTTGACTCAATAAATCGGAAGCCACAAAGCTTGGATTAGCTGTTTCGTCTGCAAAAACAAGTAATTCACTTGGTCCAGCTGGCATATCGATTGCAACTCCTTGTTGAGACGCAAATTGTTTTGCAACTGTTACAAATTGATTACCCGGTCCGAATATTTTATAGACTTTATCAATCGATGCTGTACCATAAGTCATAGCTCCAATGGCTTGAATACCTCCAGTTTTATAAATTTTAGTCACACCACACAATTGTGCAGCATATAAAATAGCAGGATTAATTTTACCTTCTTTATTTGGAGGTGTGCATAAAATAATATCATTACAACCTGCTATTTTTGCTGGAATAGCTAACATTAAAACCGTTGAAAATAATGGTGCAGAACCACCAGGTATGTATAAACCTACCTTAGAAATAGGTCTTTTTTCTTGCCAACATTGTACTCCTTCTGTAGTTTCTATTTCAATCTTAGAAGTCTGTTGTGCGTTGTGAAACTTAAAAATATTGTCTTTAGCAATTGCAATAGCTTCTTTTAATTCATCCGAAACTAAAGTAGTTGCAGTTTGAATTTCTTCATTAGTCACAGTGAAATTATCTAATGTAATTCCGTCAAATAATGAAGTGTATTTTATTACAGCTTGATCTCCTTTTTGTTGAATTTCTTTAAAAATTCCTTTCACAGTTTCTTCAATATCATTGAAACTTTGTGTTGGTCGTTTTAAAATTTCGGACCAGTTTTCGGGTTGTGGATTATATATTTTATTCATATTGTTGACTTTATTCTGTTCTCTATGTTCTCTTTTCCTCTATAAAACCATTTTTTCAATTGGGCAAACCAGAATTCCTTCTGCTCCAGCTTCTTTTAATTGATCGATGACCTCCCAAAAAGTATCTTCTTCAATTACAGAATGAACACTACTCCATCCTTCTTCACTTAAAGGCATAACTGTTGGACTTTTTAATACAGGTAAAATGGCACTAATCTCATCAATCTTATCGTTTGGTACATTCATTAAGATATATTTTGATTTTCTAGAACGCAAAACTGCTTGCATTCTAAACTGAAGTTTGTTTAATAAAGTTTTTGCTTCTTCTGAAATTTCTGGTGAAACTCCAAGTACTGCTTCACTTTTTAGAATTACTTCTACTTCTTTTAATCCATTTTTAAATAAAGTACTTCCACTAGAAACAATATCCACAATAGCATCTGAAAGTCCGATGTTTGGAGCAATTTCTACTGAGCCAGAAATTTGGTGAATATCGACTTCAATTCCCTTCGAACCAAAGTAGTTATTAACAGTGTTAGGATAGGAAGTTGCAATTCTTAATCCGTTTAAATCTTGAAGTGATGTAAAATTAAATGTTTTTGGAACAGCTACAGAAACTTTACATTTTGAAAAACCCAAACGCTCAGCAACAGTAATATTTTTACCTTTTTCGTAAAGTAAATTATCACCTAAAATAGCAACATCTACTACTCCATCAATAAGATACTGTGGAATATCTGAATTTCTAAGGAAATAAACTTCTAGAGGAAAATTAGAAGCTGTTACTTTTAATTGGTCATTTCCATTGTAAATAGAAATACCTGAATCTTTTAATAGTTGGATACTTTCTTCGTAAAGTCTTCCTGATTTTTGAATTGCAATTTTTAAGATACTACTCATTGGTTGTTTAAATAAGTTTGAGTATAACAATTACAGATTTCTAAGAAAGAAAAAACCCGTTTGATATACTCAAACGGGTTTATAATTATTTTGGTGTATTACAAAATCATCATTGCCTAGCTTGAGCTTGGTTTAAATGATGATGATGATGTAATTGATTTGTAAACATTTTTTCTTTTTGTTTTAATAACACTGCAAATATAATAACATTAATTTGTTAAAAACAAGTCTTTTATAAAATTTATATTTTGTTTAAGCTAATTGAACTCCGAAAAAGTGTCCTACTAGAGCAGTTAAAACCATTGCAATTGTTCCCCAAAAAGTGACTCTTAAAATTGCTTTAAAAATACTTGAACCACCTGTTTTTGCAGCCAATGCACCTAAAATTGCTAAAAATAAAATTGCTGAACCATAGAGCCAAAATTCCATAGTTTTAATTGGTAAAAATAAAGTTACTAAAAAAGGTAATGCTCCACCAACGGTAAACGCAGCACCCGAAGCTAAAGCAGCTTGTAAGGGATTAGCTTGACTTATTTCGTTGATTCCTAATTCGTCTCTGACATGAGCTCCTAAAGCATCATGAGCTGTTAATTCTTTGGCAACTTGCAACGCCGTTTCTTTTTTCAAGCCTCTTTGTTCGTATATTTCAGTTAAACGTTGTAACTCCATTTCTGGCATTTCAACTAATTCAATTTTTTCTCTTTCAATATCTGCTTTTTCTACGTCTGTTTGTGAACTCACCGAAACATATTCACCAGCGGCCATAGATAAAGCTCCTGCTACTAATCCTGCTAGTGTTGCTAAAATTATTGGTTCTCTCAAATCGCTAGCTGCTGCAATACCAATTGCTAAACTAGAAGTAGATAATATTCCATCATTTGCACCTAAAACAGCAGCTCTCAACCAATTGCTTTTGTGGATAAAATGATTATCTAAATAGTTATCTAATTCGTTTTCCATAATTGTACAAATTTAATGATCCTCATCAGAATTCAATTCCTCTATTGGTGAACTACTATCTCTAATTTCTGTATGACGAATTTCTCCACCTGTTGTGCCTGTTTGTTGTCCTAAAAATACTGCGATTAAAGCAACAATAAGTACAAGGTAAGAAACTAGATTTGCTTTGGCATGTTTCTTAAAATTCAAATAGAAGCCTACTAGCGAGAATGCTCCTAAAATATATAAAACTATTGCCAACTTTTCAGCCATTTCTTCATGTTCGTGAATAATTTTATGACCAACAGTTGGAAGATCTTCTACTATCTCTTCTGCTCCTTCACCTGTGTACATACTTGCTGCAGCAAACAGAGAGGTGATTACAAAAAGTATATAGGACACATTCTTTATTGTATCATTTTTTAAGACTATTCCTGTAATTAAAATTCCTAATCCAAAAATCACTCCGATAATTGGAAAATGGTTTACTACCATGTGTAAATGTGCGTCGTTCATAATTTTATTTGTTTAGTATATGTCAAAAACCCCTTTAGTTAAGATTTTAGATTCTTTAGTTATTCTTTTATTAACAATTATTTCTACTTCTGATATTGATTTTTCTCCAATTATAACAGCTACTTTTTCAAAAATATAATTCTCTTTAGTAGTAGATTTCAATAAAAGTACGTAATTTTTATCAACTTCTGTAATTAAAGCATCACTAGGAATTGCAAAACCTTTTTTAGAATCTGTTAAAATAGTTGCTTCTACAAACATTCCAGTTAGCAATCTTTGTTTTATCGATTTATCTAAATGCCCGTGAATCATTATGGTTCTGTCATTTCCTTCAATAGATTTACCAACTAATACAACTTCTGCTTTAAAAACTTCTTTAGAAGCTTGAGGAACAGTAAAATCAATATTTTGTCCAATTTTGACAGCTAAAATATCTTTTTCAAAAACAGCTAATTCTATATGTAAATGTTCTGTATCAACAATCTCTAAAATGACATCTGAAGGAGACATGAACACCCCAACATTAGCATTCATAACTGTAATATCACCAGCAATAGGTGCAAAAAGTGTAATCGTTGATGTTAGATTTCCTTTTAAAACTTGAGCAAGAGAAATGTTTAATAATTCTAATTTCTTTTTTAAACTCTGATACATTGCGTTAGCTCTTTTGTACTCACTTTCAGCTTTTAGATAGTTTTTTTGAGAAGTAATTTTTTCATCATACAAGGTTTTTTGTCTATCGTATTCTGATTTTAAATAACTAATTTGTTCAGCTACTTCTAAATAATCTTTCTGAATATCAATAAATTCAGTGTTCTCAAGCGTAACTAAAGCTTGCCCTTTTTTTACTTTATCACCAATTAACAAGTGCGTTGTTTTTACATAACCTCCAACGAATGATGTTATTTTCGCTCTGTTTTCTGGTGGAACATCGATTTTTCCTGTAGCTTTAATTCCTACATTAAAATCTTGCTCTTTTGGTGTTCCAATTTCTAATTTTAAAGATTGAAATTGTTCTTTAGTTACAGTGATTAAACCCTCATCTACGGTTTCAATAACTTCCTCAGTATTGTTTTTACAAGAAGTTAAAATCAAAGTTAAAGCTATAATATAAGTTAATTTTCTCATCTTATTGTATTGTTATATATTGTAATTGCAATTGTGTTAAATTGTATTGTAATAAAGCATCCAAATAATCAATTTGGATTGATGTAGCATTATCTAGACTTAAAATGTATTGAAAAAAGTCAATTTCTCCATGTTTATAACTCATGTTGGCTACTTTTAGAATTTCTTCTGAAAGCTTTTTACCATATTGATCATAATAATTGATGCATTCTTTATACTGGTCTAACTCCTGGTTTTTTTGTTTTAAATGAGCTTCGATTTTCAGCATTTCACTTTCTTTTTGAGTTTCCCAACTTTGTAATTCTAATTTTGCTACTTTATTTTTTGAACTATTGTAGAATAACGGAATGCCAATTCCAACTTGAAAACCATATAATGAAGAAGATAATCCTGTGTTCTTTCCTTGAAAATATTGCAAATGAATATCAGGTAAAGCTTGTTGTTTTTGAAAACTAATTTGTTTTTTATAAATATCTGTAATATTCTGATAATATGAATTATAAAGTTCTTTATTGTTAGTATAACTTAAACTATTTTTTTGTTCTAATTCAGTTGAACTTATACTGATTTTTTCCTCTGATTGAACCAAAACTTGCAACATTTCATATAATCCAGTCTTTTCTTTTTCTAACTGAATTAATTGGGTATTTATTTGACGAAATTTAGCTTGAGCTGTGATTTTTTCTAGATAATTACTTTCTCCTAATTCAAATCTTCTATCACTTGCTTTTGAGAAATTTTGATATAAACTATCTAAGTACTGATACAATTTTTGTTTGTGCTGCACATAAACAATTTGGTTGTATTTTACAGAAATTTCATTGGCTAACTGATTTTTTTGAAGTGCTAATCTTGATTTTTCTTTTTCAAATTCAGCGGTCAAAACTTTTTTATGAGCACCATAAACGGTTGGAAAAGCAAATGTTTGTTGAATTCCAAACACTTTTAAAGGTTCGTTATTTATAGCTAAATTATTTTGGTCATAACTGTAATAAACCATTGTTTTATCAAAAGAATAGGCTGACTTAATAGAAATTTCAGCTTTATCTACTTGCAATTGTAAAGCTTTAATGTTTTTATTGTTTGCAATACCTTTTGCAATTAAACTATCTAGTTCAGCAGTATTATTCTGTGCAAATCCAAAACTTGTAAAAAAGAAAAAAGCAATAATATAAGTTCCTGTATGGTGTTTTTTAAATTTTGGTTTTTTAAATTCTTTGGTATCTAAAATTTTATAAAGAATTGGTAAAACTAACATCGTTAATAATGTTGCTGTGAATAATCCACCAATTACAACGGTTGCTAATGGTCTTTGCACTTCTGCTCCAGCTGAAGAAGAAATTGCCATTGGTAAGAACCCTAATGCAGCTGCACTTGCTGTTAGTAAAACAGGTCTTAATCTATCAGTTGTTCCTTTCAAAATTAATTCGTTGATATCTTTCATACCTTGGTGTTTTAGTTCTTTAAAATGTTCGATTAATACAATTCCATTTAAAACGGCTATTCCGAAAAGAGCAATAAATCCTACACCAGCTGAAATACTGAATGGTAAATCACGAATCCATAAGAATAAAATTCCTCCAACAGCAGATAATGGAATCGCTGAATACACCATCAACGCTTCTTTAATTGATCCAAAAGCAAAGTATAATAAGATAAAAATCAAAGCTAAAGCAATAGGAACAGCAATCATTAATCGGTCTTTTGCACTTTGTAAGTTTTCAAATTGTCCACCATAAGTTACTCTATAACCTGTTGGTAATTTAATTTTTGTATTCACAATTTTCTGAATATCATCTACAACACTTTGTAAATCTCTATTTCTAACGTTAATTCCAACTACAATTCTTCTGTTAGTATTATCTCTTGAAATTTTTGCTGGTCCAGTTGTGTATTCAATTGTAGCTAATTCTTGCATTGGAATTTGATTTCCATTTGGAGTAGAAACATATAAATTTTGAATATCTTGAATATCAGTACGATTGCTTTTGTCCGAACGAATGACCATATCGAAACGTTTTTCACCTTCAAATACAGTTCCCACTATTTTTCCTGAGAAAGCTAGTGATAAAACATCATTTAAATCGGCAATGTTCATTCCGTATTGGGCTATTTTTGAGCGGTTGTATTTGACAGCCATTTGAGGTAAACCTTCTGTTTTTTCGATTATAATATCTGAAGCTCCTTCTACATTTTTAATCGCTTTGGCAATTTCATCCGCTTTTCGAGCTAAAATATCTAAATCGTCTCCAAAAACTTTTACAGCAACATCTGAACGTGTTCCTGAAATTAATTCGTTAAAACGCATCTCAATAGGTTGTGTGAATTCGATTTCCATGTTTGGAATCTTTTTTTCTATCGCTTCTTTAATTTTATCCGCTAATCCATCTTTGGTATCCGCTGAAACCCATTCTGATTTTGGGTTTAATTTGACAATTACGTCACTTTCTTCCATACTCATTGGATCGGTTGGCACTTCAGCTGCTCCTATCCTACTAACTACTTGTTCTACTTCGGGAAAGTTTTTCAGAATAATTTGTTCGATTTTTGTAGTAGTTTCAATAGTCTTAGTTAGAGACGTTCCTGTTTTTAAAACGGGTTGAATTACAAAATCTCCTTCATCTAAAGTTGGAATAAATTCTCCACCCATGGTTGTAAATAAAAGTACTGCCATGACCAAAAGTCCTAATGCTCCGTACAAAACTTTTTTAGTGTTATTTAAAGCCCAATTTATGGAAGGTAAATACCAAGAATTCAATTTGTTAATCAATCTATTGGAAAGTGAGTTTGGGTTCTCTTCTTTTGGTTTTAAAAATAAAGATGAAATTACTGGAACATAAGTAAAACAGAATAACATAGCTCCAACTAAAGCAAAACTAAACGTCATTGCCATAGGTTTAAACATTTTTCCTTCCACTCCAGAAAGTGATAAAATAGGAATGAATACAATTAAGATGATTAGTTGACCAAAAACTGCTGAATTCATCATTTTTGAAGCACTTTTATAAGTGATTTCATCAATTTGAATTTGTCTGTCTTCTTTTGACAATCCAACTAAATGCTTGGATTTATGAGCAATTTGGAAGGCAATAAACTCGACTATAATGACGGCTCCATCGATTATTATTCCAAAATCAATAGCCCCTAAACTCATTAAATTGGCATCAATTCCGAAAATATTCATAAAGGAAATGGCAAATAATAAACATAAGGGAATCACAGAAGCTACTACTAAACCTGAACGCCAATTTCCTAATAATAAAACCACTACAAAAATTACAATCAAACAACCTAAAATAAGGTTCTCTGCTACCGTAAAAGTGGTTTTTCCTACTAGTTCACTTCGTTCTAAAAATCCGTTTATGTAAACTCCTTTTGGTAATGTTTTTTCTATTTCTAAAACTCTTGCTTTAACATCATCAATGACTTGTTTGGAGTTTCCTCCTTTTAGCATCATGACTTGCCCTAAAACTTTTTCACCTTCACCGTTTCCTGTTATAGCTCCAAAACGATTGGCTGCACCATATTTTACATTAGCGACATTTTTAACTAAAATTGGATTTCCATTTGAAGTTTTAATCACAATGTTATTAATGTCTTCAATGGATTTTACTTTTCCTTCTCCACGAATGAAATAACTTTGATTGGTTTTTTCGATGTAAGCACCACCTGCTATACTGTTGTTTTTTTCTAAAGCTGTTAAAACATCACTTATTGTAATGTTCATGGACTTTAAAGCAGATGGAACAACAGCTATTTCATATTGTTTTAAATAGCCCCCCCAAGTATTGATTTCTACAACACCTTTTATTCCAGATAATTGACGTTTAACAACCCAATCTTGCAAGGTTCTTAAATCAGTAACAGAATATTCATCTTTATATTCGGGTTTTACCTCTAAAGTGTATTGATAAATTTCACCTAAACCTGTTGTGATTGGCCCCATTTGTGGAGTTCCAAAACCAGCAGGAATTTTTTCAGAAGCTGATTTTATTTTTTCAGCAATTAATTGTCTTGGTAAATACGTTCCTATTTCGTCATTAAAGACAATAGTTACAACGGATAATCCGAATTTTGAAATAGAGCGAATTTCTTCTACTCCTGGTAAGTTTGCCATTTCTAATTCAACAGGATACGTAATATATTGTTCTATATCTTGAGTTGAAAGATTTTGTGAAGTTGTGATAACTTGCACTTGGTTATTGGTTACATCTGGCACAGCACCAATAGAGATTTGGGTAAGCGAATACAATCCAAATCCAAGAATGCCTAATGTAAATAAAATAACAATGAATTTATTTTTAAGACTGAAAGCAATTATTTTTTCTAACATTTTATTAAAATTGAAAAATTAATAAATAGTATTCATCTGTAAATAAGATGAATACAAAATAATTATAGAAATTAGTTTAAATTTCTATAGAGTATTATGTTAGCCTATTTTAGGAGGAAGCCAAATAGAAGCAAATAAATTTGACTTGAATGAATTTTTGTAAAAGAAGATTTTATTTACATCAAAAAAAATTATTTCCATTAAAAGCTGAAAACTTAAAATTGGAAATGTAAACAATGTATTAACTGAATTTTCAAAGGTTTTAAATGGTAAATCTTGATGTTCTTTTTTATTATTTTCAGTTTTTTTTAAATAATGATCTTTAATGAAGTCGGTGAAAGAAACAGATTGGTTTGCTACTTTGCTTTTATGTTCATTATAATGGTCAATTAAGTTAGGAACTTTCAATAATTGCCCTATTGATGTGTTGGCACACATAAATACTATTATTAAAAAAAAGGCAACTGCTTTATTCATTTTGTAAAATTAGTAACTTAATTAATTCTATTACAAATTTACAGTTTAAAAATAGAATGAAACTTAAGTTCTACTTAGGATTTCCTAAAGGGAAAATTAATTTTACTTCTGTTCCAATATTTAAAGTACTATTTAATATAATTTCAATTTTTAGTAAATCACATAATCTTTTCACAATGGACAATCCTAAACCTGTTCCTTTTATTTCTGGATGATTAGAAACATCTGAACGATAAAAAGAGCCAAATATTTTATTCAAATCCTCGTTTGAAATACCCACACCATTGTCTTTTATATAAAAATCAATAGCATTATTCTTGGTAACTAATGAAATAGAAACTTCTCCATTGCAATTTGTATACTTAATAGCGTTAGAAATTAAATTACTAATGATGATATATACTAAATAGTTATCTGACATCAAATAATAATCTTCACTAAAGTTAGTTTTGATACTAAGTTTTTTGCTTTCAATTTTATCAGAAAATCGAGTTAAACCATCTAAAATAATAGCGTTTAAATAAATAGATTCCTTTTTTATATTTTGTTTTTGATTTTCAAAACGAGCTAAAAGGAGCAATTGATCGACCATATGATTCAAGCGATCAACTTCGGCAATACAAAAGCTTATTTTAGACTGATATTCTTCTTGTGTTCTTGGTTTGCGAATTAAAACCTCCATTGTTCCTTTCATAACAGCTAAAGGTGTCCTTAATTCATGAGATGCATCAGAAGTAAATTGTTTTTCTCTTTCAATCGTATTTTCAATTCTATCCAACAGGTGATTAATATTTTCAGAAAGTATATACAATTCATCCTGATTATTTGGTAAAGGAATTCTGGTTTGCAGATTGTCCTTAGTAATCTTACTTGAAGTTTCTATAATTGTTTGAACGGGTTTGATACTTCTTCCTGCAAAAAATCGAGCAATGAGAAACAATATAATTAAAATTATAGGAAAAGATATAAGTAAAGTATTTGTTAGAATAGCTACTATTTCAAAATCTTCTAAAGACATGGCAACCACAACATAGCCAACAATTTTTCCTTTATTTATAATTGTTGTTTGAATCTGTCGAAGTGGTACATCATTTAATGAAGCATTGACAAATTTGTTATTACAAGTATTTGGAAATAATTCAAGATTAGAATCATTAAGATTTGGTGATTTATCAATCAGTTGTTTATTATCGTCATAGAATTCTACAAAAACAGGATTTACTTTTATTGAATTATGTTCTCTAGCTCTCCATTGATCTACCTGAATTAAATAGGTATCATTTTCATCTGTTGAAACATCATCTAAATGCTTATTTAATTCTTCTTGAATACCAGCATTAATATGTTGGTTCACACTAAATTTAACAATAAAATGGATGCATACAAAAACAAGAGCAATAAGAATTGAACTACTAATAATATAATTAAATGCAATTCTATTTTTGAACGAAAATGAGAAAAAATTAGTCATTTGCAATATAGCCTACTCCTCTAATAGTTTTTATTAATTCTTGTTCTTTAGTTAAGTTTAATTTCTTTCGAATAGCATTAATAAATACGTCAATTACACCTGTATCATATTCAAAATGAATGTCCCAAACGTCTTCAATAATTTTATTTCTAGTACAAACAGTACCTTTATTTTTAATTAAATATTGCAAAAGTTCAAACTCTCTTTGTGTTAATATAATTTCATTTTGATCAATAAACACCTGATAAGTACTAAGGTTTAAACTTATATTTCCTAATGTAAGAATGGTAGCTTCATTTTTTGTTCTAAAATGTATCTTAATTCGTTCTAAAAGTTCCTCAAAACTAAATGGCTTTTTTATATAATCATTTGCACCTGCTTTTAAACCCTCAATAGTTTCTTGAAGAGTGTCTTTTGCAGTTAAGAATAATATTGGAATTGTTTTATTTTCTACTCGAATGGCTTTGCAAACGTCTAATCCGCTCATTTTTGGTATCATCCAATCTAAAAGAATTAAATCTACAGGTGTTTTCAATGCTTTTTCTAACCCTTCTTCTCCATTTGTCGCATAAGAAATCACGTAACCTTCTTCCTCTAAACCTTGTTTTAGAAAATTAATAATCCCTTTTTCATCTTCTATGATTAAAATATGCATTGCTATATTTATTGTTGAACAAATTTAATTCCAAAAGACACAATATTAGCGAATAAACCATCGCTCCTTTTATAATGATTGTACCTAAAATCGATATTTTTTAATCCAAATTTCCAAATTTTTCTATCCATAAAAATATCGGTGTATCCAATACCAACACCATATTGATTAGCATTAAAAGTAGATAAATCATAATCGGAAGTATAATATTTTTCAGTAGAAAGATGTTGCTCGTATGGTGCAAAATATTTAGATTTCTGTTGTGTATAATAACGATACATTGGAAAAACAGTAAACTTATCAGACAATTTAATGGGTAATTCAATATTCATTGTATGAGAAGAAATATCCCAGTTATCCCAATAATAACGATAATAAGAACGAATTACTAGACGTTCATTAACATAATAATTCAATCTAGCACCTACAGGTACTTTAAAACGACTATCTGGTAAGCGTTCAATATCATCTGCTAATTGAAATTCGTTAATAAACGAATCGGCAACATCTGCAAAATAAATTCTTTGATAAGGAGTTGATAATAATCCTTGTTGTTGTAGTACATCTAAAAACAAAGAAAATTGCATCTTTTTTGTTGCTACCTGAGAAAAACTTAAAGAAACTGCGTAAGAATTTCTGTTTTTATTCTCATGAAAAGAAAACTTATTTGGATTATAAGCTGTGTTTCCAGTTATAGTGAAATTATTAAATATACCTCCATTTGTATTACCATAAGAAGCGAAATCTTGCAATTCTTTAGGGTAAATTGGACTCCAAGTGTCTAAATATACGTTTGCAGATAAATTAATTTCAGAGTTCTTATCATTGAATAATTTAGTTATTCCACCACCAAAGCCAATAGATGAATAATCATACTCTACTGAACCAGATAAATGTGCGTTCCAAACGGTATTCCTATCATCTGAACTATGACTGTAATTTGTTACTAAACTTGTTAAAGCATCTGAAGCTGAAGCACCAGAAGAAGCTTGCCAAGGACTAGGTGTATTACTATCGAAAGGATTAATATTTCCTGATGAAGCAGAAGAATAAGCAGAAATACCGGCATCAATGGTTAAAACTGCATCATCATTTAAAGGTACTGCAACAACGATTGTTGGAGTAATATCTGTTAAATCTTCCATTCCTTTTCCTCCAGAAACAGCAGAATGAATACCATCTTGTTTATAGTAACTCGCTAAAAAATCAACTTCTATATTTTCTAATACTCGCTTTTTATATGTCACATTTGTAGAGTCTTTTTCTTGACTATAGGAGAACAAACCGAATCCGAGTAATAATACTGTTATATATTTCATTTAATACAATTTAGACTTGAAAATTAGTTACAACCACAACCACCACCTGTTTTTCCACCATTCGCTCCTGCAGCAGCCTCACGATATACTTGAAAATTGGTTTCAAACCTTTCAGACGATTTTGCCGTTAGTTTCATATCAGGATCATTAATATACTGTTTGTCATATTCTTTGACACTATTGCATGAATATCCTAAAGAAAGGATTGCTATTACTAAAATTATTTTTCTCATTTTATTCTGATTTAAGGTCTATGTTTTTTGAATGATGAATTGTTCCTTCATCATCAATAATAATACATTCAATTCCATTTATCTGATTCACAAGGTCTAAACCAACCTCTACTCCTAATACAAAAACACCTGTAGCTATAGCATCTGCAATCTCAGTTTGTTTTGCAAAAACAGAAATACTAATAATACCAGAGGCTGGATAACCAGTTCTAGGATCTATAATATGTGAATATCGCTTCCCGTTGAAAGTGACATACTTCTCATAATTTCCTGAGGTCTCCACTGCACTATCTATAAGCGGAAATGTAGCAAATACTTTATTCTTATTCAAAGGATTAACAATTGCTACTGTCCAAGGTTTTCCATCTATTTGATGTCCCCAAGTATTAATATCTCCCGATACATTTACTATTCCAGCTGTACAACCTTTACTTTTAAGTAATTCTTTTATTCTATCTGCAATATAACCTTGACCTATGCCTCCTAATCCCAATTTCATCCCTTTCTCTTTAAGGAAAATTGTTTTCAATTTAGCGTCTAGAATTATTTTTTGATAACCTACTCTTACTACAGATTTTTTAATAGCCTCTTGAGTTGGCATTTCTTTCATGCTTCCATCAAATTTCCAAATTTTATCCATAGATGCATAACTAATATCAAAAGCACCCTTAGTTAATTGCGAAATCTTAATTGCTCTTTCTACTAAATCAAAAACTTCCACTTCCACTTTTATTGGTTGAATACCTGCATTTTGATTTACCTTTGATATTTGAGAAGTAGGAATCCAATCCGATATTTGGTTTTCAATTCTTTTTACTTCATCTATAGCTATATCACAAAACTGTTTCCCTTCAATGGAATCTTTTGCAATTACAGTAATTTCAAAAGGACTACCTAATAAAGATGCTTTACTTTTGTGTATAACTTGTCCGAAAGAAATAGTAGTTACTACCCAAAATAAAACAAAAAAGCTTAGTTTTTTCATTATTTTAAAGCATAAATCATCTTAATATACTCATCTGGAGAAACATTTTTAAATCCCATTTTTCCAAAAATAGTTCCTTCTGAATTTAATAAAACAACTAAAGGAAAACTTCCTTCATTATTATACTTTTCTGCTAAGGCTCTATTGTGAGCTGTTTGATTATCTGATAATTGATTAGATTTTTTTCTTGGAAAGTTTACTTTGACTAAAATCCATTTTTCAGATGATTCTTTAATGAATGCTTCCGACTGCCAAATATTTTTATCTAAACGAATGCAAGGAGCACACCAATCGGATCCTGAAAAAACCATTAGTATATCCTTTCCTTCTGCAACAGCTACTTTTTTAGCTTGTTCAAAATCATATTTCCAATCTTGTGAGAAGCTTATATTGGCAAATAAAATAAACAGAATGATGAGAATCTTTTTCATAACAATTAATTTTAATACAAATTAAAGATTTTTTTGTAGTAATAAATACAATACTATTTTAAATTAAGTAAAACTTAAGAAAGCACAACTAATTTAATAATAATTTAAGACTTAAAAACAAAAACGTTGCTAAAAGATTATAACATTCCGTTATATTTCCTTGTAAACCATTCAATTGAGAGTAATAAACAGATTAAAATGAGTAACCAATTCCAATCTATTAAAGGGGATTTTTTGATAACTTCTTTTTGTACTGGAAGGTATTTTGTATTTTGATTTAAAGATGTGATTAATGCTTCTAATTGATCTAAATAGTATACTTTTCCTGAGGTATTTGCAGCTAACTGCTCTAATCTAGTTTTATCAGGATTAACAAATTGCTTTTCAAAATCAAATTCAAGAACTTCAAAACTACCCGAAAAAGAGGTTTTTGACTCTTTTTCTTTAACAGTAAATTGATAATTACCTTTATCTAAATCATCAAATTGAACTTTATAATCCAAACTTGATTTTAAGAAATTATACAGTTTTGTTTTTTTAGTACCCGAATTAGTCAATTGTATTGTTAACTGCGCATTTTCATCCAATTCATAATTTTTATTGAAGTATTGGGCGGTAATTTCAATAGTTTCACCAGCATTATAAAAGCTTTGATAATCGACTGTTAATGATTTCTTGGATGAATTTGAAGCCAAGTATTGAATTGTCTTATCCATAAATAAATCAAAATCATTAAAAGATTTTTTCTTTAGATGTGTTTCCATTCTCCATTTCCAAATGTTTTCTCCAAATAAATATGCTTTCCTTTGCTTTCCAGTTTCAGAAAAACTCAATAAAGGATTACCCGTTTGTATATTTCTAATAGTAGCATCTAATAAATTCACTGATGCTGTTTTAGAAGTAATTGTTCCAAATGAATTTTCTAATGGCGAAAAATTATCAAAACCAATATTATCTTGAGAAAATAAATTAAATCCAGAATCATATTTTGCAAAATAACTTTCTTTTTGACTCGACATTCTAAAAGTGAAATCGGACTGATTTCTATTCAGAAAAAGAAAATCTGTATTTGTTCCAGTAATAATAAAAGTGTTTAATTGTGCAATTTTATTTAATTCAAAAACTGATTTAAAAGAGGTGTTTGGTTGATAAAATATTAGAAAACTATACTCTTTTAAATCTTTAATTTCTAAAGGTTTAATAATAGTTACTTTACGTTGTTCATTAATTTCAATACTTCTTTTAATTGCTCCTAAATCGGGATGATTAATATCTGAAATTAATGCGATTTCAGTTCTTTGATCAATAACTTCAACTGCAAAGTTTTTATAATTATTTATTTTATTTTTTTCAGGTTTTGATGAAATAATAGAAGCTTTGTATTTTTGAATTCCAATACTTGACGCGTCTAATAGTACCTGAATTGATTTTACTTTTTCCTTTGATGAAAATGTAATATTTTGCTTATGAACAATTTGATTTCCATTCTGAATTGAAAAAGTTGAAGTTACAGCATCATTTCCATTATATTGAAGAAATACTTCCACTGGAAATTTATTCTTTAAAAAAGCATATTTATTAACGTTAATTTGATTTATTTTTAAGTCAAAAACGGTGGTTGTATCTCCTAAAACAATAGGATAAAGCGCTGTGTTCTCTTGAAAACTATAGATATAATCACTTCCTTTAGTTTGATTACCATCTGTAAACAAAACAATTGGGTAGTTTTCATTTCTATAAATCTGTTTGAGGTTTTTAGCTACATTATCAATATGAGTCTGTTTTCCAGAAAAATCAATGTTTTTTAAACTTATAAAATCATCATCAAAACTATATAATTGTATATCAAATTTTTCGTTTAACTCTTTATTTGAACTAATTTTAGTATAAAAATCATTTGATAAATTTGAGTTATTCAACTCTTTTATTGATTCTGAATTATCTACAATAATTGGTAAAGGTGTTTTCTTTATTTCAAAAGTCTTTCTAGAAAAAACGGGGTTTATTAGTAAGACTAAAACAGAAAATAAGGTTAAAAAACGAATAAAAGCTAAAAACAGATGCAATTTCGATCTATTTTTAGCTTTATAATAATATTGAAAGAATGATAAACCAGCAGCTATAAATACTGATAAAATTAGAAGTAAAATAGTGCTTGTTGTCATAAAATTATTTTTGTTTCAGTTTTTGTATTAGTAACTGTAAACTAAGAACCGAGTATCTTTAATGCTCTATGTTAACATTCCACCGTCAACATTAATAACTTGTCCAGTAACGTAAGCACTCATGTCTGACGCTAAAAACACGCATACATTAGCAACATCTTCAGGAGAACCACCTCTTCTTAAAGGAATTGATTCTCTCCATCCTTTAACAACATCTTCATTTAATTTTGCAGTCATTTCTGTTTCAATAAAACCAGGAGCAATTGCATTGCAACGAATATTACGAGAACCTAATTCTAAGGCAATCGATTTTGTAAATCCAATCATTCCTGCTTTAGAAGCTGCATAATTTGCCTGTCCTGCGTTACCTTTAACACCAACAACGCTACTCATGTTAATAATAGAACCTTTTCTGTTTTTAAGCATTGTTTTTTGAACTGCTTTTGTCATATTGAAAACAGATTTTAAGTTGATTTCAATTACTTTATCGTAATCTTCTTCACTCATTCTCATCAATAAGTTATCTTTTGTAATACCAGCATTGTTGATTAAAATATCTACTGTACCAAAATCGGTAAGTACATCTTCAACTAATTTTTGAGATTCATCAAAATTTGCTGCGTTAGATTGATATCCTTTAGATTTTACTCCTAAAGCATTTAATTCATTCTCTAATTCTTGTGCAGAAGCAGCAGAAGAGCTATATGTAAAAGCTACATTAGCCCCATTTTTAGCAAATACTTCAGCTATTCCTTTACCGATACCACGGCTTGCCCCAGTTATTATAACTACTTTTCCTTCTAATAATTTCATTTTAGTTTGTCTTTATTGTGACCCAAATATATTAATAATTTAAAGTTTATAAAACAGAATATCAAAATAGTTAATTATAAATTATTTTAACCATTATTGAATATTTTTCATAAAGTTATCCAACTATAACGTTTAAACTACGAATAACGCATTATATAAATTAAAAAAAAGTAATAAATATTGTTTTTTAAGCATAATTTTATAAAAAAACATTAAACAAAATATCACATAAAACATTTTATTATTCTATTTAAGCATCTTCTCGTCTTTTTACTGACCTTTAAATATTTAAAAAATGTAGCGTTTTCAAAGACTTTAAGAAACAAAGAATTACTTTTTAATATAAAATTTTCATATCCTAAAGAAAATAATTAAAGAAGAGTATAAAATATACATAGTCTAAATAGGAATAAATACACTTAATTAAAAATTAATTTTAAACCTTTCAAGTGTTTTAATGTCTAAAAAATAGCAAATCATATTAATTATAAAATTATGCCTATGAAAACTAATCGAGTACTATTATTTTTATTTGTTTTTTCAATTATATCTTGTAATAATGATTCTGACGATGGTTATGAAAATATTGTAAGTTATCCTAGTATCCTGGCTACATTTGGAAATACAATTGATACCGATAATTTAGATAATTACGCAAATCAAACAATTCCTAATTACATAACTAAAGACAATGGTTTAATAAACCCTATAACGGATAAAGGTGCAACATTAGGACGAGTGTTGTTTTATGATAAAAAATTATCCTCCAGTAACTCAATTGCTTGCGCAAGTTGTCATAAACAATCTAATGCGTTTGGAGATAATGTAATAGCAAGTACAGGAGTAAATGGAACAACAGGTAGACATTCAATGCGTTTAATTAATGCTAGATTTTCTAATGAAACAAAATTCTTTTGGGACGAAAGAGCTACAACTTTAGAGATTCAAACCACTATGCCTATTAAAGATCATGGAGAAATGGGATTTAGTGGAACTAATGGGGATTTATCTTTTAATGATTTAATTATAAAATTAAATGAAGTAGCGTATTATAAAGAGTTGTTCAGTTTCGTTTATGGCTCTGAAGAGATTACAGAAATTAAAATTCAAAATGCTTTAGCACAATTTATAAGAAGTATTCAATCTTTTGACTCAAAATATGATGCTGGAAGAGCTCTAGTAGCAAATGATAATCAAGCATTTTCAAATTTTACGCAACAAGAAAATTTAGGTAAAAATTTATTTTTATCACCACCTCAGTTTGATGGATCTGGTTCACGTATTGGTGGTGGAGTTGGTTGTGCTGGCTGTCATAGGGCACCAGAATTTGACATAGACCCAAACACATTAAATAATGGAATAATTGGAACTATAAATGGGACAGGAATAGATTTAACCAATACACGAGCACCTTCATTAAGAGATTTAGTAAATCCTAACGGTATATTGAACACAACATTAATGCATACTGGAAATATTCCAAATCTTCAGGCTGCTATAGGTCATTATAATACAATTAATTTAGCTCCTGGCAATACAAATCTTGATGCAAGATTACAACCCGGAGGAAATGGACAACAACTCAATATGACTGGAGCAGAAATGAGTGCATTACAAGCATTTCTAATTACTTTATCAGGTTCTGATGTTTACACAAATTCTAAATGGAGCTCTCCATTTTAATAAATTATATAAAACAAAAAAGTCCCAAAAATTTGGGACTTTTATATTACTATTTTAAGAAAATATTATCCTAAAACTTCTTTTACTTTTTTACCGATTTCTGCAGGAGAATCAACAACGTGAATTCCGTTTTCTCTCATGATACGTTTTTTAGCTTCTGCTGTATCATCAGCTCCACCAACAATTGCACCAGCATGACCCATAGTTCTACCTTTAGGAGCAGTTTCACCAGCGATAAAACCAACAACTGGTTTGCGGTTACCATCAGCTTTTACCCAACGAGCAGCATCTGCTTCTAATTGTCCACCAATTTCACCAATCATAATGATGATTTCAGTTTCTGGATCGTTCATTAATAATTCTACTGCTTCTTTAGTAGTAGTTCCAATAATTGGATCTCCACCAATTCCAATAGCAGTTGTTATTCCTAAACCTTGTTTAACAACTTGATCAGCTGCTTCATAAGTTAATGTTCCTGATTTAGAAACAATACCTACTTTACCTTTTTTGAATACAAAACCTGGCATAATTCCAACTTTTGCTTCTCCTGGAGTAATTACACCTGGACAGTTAGGTCCAACTAAACGACAATCTCTAGATTGAATATAGTCATATGCTTTAATCATATCTGCAACAGGAATTCCTTCCGTAATACAAATAATTACTTTAATTCCAGCATCAGCTGCTTCCATAATAGCATCGGCAGCAAATGCAGGTGGTACAAATATAATTGAAGTATCAGCACCAGCTTTATCTACAGCTTCTTGAACTGTATTAAAAACAGGTCTATCTAAATGTGAAGTTCCCCCTTTTCCTGGAGTTACACCACCAACAACATTTGTTCCGTATTCAATCATTTGAGAAGCGTGGAAAGTTCCTTCGCTACCTGTAAAACCTTGAACTATTATTTTTGAATCTTTATTTACTAAAACACTCATGATATGATTATTATATTAGTTTTTAAATTGTCTTGCAAAAGTAAGTTTTTTGTAAAAAAAACTAGGCTTTTTTTTGTTATTTTTTCTTTAAAGAGGTTGACTTATTTGATAGCCTTTTATTATTTTACCATTTTCGAACTCCCAAATCACTATAAATTTAGCAATTAACATTATTTCATCGGGATTTTCAATAGTAGCAACCTTATGATTATACCTTATTACTACTTGATTATCTTGTTCAATTAAATGAGTAATATCTATATATGATGCACTATAATTTGAAAATAATTCCTTAGAAATTTTAATTATATCGTTTTTATGCAACACTAAATCTCCATCAGAACTTGTCCATTCTAAAACAATATCCTGATGAAAATATTTTTCTAGAGTTTCAGAATCTCTAATACCATCTTCTAGGTATATTTTTTGAATAAGCTCTTTATTTGTCATCTTTTTTTAATTGATCTAAAATTTGAGGAATTTTTTTAATATTGGCCAATTGCTTCAATTTCTCTCTAGATTCTTCAATTGGTGTTCCAAAATAGGTTTTTCCTCCATCTATAGACTTTGTTACACCTGTTTGTCCCATAACAACGGCTTTAGTACCTATTGTTATTCCGCTTGTTGTTCCAACTTGTCCCCAAAGTGTTACTTCATCTTCAACAATTACACAACCCGCAATTCCAGTTTGAGCAGCAATTAAACATTTTTTTCCAATAACTGTATCATGTCCAACATGAACTTGATTGTCAATTTTTGTTCCTTCACCGATGGTTGTATCACCTGTAACACCTTTATCTATTGTACAAAGTGCACCAATACCTACATTATCTTCAACCACTACTCTTCCTGAAGAAAGTAATTGATCAAATCCATCCGGTCTTTTTTTGTAATAAAAAGCATCTGCTCCTAAAATAGTTCCTGCACTAATAATTACATTATTTCCTATAACTGTGTTATCATAGATTGAAACATTAGAATGTATTATACAATTATCTCCAATTGTAACATTATTACCTACAAAACAATTAGGTTGAATGAGAGTGTTTTTTCCTATTGCAGCTGAATCTGAAATGGAAACATTTGCATATTGAAATGGTCTAAAATGTTTCGTTAATGTATTGAAATCTCTAAAAGGATCATCAGAGATTAATAATGCTTTTCCTTGTGGACAATCGACTTCTTTATTGATTAAAATAATTGTAGCTGCTGATTCTAAAGCTTTATCATAGTATTTCGGATGATCTACAAAAACGATATCACCAGATGAGACAACATGAATCTCATTCATACCAAGAACAGGAAAATCTTCATCACCAACAAATTCAGAATTTATTAATGTTGCTATTTCTTTTAGACTATGTTTTCTATTGAATTTCATAAAATAGTAATTAGTGATTAGTAAAAAGTGATTAGTTTACCTTTTCTAATCACTATTCACTATTACTTTATTATACGCGCTCCATGTATTTACCAGAAGCTGTATCAATTTTAATTTTGTCTCCTTCGTTAATAAATAAAGGTACATTTACTGAAGCTCCAGTTTCAACTGTTGCAGGCTTTGTAGCATTTGTTGCTGTATTACCTTTAACTCCTGGTTCTGTATAGGTTACTTCTAAAATAACTGAAGCTGCCATGTCTACAGATAATGGTAAATCTGTTTCAGTATTTACCTGAATCATTACATTTTCTCCTTCTTTTAATAAATCTGGAGCATCTAAAACATCTTTATTTAAAAAGATTTGTTCAAATGACTCTGTATTCATGAAGTGATAATCTTGACCTTCTGCATATAAAAATTGAAAAGTATGTGTTTCAACCCTTACAACATCAATTTTATGACCTGCTGAAAAAGTATTATCTAAAACTTTTCCGTTTGTTAACGATTTTAATTTAGTTCTTACGAATGCAGGACCTTTTCCTGGTTTAACGTGAAGAAATTCAATAATTTTATAAATATCGTGATTGTATTTAATACAAAGTCCGTTTCTAATATCTGAAGTACTTGCCATTTTATATGTTATTTTATTTTTCGCTTATTATATTTACCTTTCTAAAGGTAACAGTTTCAATTAATTTTGATTGTGTAATACAATACCTCGATATTCTTCTCATAAATGAAGTTCCTACAAACTATAGATAAGGAATTCAAATATATTTCGAATTATTATATTGTACCTGTATAACCTTTCATTACACCTCGAGAAGAATTTCTAATAAATTGAATAATATCATCTCTTTCTGGAGTTGCTTCCATTTCTGCTTCAATAATACTTAAAGCCTGTGTTGTATTATAATTTTTTTGATATAAAATTCTATAAATATCTTGAATTTCTCTAATTTTTTCAGTTGAAAAACCTCTTCTTCTTAATCCTACAGAGTTAATTCCAACATAAGATAGTGGCTCTTTAGCTGCCTTAGTAAATGGTGGAACATCTTTTCTTACCAATGAACCTCCAGAAACCATCGCATGTTCACCAACAGAAATGAATTGATGTATTGCAGCCAAACCTCCAATAATTGCAAAATCTCCAATAGTAACGTGTCCTGCTAAAGCAACACCGTTAACAATAATTGCATTATTACCAATTTGACAATCGTGTGCAATATGTGCCGTTGCCATAATTAAACAATTATCACCAATTTTAGTTTGTCCAGAAGCAATTGTACCTCTGTTTATAGTAACACACTCTCTAATAGTAGTATTATCACCAATAATAGCTAATGAATCTTCTCCTCCAAATTTTAAATCTTGAGGAACAGCAGAAATTACAGCTCCCGGAAAAATATTACAATTTTTACCGATTCTTGCACCTTCCATTATGGTTACATTTGAACCTATCCAAGTTCCTTCTCCAACAATTACATTATTATGTATGGTTGTAAACGGATCAATTACTACATTTCTTGCAATTTTAGCTCCAGGATGAACGTATGCTAGTGGTTGATTCATAATATTATTATTGTTTTTTAACTATTTGTGCCATTAATTCTGCTTCAGCAACCAATTTTCCGTTTGCATAGGCATTTGCTTGCATATGACAAATCCCTCTTCTAATTGGAGTAATTAAATCACATTTAAAAATTAAAGTATCTCCAGGTAACAC
The DNA here is from genome assembly GCF_021650975.2 of Flavobacterium jumunjinense. NCBI lineage: Bacteria > Pseudomonadati > Bacteroidota > Flavobacteriia > Flavobacteriales > Flavobacteriaceae > Flavobacterium > Flavobacterium jumunjinense. The sequence goes on from NZ_CP091285.1 coordinate 3,775,620, forward strand.
TTTTTGTTTGAATTTAACATTATCAATCTTCATGAAATATGTTAAATAATTTTCTGGATCTGGAACAGTACTTAATACTAAAATACCTCCTGTTTGTGCCATTGCTTCTACAATTAAAACTCCTGGCATAACTGGTGCGTCTGGAAAATGTCCTACAAAGAATGGTTCATTCATTGTAACATTCTTTAAACCAACAACTCCACTATCTGATAATTCTAAAATCTTATCAATTAATAAAAACGGAGGTCTATGAGGTAACATTTTCATTATTTGATGAATATCCATCAATGGTTCTTTGTTTAAATCATAAACAGGAACTTGATTTCTTTCTTCAATTTTAATAATCTTAGCCAATTTTTTTGCAAATTGTGTATTTACAAAATGTCCAGGCTTATTTGCTATTACTTTCCCTTGAATTCTTGTTCCAATTAAGGCTAAATCTCCAATAACATCTAGTAATTTATGTCTAGCTGCTTCATTTGGATGATGTAACGTTAGATTATCTAAAATTCCATTAGGTTTAACAGTTATAGATTCTTTATTAAATGCTTTCTTTAAATTTTCCATTGTTTCTGTAGAAATATCTTTGTCTACATAAACAATTGCATTATTTAAATCTCCACCTTTAATTAATCCATTATTTAAAAGCATTTCCAATTCATGTAGAAAACTAAAAGTTCTACTGTCTGAAATTTCGTTTTTAAATTCACTTATATTTTTAATGCTAGCATTTTGAGTCCCTAGTACTTTTGTACCAAAGTCAACCATTGCAGTAACACTATATGTATCACTAGGTATAATTGTTATATCACTTCCTGTAACTTCATCTGTATATGAAATTACATCTTTTACAACAAATATTTTTCTTTCTCCTTCTTGTTCAATTACACCAACTTTTTCAATGGCTTCAACAAAATACTTAGAAGAACCGTCCATAATAGGTGGTTCAGAAGCGTTTAACTCAATAATTACATTATCAACATCACAACCAACAAAAGCTGCAAGAACGTGTTCTGAAGTTTGAATTTTAACTCCTCTTTTCTCTAAATTTGTTCCTCTTTGAGTATTTACAACATAATTTGCATCAGCCTCTATAATTGGTTGGCCTTCTAAATCGACTCTAACAAATGTAAAGCCATTATTTATTGGTGCAGGTTTAAATGTCATTTTTACTTCTTGACCAGTATGTAGACCGACTCCTGTTAATGAAATTTCGCTAGCGATGGTTTTTTGTTTAACCATGATAATTGTAAAGTTTAGTTGTTTTTTTTAATTTTTTCTAAATCGGATACTATTTTCGGTAAATTTCTAAAATGTACATAAGACTTTGAGAAATCACCATAATTGAAAGCAGGACTACCTTGAACCACTTCTCCATCGGATAAATTTTTTCCGATTCCTGATTGCGCTTGAATTTTTACATTGTCTCCAATCACTAAGTGTCCAGCAAAACCTACTTGACCACCAATCATACAATTTTTACCAATTTTTGTTGAACCTGCAATCCCTGTTTGGGCTGCAATTACGGTGTTTTCACCAATTTCAACATTGTGAGCAATTTGTATTTGATTATCTAGTTTTACTCCTTTTTTTATAACTGTAGCTCCTAATGTTGCTCTATCTATAGTAGTACAAGATCCAATTTCTACGTTATCTTCTATGATAACATTACCAATTTGCGGAACTTTTGTATAGGACCCATCTTCCTGTGGTGCAAATCCGAAACCGTCTGAACCAATAATTACTCCGGAATGTACAGTACAATTATTACCAATAACCGTTTCTGAATAAATACGTACACCTGCAAAGAAAACACAATCATCACCAATTACTACATTGTCTCCTATAAAGCTATTTGGATATATTTTTGCGTTTTTTCCTATTATTACATTTTTTCCAATACAACAAAAACTACCTAAATATAATCCTTGCCCATAAGTCACATTCTCAGAAATCATAGAGGGTTGTTCAATACCCGATTTCATTAATTTTACTTGATTATAATATTCTAATAGCTTCGAAAAAGATTTATAAGCATCTTCAACTTTAATTAAAGTTGTTGCTATTTCTTGTTCTGGATGAAACGTTTTATTAACAATTGTAATAGTAGCTTTTGTTGTATAAATATAGCTTCCGTATTTTGGATTTGCTAAAAAAGTTAAAGATCCATCTGTACCTTCTTCTATCTTAGCTAACTTATAAACCTCTGCATTTGGGTTACCTACAACCTCCCCTTCTAAAATACCTGCTATTTGCTCTGCTGTAAATTTCATTTACTTTATTTAAATTATCGACTAAAAATGGGATTTTACTCCTTTTGTTTGTCTAAAAAATAGAGTGACTCTAATTTATTCTGACAAAAATATAAAATTAAATCAAATAGTTATACTTCTAAGACTACTTTTGGAAAACATATAAAATATTTTGTTACAGTCTTAGATAGTGCTTTTAAGTGTAATTGGTCTGACGCTTCAACAACGTCTTCAATAGTTTTGTCTTTTTTTAATATCCTAATTGGCTCACTTTCTTTATCATAGGCTTGGTTTTTAACCTTTCCTTTAAAAATAAAATAGTCTAATTCTTTATCGGTTAATGATTTAATTTTTAAAAAATCTTCTTTATAATGATTAAGAATTTCCTTACTTGGTTTTTCATCTTGCATTTTAATTTTCAACAAATCTCGATTTATAATCATTCTACAAAGCGTAGATAAAACATAATCTTCATGAAACTGCCAAGCTTTAATGGCTCCAAGAACATCATAATCGTCTAATTGAGAAAAAGTATTCAAAATTGTTTCATCAAAATCTAATAAAGAAACTTTATTTTTCATGAAATACTGTAACGGCTTACTTGCTTCTAATTCAACACCCTTTTGTGTTAATTCTTTAGCTCTTTTTAAAATACGAGTCAAAGTTAGCTCAGCAACAAGGCTTGTTTTGTGCAAATAAGCTTGCCAATACATTAATCGCCTAGCAACTAAAAATTTTTCAACTGAGTAAATACCTTTTTCTTCAATAACCAGTACATCATCCTGAACATTCATCATTTGGATTAAACGCTCACTATTAATGTTACCTTCTGCTACTCCACTGTAAAAACTATCCCTTCTTAAGTAATCCATTCTATCCATATCCAATTGGCTTGAAATTAATTGAAGCATGAATTTTCTGTGATACTCTCCTCTAAAAACTTGAATTGCAAGTGAAAGTTTTCCATCAAATTCTTTATTCAATTGCTCCATAAATAATAAAGACAATTCTTCATGATGAATTTCTTCAACAATACTATGTTCCATAGCATGACTAAAAGGGCCATGACCTATATCGTGTAGTAAAATTGCAATAAATAGTGCGTTTTGTTCCTCATCTGAAATTTCTACACCTTTAAATCGTAATGTTTGTACTGCTTTTTGCATAATATGCAAACAACCCAAAGCATGATGAAAACGAGTATGATGTGCACCTGGATAAACTAGGTATGACATACCCATTTGTGAAATCCTTCTTAATCTTTGAAAATAAGGATGCTGTATTAAATCATAGATGAGTGTATTGGGTATGGAAATAAAACCATATATTGGATCGTTAAAAATTTTTAATTTATTGGTTTGAATCACAAGTATAAATTTAGGACAACAAATGTAATGAATTAAATATTACTCAAAGAAATAGAAATAATTTAAGTTGTTTTATACCTTTTAATGACTATTAAAAATTTATTTTTAGATAATATTAAAACATTTCATAAAACTTTATACTATTTTTAATACATCCTCGTTGAAGTTATACTTAACTTGCATTGAAATTACAATAATAAATAAACGGAATAACACAATATGAACAAAATAAAAATTCTTTGGGTAGATGATGAAATTGATTTATTAAAGCCACATATATTGTTCTTAGAAAAGAAAAATTATGAGGTAACCACTTGTAATAATGGCCAGGATGCTATTGATTTATTTGCAGAAACAAAATTCGATATTGTTTTTCTAGATGAGAATATGCCTGGATTGAGTGGTCTTGAAACACTTTCAGAAATTAAAGAAAAAAAATCTTCAATTCCAGTAATAATGATTACGAAGAGTGAGGAAGAATATATAATGGAAGAAGCAATTGGTTCTAAAATAGCCGATTACCTAATAAAACCAGTAAATCCTAATCAAATTCTATTAAGTTTAAAGAAAAACCTAGATCATTCTCGATTGGTTTCTGAAAAAACAACCTTAGATTATCAAAAGGAATTTAGAAAAATAGCTATGGATATGGCTATGGTAAATTCTTATGAAGAATGGGTAGACTTATACAAAAGACTTGTATATTGGGAAATGGAACTTGAAAATATTGAAGACCAAAGTATGGTTGAAATATTAGAAAGTCAAAAAGCTGAAGCAAACAATCAATTTGGGAAATTCATTGAACGTAATTATGAAGATTGGTTCAGTAAAACGGATGATAAACCAATATTATCACATAAAATATTTGGAGAATTAGTTGCACCAGAAATTAGAAAAAAAGACAAACCAATTCTATTCATTGTTATTGATAATTTACGATACGATCAATGGAAAGCCTTTGAAGGAATTGTTAGCAATCATTATAAATTAGAAAAAGAAGTGAGCTACTTCTCTATTTTACCAACAGCAACACAATATGCTAGAAATGCTATTTTTTCAGGTTTAACACCTTTAGAAATGGAAAAAAAGTTTCCTCAATATTGGAAAAACGACATTGATGAAGGAGGAAAAAACCTTTATGAAGGAGAATTTTTAACAGAACAATTAAAGAGTTTAGGATTAAATATTAAGCAAGAATATTATAAAATTACCAACTTTAAAGATGGTAAAAAATTAGCTGAAAATTTCAAAGGACTTAAAGGAAATGATTTAACAACAATAGTCTATAATTTTGTAGATATGCTTTCACATTCTAAAACAGAAATGGAAGTAGTAAAAGAACTAGCTTCAGATGATAAAGCATATCGTTCATTAACAGTTAGTTGGTTTAAAAACTCTCCATTATTAGACATTATACAACAAGCTCAAAAACAAGGCTTTAAATTAATTATAACAACTGATCATGGTACAATAAATTGTAAAAATCCTTCAAAAGTTATTGGAGATAAAAATACAAGTTTAAATTTGCGTTATAAAACGGGAAGAAGTTTAACTTTTGAAGACAAAGATGTTTACTCAATTAAAGATCCTAAAAAGATTGGACTTCCTGCATTAAACATGAGTAGTTCATTTATTTTTGCAAAGAACGATCTGTTTTTAGCCTATGTAAACAATTTCAATCATTATGTAAGTTATTATAGAAATACCTATCAGCATGGAGGAATTTCACTAGAAGAAATGATAATTCCTTTTATGGTATTGGAACCAAAATAAAATAGAACATAAATACCACAGTTGGAGTTATTATTAATTTAACTGTGGTAATATTTAGAAACCAATAATATATGACAATAAACTTTACCCTAAACGAAATACAGCATATCGCAAAACAAATTTTAGCTACTCCTTCTCTAAAAAAAGTAATTACTTTTCATGCAGAAATGGGAGCTGGAAAAACTACATTAATTAAAGCTATTGTTACCGAATTAGGTGTGCAAAGTAATTCTAGTAGTCCTACCTTTTCATTAGTTAATGAATACGAAGCAAAAAATGGAGAAATCATCTATCATTTTGATTTATACCGTTTAAATACTGAAACCGAAGCTTATGATATGGGAATAGATGAATATTTCTATTCTGGAAATTGGTGTTTTATAGAATGGCCAGAAAAAACACCAAATCTAATTCCAATAGACCATGCAACAATACATATTAAGCAGAATTTAGATAATAGTAGAACACTTGTTTTAAATAATTAAGCATACTCTAAAAGAAGTTATTAATGATAAAATGTTAACTCTTTTATATAAGTTCTATTTTCAAATAATAAAAAATTTCCTAAATTGGCTCAACTTTAGATTAACCTATCATGTCAATATACAGTCCGTTTTCAAAAATGCAGTTACTCCCACAGGAAGAAAAGTTGGAAATCATAAATCACAAGAGCGATTTATTCATCGGAATACCTAAAGAAACGGCATATCAAGAGAGACGAATTTGTTTAACACCAGATGCAGTTAGCTCTTTAGTTTCACACGGACATCGTGTAATGATAGAAGCTGGAGCCGGTGAAAGTTCAAGTTATAGTGATAAAGACTATTCTGAAGCAGGTGCAGAAGTAACAAATAATACTAAAAAAGTATTCACTTGTCCAATAATTCTAAAAGTAGAACCTGCAACACTTCCAGAAATAGAAATGATGAATCCTCAAACCATTATCATTTCTGCAATACAATTAAAAACACAAAGAAAAGCCTATTTTGAAGCCTTAGCTTTAAAAAGAATTACAGCACTAGCCTTCGAATTCATAAAAGATGAAGATGGCTCCTATCCTGCTGTAAAATCATTATCCGAAATTGCAGGTATTGCCTCAATACATATTGCTGCCGAATTAATGATTAATCAAAATATAGGCAAAGGATTATTATTTGGAAACATAACAGGTGTTCCTCCCACAGAAGTTGTTATTTTAGGAGCTGGAACAGTTGCAGAATATGCAGCAAGAACAGCAATTGGACTTGGGGCAAGCGTTAAAGTTTTTGATAATTCAATTACAAAATTAAGACGCCTACAAAACACACTCAATCAACGTATATTTACATCTACAATTCAAGAAAAAGCATTATTAAAAGCCTTACGAAGATGTGATGTTGCTATTGGAGCTATGAGAGGAAAAAACAGAACTCCAATTGTAGTAACAGAAACAATGGTAGAACACATGAAAAAAGGAGCCGTTATAGTAGATGTTAGTATCGATACAGGTGGTTGCTTTGAAACCTCAGAAATAACTACTCATGAAAAGCCAACTTTTATAAAGAATAATATAATTCATTATTGCGTTCCTAATATTCCTTCACGTTATTCAAAAACAGCCTCATTATCTATAAGTAATATAATTACTCCATTCCTACTCCAAATTGCTGAAGATGGCGGAATTGAAAGTGCCATTCGTTGCAATAGAGGATTAAAAAACGGAATTTATTTCTATCATGGTTTATTAACAAATAGATCCATTGCAGATTGGTTCAATTTAGAGTATAGAGATATTAATCTTATTGTTTTTTAGGGCATTCCCTAAAGGTCGCGCTATCCATTCTATCTTTTATTTGTTCTTTACAAATAAAAGGATGCCATTACTATCGCTAATGCAGTACCAAAATTGCTATATTTGCAAAAAAAAATAAATACAATGAAATTAAGATTTCGATTAGCCTTTTATCTATTTGGGTTATTTTTAGGAATATTTGCAGTTGTTCAATTTCTTGGAGCAAAAGCAGAAGCTAAAGGAGTTATGTTTTGCTATTTACCAAATTGTCGTGTTCTAAAAGATTTAAGAAGTAAATCCCTAAACTATTCACCAGAAGCAAAAGCAACTTTAGAAGAAAATTGGGTAAATTTAGATGACATTAAAAAAACATTAGAATTTGGAGATGTAGATTTTTCAAAAAGTAATAAAGCCTATAAAAAAGGTAAAATTTACATTATAGAAGGGCAAAATTCTAGTAATGAAGAAATTACGGTAACTATGATTAACTTCACAGATAAAGTACTTTTAGAAAAGATAGAAAAAAAATAATTTTTTTTAAAAAAAGCTTGCAGATATAAATATTCCTTGTATATTTGCACTCGCAATACGGGAATAACGGATGCTATTTATTGGGGCGATTAGCTCAGCTGGTTCAGAGCACCTCGTTTACACCGAGGGGGTCGGGGGTTCGAACCCCTCATCGCCCACCAATTTAAAATCCTACAGAAATGTAGGATTTTTTGTTTTATACTACTTCTACTCTACTTTAAAAGTTATTTAATCAAAAAGGGGTTTCGACACATATCTTCTTCTATTACGAAACGTTTTGAAATAATTAAAATTAAAAATTGTTTCAAAAAACATTTAGACTTAATCCTTGAAAACATACTAGGCTGTAATAATTTAATCATTCAAATATATTAGCTTAAGTAATTTTATACGCTTTTAAGTTCAACTACTACAAATTTCAAACGAACAAATGCGTTTTTAAGTTCTATGAAAATAGTGCTTAAATTCTCCTTTAATTTGCAGAACAAAACATCACAACACTTCAAAAACTAGACTAGCTTTTAATTAAAATGCAACAACAAAGTAATTATTTTTTAATTAAAGCGTAATACCAAAATTGAATTATTAAGTTAATTTTCAATAGATTAACAATGGACTCTATTTGCAAAAAAGAGACACTAAATTATATAGAAACATTAAATAGAATGGGAAACTTTTTAATGAAATTAAACTATAAATACCTAAAGTATTTTTAACGCTAACTTTTTATTAATTTAATTTTTACAAACACGTATGAACAAACAACAAACAATCAACAAACAATGTGAAGATAGAAGTCTTCATGAATGTACAAAAAGGAAAAAAAATACATTCCTTAAAAAAGCTTTGCTAACGCTTAGCTTATTATTTACATTTTGCATAGCAAATGCACAAATTTCTATTGTAAATCCAAGTACGTCTTATTATTGTGGTTCAGTAATTACTTTAAAGTACTCTCCAAATCTAGTTAATGGAGAAAGCCTAACATGGATAGTCGATTCAGGAGCTATTAAAATTAGACCTGTAAGTACTAACACTAGTGGAACAAGTGTCATTTCTAACACAACAGACACTTTTATTGAAGTAATAGTTAATGGTCGTGGTCGAATTAAAGCTATAAATAGTAATGGTTTAACACCATATATAGATATAGTACCTTCACCTGCGAATCTAAATAACTTATCAATTACAAGCTCAACAACTATTCATACACCTAACGGAATTCAAACAACAAGAGGTTGGGTTTGTTTAAGCAATGATGGTTCATCAGAAACGATTACAATTACTAATCCTAGTCAATTAAACGTATTTTGGGTAGTTAACGGAGGTGCAGAAATTGTTTCAAGAACACAAACTACAAATACAAATCCATTTTCGTCAAGCATTACTTTCAAAACAACAGGACCAAATGCAGGAAAAGGATTCATTCGCGGTTTTATTTCAGACCCTTGTGGTACCTTGACATGTGATCCTGCTATTGATTTAGAAATATTAAAAGATATCGTGCCAGCAGAAATAAATGGGCCAACGTGTCTAAGAGATAATAATTTAGACCCAAATACAAACTCTGTAGTGTATAGTATTCCTGATGAACTTGCTGGAAATGCAGTTTTTAGATGGGAATTATATGATAGTGCTGGAAACCTAGTTCCTGCAAATAATCCAGATTTTTATATTAATTCACAAGTGCTTTATGGAAATTCAGCAACCATAAAATATAATGGAACTTTACCAAGTATAAAAGGAAATTTTTCTGTTAAAGTAATTAATGAATGTGGAGGAAGCTTTACTAGAGCGATTACTGTAAGTCCAATAAGGCCAATTATAACTCAAACCACTTTTTGTGTACCAGAAGCAAGCAGAAGTACAAAATCAATAACTTTACCTGCATTATTAACAGGACAAAGCTATCAAGTTACACCATTTAAAAATGTAAATGGAATTATTGAACTTAATCCAAACTGGATTGTAGATGCTAGTAGTAATCCGATAAATATTACATTTAATGATAACTTGAGTGGTTTTCTTGAAATAAAAGCAGTTAGTAGCACAGATGCCAACTGTACGAGTGAAGCTACATTAATTTATATTAATCGTGAAGGTGCTGCACCAACGATTACAGGACCTCTATGTGTGCAACGCAATACAACAGATGCTTTTACTTTTACAGCTAGTCCGTTCGGTCAATACACATGGTCAATAACTCCTCAATTAGCAGGTTTTAATCTTCAAAATAATGGTAATACCTTAACAGTAACACCTCCAACATCTGGAATTGGAGTTTCAGGTAACTATACGGTTACAGCAAGCTTAGAAGGATGTTCAACTACACAAACAGCTACATTTGATTTTGAAATTGGACCAGAGAAACCAAGCATTACAGGTGATACTTGTATTATACCAGGTCAACAATATACATATAATGTTACTTCTGATGGAGCAGCATATGCGATTGCAACTGTTATAAAAGCTAGTGGAAATGTAACTTCTCCTCCATTTCCAATAACGAATCCATATGCATTTACTGCATTAAGTGAGAACGCAACTGTATCAATAACTACATATTCAGCTACGGGTTGTGCTTCTTTACCAACCACAATTGATATTAAACCAATACCAGAAATTAATAGTATCAGTAGTAATCAGCCATGTATTGTTTTTGGACAAACGCCAACAGTAACTTTTACAGCAAATATTACAGGGAATGTAACAAACTATATTTGGAGCCATCCAACTCAATGGACAATAACAGATGGTGGTAATGGATACCCTTTTATTACTTTACAATTAGATGCCACAACTGCAGGAAGTGTATGTTTGGTTGGAGTTAATGGTACTTGTAGTAGTGAAGAACTTTGTCTAAATATTCCTCGTAACGATTTAAGAGTTTCTGTTAGTAAAACTTTACTTAACCCATCTGTGGGACAACTAACAATAACTTCAACAACTAATACACCATTAGAAGTTGAGGTCAGGTATTCAAATTTAGAAGCTGATGTTATTGGTTGTGGAGGTACGTTGTTCCCTGGAAGTACAACAGCCCAAGAGACACATGCAAACTTTTATCTAACAGGAATTCCTGCTTATACATGGGTTTCAATAAAAGTAAGAAACCCAGTTACAGGATGTGAAAATTGTTTTCATTTCAATCTTTCGGAAATGGCAGTAAATTCACCTATAAATTTTAAAACAAATACTGCTAAAAATTTAGATGTATTAGCATATCCAAACCCTGTAAAAGATGTTTTAAATGTAACTGTGCCTTCAAAAAATAAAGTACAAAACATCCAATTATTTGACATGCATGGTAAAACTGTTTATCAAGATATAAACAAAGTCAATGAAACAAAAATTGATGTTTCAAGATTTGAAAAAGGAACTTATATTCTTTTAGTTGTTACTAATAATGGTGCAGAAACTAAAAAGATTATAATTGAATAAATTCTAAATAGTACCCAAACTATGATTAAAAAATAAGGCTGTCCATATGGACAGCCTTATTTGTGCTATATTTTATAGTTGATCTGTGCTTTATTTTTTCAAAGAATATTTCTTAATTACTCTATCTTTTTTATTTTTCTTTGAAGTTAAATTAGCTTTAGCCTTCAATTCATCAATAATAGTTTTGTTTACTTTTGGTTGATTTTCTTTTACAAATTCGATCTTAAAATCTTTAAAATTGTCTGCGAAATTAAATACTAATCCCTGATTTGGCAAAATAGTTTGACTCTTATTTCCCAAAACCTTAGTTGCATCTAATTGAATTGATCCCGTTGCTCGTCCAATTTGCGCTTCATCTAAAGTAGGATATTTAACATCTAAAATTAAATCCGTTTTCAAAGAAGCCGAACTTAACTTATATTGTCCAGGCTTCAATAAATTCAATCCAAATAAATCTTTTGAACTTGGATTAGTAGAATCAAATTCTATTGTATTTCCTTTTTTAATAACAATTTGATGGTCTTTATATTCCTTAGAATTGTAAAACAAAACATAACCATTCTCATTGTTTAGTCTTAAAGTATTTTTTATTAATTGATTGTTTGCTAAACTCAAATCTACGTGTTCTTGAGTTTCTCTAAAGTCCTTTGAACAAATAATACTAAACCTTGAAATCAATCTACCTTGTTCATAAATTTCAGCAATAAAATCGCCTTCACCAGACAGTTTATGCACAATAAATGAAAATGGTCCTAAAAGTTGATTTGAAAAATTACTAGTTTCAATAATGTTTCTATTTAAAATTGTACTCATTTTTTCTTTATGTTTAAATTAAACTTCTATATTTAAAATCATTTCTGTAGCATCAATATCTACACCTAACTGTTTAATAGGTAATAAAACAGGAGGATTTCCAGGCATAATAGGATATGGTGTTGGCAACTGGTAAAGTGGTGCTTTCTTTAAAAAGTAATTAGCAACTTCGGTCAAAATAAAATCGAAAATTCCAAAACTAACACCCAATAAATCAGAAAACCATTCGTCTATATCGTCCACAATATCCAGAATACCTCTAATAATATCGCTAATTCCATGTAAAATCCAACTTAAAATACTTTTCGCCCAACCTGGCAAACCACCAAATATTCCATCAATGAAATTGTCGATAATTTTATCTAAAATATTCCCAACGGTATCCGAAATATCAATTAAATCGAAATCTAGCCAATTTACTTTTAGAAATAACTGCCATTTATCGGCAACATTATTTGCATGAGCTTGATATTCGTTCATTCCAGCATTTGCAGGATTATCAAAAAACTTAATTTCATGCTTGAATCCTCCAGAAATTTCAGATTCTATTAATCCATCTAAATTAATTGGAATAGAAATATCTGGATTTGCAGAAAAAATACAGATTTTTGGTGCTCTAAGCCAACATCCACCAAAAGGACTTGGAATAATGCAAAAACCACCTACACACATTTCTGGAATATCAATTTCTAGTTTAACATTTAATGGATCATAAACAACATCCAGTTCAGAAATTTTAATTTCATCAGGATTATTTTGTAAATCAACTGTTCCTCCATGTAACTTCACTCCTAAATTATAAGAAGCTCTAAAGCGACCGTTTGAAGCTCCAGATTTTGTTACATGAAAATTATCAATGGCTTTCTTAACCACCTTTTGAATACTTTTTTCAGATAAAGCAATTTGTACTGTTCCCATAATTTATTAATTTATATTAAAAAAGACTGAAATTTTATCATTTGACACATTTGGATTATAAGGCACCTGAGCAGATGTAGGTGTCAAACCAATAGTAAAGTAATTCTGAACATTAAAAGATAAATCTTGAATTGCTAATTTTACTTTAGGAAAAACAACATCGTCTAAAAGATGTTTTAAATAGCATTCTATAGAATTCTCTAGTCCAAGTGGTCTTATATCCTGAATTTCAATTCCTAAAAGTTTCATTTTTAAGAAACCATTTTCGTTTACTATAGTAAGCTTAGCAAAGAAATTTAAACAAAAACAAGAAAGACGTGCTTGATTAAAAGGGTTGAAATTTAAACCTGTAGAAATTTCAAAATCTTTAATATCCTTAATATCTTTAATTCCAGTATTTTTAATAGGAAGTTTTCTATCTCTAATTTTTTTAGGAACTGTAATTGCTTCTTTACTCTTAACAGAATCAAAAAGACCTCCAATAAACTTCAGTTGCTTTCCACAAGACAAACCAGCGCAAACTGTTCCTTTCAACGCGAACTGTTGTATCGCTAAACTACCAAGTTCTGGAGGTAATGTTATTGTATTGGTTGGATTAAAGTCTACTTTTAATTCTTTTAATTGAACACAAAAATCCAAACCAGAATTAGGATTATTACTTCCTGGAATTGGAATCTTACTAATTTCTGTACACAAATCAATACCCATAGTTTTCAGAACGGGTTTCACATTAATTGGTGAACAATAATTATTATTTTTAATTAAATCTTTCGACGCATAGTTAAAAATACTAGGTCGTTGCATCATTACTTCTTCAATAATTGTATTGAATACTGTTTCAGGAAAAATTCCTGTAACATCAGAAAAATTTGTTAATGCCATTTTTTCAAAATTTGTATTAGCCTACTCTATTCAGTTTTCGGCTTCCCTGCTTGTAAATAAATCACAATGCAAATATCATCAACATAAAAACATTAAAACAGAGGCAATTGCCTGATTTACAAAGGGTAAACTCACCCTTTTTACAATATTTAAATAAAAACATATTTGCTATTTTAATAAAATGAGCTAGAAATACTAGTGAACCAGTAGAGAAACAATTATATTTGAGTAGTAAAAAATGTTCTATTCTATTTTTTGAAAGAATAAGTAATAGAATGAATTCAAAAAGTATGAACCAACTCAAATACCTACTCGATCAACATATTAACTTCAATCTTGAAGAATGGGAAGCATTTATCGAATTGTGTGACCCAGTATTAACTTTACCTCCAAAATCGATTCTAACGAATTTTCATCAAAGAGAAACAAAAATATATTTCATAAAAAAAGGATTGTTGCGTTTATATTATTTAGAAGAAGGAAAAGAAATAAATGTTTCCTTTGTGACCGACAATCAGTTTGCTTCTTCATTTTCAAGTTTAATTACACACAGCCCATCATTAGAAGCTTTAATAACAATTGAAGAATCAACATTAATAAGCATTTCTTACGAAAAATTAATAGCGCTCTATCTACAATTTCCAAAATTTGAACGTTTTGGACGAATATTTACAGAACAAAAATATTTGTGTATTGCCACTAGAAATAGAATATTGCAATCTAAAAAGGCAAACGATAAATATGATGATTTTGTAAAATCTCACGACTCAAAAATTATTTCAAACGTACCCCAATATCACATTGCATCCTATTTGGGTATAGAACCGGAATCTCTTAGCAGAATAAGAAAAAAAAGCCTTAACATTTATCAATAAATGTCATAAATTTTTCGGTTTCCTTTGTATTACATTTAAAAAGAATACAAATGAAAAAGAAAAAAAGCCTCATTATTAGCATTGTTATATTTATAGTATTGCTCATAACATTTCAACTTACTGCAATTACTCCATTTGCTTGGTCTCCACCAAAACTACCCGAAAATACAGGTGTTTATCAATCCAATGAACTTCTTACCTCTTCCAAAAAGATTCATCTTACTATGGGTTTTGGTCCTGAAAATGTAGCCATAGATAGTCTAGGTAACCTCTATTGTGGTTCACATATTCAAAAAGAAGATTTCTCAATCGGTAAAATTTTAAAAATTACACCTAATGGAAAAGTATCTGTGTTTTCAGACACAAAATCTTGGGTTGCAGGAATGGATTTTGATAAAAAAGGAAATCTTATTGCTTGCGATTTATCGAGAGGGCTCATTTCAATCAATCCAAATGGAGAAATAACTGTTCTAGCCACTAAAACAGAAGAAGGTGACCCAATTAAAATTCCAAATGATGTAGACATAGCTAGCGACGGAATGATTTATTTTACAAACTCTTCAAGTCAGTTAGATTTTAATATGGATAATATAATGCAACTCATCTTTGAGCAGAAAAAAGACGGTGGACTCTATCAATACAATCCGAAAACAAAAAAAGTAAAAACACTTACAAAAGGAAACTATTTTCCAAACGGTGTGGCAATTTCGAAAAATGACGATTATCTACTCTTTGTAGAAACTTCACGTTATCGCATATTAAAACACTGGCTAAAAGGGGAGAAAAAAGGAACTACAGAAATTTTTATAGATAATCTTCCTGGTTTTCCAAATGGAATCTCTAAAAGCAAAGACGGGAATTTCTGGTTAGGATTTTCTACAAAAAGGATAAAAGATCTAGATGCTGCCCACCCAAGTGTTTTTAAAAAGAAACTCATTTTTGCACTACCAAAATGGATGCAACCCGAAATTGAACCTTTTGGAATGCTAATGAAAGTCGCTCCAGAAGGACATATACTAAAAACCTACTACGACACTACAGGAACAATTGTTCCCGAAGCGAGTGCAATTACTGAATATAATAATCATCTATATATAGGTGGTGATAGAACAGCTTATATTTCTAAATGGAAAATAGAATAAGTAAGGAGCTTAAAAAAGGACGCTAATTTCATATAGTATCACAATTAGATTTGTAATGATTATTGAAATTAGTGTCTTTACTTTTTAAAACCAATTTGAAAGTTTTAAAATGAAAAATTAATTTTCTTATATTCAATCTGAATCCTTTTTTTATAGTCAAAAAAATAAATTTTAGTTATCTTCGTAGTCAATTAAAATTTATAGTAGTACCTTCTCAAGGTCTTGATTAATTTTGGGTATTAAAAATGTATAATACATTCATTAATGGACACTAAACAACTGAAAAACATCAAGATAGTTACTTTATATATAAACTAAAATTGGGAACAATACTATAACAGTAACTACTTACTGATATAAAAATCATTAGAAAATAAAAATGAATACAAATTTAAACATAGCAGTTCTAATTGATGCTGATAATATACCATCAGCACATGTAAAAGAAATGATGGAGGAAATTGCCAAATATGGTAATCCTACAATAAAAAGAATTTATGGAGACTGGACAAAGCCAAATTTATCAAAATGGAAAAACCTACTCCTTGAAAACGCAATAACGCCAATTCAACAATACGGTTACACTACGGGTAAAAACGCTACCGATTCTGCCATGATTATAGATGCCATGGATATTCTTTACAGCGAAAAAGTTAGTGGATTCTGTCTTGTTTCTAGCGATAGCGATTTTACACGCTTAGCAACGAGACTGCGAGAAGCAGGAATGGAAGTAATTGGAATTGGTGAGAAAAAAACACCAAATCCTTTTATTGTTGCCTGCGATAGGTTTATCTATATTGAAATTTTAAAGAAACAAACGGAAGAGAAAAATGATCAGAAACAGGTGCCAGAAACAGAAATAGACAAAATCACTAAGAAAGAAATAAAACTTATTTCTGCTACAATTAACGATTTGTCCGATGAAGAAGGATGGGCTTTCCTTGGAGATGTTGGAAGTTTATTACAGAAAAAACAACCCAACTTTGACTCTAGAAATTATGGTTTTGAAAAATTAACACCGCTTATAAAATCTATTGGCAGTTTTGAAATTGAACAAAGAGAAAATCCAAAAAGCAGATACAAACTAATCTTTGTGAAAAACAAATAAAGATTACAGTATTCTTTATCAATCACTTAAACAAGTATAAGTATACTTAAAAAATAGCGTTTAATTCTAAATAAATAGAATTAAACGCTATTTTTTGGATATTTAAGTATATTTTTTGAGTATTAAATATCATATTTTGGGTATTAAATACCACTTTTTTAGGTATTCAATATCACTTTTTAGATATTTAACATCAATTTTTGGGTATTAAATATCACTTTTTGGATATTTAATGTCACTTTTTAGGTATTTAATATCATTTTTTGGGTATTAAATATCATTTTTTAGATATTTAATATCACATTTTGGGTATTTAATAACAATTATTGTATATTTAATACCTAAAAAAACTAATTAAATATGGAAAAAACGATAGACATTAGTAAAATTATAAATGCTTATTTTTTAAAAAACAGAATTAGGAAAGCTGCACTAGCTAGAAAACTCAATAAAAAAAGTAGCTACATTGGGTATCTTCAAAAACGTCCAAGCATACAAACCCAATCCTTGTGGGATTTATGCCATGCATTGCAATACAACTTTTTTCAAGATCTTGCTTTATTACTACCCAAGTCCTACTCGACTACAGTTCTAGAAAACGATACAAAAGACGAAACCATTGCTCAATTACAACAAGAAATTAAAATTTTAAAAGCAGAGAAAGAAGTCTTATTGCAAGTTTTAAAAAAATAGAAATCTTCTGCCTAAATCAGAATAATAACGGTTTGTTTACTATTAGTCCTTGTAATTTTTTAGTACTAAAAAAACACATTAACTTGCTAAACTATTTATAGCAATACAATAATGGACAACACACTAAAAAGAATACAAGATGAAATTTATACTAAATGTAATCTACAAATTACAAACTTTGAAGCCGAAAAAGAAAGCAAAGAATATGCAGCTTGTAGATTCCTACTAAACAATTTAAATATTGTTTATAGAAATGCAAAAACAACACCAACAAAAAGAGGACAATTTGTAACGTTTTGGAAAAGAAATAATAAAGGACCAATTGAACCCCTACATGAAAATGATTTGATCGATTTTTATGTAGTAACTGTCCAATTAGAAGACAAAATGGGGCAATTTGTTTTTCCAAAAGCGATACTCATAGAAAAAGGAATCATTTCGACAGATACAAAAGAAGGAAAAAGAGCCTTTAGAGTGTATCCGAATTGGGATATTGCCAACAATAAACAAGCTGAAAAATCACAAAAATGGCAACTGCATTATTTTTATGAAATTAAGCCATTAACCGATTTAAAGAAAGTGAGTGAGTTGTATAATGAGTATTCTTTGCATTAGTTAGTAAAAAGAATAAGTTTTTTGAATCTAAGGATTCAATATTTATAAATAATTTTATTTTAAATATATTTGAGGAATAATATTAAATGATTTACTAAAAAAATATTCTGAGAATAGTCTTTGATAAAATAGATAAATCATATACTCAATTAGAATGCTTTAAATAAATTAAACTAACCAAAAATTATGGAGATAACTGAAAAGCTACTGATTGAATTACAAAATCGACTTAAAGTTGGTAGTCGAAGAGGTGTCCATTTAAATGCAATTCCTGCAAATTCAAGATATAAGTTCGATTTAACGAGATTATCTCATATTGATGAAAAACTACCTACAAATTTTATAAATTCACTTTTAACAGAGTTACCTTTAAAGTTCAAAATTAGTTGGAAAGATAATGTTCCAGATTTAAACTCACTTTTTGAAGAAGATCAAATACAGTTAGTAAAAATTACAAAATCTTTCGAGAATTTAATCAATCAAACAGATGCTATAGAATCGGAGAAAGGAATAAACACATTCGGTTTTGGTTTTCCAATACTTGTAAGAAGAGACGAATCAGATAATAAATTGACGGTTGCTCCTATTTTAATTTGGTCATTAAGGATAAGAAGAACAAAAGAATTTAATACTTGGGAAATATTAAGAACAGAAGATGACCCAATTTATATAAATGAGATTTTAATAAATCATTTACAAAACGATTCAAAAATAGAAATTAATCAAATTTCAACTGACTTTTTAGATGATGGATTAATTGATAAAAATGAACTTTTAGATATATGTGTAAACATCATTGAATCTATAAATAGCTCAATTCCAGATAATCTTCGCGAAACATTTGAAAAAAAGCTAAATGAAATAAAATCTATTCCAGAAAAAAAATATTATGAAAAACTACCATTAACATCTAATAATTCATTTATAGATTTTGGTGGTCTTTTTTCAATTTTTGAGGTTCAGAAGCAAAATATTATTCACGATTATGCCAATTTACTTGAATTACAAGGTGCAACAATTGACCTTGAGGATATGGAAGAACATACGTTTCAACCAATATCATCAGTGGAAACCGATCCTTCTCAACAAGGAATTTTACATTCTCTAAAAAAGTCTCGAAACATTTTAATTCAAGGGCCACCAGGTACAGGAAAAAGTCAATCGCTTACAGCAGTTTTAGTAAATGCATTAGAGAATCAAAAAAAGACAATCGTTGTTTGTGAAAAGCGAACAGCTTTAGAAGTACTTCATAATGCTTTAAATGAAAAAGGTCTTAATTATCAATGCGTTTTACTAAAAGATATTGTTAAAGATAGAAAATTAGCTGTTGATTCTGTGAGAGAGAGAGTAGACAATTCTTCAAATCGTCGATACAGATACTCTCACTCTAAAGAGACTTTAGATAATATTATTGATAAGTCAAAAAACTTAATTGATACAATAAATAAACAACACAAAAAAATAGGTGAAAATTTAGTTGGTAATAAAAATTGGAGCCATATTGTTGGTTCTCTATTATCTGAATTAAAAGACAACTCAGAAGATTACAATCTTGATTTAGCAAAAGATACATTCAGTTATGAATCATCTGAACTAAATCAATTATTAGAACTGATTAGAAAAGGTCAAAATTTATATGATGATTTTAGACCTCATTTAGACCTTTCATTTATCAACTCTGCAAAATTAGTTGGAGATAATCCATTTATTATAGAACAACAGATTGAAGAGGATTTTTCAATCTATAAAAAAGAGTTAAAAAAAGTATTAGATAACGTTTCAAACTATGAAGTAGAATATTATAAAATAAGAAAAGAACAATTTAATTTTCAAAAAGCATCAATTAGCTCTATTGAAAATTCTATCCAAAGCATTCTAAAAAAACACGAAGCAAATAATGATTTTTTAGATGAAAAAAAAACAAACGGATTTTTATTTAAAATAGTTTCAATATTTTCAAAAGAGAAGAAAACAACACTCGCAGATCAAAAAAATATAGGTTCTCTATATAACGATTATTCATTAAAAACTTATCACAGTAAAGACTTTGAAACCATTAGTTTTTCTAATTCTATTAAAGGGAATCGAGACATTCTTAAAAACTATAAACAAATTATTGAGAGAATTGATAATGAGTTTCAATCTAAAATCGAAAATGAGTACAAATTACTAAACTTAATTAAATCAACTGAAAAGGAATTTGAAACAGAACTTCTACAAACAATAAAAGCAAACTTCAGTAACTTAAAAACTATAATCAAAGAACAAAATTGGACTAACAAAGAGTTGAATGGAGATTCTCACAATGTGTTGAGTTCTCAAATTCAGAATTTAGTAGATTCAAAAGAACAATTTTTCGCAAATGAGAGTGATCTTTTTTCAATCGAGTTTAAGTGGTTTCAATTTTATAATGAATTGTCGGCTGAAAATAAATTAATCCTTGACCAATTAAAGAAAAAAACAAATTGGAAAAAAACATTTTTAATTTTCTATCTTAATTCTATGCTTGTAAATTCTGCAAACATGGATTTACCAACAAATGATAACGATCATATAGAATTAGGAAAATCTTTATCTGAACTTGAAAAAGAACAGATTAAATATATTAGAGAATATTGGTTTTCAAAACAAATAGATGCAACAAGAGATTTTGATGATAAGAACCCAAATTTAGCTGTTGAAAATCTATACAACAAACGAGCAGGTAAAAGACATAAACGATTATCTCTAAGAGAAATAGTAAAAATGGATATGGATTTATTTACTACTTTTTTTCCAATAATTCTAGCAACACCAGACGTAGCAAGTAACCTCTTTAAAGGTAAAAACCAATATTTTGATATTGTTATGTTTGACGAGGCGAGTCAATTAAAATTAGAAGATAATTTACCAGCACTTTTAAAAGGGAAACAAATTATCATTGCAGGAGATGAGCACCAAATGCCACCTTCAAATTATTTTAGCAAAATATTTGACGGTGTAATTGAGGATGAAGATGAATTTGAAGATGAAATAGATAAAATTAAAAACGATATAAGCAATTCACTTTCTGATTGTGAATCTCTTCTTGATTTCGCATCCGAATTAGGTTTTGAGAAAAAACATTTAGACTTTCATTATCGTTCAAGGCATCCCTACCTAATTGATTACTCAAATTATGCCTTTTATAATCAACGATTAAAACCACTTCCTAACGATTTTGAATATATTCCGATAAATTATGTACCTGTAAACGGCACATATTCCGATAATTCTAATGACGCAGAAGCTGAAACAATTTTATCAATTATTGACAACAATATTTCAAGACTACCTAATGGAGAATATCCAACAGTTGGAATAGCAACCTTTAACATCAACCAACGAAATCTAATTTTAGAAAAGATAAATCAAAGAAGAAAATTTGAGAAATATAGCGAATTTAATAATAAAATAATTGAGCTTGAAGAAAATGGTTTTTTTGTCAAAAATTTAGAAAATATTCAAGGAGACGAAAGAGATGTAATAATTCTCTCAACTACTTATGGTATTAATAAAGAAGGAAAATTTAACCAAAGGTTTGGCTCAATAAATCATCAAAAAGGATACAAACTTTTAAATGTTATCATTACAAGAGCAAAGTACAAAGTTTATGTATGCTCTTCAATTCCAGAAGATGTGTTTTTAAATTATAAAAAGCATTTAATAAATGAAGGTTCAAATAACCGAAAAGGTGCTTTATATGCTTATTTAGCCTACTCAAAAGCTGTTAGTGAGCAAGACAATGAAGCAAGAATTTCAGTCTTAAATATCCTCGCAGAGAATTCTACTAAAAACAAAACAATTGAAAACATAAATGAAGACCTAGAGTCACCATTTGAGGAAGAAGTTTATGAAGCTCTAACTGAACATTTTGATAAAAAAAATATAATTCCTCAACATCAATTTGCTGGTTTTAGAATTGATATGGTTTATGATACAAAACATATGGGACTTCCAAAGATAGCAATAGAATGTGATGGAGCTGCTTTTCATTCTAGCCAAGAGGCATATTTGCACGATAGACATCGACAAAAGATTCTTGAAGGAAACGGATTTGTATTCCATAGAATATGGAGTACAAATTGGTGGAGAAACCCAAAAATGGAAACAAAAAAACTTGTAGATTTTATAAAGGCTATTGAAAACAGTAGCCCATCAATATTTGAAGATAAATCAGAAATAGGACTAGCATTTACTGATGATGTTATTATTGTCAAAAATGAACTTTCAAGCCTTCAAATTGGTTTAGAAGAAACTATTGAAGTTGTTAATAAAGAAGACAAAAAATAAACAGAAATATTTGATTGAACTATTACTTTCAATTACAAAATGAAAGTAAAATATTAAAAAAGTTATCTAGTAAAACTAGATCAATATAATAAATCTAACTAAGTATTACAATTGCAAGATATTCAAGATTAACATTTAATACACACTTAACAAAAATAATTAGCAAATGAATGCAATAGACTTCATTATTGGAGCATTATTAGTAAATGCAATGCCTCATCTCATTTTTGGACTTACAAAAACTCATTTTCTAGGATTATTTGGATATAGTCCTAATGGGAATATTACCTATGCTATTCTTCAGTTTTTCCTTTGTGTTTTATTATACTATATCAATTATGATTATAAAGAATTATTAAATAATGGCTATTTAATTGGTGGAGTAACAGTTCTTGGTCTATATTTTATATTTGGAAAATTCCTTGTGAAGTTTTATGGAAAACAGAAAATCAACAAAAAAGATCAATAAGTAATACAAATTTTATAGTTTTAACTCATTGCAAGCCCACCTTTGTAAAAACTTCAAATTTTCACAAAGTTAAACCTATTACTTCAATTGTTTTTTGACCCCACCTAAGAGTTAAAAGTTTGCGTTATATTTGTAAGAACAAGTATCTATTAACCCTGACAAACTACTAAATTTAGAAAATACCAACATGAATAGCGAAAATAGTATTTCAAAAGATAAAAACATTCTTTTAGACCTAACAAATGGTAACAATGAATCCAAAGATTATAAATACTTAATAAATCATTTTTGTGGAACAATAGTAACGACTATTTCTGAAATTCAAATTCCTGTAAAGGATAAAAAAATCTATGTCTGTGGAGATATTGAACAACTTGAAAATGGAAACACTCCTCTAGATTTATATGTAATTAAAGAAATTTCTATTCATCATGAGAAAAGTAATAAAGAAAATATTCATCTCATCACATTAGGTAAAGTTCCTATTCTAATTAGTAATTCAGGGGTCTATTTTAGACGTTTTTTTGATGATAATGAGTATTTTAATAAGATAAAATCGGAACATGAATTTCAACATTTAACAGAATCCAATAAAGACGCTAAGGCATTAAGAAAAGGAATCTATTTAAGCGAAATAGTAAAAGAAAAGGCAGAAAATGATAATGAAAAATTACATTTTAATCTTTTACGATGTTCTAGTAATTTAACAGGACCTACTGATAATTTTCGCGAAACCGATACTACAATCATTACTACTTTAAATGACGAAATTAAATATCTTTTCGAAAAAGAAATAAAGCTAAATCATGTATTAGTACAGATTTATGAGAATAAATTGAAAACCGATGCAAATACAAAACAAGTAAAATCGAAAATTAAAGCCCATTCTGACAAAACAAAGGATATGCCAAAAGAAGGACTAATTGTTTTTTGCACTTTCTATGACAAAACCAATTTTGATCAACTAAAACCTTCTGAAACCGACAAATTTGATTGGGTATACAAACAAACAAGCGGATTGACCCGTTTGCATTTCAAATTGAAAAATACGGTTGATGATCCTAGTTTAGAAAAAGAATTTAGCGTTACATTATATCCAAATTCAGTATTTTTAATTCCACTTTCAACCAATAGATTATACACCCACGAAATTAAACCGTCCGTATTAAATGTAGATCAAATCCCTATTAGAATGGGCTATGTAATACGTTGTTCCAATTTAGAAGCTGTCTATATGAACAATCAAACCTATATTAAAGAAAACGGAAAACGGATTCAATTAGAATCTATGACTTCAGAAACCATGGAAAATTTACGTAATTCCTATTATGAAGAAAACAAAACAGAAAAGAAAGTCGACTATGGAAAAGTCCATTTCAGTATGAATTCTGGAGATTATGAAAAACCAATTTACTAAACAGAACACAATAAAAAATGCAAAATAACCAAGGTTTTTATACCATTGAATTGTCTTTAGAAAACAACCTATTTAAGGAATTATCTCAATCAATTCATTTCGAAAATATTACAAAAGGAAGAATTGGTAATCATTTAGTTAAAGTTGAGCAAGAGAAAATTCCATTAGTAAGAACAACAACTACATATACAATTCCGCCTCATTATTTTTTGCCATTACATCATCAAATTGTTGAAAAAATAAATGATACAATTGTTGAAAATGATAACAATGTTTTACCAAAACTCGATTTTAACAATGCACTAATCGAAATTTACGATAAAGAGTATACTACAATGAAATATCATTCTGACCAATCTTTAGATCTAAAAAAAGATTCCTACATTGGTCTTTTCACTTGTTATGAAAAACCAGAAGAATTGACAGCACAAACATTAAGAAAGCTAAAAATAAAAGATAAGATAACGCTTGAAGAGTTTGATATTCCACTAAAACATAATTCGGTTGTATTATTTTCATTGCATACCAATACAAAATTTTCACATAGAATTATATTAGAGCAAGTTCCAAAACAAAAGCCATTAACATCCGATAATAAATGGTTAGGTATAACTTTTAGAACATCAGATACCTACATTCAATTTAAAGATAGTAATCCTTGTTTTATAAATGGAGAACCATTAGTAGTAGCAAATGAAGATCAAAAAAGAGATTTTTTTAGAATTAGAGGTGAAGAAAACAGAAACCTAGATTTTACCTATCCTAAACTAGCCTATACTTTAAGTATTGGTGATACAATTGAGCCAAAAGAGAGTTTGTGAAATTAACCTAGTCTAAAGGGGCACTGCTTCAATAAAATTGATAGATTAAAAAAGGAACTGATTGGAAATTAAAAAGGTTAATAAATGAAAAAGGAAATTAAAAAAATATGGATAGAAAGCGAAATTAAAGGGCCTATTATTGGTGGTACTTTAGAAACAAATGATAATAGTGATGTAATTATTACATTTTCAGATGACACGCAGTTTGTAGCTACTTTTTTCACCTATGAAAACATTGAAATGCTAAGAAAAAAGAATAAAAATACAGGAGAATGTTTAAATGGAAAATACTTTTGGGCTTCAAATATGTTACTTGTGGATAAAATCAACATAAAAGAAGTTGAAGAAATAGTCAATCATTTGATAACTGAAAATGAATTTGAAAATACTTTCGAAAAAATAATCATTAATTAAAAAACACATAAAATATCTAAGAAATACCTTTTGTTAGAATTTGTATTAGCTTTGTCGCTTCAAATATGCTAATTTCTTTAATCTTAAAAGAAGGCAGTCGAAAAAAAGCCCCATTACTTTATAGAATAATTTTGGCAGTAGTTTTATATTACGAATTAACACTTAATATAAAAAAAGATAAGATATAAAAAATCCCTCGTTTTAGAGGGATTCATTTGTATTATAATTTTCTTCTAGCTCTTTCTTTCTTTATTAAATCAAGCTCTCTACTCGTTTGTCCGGCAACAGAAGTATTTTCTTCAGCTCTACGAATCAAATACGGCATCACATCTCTAACAGGTCCAAAAGGAAGGTATTTAGCAACATTATATCCAGCAGCAGCCAAATTATAACTAATATTATCACTCATTCCGAATAATTGACCGAAAAAGACACGAGAATCATTCTTCTCAAGACCTTTCTCATTCATTAATTCCATTAAACGATAGGAACTATTTTCATTATGTGTACCTGCAAAAATGGCCATTCTTTCAATATTATCAACCATATAAACAACTGCAGCATCATAATTATCATCTGTAGCTTGTTTAGTTGCACAAATAGGTGTTGGATATCCATTTTCCTCTGCTCTATTATTTTCTTTTTCCATGTAGGCACCACGAACTAATTTCATACCAATATAGAAACCTTCAGCTTTAGCCAAAGCATGTATTTTTTTAAGGTAATCCAATCGATCCCAACGGTACATTTGTAACGTGTTAAAAACAATAGCTTTTTCCTTATTGTATTTTCGCATCATGTTAGTAACCAAATCATCAGCTGCTTCTTGCATCCAACTTTCTTCACCATCAATCAACAATGCAACATCTTTATCATGAGCAATTTGGCATACTTTATCAAAACGAGCTACTACTCTATCCCATTCCGATTGTTCTTCAGCTGTAAAAGATTTCCCTTCACCTATTTTCTGATACAATGCAAAGCGTCCAAAACCTGTAGGTTTAAAAACAGCAAAAGGAATAGCTAAACGTTCTTTCGCAAATTCAATCGTTTTAATGGTCATATCTAACGCAGCATCAAACTGCTTTTCATCTTCTTTTCCTTCTACAGAATAATCTAAAACAGAAGAAACACCTTTAGTGAACATATTATCTACTACTCGCAAACAATCGTTTTCACTAACGCCTCCACAAAAATGGTCAAAAACTGTACTTCTTATTAGTCCTTCAACAGGTAAGTGCGCTTTCAATGCGAAATTTGTAACGGCTGTACCAATTCGTACAAGTGGCTGAATTTCAATCATTTTAAATAAGAAATAAGCCCTTTCCAATTGTGTATCACTTTTTAACTCAAAAGCAACTTGTGTGTTGTTAAATATTTTCTCCATCTGTAGTTAATAAATTTGAAGTGCAAATATACTTTACAGCGTTGTAATTTTAAATAAAAAATGCCTTATTTTGCAATAAATATAGAAAACAATTACAATGCAAACCATTCAAGCAAACAATTATAATGTTTTTTTTAAGGAAAACGGGTACCACTATTTATCTGAAATTTTACTAGTTGAAAACTATTCTAAAATTTTTATCATAGCAGATGAAAATACTTCTAGCCATTGTTTGCCTCGATTTTTATCATTACTTGCAACTGATGTCGAAATTGAAATCATCGAATTGGAAGCAGGTGAAGAAAATAAAAATATAGAAACGTGCTTGCAAGTTTGGCATTCTCTTACTGAACTTGGTGGAGATAGAAAAAGCATCATTCTTAATTTAGGTGGAGGCGTAATTACAGATATTGGAGGCTTTATTGCTTGTACTTTCAAAAGAGGTATCGATTTCATCAACATTCCAACTACCCTACTTTCTATGGTTGATGCATCAATTGGAGGAAAAAATGGTGTCGATTTAGGAAATCTAAAAAATCAAATCGGAATTATTAGAGAACCTAAAGCAGTAATTATAGACACACAGTATTTAGAAACATTAGAAGGTAATCAAATGCGATCTGGGTTTGCAGAGATGTTAAAACATGGATTAATTTATGACAGAACCTACTGGAACAAATTAAAAGACACAACTGCTTTAAATACAGAAGACTTAGACGATTTAATTTATGAATCAGTTCTAATAAAAAATAAGATTGTTTCTGAAGATATTTCCGAGAATGGTATCAGAAAAGCATTAAATTATGGTCATACATTAGGACATGCAATTGAAAGTTACTATCTTGAAAGTTCTGAAAAAACAAGCTTACTTCATGGAGAAGCAATTGCTATTGGAATGATTTTAGAAGCCTTTATTTCTAAAGAAAAAGGATTGATCTCTAATGAAGAATATCAAGAAATAAAATATGTAATTAGCGATATCTATGATTTTGTTGAATTTAATGAAACAGATATTAAAAACTGTATTGATTTGCTCATTTATGACAAAAAAAATGAGTTCGGAACAATCCAATTTGCGCTACTTGAAGGCATTGGAAGTATAAAAATAAATCAACAATCAGATAATGAATTGATTTACAAAGCTTTCAACGATTATAAATCATAAAAATATTTTAATTAGTAAATATAAAATAGCTTAAAAATATTTTTACATTTGCATTAGAATGAGAGACAATATTTTTACGATACAATTGGATGAAAAAATGAAAGGAAGAGCCCGAAAAGCATCTTCAACTTCTAGTATTATACATTCTCGCAATACACTTTTTATTCATTTATTTGAACTTTTAAAAGCTTTTAATGAAAAACTGCTTATAGTGTTTGCAAATATTAGGCTTTGAAAAATTAAAAGAGCAGCACAATTACTATTTTTTTAATTTTAAAACCTAATATTCAAATGAATACAAAATATTACGACTTAATAAATCAAACTTTTTATTTTCCTCAAGAAGAGTTCAAATTAAACAAAGACAATCTTGAATTTCATAATATTGATTTAATGAAACTGGTCGAACAATATGGTACACCTTTAAAGTTTACCTATTTACCACAAATTTCTAACAATATCAACAAAGCAAAAGGTTGGTTTAGAAAAGCAATGGAAAAGCACAAGTACGAAGGTAATTATCAATACTGTTATTGCACAAAAAGTTCTCATTTTCAATTTATTATGAATGAAGCTTTTAAAAACAACATTCATATTGAAACCTCTTCTGCAATAGATATTAACATCGTAGAAAATTTGTTAGCTGAAGGAAAAATTACAAAAAAGACCTTTGTAATTTGTAACGGATTTAAGCGTGATGCTTATGTAGATAATATTGCTCGTTTAATTAATAACGGTCAAAAAAATACAATTCCAGTAATTGATAACTATGAAGAGTTAGATCTTTTACAAGAACAAATTGATGGAAAATTCAAAATCGGAATTAGAATTGCAGCCGAAGAAGAACCTAAGTTTGAGTTTTATACTTCTAGATTAGGAATTGGTTACAAAAACATAGTTCCTTTCTACAGAAAACAAATTCAAGAGAATAAACAAGTGGAATTAAAAATGCTTCACTTCTTTATTAATACAGGAATTCGTGATACAGCCTATTATTGGAATGAATTATTGAAATGTTTAAAAGTATATATTGCACTTAAAAAAGAATGTCCTTCTTTAGATAGTTTAAATATTGGTGGTGGATTTCCAATCAAAAACTCATTAGCATTTGAATATGATTACCAATACATGATTGACGAAATCATAAATCAAATCAAAATTGCGTGCGATGATGCAGAAGTAGATGTTCCAAATATTTTTACAGAATTTGGATCTTTCACAGTTGGAGAAAGTGGTGGAGCAATTTATCAAGTATTGTATCAAAAACAACAAAATGATAGAGAGAAATGGAACATGATCGATAGTTCTTTCATTACTACGCTACCTGATACTTGGGCAATTAATAAACGTTTTGTTATGTTGGCGATTAACCGCTGGAATGATACCTACGAAAGGGTGCTATTAGGTGGTTTAACTTGTGATAGTGATGATTATTACAATTCAGAACAAAACATGAATGCGGTATACTTACCAAAATACAACAAAGAGAAACCATTATATATTGGATTTTTCAATACAGGAGCTTATCAAGAAACCATTGGAGGATTTGGAGGTTTACATCACTGTTTAATTCCACAACCAAAACACATCTTAATTGATAGAGATGAAAATGGAATTATTGCGACAGAAGTCTTCTCTGAACAGCAAAAGGCAGAAGATATCATGAATATTTTAGGATATAAAAAATAATAAACAGTTTAACGCGTAAAAAAGTTAGACAATTAAATATAAAAAATATGAAAGGACCTATTAGTCAATTTATAGAGCACAATTATTTACATTTCAATGCAGCTGCATTAGTAGATGCTGCAAAAGGATATGAAGAACATTTATTAGATAATGGAAAGATGATGGTAACTTTAGCAGGTGCAATGAGTACGGCTGAGTTAGGAAAATCATTAGCAGAAATGATTCGTCAAGATAAAATTCATATTATTTCTTGTACAGGAGCAAATCTTGAAGAAGATATTATGAATTTAGTTGCTCATAAATCATACAAAAGAATTCCTAATTATAGAGATTTAACGCCTCAAGAGGAAAGAAATTTATTAGACAATCATTTCAATCGTGTTACAGATACTTGTATCCCAGAAGAAGAAGCCTTTAGAAGACTACAATCTCATTTATTTGACATTTGGAATAAAGCAGAAAAAGCAGGAGAAAGATATTTTCCACATGAGTTTATGTATCAAATGATTAATTCTGGAGTTTTAGAGCAATACTATGAAATCGACCCTAAAGATTCTTGGATGGTTGCTGCTGCAGAAAAAAACTTACCTATCGTTGTTCCAGGATGGGAAGACAGTACAATGGGTAATATTTTTGCTTCTTACTGTATTAAAGGAGAATTAAAAGTATCTACTACAAAAAGTGGTATCGAATATATGACTTGGTTAGCAGATTGGTATCCAAAAAATTGTGAAGGAAAAGGAATCGGATTCTTCCAAGTAGGTGGAGGAATTGCAGGAGATTTCCCAATTTGCGTTGTACCAATGCTTTATCAAGATATGGAGATGCATGACATCCCTTTTTGGAGTTATTTTTGTCAAATATCAGACTCAACAACAAGTTACGGATCTTATTCTGGAGCAGTTCCAAATGAAAAAATTACTTGGGGAAAGCTTGATATCACTACACCTAAGTTCATAGTAGAGTCAGATGCAACTATAGTTGTGCCGTTAATTTTTGCTTATATTTTAGGTTGGTAATTTTTTTGAAAAAAAAATAAGAAAACAATTTGATAATTACCTTAAGGGTCTTACATTTGATAAAAATACCTGATTAAAACTAACCCAAATGAAAAGAGTAATTGTTGATTACGCAAAATTAACAAACGAAATTTTGACCCTTTTAGTTGAAAAATTTCCAGAAGGATATGATGATTCTGACATCATTCGTTTTAAAAATGTTAAAAATGAAACAGTTGAAGCTGTTGAAGTACGTACTGAAGATACAATCTTCTTAGTAAAAGTAAGTACTAAACTAGCCGACAGAATTGAAAATTATGATGAAGATGATGAAGATGATTCTGCAGATGATTCATTAGAGTCATTAGCTGATTTAGAAATCGCTGATGAAGCAGATGAAGATGAAGATTAGATTCAATAAAAAAGGTATGCAAATCGCATACCTTTTTTATTATAAATACCTTTCTTTAATAACTAATATATGATGTTTTTCGTGACCTAAAATAATATAGCCTAATCCACGAACAGAAACTGAATTATTTGATGCATTACCTATACGCATATATTGTTCCTCTGTAAAGCTAGAAAATAATGCAATTGTTGCTTTTCTAACTAAAATATATTCTTCTATTAAATTTTCTAAGCTTCTAGTAGTAGCATTTGCATTATCAACATATTCATTCTCATCAAATCCAGGAATTAAAGTTGTATCATTTCTAGAAATTCGTAATGCTCTATATGCAAAAATGCGTTCCACATCTATTAGATGCAATAAAACATCTTTAATTGTCCATTTTCCTGTAGCATATCTAAATTCATGCTTATTTTCTGGAATATTTTTGAAAAAGGAAACAATTTCTTCTTCTTGTGCTTTTAAACCTTCTACAATGTTTTTAACAAACATCGATTTGTTGACGTAATTTGCATAAAAGGGTGCAAACTCATTTTGATTGAATTGTATCATATAAAAAAATCCCGATTAAAAATCGGGATTGAATATTAAAGTTCTTTAAAAATAGTATGCATTAATCGTTTTTTGTCGTTGATACTCTCTTCAAGAGAAATCATTGTTTCCGTTCTATACACACCATCAATATCATCAACCATGAAAATAACTTCTTTTGCATGTTTTGTATCTCTCGCTCTAATTTTACAAAAGATATTAAACTTTCCAGTTGTAATGTGAGCCACTGTCACATAAGGAATTTGATTAATTCTTTCTAAAACGAATTTAGTTTGAGAAGTATTATGAAGAAAAACTCCTACATAAGCAATAAAAGAATAGCCTAATTTTTCATAATCCAAAGTTAAAGATGAACCTTGTATAATCCCTGCATCTTCCATTTTTTTCACCCTAACGTGTACTGTACCTGCAGATATTAACAGCTTTTTTGCTATATCTGTAAATGGAACCCTTGTGTTGTCAATCAACATGTCTAAAATTTGATGATCAACTTCATCTAAACGAAACTTACTCATAAAAGTATATAATAAATTATGTAATACAACGTAAAACTATACCTCATATTGCTTACCATTTTTAAATTTAACTTTTTCACCAAAAACAAAGTCTGCCTTCGCTCCTATTTCAGGTAAATTAGAGATGTTACAATTGTAAACAATCTCATTTAAATCAAATTCAACATGTCCGCTATGATTTTCTAAATCTTCAATTTGAATTATTCGAGCTTCAAACTCAATGACATCCAAATTTAAGACTTCGGTATATTGAGCTGCAAAGTTAATAGTTTTTTTCTCTGTATTATCAATAAAATTCACATTTTTATAAAGAAAATCGTAAAAACACTTAGAATTTTGCGGAATCTTCAAATAGAAATCCAATTCGTTTTTAACTATATCGTTTTCGTTTGTCTGTTTAAACGACTCAAACAAAGAGCAGAAGATGAATTTTCTTACTTCATTTCGATTATAATCGTCTTTATAGTGTCCAGCTTCAAAAAGTATCGTTGGAACGCCTCTAAAAGTAAAATAATCACCAATACAGTTCACATTAAATGAATCATCAAACCTCCCAACCTGATTTGGAATGAATTTTTGTAAATTATCATTCATTCTATTGATGATTTTAATAGCTTTTAAGCGTACATCATTGAATTCTCTTGACTCATTATAAGCAGGTGCTAAAAAAGAGACTGTAGCGGGTAAATTATAGGTTTCTGTACCGAAAATTGTACGTTGATCATGTAAATTATAACATAAATCGGGTTTATAATCCTCAAAAACACTCCTTAAAAGCTTACTTTCTGGTTGTGTAATCTCAAAAGCATCTCTATTTAGATCAATTTCATTCGCATTTACACGAGTGTAAACCTCTGCCCCATCTGGATTTAGTATTGGAATACAGTAAAGTGTGTATTTTGTATAGATTTCTTTTGAAAAATCGGTATCAGAAGATAAATAATTAAAAAAATCAAACAGACCTTTAGTAGTTGTGGACTCATTTCCATGCATTTGCGACCAAATTAGTACTTTAATTGGTCCAATTCCGTATTCTACGCTATAAATAGGCTTGTCTAACACTGATTTGCCAATAGTTTTTACTCTAAATTGGTTGGGTAACTTCTTCATTAATGGTAAAATATGATTATTTGTAACATATCTCCCCTTTAATTCATTCTCTAAATGTTCTGTTGCTAATTGTAAATTGTTCATGACTTAAAATTATGTTACAAATGTAAACAAGATATATTTTACATTTGTAAACAGTCGAATTGTAATTTATTATAACAATTGTAAACAGTAATTTATCTCTGTACTAGCTAATTATTATGTTATTTAACAATTATAAACCATGTTTTACTTATTGTTATTTAAATAACTGTAAATCAGTAGTTGAAACACCTAAATAAGAAGCTTTAGTTTAAGTAAAAAATACTTTTATTTAGTAATATTTGCTAATGTCAATCATATTGGTTACATTTGTAAACACTCTAAAGTGTTATTCCTAACTTAATACAGTTTACAATGGTAAACATTGATGATTTCATAAAAAGACTCGAAAAACTACTTGAATATTACAATTTATCTGCATCTGCTTTTGCAGATAAGATAGATGTGCAGCGTTCAAGTATATCTCACCTCCTTTCAGGAAGAAATAAACCTAGTTTAGATTTTGTTCTAAAAGTGGTTGAAGAATTTCCGGATGTAGATTTGTATTGGATATTAAATGGAAAAGGAAGTTTTCCAAAAGAAGAAGAAAAAAAATTGGAAGAGAAAAAAACAACTCATACTCCAACGAATGAAAATTTAAAAGAAAAAATTGGAACCGAAGAAAAAAACAATTTATTTAGTGATATTGACAACCCTCAAAATACGCGCGTATTTGAAAATTTTTCAGACCAAGAGTCGAATACGCAAAATTTAGAGCCAAAAAAAAACAACTCGGATATTGACCGAATTGTCGTTTTTTATAAAAATGGTACGTTTAAGAACTATACACCCGAATAATTAATCAATTGTAGTAAAACTATTTTGAGGAATTTTACCAATTACACCTTTATAATAGGATTTTAGAACTTTCATGTCCTTTTCAATATCTCCAGTTGGATAAAAAGGTGTATTATAAACAACTTGTTTCTTTCCATAATCGAAAGCAACAGGAATAATTGGAATATTTGCCTTCATTGCCATATAATAGAAACCCGTTTTCCATTCCTCTACTTTTTTCCTAGTTCCTTCTGGTGCTAAAGCCAATCTAAAAATTTCATGTTCTGCAAATACTTTAGCAATTGCATCAACTTTATTTTCTTTTTTACCTCTATTTAAAGGAGCACCACCAACCCATCTGAAAAAATAATTAAAAGGAAAAATGAATAATTCCTTTTTAGCTAGAAAATTGATTTGCTTTTTAAGAATTCCTCTAGAAAAAATTCCAAGGAAAAAATCCCACCAACTTGTATGTGGAACCGCAATAATAATACATTTCTTAACTTCGTCATTAATTGTACCTACTACTTCCCAACCAAAGATTGAGCAAAATATAAATCGATATATTTTTTGTTTCATTAGTTATGATTTGCTGTAAAATTAAAATTATATTTACAATTAGAAAGAATTTTATATGATTAAAAGATTATTAAGTTATTTATTCCCGATTACCATTTTTGAAAAAAAATCTTCTATTAGTGAAAACTTAGAAGTTACCTGGAATAATGGTAAACTTGTTTTAGATTCTAAAAATACAAATTATTCTTATGGTAGCTTACAAAAAGTGCTTCGAAAAGGTTTGTCTTATATTGGTTTCGACAAAATTTCAACAATGAACGAAATTCTTGTTTTAGGTGTTGCTGGAGGAAGTGTTGTAAAAACATTAGTAGATGAAATAAAATGTAAAGCTTATATTATAGGAGTAGAAATTGATGAAAGTGTTATTGAAATTTCTAACACCTATTTTGGCTTAGATAAAATTCCAAATTATAAAACAGTTATAGCAGATGCTTCTCAATTTGTTTCAGAAACTACCCGCACATACGATTTGATTATTATTGATATTTTTCACGATTCGAAAATGCCCGATTTTTTATTTAGTCAAGAGTTTATCAATGCTATTAAAAAAATTGTAACCAAAAATGGTTTTATTTTATTCAACACAATGCTACTTGATGAAACTAATGAAACACGAAATGTTGACTTTATGAAACATTTTGAAAAAGATATTTACATTTGTAAAACATTTTCAAATGTTGAATATTATAATCAGTTAATAATTATAGAAAAAAACAAAATAGATTAGAATCGTTAAAAATCTAACTTATCCAGTTTTGACTGTATTGAAAATTCTTTCATTTCATTTTCTAATATGCTAAAATTTTCTTTTTTTACGCTCTTATTAATTTTCCCATCTTTAAGAACAAAAATTTCATCGCAAGTATCACTTAGTGTAGAAAAAATATGAGAAGAAATCAAAACTGCTTTTCCTGATTTTTTCAATCTATGAATTAATTCTGTTATAACTATGTTACTTTGAATATCAACTCCATTAAAAGGTTCGTCTAAAATATAAAAATTATTTTTCTGAAATAAAATTGCAGTTAGTGCCAATTTCTTTTTCATTCCAGTAGAATACGTAGCGGCATACTGATTTAAAGGAAGATCAAAAATATTTTTATCCTCAAAATCCATTGGTGGCATTTTTCTAGCAACACATAATAATTGAAGATATTCTTTAGCTGTAATCTTTGAAAAAAAGAAAGATTCAGTTTGAAGGTAACCTAACTTTTCTTTTAAAATTCCATAATCACTTGAAATAACTCCTGTATAGGATTCTAATCCCGATATGCAATTGAATAACGTAGTTTTGCCTGCTCCATTCTCGCCCACAATTCCGTAAACTTTTCCTTTTTCAAAAGAAAGATTAATATTCGATAAAATTATATTTTTACCAAAAGACTTACTTACATTTTCAATTTTAATCATACTAATACATCATTTAACTTTTTTATTGACTGAACATATAAATACGGAAGTATTAAAACAAGTATTGGTGGAAACCAAACCAAAAAAGCAAGCACTACTCCTTCTCTAATGAAAATAGCATCTGGATAAGCAGCATATTTTGCTAACATTCCTGTTAGAATGAAAAAATAACTTAAGCAAAGAATGCCTACAATTGTAATTATTTCATTTTGGAAAAATAGACATAATGCAATAACAATTGGCAAACATAATAATGTTGAATACAAGACAATAATCTTGAATTTATAAAATATAAATTCTTTAGGACTCATGGAATAGATCCAAACATAAAAAGCACTTTCTGGTTTTGTATAAAAATTCAAACATATAAATTGAACCATTAATATTGAAAAAAATCCTAAGTTTAAATTTTCTGCACGAATCGACATAAAAGTTAAAAAATAAGCTAAAATGAAAACGGAAAATGTTTTTCTAAATCCAATACAAAATTCAAAAGGATGTTTAAAAAAAGGAGTTTTAATTGAAACATTAAATGTATTCTCATAAGTCATTAATGCTAAAATAAAACCTAATACAAATAGCAAAAAGGCTGTTATAAAATATTCCTTATAAATTAGAAAAAAAATAAATGGTATTAGAATCAAACTATTTTCAGCGATTCTAATCTTAAAGTAATCCGTTTTTGAAAAAGTAAATTTTAGAAAATCGTTCTTCTTTTTTTCTCCTAATTGAAAAATTAAACTTAATCCAAGAAATAAATAAAAGAAAGTTGCATAATCTGTTCTAGAAAATAATTCATTGGAAGCATAAAAGAATAAAAAAGGTGTGCAACCGTAAACTAAAATGGGTGGTATTCCAAATTCAGACAAATGACGATTCATCATTCGGATTTGCAATTCAAAATATTCTTTCATTTTTAGTTTACATTTGTAAATATCTAATTACTAATAATTTGTCTTGCTTTTTCTAAATCTTCAAGAGTATCAATACCTATACTTGCATGAGTGGTTTCTACCATTTTTATGCGCTTTCCATATTCTAAATAGCGCAATTGTTCTAATTTCTCAGATGCTTCTAATGCCAACATTGGTAAACGATAAAAATCTAATAATGCTTCTTTTCTAAAGGCATAAATTCCAATATGTTTCATATAGCGAACACCTACATTTTCTTCTCTAGGATATGGAATTACGGAACGTGAAAAATAGAGTGCGAAATTTTGTTGATCTACAATTACTTTAACATTATTTGGATTTTCAATCTCTTTTTTGTCTTTTATTTCATACATTAAAGACGCTAAATCTACTTTTTTGTCCAGATCATTTTCGAAAATTTCAATCACTTTTTGCAGTGGTTCAGTGTTAATAAAAGGCTCATCACCTTGCACATTTATAACAATATCAACCTCTAAATTTTCAACTGCTTCAGCAATTCTATCACTACCACTTTCATGTTCTTTTATACTCATAATGGCCTTTCCATTATTTGTAATTATCTCATTATAAATAAGTTCAGAATCGGTAACAACAAATACATCTGCAAACAAATTTGTATTTACAGCTGCTTCATAGGTTCTTAAAATTACTGTTTTTCCACCTAAATCTTGCATTAATTTTGCAGGAAAACGAGTGGAAGCATATCGAGCAGGAATTACAGCTATTATTTTCATTTGTGATTTTTTATGCACGTCAAAAATACATTTTATTTTAAAAAAATAATTATAATTTTAAATAACTTCTAAGCTTAATTTTCAAAATATTCATCTTTAAAACCAATCAAATATAATTTTTCTTTAGCCCTTGTCATTGCAGTATATAACCATCGCAAATACTCTTTATCGATACCGTTTGGTAAATAAGGTTGCTCAATAAAAACAGTATTCCATTGTCCACCTTGCGATTTATGACACGTAATTGCATAAGAAAACTTCACTTGCAAAGCATTAAAATGAGGGTTATTTTTCACTTTTAAAAACTTCTTATATTGCTGTGTTTCCTCTTCATAATCTTTCATAACTTCCTGATACAGTGTGTTCGATTCATCATAAGTTAATGAAGGAGACTCACTCGTTATAGTGTCTAAAAGCAATACTGTTTCAAAAGAAGGTTGATTTGGATAATCGATCATTCTAACAACCACATTTGCAAATTTGAAACCATAGAATTGTTGAATATTAACAATCTTTAAAACTTCAATAATATCACCATTTGCAATAAAACCAGCCTCAGATTCCTCTTGCAACCAAAAATAATTATTTTTAACCACCATCAATAAATCACCGCTGGAAAGTTCACCTTCTCTACCTAAAATCTTCGTTCTAATTTGTTGATTGTATTGATTGGCTCTTTTGTTAGAACGCACAATAAAAGCCGTTTCCTCTTCTCCATTTTTTTCAAAAGATTCATAAATAGCATCTTGAATCTCATAACCATCAATCAAACGAACAATATCCTTAAAAGTATTCAATTGAAATTTAAAACTATCAAAAAAGTACGATTTCAATAACTCTCGAAGTTCCGTTGCATTGAAAAGAATTCCAGATTCAACCGCTTGTCGCATAACCTCGTCTAACTCAATTTGCTTCACTTCTTTATTAAAATGTAAAGACAGCATATCTGCATCTAAAGCAGGACTAACCTCTAAATTCACTGGTGGAAGCTGTGCAGTATCTCCTATAAAAATGATCTTGCAATTCTTTCCCGCATCAACATAGAAAATTAAATCGTCTAAAAGCGATCCATTTTGATACATTTTAGAATCCTGAGAAGTATCTGATATCATTGAAGATTCATCAACAATAAAAATAGTGTCTTTAAACTTATTGGGTTGCAATTTAAATGAAACGGCACCCGATTTGTTTTTTTTAGGAAAATAAATCCTTTTGTGTATTGTAAAAGCAGGCTTTTGAGCATAATTGCTAATCACCTTTGCAGCACGACCTGTAGGAGCTAATAGAACATATTTTTTATCCACCGTTTGTAGGTGGTTTACTAAAGTTGAAATTATAGTTGTTTTTCCAGTTCCGGCATATCCTTTCAAAATAAAAATTTCATCTTTTTCATTATTTAAGATGAAATCGGCTACTTTTTGAAAAAAAATATCTTGTTTTAGAGTCGGATTAAAAGGGAAATTATTGCGTAACGTTTTGTAAAACAGTGCAGAAGTCATTATTTTTATAAATTGTCTTGGAGATTTTTTCAAATATACTGATGATTTTTTAAAGATTTTCTTTTGAGTAGAAAAAAAAATTGTAGATTTGCGTACCATTTTAACTAAAAAACTAATATAAATGTTACTATTAATCCTTTATGTAATCATAACTTGCCTTGTTGCTATAGGTCTAGTTAAACTTATTGATAAATTTTTGCCTAGTGGTGCTAGAATTATAGTATCTGTGATTTTATGGGCAGCAACAGCTTTCTTAGCTTATTTAATTTATAGTTCTGTAATGAGACCTATTGAATTTGAAAAAGCAAAAGACGAGCGTTACAAAGCTGCAGTTCAAAAAATGATTGATCTTAAAAAAGCACAATTAGGATACAAAGCCATTCACGGTGAGTATGCAGACACTTTCGATAAGCTTGTAAACTTTATTGATTCTGAAAAATTTGCAATTGTAACAAGAAGAGATACTTCTGTTATTGATGCTACAAAAAATCAAGCATATAATATTGTAACAGATGCAACTGGAACTGGTGGTTATTTTAAAGATATTGTTGTTAAAGACACTATTGGATATGTAAGCGTTAGAGATTCTTTATTTAAAAATAACGACAGATACAAATCTTTAGATATAGTTAAATATAAAGGAGTTGAAGTACCTGTAACAATGAAAACAAGTTTTGTTATCAGAAATGAAACAAAATTACCAGTTTTTCAAGCAATTATAGATAAGAATGCATTACTTGTTGGTTTAGATGAAGAATTATTAGCTCAGGAAAACAAAGTAGAAGATATTAATGAAATTAATGGACCAGAAATTACTTTAGGTTCTTTAGTAGAAATAACTTTAACAGGAAACTGGCCAAAAAGATATGGTAGTAACGA
Source organism: Flavobacterium jumunjinense (assembly GCF_021650975.2). NCBI lineage: Bacteria > Pseudomonadati > Bacteroidota > Flavobacteriia > Flavobacteriales > Flavobacteriaceae > Flavobacterium > Flavobacterium jumunjinense. Next base: position 3,815,955 of record NZ_CP091285.1, read on the forward strand.
ATAACGATATTACACAAAAAAATTATAAAAAGTTGTCCATTCAGGTTTCTCTGAATGGACTTTCTTTTTGTGTTTTCGATTTAATTACACAAAAAATAATTGCATTCAATACTACAGAGTTTTCAAGAAACAAAGTAATTGAAGAGCAATTATGGAAAACTTTTTTAGATAATTCTATCCTTGCAAATACCTACGACGAAATTGTTGTTTTACACGATAATAACTTAAACACTTTTGTCCCAAATTCACTATTCGATCCAGAATTTCTAGGCAGCTACCTCCAATACAATGTCAAAGTATTTAATACCGACTTGTTTAATTATGATAAAATAGAAAATTATTTTATAAATAATGTATATGTACCCTATGTAAACATTAATAATTTTTTAATAGATCAATTCGGTAGTTTCGACTACAAAAATGTGAATACCATTTTAGTAACAAAGATTTTAGATTATTCTATTGGTAATGATGACAAACAGGTTTTTGTTCATTTTCAAAAGAATTATTTTCAAATTATAGCAGTAAAGAATCAACAATTGTTATTATTCAATTCTTTTGAATATGCAACTCCTGAAGATTTTATATATTATCTATTATTCACCTATGAACAATTGCAATTAAGTCCAGAAACTATTGCAACACATTTATTAGGTATAATTGATAAAGACAATTCATATTTTAAAATTGCTTATAAATTTATTAGACATTGTAGTGTGTTAGATACTCAAAAATGGACTAATACTTTTGGGAAAACAGACGTAGAAATACGCCATAATTTTATATTATTTCATTCATGAGAATAATTTCAGGAAAACACAAAGGAAGAAGAATTGTAGCTCCAAAAAAACTACCTGTTAGACCAACAACAGATATGGCTAAAGAAGCACTCTTCAATATTATCAATAATCATTTCAATTTCAGTGACTTAAATGTTCTGGAATTATTTGCAGGAACAGGAAATATTGGCTATGAGTTTGGTTCTAGAGGAAATACAAGAGTTATTGCAGTAGATGCAGATTATGGTTGCATTAGCTTCATAAGAAAAACAGCTACAGAATTAGAATTAGACATTACTCCTATTAAATCGGATGCGTTTTCCTATTTGGAAAGATGCAATACTACATTTGATATTATTTTTGCAGATCCACCTTATGATTTATCTCAAGAAAATTTTGAAAAAATTGCAACACAATCATTTCAAAACAATATACTCGATGAAGAAGGAATGCTAATTATAGAACATTCCAAACACACAAAATTAGACCAGGTAATCAATTTTTCATTTTCCAAACATTACGGTGGCACAACATTTTCCTTTTTTCAATATGAAATAGAAGAAGAAACCGAAGAAGAGGAAGAAATATAATACCCCTTGTTATTTGAGTTTACAATAAGAGAAAAGATGATTTTTTCATGATAGAAAATTCAAATGATAGATGGTATAAGCATAAAAAAAGTTTTAACTGATTTTGACATCAATTAAAACTTTTTTTTGTTCTAAATATAGTGTTTAACCAACACGTTAATAATATATTCCCAATAGATTTAAAAACGAGCTAAAATTAAACCTTAAAATATTATTTAAATTCACTCACCATTTTCAAAATAGTCTCAATTCCTTTCTGAGTTTCTTCTGCATCATCGTCAAAAAATGGAGGATTTGAATAATCATTTTCAGTAGTATCATTGATAAATTCTGAAATTTTCTCAATTATTTCAGCAGAATCTATCGCTAAAATCTTCTTTATTACATCAATTTTTAATTCTTGAATTTTCATATATAGCTATTTATTTATTTTCATTAATCAGTAAAAGCGCATTTTTTGTATTCCTTATTGTGTAGAAATTGCTAAAACCAATGCTCTAAAAACTAGATTTATAAAAACAATTATTCAATAACGAACTATTCCAAAAGTAAGAATTTTTAGAATTTAAATCAATGAAAATTAATTATTTAACCTATAAATAACATATTTATAGAAAAACTGTAGATTAAAAAAAGCAGACCTATAAGCCGGATTCTGTATCGCGCAAGCGCGACCCTTATCATTTATCTAGATTTTACATTACTGTAAAACTCAAGCTGTCTACCCTTCAACATCGAACGAGTCGCCCTTATCTAACCGAAGCTAGAATTGTTGATATACTTGACATTTCACCGCATAGAGTTTACCTGGTTTCACTACAGCATTACCTGTACATACTTTCTGTTGCACTTGTCCTCCTTGCCGAAGCAAGTGATGGGTGTTACCCATTATACTACTCTTTGGTGTCCGGACTTTCCTCCCTTCCGATTAATCGAAACGACGATAAGGCGGTCTGCGTTGCAAAAGTAGTTATTTAACTTTCCTTATGCAATAGCACAATTGGCATTTATAATGACAACATTAATTCTTTTTTTTCTTACTTTTAGGTACTCCAAAATAAATCAACTGTGCCTACTATTTCAACATCAAAACATATAATCGTCTTTTTACTTCTTTTCTTTGCCTTAGACCTACTTTTTATTGCTTTGGAATACCAAAACATGAGATTCTTTTCTAAAGCCCTCCTACTGCCTTTATTGATACTCTTTTATATCCACCAAACAAAGAAAAACAATACTGAGCGAGACAAAAACTTCATGATAGGCTTGCTTTTAAGTTGGTTGGGCGATCTTTTTTTATTACTTCCTTCCGGTTTCCTTTTTGGTTTGGGGAGTTTTCTATTGGCACATCTTTTTTATAGCCGTTGTTTTTATACCCTATCCAATACACCGCTTCGTCTTAATTATAGACTCTTGCTCCCTATTCTTGTGTATCTCATGCTATTTTTAACCCTACTTTTTCCGCATTTAAACGAACTAAAAATCCCAGTGGTGTTCTATGCTATAACAATTAGTTTCATGCTCTATATGGGCTATAATACCCGCAAAACAATTACACCCATCGCTTTTAAGAACCTATTCTTTGGTGCTTTGCTTTTTGTTGTTTCCGATTCTGTTTTAGCACTGCACTTGTTTGTATTTCCTTCTAAATTTATGGAACTACTTGTAATGATTACCTATGTATTGGCTCAATATTTTTTGATACAAGGAATGATTTTAAAGAAAGAATTCGTAAAGTTCTAAAAGCGGAAAGTTTGAATGTCTTACAGCGGAAAAAATGCTCACCGCTAACCAAAAACTATTAACGTATGATTTAAATAGGAACGATGCATTTTGTAGCAACGTGATTTTAATCCGTTGGTATTAATGAATGGTGTTTGATGATAAATTGTTAATGATTAATTATAAATGGTATTTTACAAATTTGTTTGCGCAATACAAACAAATTCGAATTTGGTGGTAATGAGATAATTATAATATACCGAACCTACGGCTCTAAAATTAATGGTTAATTATTGATGATTAATTATAAATGGTTTTGTTGGTGGAATTGCAAACAGGGATTATTCCCAAAACGTGTGAGTTCCATAGGAACGACTCATTTTGTAGCAACGTGATTTTAATCCTTTGTTATGATGAATGTTTTTTTTTTTGGTTAATTATAAATGGTGTTGTTGCTAAAATTGCAAACAGGGATTATTCCCAAAACGTGTGAGTTCCATAGGAACGACCCATTTTGTAACAACGTGATTTTAATCCGTTGTTTTAATGAATGCTGTTTTACAATTTTGTTAGCACAATACAAACCCATTTGAATTTAAAATTCTCTAATTCTTATAAATTTATTTTTGTTAGCATTCCATAGCCTACTCACCCAACTATTCCCCTCCTTTGGAGGGGTGTCCAAAGGACGGGGTGGTTGTAATGTGGAGCAAAATGGGATCCTTTCAGAATGACAAGATTGTGGAATTTAATTATTAATGATTGATGATCAATGATTAATTATTGATGCTGTTTTACAATTTTGTTAGCACAATACAAACCCAATTGAATTTAGAATTCTCTAATTCTTATAAATTTATTTTTGTTCGCATTCCGTAGCCTACTCACCCAACTATTCCCCTCCTTTGGAGGGGTGTCCGAAGGACGGGGTGGTTGCAATGTAGAGCAAAATGGGATCCTTTCAGAATGACAAGAATGTGGAATTTAATGTTGTGTTTTCCCATCAAAATAGGGACAGTTACAACTTTTAATTTTGGAAAAAATTTATAAACAATACAAGTTGTGTATACCTTTCAAATAATCATTCACGAACTCCTATAAAAAAACAATTATAAAAGTAGTGAGTAAAATAAGGGCAGTTACAACTCGCCGTAAAAAATAAAGAAAACAGAATCGGTTGTGTATACCTTTCAAATAATCATTCACGAACTCCTATAAAAAACAATTATAAAAATCGTGAGTAAAATAAGGGCAGTCGCAACTGTACGTAAATAATCTAAAACACCAATGTAGTTGTGTATACCTTTCAAAATAAAGGCAGTGACAACAAACCAGTTTTATATCCAAAATTCACAGGTGTTGTGTATACCTTTCAAAATAAAGGCAGTGACAACCGGTTACCATCAATTTAAAATTAACACATGGTTGTGTATACCTTTCAAAATAAAGGCAGTGACAACTTGTTTAGTTTCAGGTGCGGGAACTAACTCATTGTGTATACCTTTCAAAATAAAGGCAGTGACAACGTACTTTGCTGTATGCTTTATAATGAAAGGGATTAAGCCACTTTCTTGTTTAAAAAAATGACTTTATAGTATAGTTTTCAGTATGTCAAGGAGCAGTTTTTTAATTCTAAAGTTCTTCTAAAATTGTATTGACTTCTTGTTCAAATAGTTCATAAATGTTTTGTGCAATAGAAATATCTGCTATGCTTCGATACTCTTTTTTGTGCTTGTAGTACTCAAAATCAGCCATTTTTGTTTCAGTTATTTTTTCTATAGAATGTATAAATGGAAATTCAGAATGGGAAAATTTCTTTCTTCCCAAACTTAAAACATTATTACTTTTATCGTTAATATAATTATTTTCTAATAACCATTTCAAATAAATTTTAAATTGGATTTCATTAAATGCTTCTTTCTTTTTTGGTCGTTCTTCAAATTCTATTTTTTTTATTCCTTCAAAATCTTTTTCAACTATAGATTTTTCCAATTCAAAAACAAGATCAAATATTTTCTCTCTAATTCTATCATATTCTTTTATTTGATATTCTAATAAATCAAATGGAATTTCTTTCTCTTCAAAATAATCTAATAATTTAGGTAACCTTTTGTCTTTTATAAATCTTTTAAAACGCCCAAAATCTTTAATTGTCCATTGATAACCCTTTTGCCCTAAATAGATTTGTTTTTCTGGTTCTGCTACTTTTTGCAAGAATGCATCTTGTTTCTCTTTTGTATCGAGAACGAGCCAATTTTCTTTTTTTTCTTCAGATAAAGCTTCCCACGAAGTAATTTGTACTTTCTGTCTTGTGCTGTCTTCTGCAATAATCGTGCAATATAATTCCCTCCCTTTCTTTACAATTCTATGCCTAAAAGAAGCTTGATGCTCTAAAATACTTTTCTTAGAATCTGGAAAAATATTTTTCAATTCTATATTTTCAATAAGACCAATACTTTGATCTTCTTTTAGCAAAGCTTCACAAAGTATTTTTAAAATTCTATCCTTAGTTTGTATAAATCGTATATGTTTTTCATTAGCTGCTACAAATTTATCATAATTAGACTTAATCTGCTTATCAGTTAATCTATCTAAAGGCTTATAAATGACTTGTTGTTTATCTATATTATAAATTCTAATAAAATTATAAAAGGGCTGGCTGTCATTTTCTAAATATTTTCGAAAAAGAACTGAAAATTTTTCATTGTTTAAAAAGGAAATTTCTTTTTTAGTAAGTTGTCTTTTTAGTACTACATTCAAAGAATCATCAAATAATGAAGTTGGCAAATTAACGGGTAATTTCGTTTTATTAATTACCCATTTATCATAATTAAAATTACAAATTTTTTCATTCAACTTTTTAAATGAATAGGGAATCCTTTGTTTTTTTAATGCATATCCACCTTTCTTTCCTGGTACTAATAGATAATTAGTAATCCATTTTATTTTTGCATCAAGGTAATTTTGATAAAAATCAATAATTCCATTTGAGTCAAAAATAAGTTTTTCATTTAAGAAAACATGTCCTTTATTATAATCAAAAATGTTTAACTCTTCTAAAATGGAAACAATGTCTTCTTTATTAATACTAAAAAAGGCAATTTTATTTTGTAATTTATTAAAATAAGGCTGTGTTATTTTAGCTTTAACATTCTCATCAATAAGCATATTTAGTATATCACGAGTAATATAGGTAGCATATTCACCTAACTTTGGTTTTTCATTCTCTTTTGGTTCTTTTCTGGAAACCTTTAAAAGTTTTTTTATATCTTCTTTTATTTGCCTAATAGTTATATGAATTTTTTTATCTTCATTTATATCTCTTATTCCCATTAAATAAGCTTGCAATTTTTCGGGCAACTGATTTACTAAAACACCTTCTGGCAAATGTTTTTGAAGTTCTTTTCTTCTTTCTGCTATATAAAAATGATACTTTATTTGGCTAAAACTTTCTAATTCTTTTTTATTATTTGTTATTTTTTTAAAATCTTCTTTTTTAAGCGAATACAGTTTTTCTTTTGATAAATTATATTTTGATAATAATCTTTTCTCTTCTATTGCTGTTACAAAATGAACAGTTCCATTTCTATCTTGTAATTTCTTCTTATCAAAAACTTTTTTGGTAAAAGATTCAGGTTCATAACTTACTTTATTTTTTATATCATCAATAATACTGTTATCAAAGAGCAATACATTTGTTTCAGTAATGAATTTTTTTATTAATTTTTCAGCTGATTTTTTGTTTGGATCAATTGTACGTAATAATAATAGCTTTGGTAAATCGTGAATACTAATAAAGCCAGTAGGGTTGTTTTGTAAATGTGCATCTGCCTTTTTATTTTCAAAAACATTTGGATATTTTATTTTTTCTTCATCTTTTTCAAAAATATAAAAAGCTATTTTATTATTATTCATATTATAATGAGGAAAAAATTGTTCAAATTTAATCTCTTCATCATTAAAATCTCGCTTCAAAATTTTTACTATTTCTTGCTCTTTATTTTCAAAATCACTTAATTTACCATAAGCATTTATGGTTTTAATAATTCTTCTAGGTTGCTCATTTCCAATAATTGTTTTATCATATTTTTTTGTAACCAACCTTCCTATTGTAACTTGAAAACGAATGTCTTCTAGCATATTCATTTCATCTAAGAATCGCAAAGCAAAATAAGGAAATCGATCATCATGTCTTTTTAATGCCGTTAATTCTTTTATTGCATTCTCTAAATCTTCATCATTTATATCTTCGTAATTTGTACTATTCAATATTACATTTTCCAATTCAGTACCAGCTACTTTTGGGTCAAATATTTTTTTATCATTATCTGTTAGATGATTAAAAAGTTCTTTCGGACATTTATTAAGCTCTGATAAAATTTCCATTAATAAAGATTCCTTAGGGTTGTCATTACCTAATCTCACATCAGGTATCCTTAACGAATATGTTGTAAAAGCCTGAATAGTAGCTCTAAATGGTGGAGTAGTTTCGTTTTTAAAGCCTTTAAACCTTTTTAAAAACTTAGTAGCATAACTTCTTTCTAAAAAAAGATTTATGAAAAAGAATATACCTTGTTCTGTAAATTCATTCTTCTGTAAATCTTCAAATAGTTGATATTTTTTTAGAATATGGTTATAGTCTTCAATATTTTGTGTTTGTGCATTTCGGATATAAGAAAAACGCGGAGCGTATTTAAAAAGTAATTCAAAAATAGGTTTTAACTGAATGTCAAATTTTTGTTTTCGATTTAGCCTATTACCTGTATCATCAATAGCTAAATAATGGGTATAGGCATTTCTAAATTCATTTAGTTCTATAAAAGTTTTTTTTAGAAAAAAGTGTAATCCATCATAATCAATAGTAATATCAGTTGATTCTTTATTTATTTTATCTTCTGTTTCTAGGTTATCTTGAACAAAAATTTTAAAGAAAGGAAATAGATGTCTTCTAGTTATATAATTAAAAACTTTATTTCTTTCATCCTCAAACAATCTTTGCGAGCTATCAAAAATATTAGCTAGTATGTGATTTGAGTCAATAATATTTTCATCATCTTCAATTGGGGGAAAATCTAAATGTTTAAATGTTTCCGTTAAATGATTTATAATCAAAAAAACGTTATGTCTTGCCATATTTAGATAAGCTCCAAAATACTGTGGGTCGTTGGCTAAAGTTCGTTTATTTCCTACTTTATTTTTTTCTTGTGTGTCTTCCATCTGTTTATCGTTTGTAATTGATCTTTACTCTTCTTTTTTTACTACTATGTGCTGTTTGTTTTATTCCTGCTACAATTTAAGGCAATTTCATAATACAACATAGTAAACTCTTACAATAATTAGTATAAAAAAGCAGCTCCTGAAACCGCTAAACTAAAATTTTACTTTGATACTAACTTACGGTTTTTCGTATTGAAGCTCTTTTTTACAGCAAAAACGGAAAAGCCAAAAACAAAAAATGCTCCTTTTTACTCGAAATAGTCGTTTTTTAGGTCCTAGACCTAAACTTTTAGGTGGGTAGACGTAAACTTTTAGGTTCGAGACCTAAAATTTTAGGTGGGTGGACGTAAAATTTTAGGTAGGTAGACGTAAACTTTTAGGTCTCGAACCTAAAATTTTACCCCCATAGACCTAAAATTTTGGGTAAAGAACCTAAAAAACAAAGTATTTTAACACTTACACTCGTCTATTGTAGGTTTTTTAGCAGTTTTGGCACGTGATTTGTAAGAGTTTGAATGTATAAACATTAAACACATAAAATTATGTCATTAAACAATTTAGGGGTATACCATATTACTCCGCAACAGAAAGAAGCGATAGACAATGCCTTGAACACCATTGTAGAAAACTTATCGGCAGTAACGCAAAACCTTTCGGCAGAAGACCGTCAGAAATTTGGTAGCGTTAACGAAATCAATAAATTATTAATTAACAAGTGTAGAGAATTTCAGCAAAACCAAACCACTTTAGCCACTCCCGATGTGGATTGGGTTGAGTTTGAAGCCGATTATCAGGATCGTACTTTTGCAGATACGCGTTTGGATCGTTTGGCAACTATTACCCGTATGTTGAGTGATTTTAAAATTGTACACGATTATGACAATTACCAAGATGCACTAACCGATTATGATTATACGAAGTACAAATCGTCGACTAAAGTTCCTGGTTATACCGAAAAAGTAGGAGAGCTAAAACAATTCTTCCCGAACTCGGGCGGTTCTGGTCCTGCTACTCCAAAACAATAAATTCTTTATTCCAGATTATAAATGCGTAATTTGTTTCATCCCAAATAGACTTTCATTAGTTGTTTGGGATTTTTTATGCGCTGTTTTTAATGCATGTTTTTTGATGCATGTTTTTTGATTATAAATGGTTAATGGTTAATTATTAATGGTGTTTTACAAATTTGTTAGCACAATACAAACAAATTTGAATTTAGAATTCTCTAATTCTTATAAATTTATTTTTGTTCGCATTCCATAGCCTACTCACCCAACTATTCCCCTCCTTTGGAGGGGTGTCCGAAGGACGGGGTGGTTACAATATGGAACAGCAAATGGGATTCTTTCAGGATGACAATATTGTGGATTTGGTTTGGGTTTATAATATACCGAACCTACGGCTCTATTTTCTCGTGCTTCGTTGTAATGGCAGGGTTGAAACCCTGCCCTACATATATATCGAGCCTACGGCTCTGAAATTGATGGTTAATTATTAATGGTTGATTGTTAATGATATTGTTTGGGGCTAAATAGGCACGCTGATTTTGCAGATTTTTGCAGATTTTCTAAACGGGTGAGTTCCATAGGAACGACCCATTTTGTAGCAACGTGATTTTAATCCGTTGGTATAATAAAGATTCGTTCCAATTTAACCCAAAATTGTCACCCTGTTAAGGGTCGCATTAGAAACTCCGAAATGTGGAGCAGCAAATGGGATCCTTTCAGGATGACAAGATTGTGGATTTTGGTTTATAATATACCGAGCCTATGGCTCTAAGATTGATGATTAATGTTTAATGAAAACCCTACCTCTTTAAAACTTCAGACTCTAAACCAATTATTTACCCCATGGTTTTGGTATTTTTTTATTCCATACTGCTTTTTGTGAAAGTAGCCAGCTAAAATCGCCTGATAGTTGATTATTGCTCTGTGTAAAGGTTTTAGTTTTTATATCATAGCCCGTATAAATAGTAGCACTAGAGTGACACCCAATGCAGCTTTCTGTACCAAAAACAGTAATATCGCTCGCAGGATTATCTTCCATAAAATTAGATGCCGATTGATTGCCTCCTTGGAAAAAGGTTTCCATTGTAATATTGGTTAAATAGGCTAAGTTTGGTTCTCCTCCTGATTTATTAGTGATAGACCCTGGTAATTTATAGCCTTCTTCGGTATGAGAATCGGGTGATATATTTTGGTGTAAAGGATATTGTGTATCTATTAGTTGATAGTATTGAAACACGCTATTTTGCGATTTAAAATAGGCTTGCATTTTCTGATTGATTTGTTGTACTCGCACAGGAATATCAATCATACGTTTGGCTTGTGTTTTCATAACATCAGAATTGGCAAAATATTTATCGGTTGTATCGCCAGAAATGGTCCAATAATCACCATGTACGCCTGTATTGTGGGTATAGGTAGTACCGTTAGATACATCTACATTTACTGGGCAAATTTCGCAGTTTGGATCGGTTAACGAAGGGTGAATGACTTTCTTTTTTTTGTCTTTTTCCATTACATTTTGATCTAAATTATCAATTTGTTCAAAAGTAGACCAAACCCATTGTTTTCCTGTTGGTGTTTTTTGACTAATGTGGAAACCAATCATTCCTAGTTCTTTTTTGATTAATTTTCCATCTTTGCCTTCTATGTAACCCCAATTGCGATAATAACGTTCTTTATGATCGTCTTTTTCTAGTATTTTCCAAGCAAATTTAATTTCAACAGCTCCTAATGCATTTTTCTCATAATCGCCTGCTGGAAAATCGGCAATAGCTCCGTTTTTAGTAAAATCGATTTGTCCATTAATGTTGTATAGTTTATTGGTAACTACATAGTCATATTCTTCTTTGTTCATTAAAACTTCATAGACTACAACATTTCCGTTTTGATCGTATAGTTTTCCTGCAAAGGCTTGGTCGGTTTCGTCGGCTACATTTTTAGCTCTTTTTCTACCTGTTGGTGTTACTGAAGATAAGAAAATACGAGCCGTAGTATCATTCACAATTTCATTGGTAAATTTAATAAATCCACCATCGTCTCTTTTGCTTTCCCAAGGTGCTGGCACTCCTCCATCTTGTCGGTACACTTGAAAAGCTTCTTTCCAACCCAACCATGCGGCTTTCCCTTTGTCGGTAAAGTTGGGTTTTGGGTTTCCTTTTTTATCGGTGGGCCAAAAAACAGCTACAAAAGCTTGCCAACTGTATTCGTTGAACACCTCATTTAATTGATAAATGTCTCCCTCTTCTTTTAATTTGGCTTGCAATTCTGGATTTACATCTACCGGAATTTCAGCGGATAGTTTGATAGGAGATTTCACTTTTTCATAGTCATTATGGCCTTCCTTTTTATCGCAAGAAAAGAATAATGCTACTAAAACGGGTATAAAGAAAATGTTTTTCGCTATACTCGGTTTTCTTCGGTAGGTTTTTAATTTGTTGTTCATTGTTTATGGTTTTATGTTAGTTTTTGTTTTTGCCTTCTTTGCCAAAATGCGCTTTCTTGATAGCGTTGTTCTTGACTGTAGTATTTTGCTTTTTTTGCTTCATAGTGGGTATAGTCTTGTTGCACGATATATTCATATTTTCTTAAACCTAATGTTTCATTCTTTAAATAATCGAGTATAGCAAAGGTGGCAAATTGACTCATTACTAATGATTTATAGATTCCCATAGACGAAATGGGATCGTAACTTGATGCTGCGTCTCCAACAGCCAACCAAGCCTCGCCCACACAGTTGGTTACATACTGACTTTGTGCTGCCACCAATTGGTTTTCGGAATAGGAAAAATGCTTAGGAATACGCTTTGTAGTGTAGACTGATGTATTCAATAGGTTTTCGAATGAAGCCTTCGATTTTAAGTTTAATTTCGTTGCAATATCGGCATCGGTCATGTAGCCAATAACCAATTTATTGTTGGGTAAAGTAGCGCTATACCACCAACCGTTAGCATCGGTTTCAACCAAAGTACCTTTTTTTAGAGACAGCACTTCGTTATTTGTATCGTAAAAACGATAAATACCAACTAGAGTATCGTTAGTAATTTTAGAGATGCCTTGAAGACTTGTAAAAGCTGCTTTTTTTCCTGATGCATCAACGACAAAACGAGCTGCAATTTGTTTTTCATTGGTGTTTTCGAAACACGTTAGTTGCCAATGTGATGGTGACTTTAAAGCAGTAGTACAGCTTGTTTTAAAAAAGAAATCGACGCCTCTTTGTTGGGTTTCATTCATCATGAAACGATCAAAAACACTACGGTCTAAGTTCCAACCATAGCCAAAAGGGGAATAAATATACTCGTTGGTGTATAATTCTGACGATCCCCAAACGGAAGATGTACCATAGGAAGACAGGAAATTACATGCCAAAAAAGCCTCCCAAATGCCCAATTTTTGAAATTGATTGGAAGCTTGGGGAGGCAATGTTTCTCCAATGCGACGTGTAATATTTTCATAGAAACCACGCTCAATAATGGCTATTTTGAGGTGCTTATTTTGATTTTTTAAAGCAATAGCCGTTGAACAACCTGCTACTCCTGCTCCTATAATTACTACGTCATACATATAGTGTGTTTTTAGTGTTCTTTTTAGTCTTGGTCTTGTTTTACGGCAATCCATTGTGCCACTACTCCTGCTGGTGCGGTAGATTCTCCATTGGCACCTGTTGGGTGTGGAATGGCTCTTACTATTGTGCCGACAATAGCTGGGCGTTGATCGACACCGTTCATCCAATTGGGTACATAATAGCCTACATAGTTATAGATCCACTCGGCTCCTCCTACTATTCCTTTTCCTTGAAACTGTAGTGTAAATGGGTTACCATAACCTATTGAACCGCTTAGTTTTAGTTCCCAACCTGGTCCGTAAATTAATCCGTCTAATGTTTGCATTGGGCCTTCGTTAATTTTTATGTTACCTCTACCAAATTCTAACGAGTCAAAATCGGCTGAAAGATCGGGATTGCTTAAAAAACTTCTGTAGGTCCATGTGCCTGTTAAAATTTCGGGTACTCCGTTGTTTGTTGTGTTCATAATTTGTTTGTTTATGTATTGAGATTTTATACTATTTCCTGTTATATCATTTGACAGTTTTTAAACGAAACCTTTATTGACTGAGTTCTATTTTTGTTTAAAAAAACTTTTTCCTTTTATAGCCCCGATAGTAGTGGCATCCTTTCATTGCGAAAGGATGCTTTCCTTTTTATATTGCTCTGTGCTTCGCAATGAAAGATAGAGCGAATAGCGGGATTATTTGGTTACCGAAGAAGTGTTTTTGTGCTTCTAATACTAATTGAACTCCAGTTTATATTTCTGCTTACTTCTTTTTTGAACGTGTTGTATTTTGATCTAATATTCTATTTCCGGGTTGTACTGGTGCTCCTAAAGCATCGTTATTTCTTTCTATTTGATAGAATTGTCGGTCATTGTCTTCTCCACTGGCAATTAGAAAGCCTAAATCTTTCCATGCTTGCACCATTTGCAAATCGCCCGCATTATTATCGGGTATTCCAGAAGCCCAATATACTTGCGAACCATTCAGTGTTTCGTTAACCACAATTGGTCGGTGGGCAGGCCACCAAGGTATATTATAGGCTACTTGTTGTTGCACTGGGTCTCCTGTAGAATCGGGATAGATGTTATTCCAATTTTCGTAAGTAACATTTACATTTTGGTCGGTACACTCATGGAAATCGGCTTGCCAAGGCACACCAATGTATTTGGTTAAATCGCCCGGTTCTAGCCCTTTTTGAAGGTCTGGAGCATTGCTACCATCTTTATCTGCTATGGGTTGCGGTATGCTCAAATTTCCTGGAACATAACTAGCCTGTTTAATTCTATAGGGTGCGCTATAAATGGCTGGGTTTTTCATAATCCAAGTCATTTCGGCTCCTGGACAAAAAGCACCACCCACTGCATTACCCAGTACTCCTCTATCGATTGCTGTTCCTGTTTTTGGTGGTAATGCCCAAGGATTAGGACAGTTGGTATTGCTTTCGCCCCATTCTTCGCATTCGTTGACAAATTTACCTGCTGCCCATTGTCGCAAGAAAAACAATTGCGTTGGTCGCATGGATAAAAACTTATCGGGTGACGTATTGGTTATTGGATTATTACCACAAAGCATAGGCATTAAACGAGGCTTGTTGGCCGATTTGTTATTGCCTTCTACCATATAGTCGTTAGTTTGGCTTGTTTTTCTCATGATGCCCATAACCCTTTGTCTTAAACCGAAATTTGGATCACCCTCGCTGGTTGGTGGTTGTGAAAGGGCTTCTTTGCTCAAGTTTCCTCCTGTTCCTCTATTATGCGGATCGCCACCATCGCTTGGATCGAAAACCATGGAGAAAGTAGTTTGCTCATAGGGTCTTCTAAACATTGGCCAAATGTCTTTAAAGAATTTCGGATAATAGTCTGGATTATAGCGTGCAGCATTTTTCCAAATATCGAATTCTTCTTTTGTTTTTGGGCTATTACTAGCAATATCGTAAGGAGGTACTCCAAAAAGTTGCGGATTATAGGCGAAATTGCGAACAAAAATATCATACATGGTTTCATCCATAGTAATCATATCTTCCATTTCTGGTGCATATCGAGGATATCCTACTACTACCCAAGCTGGAATTTGAACATCCATAGTGGCTTTGGTTTTTGTTTTAATTTCCTTATCGCCATCGTAGGTAATATTGATGAATGTGTATTCTATTTTTGCGGTTACTGGACCATCGGAAGTGTCGTCGAACCAACCATCATTATTTACAAAATTTTTAATGACTGGTGTTTTGGTAGAGCCCGAATTTCCGTTGCCTCCTAAAACCAATAAACGTATGTTTTTGTTTTGTTCATTCACCATTAAACTCCCCAAGGTTTCAATACTATTCGGTTGAATATCTGCTGGTGGAAAGGTTTGCGGATAGGCAACTTTCTTGTTTTTACTATTGTCGTTTTTCTTACTCTCTGATCCAAATTTTGCAAATGCTCCTTGATTGTTTTTAAGGTTAACCGTAACGGGTCCTGGATCTATGATTAATTGCCTTCTTAAGTCGGGTTGGTTTACTTCTGGATTGCGCAATGGATGATCGGGTGCATAACCGTGTTGTCCGTTGGTTTCTTGAAATTCATACCAAGAGGCTTTCTTGTTTGCTAAGTGCACTGTCCAATCGATATCGGTTACGGTTCCTTCAACTATGCGAGGTGCCGAAACTGCGGTTTGATAGATGAAGTTGTACTTGCCTCCTACTACTATTTCTTTTCCGTTTTCGTCTTTATCATCATCATAAGCAAAAACTCTAAAGCGAGCAGCTTGTTTTTTAATTTTTGATAAATCGTTGTCTTCTTTAAAACTAGAAACTCTTACTGGGTTTCCGTTTTCATCTATAGTCTCTTTCCCCGCATTATCGCATGCTATTGGCAAAGTTCCAGGTTGTTCTGGTGCAATGTAGAATTGGTCCGAATTACCTAATCTTGCAATTCCGATACTTGGGTGTATTTTGAATGTTGTATATGATGTACTCATTTGTTTGTGTTTTTATTTAGTCCATAAAGTTTAGTGAAACACCTTCTATATAAACGGCATTTTCGGCTGGTTTGCCATTAATTCCAACGATAACCAACTGAATTGTGATGTTTTTGTCGCCATTTTTCAGTACCCTTTGTACAGCTGCTGTAGCATCTATTTTATAGTTTCTAGGCTCATGATGGTTTAATGGTCTTCTATCAAAAGTACGCGTGTTATCTAAAGGCAAATTACAATGTCCTGGTCCGCCATAGCAGCTACCACTAAAAGTGGAGAACTGTTCTACAAAATTGTCATTGTTAGCTGTTGGTGTATCAATAGAAGCATTAGGTGTGTTTAAGAAGACTTTAATCGTTGCATTTTGAAGGTTTCCAACTTGTATGCGGTGCAAAACAATTTCTGCTTTACGATGCGCATCTAATGTTGTTTGCGAAACGGTTGCAGGTGCAGCATTAAACTTGGTTAAACCAACTTGATTGGATACTTTATAAAATACCGAATCTCTCATATAGGTATAGCCTAGTTTTTTAACACTCATAGCATCTTTTACGGTTAATGTCCATGGAGCCATAACAGCATCCATTTCTTCTGGTGTTCCGCTGTGCAACTCTTGCCATTTTGTCCAAATTCTATCCACATTAGAATGGTGCCCCCAAAATAGAGGATCGAAAGCTGTTGTTCTATTATCGGTCATCCAACCTGAAACAGGATTGTCTATGTTTTGAGGATTGGTTGTTAGATTTAATTCTTGGTATATTTTTACCCATTCTGGATTATTATCGGGATAATTTGGATTGGATCCTCCTGAAAAATTATGCATTCCGTTGTGCACTTTCTCTAAAGCACCATAGTGATGATCGTAGACTGAACCTCCTCCAAACTCTTCAAAACTATTCACATCTAAAATTAACTTAATATCATCTTTTGTAGGATATTGAGATATTCCAGTTGTATGATTCATTGCACCTGGCCAACGGTTCGGAAACCACAATGGATTCACTTCTTTTAGCACAGTGTAAATAGCATTTATTTTTTCTGTCCAAACAGCAATTCCGTTTTGATTGGCAATTTCATAAGAAATACTAGCTGCTTTTAGAAAACGCAAACCCGAATTATAAATGGTTCCTTTTTTGGTAATATTGGCTAATGCCGTAATTTCTTTTGTAGACAGTAAAGGAGAACCATTTACCGATTTCATGTCTTTCAACTTTGCAAAACCTTTGGCATTCAAATAGCATCCATAGGCATCGGGCAAAACTCCTAAATCGAATTGTAAGTTATTAAAAGAGGTTTTGTTTTCATCGGAATAATCGGTCCAAGACCAATAAGGCAATGCTATATCTTTGTTATAATCTTGTAGTTTTTGTTCGAAAAAATAAAGATACAGTCGGTGCCAAGGCAAAAATTGTTCCCAACCGTGCTGGCAAGAGTTGGTGTGTATTCTTGCCCAATAATCGAAACTTCTATCATCTTGCCAATAATCATTGTATTGATTCATACAATTAATGGCTTCTCTAAAAGTTGCTAGTTCCTCAGTCGATAAGGAACTAATTTCTTTTCTAATGGTTAATCCTTTCACATCGCTACGATCGGAATTTGTTGTATTCGTAGAAGTTTGATGGAGCATTTCTCCTCTAGCCAACGACAATACAGAATTCGTAGACGCAACGGTGAGTAACCTTGATTTATTTATTTTTTCTTCTTCTAGTGTTAAAGGACAATCGGCATCTATCCAATTGGCAATAACTTGAATTTGTTCGGCAGTAGCCACATATTCCGCATCCCACAGTAATTTAGGAAAAATGTTTCCATCGAAAGGAGATAATCCTCTAAGACCGATTATAATTCCTGATCGATCACTTCTTTTCTCTGAAGTATAGTCTGGATTTCCACCTCCAGAACCTCCAGAAGGCCAACAATCGGTAACTGTATTTTTCGTGGTGAGTTGTGACGAAGTGGTTATACTTTGTTTTGTATCTAGCGGAGCAACCGATTTCTCTTGTGTTCCACAACATCCTTCCGTTTTTACAGGACTACTACTTTTTACTTGCGGTACACTCTTTTCTTGAGAACCACAACAACTTTTAATTTCATCATTAGGTGTTGTAGTCGCATCTTTTGGAGCAATTAATCGTTGTCCGTATAAGGAAGCTTTTAAAAAAGTATCTGGATTTAACCAAAAAGCATGTAACCCTTGATAGCTTGGAATGGTTTTTCCTTGAAGCGTATTTAGAATGGTAGTTACTTGCTCATACAAAGACTTTTCTGGTTTTTTACTAGTCATTTTATTTGCTGTTTAGTGTTTGTAATTTACACTTCGAAATAACAAATAAATAATGATTGGTTTATACGTAGAAATACCTGTTTTGGAACGAACGAGTTAAAATTTAATGGTTTATACGATTCAATTATTACTATAAATAACCTTTTATACCAAATTATTCTTCTTCATATAAAATCCAATCCCTATACCTATTAAAACAATGAAAAGAATAAATATAAATAATAGTACAAAAAACAATACACTACGCAGAAAGATCTTTTTAAAATTCAAATCAAAAATCTTTTTAAATGCATAGGCAAAATACAGAAATTGCAAAACAAAAGAGAGTGATGTAGTAACTAAAAGCAACTTCGTATTGAAAATAGAGAGTAATATTACTATTGAAGTAAAAATAGATGCCTGAGAAAACAAATAAATAATAATTACATAATGCTCTGCCCAGTTATAGTCTTTGTATTTTGAAAATAGAATCTTAGAAAACAAAACATAAACTGGAATAAAAAGGATGGTTATAATGTTTGAATATTCTAGCGTAAACTTATTAACCTTTTGCGTTATTTCTTGATCCATTTCACCTTGACTTCCATTAGAAAAACTGATTAGCTCACTGTAATCTATTATTCCTTTTTGAACTAAGTAATAATAGAATCCAGCTAAAGTAAGTGAAAAGGCAAAATAAGGAATTGGATTAAAATATTTTGTTCGCATTCCATCGATATAACCTTCAACAACTTCTTGAGGTTGTTTAAAAAGCTTGGTAAATGTTTGATAAAACTTGTTGTCAATATTAAAGAACTTGTCTAAAATTTCTTCAAATAAATTTTTAAAAGTAATTCTTTTCGTAATTACTTTTCCACCACATTCCGAGCAAAACTTTTGATTATTAGACAAATCGTTTAAACAATTTTTACACTTCTTTGAATAATTTTTAAACTCCATTCCTTTGAATATTTTTTTTCAAATATAAATTAAATTTACTTTTGAATAATCACAAATAGTACCTTATATTTGTATTTCAATTACTGCAATGGAACAATTTATAGTATCAGCTCGAAAATACCGTCCGCAAACGTTTAAAGATGTTGTGGGACAAAAAGCGATTACCAATACTTTATTGAATGCCATTGAAAACAATCACCTAGCACAAGCTTTATTATTTACAGGACCAAGAGGTGTTGGAAAAACAACATGTGCGCGTATCTTGGCTCGAAAAATCAACCAGGAAGGCTATGATGATCCTTTAGAAGATTTCTCTTTTAATGTTTTCGAACTCGATGCTGCTTCCAACAATGGAGTGGATGATATTCGAAGTATTATTGACCAAGTACGAATACCTCCACAAACTGGAAAATATAAGGTGTATATTATTGATGAGGTACACATGCTTTCTCAGGCTGCTTTTAATGCTTTCCTAAAAACATTAGAAGAACCACCAAAACATGCTATTTTTATTTTAGCAACAACAGAGAAGCATAAAATTATCCCAACGATTCTTTCGCGTTGTCAAATATTCGATTTTAAAAGAATTACGGTAAATGATGCTAAAGAGCATTTAGCAGAAATTGCCAAAGAACAAGGCGTTGCTTTTGAAGATGATGCGTTGCATGTTATTGCTCAAAAAGCAGATGGTGCGATGCGTGATGCTTTGTCTATTTTTGATCGTGTGGTTTCCTATTGTGGAAACAATTTAACCCGTCAAGCAGTAACTGAAAATTTAAATGTTCTCGATTTTGAATACTATATAAAAATTACCGATTTACTTCTTGAAAATAAAATTCCTGATTTACTAATGGCTTACAATGATATTTTAGCCAAAGGTTTTGATGGACATCATTTTGTTGCTGGTTTAGCTTCTCACTTTAGAGATTTAATGGTATGCCAAAATCCGGTTACACTTAGTTTATTAGAAGCAGGAGAACATGCACAAAGTTTGTATTCGGCACAATCGAAAAAAGCCACACAAGATTTCTTAATGAGAGGAATTGAATTAGCAAACGACACCGACTTGAAATACAAAAACAGTCAGAACCAACGACTTTTAGTAGAACTTTGTTTGATGCAATTGGCCTCTATCACACTTGATGGAGAAAAAAAAAAGCTAAGTCCTTTATAATTCCTGCCACCTATTTTAGAAATGGGAGTTACTCTATTACAGAAGTAAAACAAGACCCACCTAAAACAGATACAAAACTCACAGAAAACAAAGAAACTGTTGTAGCAGAACAACCTAAAACTGTTCCACCACCTGTTGAAGTGAAACCAGAACCTATTATTCAGCATTTAAAGACTGAAATTGGTTCTAAAAATATGATTTCTGCACTTTCTTTATCGAGCATTAAGGCAAAAAAAGAACTGGAAGCCAAACAAATGAGTCATGTTAAACATCATGATAAATTACCTACAGAAGCTTTCAATGAAACCGAAATGCGATTGGTTTGGGATAAATTTGCCCAACGTTTGACCAAACAAAACAAACGATTAATGGCAACCTATATGCAAATGAACGATCCCGTTTTGAATGGATCAACCATTACTTTAGAACTACCAAACGAAAGTACAAAAGAGGAATTTTTATCGGGCTATAATGAATTATTAGGCTATTTAAGAGGTAAACTACACAATCATGACATTACGATACAAGTTATCGTTAATGAAGTTACTGAAACGAAATATGCCTTTACTCCTATTGAAAAATATGAACGCTTAAAAGGTATTAACCCAAGTTTGGAACTATTACAACGCCTTTTTGATTTGGATGTGTAAAATAAATCTATTTTTATAAACGCTATCTATTTACTAAACAAATCAGCACATCTTCTAAAACTATATTTATAAAATTTTAATTTTTCTCAAAACATGAGCGAAAGTATTCTTCATCAATTATTAAAGAAATCTAAGGAAACAAAAGAGTTGCTATCCGTTTGGCAATATAATGCAGAGAAAGGTTCACTAGTTGGTTATGTAGTTGATTTTAACGATGAATTTATTGTGTTTAATCAATTTACAAAATTCGGAAAACCCGATGGAAAAGTTATTTTAAACCTTTCTAGTGTAAAAACAATCGATTATAATGATGATTATACGAAAGTTATGGAATGCTTAATTCAATATTCTGATGTAATAGACAAACCCTTAGAAACGAATATTCCTATTGAATTTATAGATCAATGGCAATTTGAAACCCTTAAACATTTAATTACTATGAAAGACCAAATTGCAAGTTTTGAAATTAATGGTGGTGATTTTTATACTGGTTTTGTGAAAAAATTATCTACTGAAGATTTTGTATTACAATGCATTGGAAAAAATGGTGAAGATGAAGGTAGTGCATTGTATAGAATAGAAGATATTTCAGAAATTAGAATGGATGACATGGACGATAAGAGACGCTTATTATTGTATAAATGGAGAAACGCTATTATATAAAATTAACACCAAAACAATTTAAGAACATGAAAAATATACTGTTACTTTTTGTTTGTATTATTTCTTTTAAAGGTTATAATCAAGAGTACCTAGATAAAAAAATAGATGAAGGAATTGCATTCTATAAAGGTGGAAAGGTTGACAAAGCGTATAGAATTTGGAAGGAAATCGAAAAAAAAGCCGATAAAAATTCTTCTACCTATGGAACTACTATTGGTAATATTCTTTTTTATTATATTGAAAAAAAAGACGAACCAAATTTCTTAATTTATTATGATAAAATTATAAAATCAGGATTGAACGATAGAGATTTAAATCATGAAATTGGGAAACCATTTAAAAATTATCGTTATCATGCTACCATGCATATTGCAAGTTATTACGGTAAAAATAAAGAATTTCAAAAAGCATTAGAATTCATCGAAAAAGCAGATAATGAAATTATATTTGAAACGACCTCTTTAAGCGCTTATACTTATCAAAAAGTAGATTTAGCTTTTTGGAAACATCGTTTATTGAAAGATTTAGGGCAAAATGATAAAGCAATTTCAAAACTTATTGAGCGCGCTTTTGAATATGATTATAAGAATATGTATCCCAATTGGGCTACAGTAAGCCCTGGTACGGATGAAGAAGAATTAGCTGAAACAATTTGTGAAAATTTTTCAGATTTAAATATCTTAAAAACCGAGATTGATGCTGCCATAGAAAATGCAAAATTTGATAAATCTAAAAAAATCATCGAATTCAAATTATTCGAAATTGATTATACGATTAATTTATATACGGATTTTGAGAATATTGATATTGCTAAAGAATATCTAAAAAAGTCTTATTTTTATGAATATCTAAAGGAGAAATAATTAAATGAATGGAATAACCTACATCAAAAACAGTATTACAAACCCAATTGAATTATGACAATTGATAATTTACCTCTTGAAAATGAAAGTTTTTGGGGTTATTTAAACCATAAACTTAGAATTGAATTTAGAAATAACCAATTAAATGATAGGCTTTTCATATATCCTATTGAAATTTCTGTAAATTCTATATCTCAAAAAACTAAAACAAATGTTCCTACATTAATTAATGCTAAAATTGTTTTCACAGTAGAAGAATGTAGAGAAAAAGAGTATGTAGCAAAGCTAAGCTTAGGAAATAATTCTCGTAAAGTTTATATACACACTAAAGGTGCAGATTTAACAAAGTGTTTTCCTGAATCTAAACCTTTTACAGATTGGATAAAAATAGATGAATTAAAAAAGGAGATTCAAATAGATTTATTGTAAGCTTACATTTCATAAAATATAATTAATTAGAATATTTTATTAATTTATAACCTGCCTATTTTATTTTTTGCTGTATTTTTAAGTTCAAAAGGTATACCAACAGATAATAAAACCGTAACAATAGAAAAAGAAAAAATTAGATTTATCAACGCTAAGACAGGTAAAGAAATGGATATCGATAGCATTATTAAACCACATGTTGACAGTATAATAAAGGAGCATAAAAATAGCATATGAAATTAATTATACTCGATATAGACGAAACTTTACTTCACGCTACCGATACATTGATACATGAAGGTTATGATTTCAAGGTATTTAATTATTTCGTGTATAAAAGACCTTTTTTAGACACATTTCTACTAGAATTGAAAAAACATTTTAAAGTCGCAATTTGGTCGTCGGCTTCAGATGATTATGTGCAAGAAATTGTAGGTCAAATTTTTCCGAAAGAGTACCAACTCGAATTTGTTTGGGGTCGTTCTAAATGTACATTACAAATTGACTCTCAAAGTATCGATGATTATGGTTCGTTTGATTATTTTAATCACATGAATTATAGCAAGATACTTAAAAAAGTAGCAAAAAAAGGTTTTGCAACATTAGAAGAGATATTAATAATTGATGATACACCTCGAAAATGCAAATACAATTATGGAAATGCTATCTACCCTACTACGTTTTTAGCCAATCCAAATGATACAGAATTAGAGTTGCTTTTACAGTACCTTATTAGTATTAAAGAGGTTGAGAATGTTAGAAAAATTGAGAAACGAAATTGGAGAGAAATAAAAACTTTAAAATAGTAATATTATGAAAAATAATATGTTTTTCTTGATTTTTTTCCTGAGTACTATCATTTTGCACGCTCAGAAAATAATTTACAAACCTATTTTTATTAACCAATGTACTAACGAGGAAGATAAAAATGTTATTTGGGATATTATTGATTTAAAACAAAAAAAATATTTAAAAAAAGGACCTTTTGATATTGAAATCCTATTACCTAGTCTAGGAGAGTTTCAGTTGGTTTATGACTTTTATGATTCAGAACAGATTGAAATTAAAAAAACTGGAACTACCACAGATACCATCTTTTTAGAGAAATTAAAATTATTTGTTGCAATAAGTAATCCTCCTTTTTCAGAATATAAAGTTTGTAATACGCTTGCAAATGGTCGTGTTACAGATTATTATTCTAATGGAAAAATAAGAGCGATAGGTACTTTTGAAAATGGACAACTTACTGATACTTTAAAAAAATATGATAATGAAGGTATACTAACTGAATTACAAATTCCTAACAAAAAAGGTAATCGATTACTTGATTACTATAAAGATGGAAAAATAAAAGTTGATTTAAACTACAGAAAAAAAGAGAAAAAACTTTATTATGAGTCAGGGAAACTAGCAGAATATGAATCTTGGAAAGGTAAAAGTAAATTAGTTTCTTACTTTGAAAATGGTACTCTAAAACGTTTAAAACGTCCTAAAAAGCAAGAAACCTTTTCTGAAAAAGAAATTTTGGTTGATAAAATAACCCGAAAAGAAATTTTAAAACTCAAAAGACTCTTCTCATTTAACAGAATAGATCGAAATCATCGTTTTTATGAGTATCATTGGGTACATCATGATAAAAAAGGGGCGAAAAAATGTGAAATAGTCTATTACGAATCCAACTATTCCGTGTATGATTTTCCAGATAGTATTCAACAAATTAATCAAACATCATTTGATATGGTTACTTTTTATAAAGAAAGTATTCCTTATAAAAAAATAGAAGCTATATATTTAAACGAAGAAAATAATTATTCCAAACAACTTATTGTATATCGAAAAGAAAATGAGGACTGGATTGAAGAAAAAAGATACTCCATTGATGCTATTTATTCTCTAATTGAATAATTTACAGCACATTAATATTTTTAGTTTTACCCCTATGTCAAAATTTAAAACTTTGACATAGGGGTAAAACAGAGAAAAAGAATATTAAAAGGGCATAATTTTTGATTGAATCCCAAAACAATAAACGAAATAAAATGAAAAAAACATTCCTTTTTATTGCCCTAGTGTTCATAACATTGACTACTGCTCAAAACACAAATTACATTGGTCACTATGAGAAAAAAATTAAAGCCAACGATGGGTTTGTGCTTGAATATGAATTAAAGATTAAAGCAGACAGTACTTTTACTTTTCATTCATTCAGAAATATTGGTCAGTTAAATAGCGTCGATGAAAATAGTTATGCTAAAGGCACTTGGAAAGTCATTAAAAATATCATTTATTTTTATACTGATAAAGAAACCGAGCTTGATGAAAAACACCAATTGAACTTCACTAATAGTAGCGGAAGAATGGATCATAAAGACAAAAAACTTTTCCGTTTTTATCATTCTGATATCTTTTGGGTAGATAAATTAACCCTTACTAAAATAGAATAATATGCAAAAGGAGTATGTTAAATTTGTTTTATAGTGCATCTTTTTGCTTTTATTCGCTATTATTATTTTTTAAACTTTTACAAACATTAAATGCAGAGTTATAGAATCGCATACTGGCTGTCTCTAATTGGTGGTGTTTTCATACTATTGTTAGGGTATATTATGGACTATTATGAAAGCAGTTCAAGTAGTATTACTTTTTCAAGATCGAGTTATGGAGAAGGTATTCTTACTCCTTTTGGAGCAAAAATAATTGGCTCTCTTTTAATCTTTACTAAATAAAAAAGAAGTCTTAGAAGAAAGAGCTAGACTTGATGACACAGAATATGAATATCTCATCATAAGAAAAAAAGAAAAAGAAGCATTGAGGAAATTGGAAAAAAAGAAAAGACAGAAAAAACGTAAAAAGAAAATGAGAAAATAATAGATTTTTATTCCCGTATTTTTCAATAAAATAAGTGCTAAAAATATCTCTTTTCTTAAAATTGAGTTAACAAATTTTTAAATTCAATAAAAAATAACTTACATTTATCCCTACTAAGAATCGAAAATATGTAGAATTTCTTGTGAAAATGAAAGTTCTATACTATGATTATAAAAAATTAAAAATTTACATTGTATGAATCAAAAACCATCAAATGCATTCGTCGCAGCATCATGGGTTGCTCTTGGAGCAGGTATGATAGGCTATTTAATTGGACTATTTAGAGCTGAAATGCTATTGAACGAAAAAGGATATTATTTCACAATCCTAATGTTTGGTCTATTTGCGGTTGTATCACTACAAAAAAGTGTGAGAGATAAACTAGAAGATATTCCTGTAACCGATTTATACTATGGAATTTGTTGGTTTGCTACTCTCCTATCTATTTCGTTATTAGTTATTGGGCTGTGGAACGCTACCCTATTATCTAGCGAAAAAGGATTCTATGCTTTTTCATTCTTACTAGCGATTTTTGGAGCCATCACAGTTCAAAAAAATACACGTGATAACCAAAATCTTACGGTTAACAAAAAAGAAGAAAAAGAAGAAAAAGAACAACAATACTAAATCTCATAAAATTGGAAAACACTACCTTTAGAGAAGTAGAAAGCATTGCATTAGCAAGTAGAAAAAGAAGAATCGTAGCCTATTTGATTGATCATTTAGTAATGTCTTTTGCTACAATTGGAATTGTTTTTCTACTACTTGGTCCGAACTTTATAGAAAATGAGAACTTTGTCCAAGTTGGAATGACATTCGCTTCTGTAATGCTAATTACCATGCTTCTATATATGGCTAAAGACTGTATTAATGGCGTAAGTATTGGAAAATGGGTAATGGGAATTAGAGTTAGAGATGAAAAAAATGCAAATGAAGTTCCTTCGATAGGAAGATTATTTCTAAGAAATATTCCAATTATTGTTTGGCCCGTAGAGTTTATAATTTTAGCAGCAAGCACAGATAAAAAACGTTTAGGTGATAAATTTGCAAAAACTATCGTTGTAAAAAACCCAAACAAACCAACAAAGATGGTTCGTATTGTTCCGTTAATTGCAATAGTTCTCTGTTTTATTGCTTCTTTTGTTTTTTTCTTAAGTGCTGTTATGAAAAATTCAGATGCTTATAAAGTTTCGATACAAGAAATTGAACAAAATGATGCCATTATTAGCGAAGTTGGTAAAATTACTGGCTATGGAATGATGCCAATGGGAAATATAAATATTAGAAATGGTTATGGTAATGCGCAATTAACAATTGAAGTGCAAGGAACTAAAAAGAATGTTAATGTTTTTACTCATTTAACCAAAGAACCTAATGGAGAGTGGAAAATAGAAGAAATAAAAAATTTATATTAAAGAGTTCAATAAAATTACCAAACTGAAATATTTTGAAAAAGATATTTCAGTTTTTTTATTCTAAAATTCGAACTTTTACATCCTTAGCGAAATTTCTTCCAATGGGTATGGTGTAATTTTTTATTTGAATTCTATTTCCTTCAATAAAATCGACTTTATCAATAGCAATTGTATAGGATTTATGGACTCTAATAAAATTCAACTCAGACAATTCTTCCGATAAAGATGACAATGATTTGTGCGTAATATATGTTTTATCAATTGTAATAATTTTTATATACTCCTTCATTCCTTCAATAAACAAAATCTGATTTAAATTAATTTTAATCATCTTTTTATCAACTTTTACAAAAAAATAGGATTCTGAAACAGGATCAATCTTTAAATTATTCTTAACATTAAATTCTAAAAGTAATTTATCAATACACTTTGCAAACCTGGAAAAAGGAATAGGCTTAACTAAATAGTCTAAAACATTTAAATCATAACTCTCTGCTGCAAACTCTCTAAAAGCACTTGTTATTACTACAAACGATTTAAATTTCAATAGATTAATCAATTCGAAACCTGTCATAACAGGCATTTTTATATCTACAAATAATACATCAACCTGCTGATTTGCATTTAAAAAAGTGAGTCCTTCTAATGCATTATCAAATTTTCCAACAATTTCAAAATCTGGAAATGCTTCAAAATATTTTTCTAAAACATTCAAAGCTAATGGTTCATCATCAATCAGGACACAATTAATCTTCATACTGTAATGGTATTTGTAATCGAATTATAAAATAATTAAATTTAACCTTTTCTTCTAAAATAAAGCCCGATTTATATAACAATTCTAATCTTTTTTGAAGGTTATTCAT
Source organism: Flavobacterium jumunjinense (assembly GCF_021650975.2). NCBI lineage: Bacteria > Pseudomonadati > Bacteroidota > Flavobacteriia > Flavobacteriales > Flavobacteriaceae > Flavobacterium > Flavobacterium jumunjinense. The sequence goes on from NZ_CP091285.1 coordinate 3,843,931, forward strand.
CCCAATTCCACCTTTCAATTTTGTCTTCGTATCTGGATTAAAATTATTAATAATTACAAAATGTAATTGTTCCTCTATAATTTGAACATTCAACTTTATTATTAAGTTTTTATTGTTTACACCACCATGTTTAAATGCATTTTCGATAAAAGAAATCAGTAAAAGCGGTGGAATTTGTACGTTCTCAATTTCAGATTCAATATTAAAAATAGAAACTACATCGGAGAAACGTAATTTTTCAATTTCAATATAATTACTAATATATTCAATTTCTTTTAACAACGGAACGCATTGAACATCATTAATATCATATAAAACATATTCCATTAATTTTGAAAGCTTAATTATTACCTCGGGAACCTTTGAAGATGACTGCAACGACAAAGAATATAAATTATTCAATGTATTAAAAAAGAAATGAGGTTGAATTTGATTTTTTAAAAACTCTAGTTTAATTTTTAATTGACTCTCTATTAATGCCTTATTTCTGTTTCTTTCATTAATCCAAACCATAGTAAGATAAACAGAAGTAACAATTGCTAAAACATATAACTCTCCTATTACTACAGCAACAATATAATTAATATTATAAGGTTTATAATCTTTGTTTGTTTCTGGCCAAATATCTTCAGTAATTAGATAGTAGGTTAAAAAAGTTCGAATCATGTAAGCTAAAAAAATACTTGCAAAAAGCCAAAACAAATACTCTTTATACTTATGATTTAAAATAAACTTTGGCAGTAAAAAATACAAATTAAAATAAGCAAAAGGAATATGAATTATAAATTCAAGAATATTAGATTTCAAAGAATAACTGTAATCATCAAAATAAGCACCCCACCTAATAAAATTCATAAAAAAATAAAATAGCCAAAACCATAAATGATACCTAAACGGAATTTTAGGTCTATCATACCTATTTTTACCTGCAAAAAAAGATTTAAATTGAAAGACATTCATAATTAGACAAAATATAATATTCTTTTATCATTAAAAAAAAATAAAAAAAACCTCTGCTTTTATTTTCTGTAAAAAAAACAAAAAAACAACTTTTTTAACAATTAAAAGCACTATTTTTTATTATTTATAGAAAAAAATTATAATTTAAACAAAAATAAACAGAGATACTACATCTTTTATTAAATAAAAAAATGCTTTTATAAAACATTATTGATAAAAAATCACCGTTCGTTGAAATTTTAATGTTGTTGGTTTAAATAATTTTTTTAAAACAATAGTTAAAAATATATTTACAGTATGACTAACAAAAAAACAAACTATATAACATGAAAAAAGTAATTTTAATTACTCTACTTTTTTTTACTCTGCAAAGCGTTGTAGCACAGGTAAAAAAAATAAAAGGACAAGTCACAGACATGACTGGTCTACCTTTAAATATGGCAAACATAATTATTAAAGGAGAAAAAAAAGGTACTATTAGTGATTTTGATGGTTACTTTTCTATTGATGTAAACAAAGGACAAACACTAGTAATATCCTATCTTGGGTTTGAAACCAAAGAAATTATTGTTCAAGATCAAACTGAAATTAATGTACAGCTAAAAGAATCTATAGTAACAGGATTAAATGAAGTAGTTGTAACTTCATTAGGCATTAAAAAATCCAAAAAATCATTGACCTACTCTACTCAAGAAGTTAAAAACGAAGAATTAACAAGAGTAAAAGACGCTAATATTGTAAACACAATTGCAGGTAAAATTGCAGGTGTTGCAATAACAAGAAGTGCAGGTGGAACAGGTGGTTCTACAAAAGTTATAATTAGGGGAAACTCATCTATAATAAACAATCAGCCTTTATATGTTGTAGATGGAATACCGTTATATAATGTATCTCCAAGTCAACCAAATGAAGTATTTGGTGATACAGGAACTGGAAACAGAGATGGTGGAGATATTATTTCTTTAATTAATCCAGATGATATAGAAAACATGTCTGTACTTAAAGGAGCAGCAGCTTCTGCTCTTTACGGTACACAGGGAGGACGAGGTGTTATATTATTGACCACAAAAAAAGGAAATACAGGAAAACCAACAATCAAAATTACGTCTACCTCTATTTTTGAGCAGCCATTATCTTTACCTAAACTACAAAACTCCTATTTAGCAGTAGCCGACAATGCACAAGAGTCTTGGGGACCAGCTGGACAAAGCAAAGAATATGTGAACAACTTTTTCAATACAGGAGTAACACAAACCACTTCGGTAAACTATACAGGAAGTAGTATTTTAGGAACATCAATGTTATCGTTTGCTAACACAAGGGCATCGGGAATATTACCAGAAAATAGTTTAAATAAAAACAACTTTTCACTCAAGCAAAACACAAAGTTTTTCAACGACAAATTAAACATCAGTGCATTAGTAACCTATGCTAATCAAAAGATTTACAATAAACCTACGAGTGGACTGTATAACAACCCTTTGACTGGTTTGTATACTATGAACAGAAATAATGATTTTAATAATTATAGTAATAATTATGAAAATTACAATGCGCAATTAGATATACCAGAACAAAATTGGAATACTACTCCCGATGAATTTCAACAAAATCCATATTGGTTAATCCATAGAAATAAAACGATCGATAAAAACCGTTTTCTAATGGCTTCACTTAGTTTAGATTATACTATCAATACTTGGTTGAAAGTAGCTTCAAGATATAGTTATAGCAGTGTATCCAATTCATTCGACAAGAAAATATATGCTACTTCTGCAGCAACACTTTCACATGAAAATGGTAGATATATATTCTATGATTTAGTAAGTTCTCAAAATTATGGTGATTTAATTGCAACAATTGATACCGATTTTAATGAAGACTTTAGTTTTACTACAAACATTGGTTCAAGTTTATTAAAAAACTCAAACAACAAAGGTACTTGGTTAGATTCAGGAATTACAGAAGGGTTAGCTTCTCCTAACTGGTTTACACTTTCAAACTTTAATAGTATACGAGGAAGTCGTCAAATAGATGCTGGAACAAAAGAAATACAATCGGTTTTTGCAACAGCAAACATAGGATATAAAGATTACCTGTTTTTTGATGTGAGTGGAAGAAAAGACTGGTCATCAGCATTAGTTAACACTTCTAGTATTGGTTTCTTCTATAAATCAGTTGGTGTATCAAACATTATATCTGAAGTAATAGAAATGCCCAAATTTGTAAACTATGGAAAAATTAGAATGTCCTATGCAGAAGTTGGTAATGATGTATCATCCTATATAACAGTGCCACAATATACTATTGATCCTGTTACTGGTAATCCAAACTTCCCAAATACAAGACCTTTATTTGGTGCAGATTATAAATCGGAATTAAAATCGGAATTTGAAATTGGTACAGAATGGCGACTTTTTGAAAACAGATTTGGCTTTGAATTATCTTATTACAATTCGAAAACTAAAAATCAATTATTCTACATCCCTGCACCTTTATCAGCCTCATCTGCAAGTTTCTTTGGTATAAATGGTGGAAGCATTAGAAATACTGGAATTGAACTTATAGCAGATGCAAGAATCATCGAAAATGATAAATTTTCTTGGAAAACAATCCTTAATTATTCACACAATAAAAACACAGTTGAGAGCATTCCTGCCGATTTAGGTAACGAAGTAGCATTAACAATTGCGGGTAACAATGGCTATCAATATTCTTTAGTAGAAGGAAGACCTTTTGGAGTTATTCAAGGAAGAACATTAAGAAAAGACGAACAAGGAAGAGCAATATTAGCTACAGATGGTTCTTTACAATACAATAATACTTTTGAAGAAATAGGAAATGCAAACCCAGACTTTATGTTAGGTTTAGCCAATAACTTTAAAATTGGTAAAGTAAATGTAAATCTATTAATAGACGGACGTTTTGGTGGCGATGTTTTAAGCTTAACAGAGTCTATAAATGATTTCTATGGGGTTTCACAAGCTACTGCCGATGCAAGAAATAACGGAGGTGTAACATTGCAAACTGTTAGTGCTTCTGGTGTTCCAGCCACAACAACATTTACAGCAGAAGAATATTATAAATTTGTTGGTGGACGAAACGGAGTAGCAGGAGAATATATCTATGATGCTACAAACGTAATATTAAGAGAACTTTCTTTAGGCTATACCTTCACTCCTAAAAAATCAGGATTAATACACTCTGCGTCTTTATCTTTAATTGGTAGAAATTTATTTTTCTTCTATAAAAAAGCACCATTCGATCCGAACTTGTCTTTAAGTACAGGGGAAGGTTTACAAGGTGTAGACATCTACGGAATACCAAGTACTAGAAGTCTTGGTTTAAACTTAAATGTAACTTTTTAATCTAAGAAAATGAAAAAACAATTTATAAAAATAGTAATAGTCGTTGCCGTATTCAACTTATTTAGTTGTACAGAAGACTTTGAAGCAATTAATACAAATTCAACGGGACAATCTGAAATTACATTACCCGATTTGTTTAAAGGTATCTATTCAAACATTGTAATAGCAAAACCAGAATGGCAATATCAATTGCAACAAAATTTAAACGCCGATCTATGGTCTGGTTACATGGCAACACCAACAGGTTTTGCAGGAGGGAGTAACAATAGTACCTATAATTTAATTGATGGTTGGAATGATTTTGCTTGGGCACCAACCTACAAAAATATAATCGCTTTTACCGATGCAATTGAACGAAAAACCAAAAATGTTCAAAATGATTTTTATGCACTATCATTACTACTAAAAGTACAAGCTATGCATAAAGTAACCGACACTTTTGGTCCAGCTGTCTATTCACAATATGGCACAGGTGTACTTCCAGTATCTTATGATTCTCAAGAAGAAATATACAACGCTATGTTTACCGATTTAGAAACAGCAATTACACATTTAACAAATAAAATTCAAAGTGGAGAACCTTCCAACTTAGCAGGTGTAGATAAAACAGTATATGCTGGAGATATGACTAAATGGGTAAAATTCGGTAATTCCCTTCGCTTAAGATTAGCCATGAGAATTACAAAGATTAATCCAGTGTTAGCAAAAACTGAAGCTGAAAAATCATTTGCACATACTATAGGAGTAATTACAGAAAACAATGAAATCTTATCTTTAAATATACCACATCCAGTAGGTGTAATTAGTGAAGGATGGAAAGATATTAGAATGTCAGCCGATATGGAATCTATTTTAGTTGGCTATTCAGATCCAAGATTGAGCAAATACTTTAAAGAATCAGTACAATTTCCTACTGAATATAAAGGAGTAAGAACAGGAATCAATATTATTTCAAAAAGTGATCATCAAGATTTTTCTGGATTATCAGACGAAATTGTGTCGAAAATTACATTCATGACAGCTGCAGAAGTTTATTTCTTAAGAGCAGAAGGTGCATTAAGAGGCTGGAATATGGGTGGTATTTCTCAACTATTATATGAAGAAGGTGTGAAAAAATCATTTGAGCAACATGCAGCAACAAATGCAACAGCTTATTTGGCAGATAACAGTAGTGTACCTACAAACTATGTTGATACTGCACCAGGTTATGCTGTAAATAATACAAATGCTGTAAGCACAATTACAATAGAATGGAATGATATAGATACTAATGAATTAAAACTAGAACGAATAATTACACAAAAATGGATTGCTTGTTTTCCAGACGGACAAGAAGCTTGGTCGGAACATAGAAGAACAGGATATCCAAAATTATTTCCAGTAATAAAAAACACAAGTGGTGGTATAATTGACTCTAATTTAGGGGTTCGCAGAATTAATTTCCCTATATCCGAAGTAAATGCAAATGCTGCAGGAGTGGCTTCTGGAGTGAGTAAATTAAACGGTCCCGATAACGGAGCAACGAGATTGTGGTGGGACACAACGGGTTCAAACTTCTAATTGCTGTATAAACGACATAAGTAAAACCCTTATGTCGTTTTAGAATAAAAAATTTCAAAAAGAAAAAATATGAAAAATGTTTTAGACATTAAACCAGACATCAGTTACAAAAGTGTTGGTCACTTTGAAGAAACTCGATTCGAAAAAATTCATAATGCCATATTTAAAAACGCAACAGATGCCTCTATTGTTGTAGCTCATGAAATTGCAACTTTAATACAAACAAAACAAAAAGAAAGCAAAAACTGTGTTTTAGGATTAGCTACTGGATCTTCACCCGTAAAAGTATATGAAGAATTAGTAAGAATGCATAAAGAAGAAGGATTAAGCTTTCATAATGTAATTACATTTAATCTAGATGAGTATTATCCAATGACAAAGGAAAATAATCAAAGCTACCACTATTTCATGCACGAACATTTGTTCAATCACATAGATATTAAGCCAGAGAACATTAATATTCCAGATGGAACGGTTGCTATAGATGAAATCAATCAATATTGCATTGATTACGAAATGAGTATAAAAACAGTTGGCGGTCTTGATTTTCAATTATTAGGAATTGGTAGAACAGGACACATCGGATTCAACGAACCAGGATCACACGTAAATTCTGGAACACGAATTATTACGCTAGATCATGTAACACGTTCAGACGCTTCATCTGCTTTCAACGGAATAAGTAATGTGCCCAAAAAAGCCATTACTATGGGAGTGTCTACCGTTCTAAAATCGAAAAGAATCGTATTATTAGCATGGGGAGAAAACAAAGCCGATGTTATTACGACAACCATACAAGGAGAAATTAGTTCGGATATTCCTGCAACATTTTTACAAAATCATAACAATACTACATTTATACTCGATGTTTTTGCAGCATCACAACTTACGCGCTTCAAAACACCATGGTTAGTGGGCGAATGCAAATGGACACAAGAATTAAAAAGAAAAGCGATTGTTTGGTTGTGCCAGCAAACCAATCAGTCAATACTTAAACTTACTGATAGAGATTACAACAACCACGGAATGTCGGATCTTTTAGCATTAGAAGGTTCAGCCTATGATTTAAACATTAATATGTTTAATGTACTACAACATACCATTACAGGTTGGCCTGGTGGAAAACCAAATACAGACGATACCAATAGACCTGAACGTGCACTACCAGACAAAAAAAGAGTTATCATTTTTAGTCCGCATCCCGATGATGATGTAATTTCAATGGGTGGAACATTTTACAAATTAATTAAACAAGGACATGATGTTCATGTTGTTTATCAAACCTCTGGAAACATTGCTGTAACAGATCATGAAGCATTAAAATTTGCCGAAGTTGCCAATGATTTTAGTGGCGATAACAAAGAAAGTATCAATTTTCTCAAGGTAATTGAATTTTTAAGAAATAAAAAAGAGAACCAAATAGACGCACTAGATGTTAGAAAACTAAAAGGACTCATTCGAAGAAGAGAATCTTATGCAGCTACACGTTTATTAGGGTTAAAAGATGAAAACATACATTTCTTAGACCTTCCTTTTTATGAAACAGGACAAATTAAGAAAAACCCACTTGGAAGTAAAGACGTAGAAATTATAGAAAATATCATTTCAGAATTACAGCCCCATCAGGTTTTTGCAGCGGGAGATCTTGCCGATCCTCATGGAACGCATGAAATTTGTTTAAATGCGATTTTCGCAGCTATGAAAAACTTAAAAAATCAGTCGTATATGAATGATTGCTGGTTATGGTTATATAGAGGAGCTTGGCACGAATGGGATACGCACGAAATAGATATGGCTGTACCGCTAAGTCCAGATGAAGTATTAATAAAAAGATATGCTATTTTATCGCACCAATCTCAAAAAGACAGAGTAATGTTTCAAGGAAACGATTCAAGAGAATTTTGGGTAAGAGCAGAAGATAGAAACAAGAACACAGCCAAACTTTATGACTTTTTAGGTTTGCCCGAATATGAAGCTATTGAAGCGTTTAAACGATTCGATTATTAAGTAAAAACAAACACCATTTAAACAAAAATAAGCTGTTCAAAAAGTAAAAAACAAGAGTATTAGATTCAATACTTTTGTTATAAATGACATAATAGTAGTCTTTTTGAACAGCCTTTTTATTTAAAAAAGCCCATTAATTCATAGAATAAAGTTGATAATAACAAATTGATGAAATACCTATACCTATTCCTATTAATAAGCTACACTACATGTGCGCAACAAATCAATATAGATAAATTGAGCCTCATGCCTTGGCCACAAAATATTAGACTACATGATGGAACTTTCCAAATAACAAAAGATTTCAATATTAATATTACAGGAAATCCAAATCCTCGCATTTATAGCTATGCCACACGTTTTTTAAGACGTTTAGATGGTAGAACAGGGAATTTCTTTACCCAAAGTTACACTACAAGCTCAAATCAAAAACCCAATGCACAATTACAAATCAATTGTTTGCAACAAGGAAAAATTGACATTAGTCAAGATGAAAGTTATCAATTAAAAATTACACCAAAAAATATCACTATTGATGCAACTTCCGATTTAGGAGCGATGCATGCATTAGAAACCCTTTTACAACTATTAACTGTACAAGATGGCCAATTTGTGTTTCCTGCTTTAACCATAAATGATGCACCACAATTTACTTGGAGAGGCTTAATGATCGATGTAGCAAGACATTTTCAACCAATCGAAGTGATTACTAGAAATATAGACGCTATGGCAGCCTTAAAACTAAACATTTTTCATTGGCATTTAACCGATGATCAAGGATGGAGAGTCGAAATTAAAAGTCTGCCACAATTAACAAAACAAGCTTCCGACGGATTATTCTATACCCAAGAAGACATTAAATATATTGTAAACTATGCTGCTGAAAGAGGAATAATGGTTATACCAGAAATAGATGTTCCAGGACATGCTACTGCAATACTAACTGCAATTCCAGAAATTGGTAGTTTTTACAACAAGGACAAAACAATAAAAACATATACTCTAGAAAGAAATGCAGGTATTTTCGACCCAACACTAGACCCAACAAACCCTAAAACATATATCATTTTACAACAAATATTTGATGAGGTATGTGCACTATTTCCTTTCAACTATTTTCACATTGGAGGCGATGAAAACGAAGGCAAAGATTGGGATGCTAATCCAAAAATTGCGGCTTTCAAAAAAGAACACCAATTAAAAACCAACCATGATTTGCAAACCTATTTTAATATGAAACTATTAAAAATTTTGCAAACCAACAATAAAGAAGTGATGGGTTGGGAAGAAATAATGACACCCAACATGAGCAAAAATGCCATTATACATTCTTGGAGAGGTGTCAATGAAGGACTACATGCGGGAGAATCGCTAATTAATGCCGCAAAATCGGGATATAAAACCGTATTATCTAACGGATTCTATATCGATTTGGCATTAGGCATTGATGAACATTATAACGTAATGCTCATCGATGAAAAAGCCAACCTAACAACAGAAGAAAAGAGCAGAATATTGGGTGGAGAAGCCACTATGTGGGGCGAACTTGTTACACCTGCAACAATAGATTCTCGCATTTGGCCAAGAACAGCAGCTATAGCAGAAAGACTATGGTCGAATAGTACTATTACCGATGTTGATTTTATGAGAAAAAGAATCGTCAATGTTTCCTTTAGATTAGAAGAACTTGGTGTGCAACATATCAAAAACAAAAGCGTACTATTAAGAAATATTGCAAACAATCAAGATATACATGCTTTAGATGTTTTATCCAAAGTATGCGAACCTTTAAAAATATATACTCGAAACAAAGAAGGAACAGAATATCAAAGCTACTCCCCTTTTACACTCTTTGCCGATGCTTGCACTCCAGATGCAGAAGATGCCTTTATTTTTGAAAAAAGAACCACAAACTATATCAAAAATAAAAGTCCAGAAAATACGCAAGCACTTATCTATTATTTTGATTTATGGATACAAAACCATGAAGAACTAAAGCTGTTAAGTACAAACGCACCATTAATTCAGCCATTACTTCCAGTTTCACAAAATCTTAGTGACATAGCAAATGAATTTAAAAGGATACTAACACAACAACAAAAAATAAACAAAGAGCAATTGACTAAACTATTAGCCAAATGCGAATCAAAAAATCATGCCGATATTGAATTAGCGGTTTCCCCTTCTTTAAAGAAATTGTTAGGTAGCCTATAATTTCGTTTTCATAATAGTTAGAAAAGATTAATCAAAAGAAGGGAAAGGCAAAGGGAAAAATTCCTTTGCCTTTTTTTATTTACTCCAACCAAAATAACTATTCAAAATCATTCACCTCACTTTTCCCCTATTTCAATTCATAAATTCCCCAATTCATCTATTTTCAATTTCAAAAAATAACTTCTTCCTATAGATTTGTCTCATAATTAATAATCAAAAATAAAAATGAGAACAACTGCAAAAAAATTAAGATTCCTTACAGCTTATGCTACAATAATGACGGTACTATTAACTTCGTTAGTTTTATTTTCTTTCCATAAAATAAATAAAATTGAAAACTTTGAAGAAATCAATGTAAAACGAATTAATATTTTAGAAAACGATGGAACCATTAGAATGGTAATTAGTAATAAAGAAAAACAACATTCTGGACGAATGGACGGTAAAGATTGGGAAAAAAGAGAACGTCCTTCTGGAATGATTTTCTTTAACGATGAAGGAGACGAATGTGGTGGACTAATCTATCAGGCTAAAAAAACAGAAAAAGGAATAGTAGCTGGAATGTCTATTACAATGGATCAACACAAAAACGACCAAGTATTACAACTATCCAATCAAGAATTTGTGAAAGATGGTAAGTTAACTTCACAACGTGGTATTCACATTAATGCCATCAATTATGAATCGAAAGCAAATTTAACGAAACAATTAATAGAAGAGGCTAATAAAATTGAAGACACGAAACTTAGAAATACTAAATTAAACGAAATTTATAAAGAACACACAAGCAAAAACCTCCTATTCTTAGGGAAAACAAAAGGAAACTCGCAAGGACTTTTCATAAGTGATCCACAAGGGAACCCAAAAATGATGATCTATGTAGATGACAAGGGAGAACCAAAAATTCAAACCTTAAATGAAAAAGGAGAAGTTAAAGATTTTTTAATCCTTGAAAAATAAAATTTAAAAAAAATATAAGCGTAGCTCAATCACTACGCTTATATTTTTTCAATCATTACTTATATTTGTAGCATGAATACCATAAACAATCGCTCATTTCTAAAAAATAGCATTCTTGTTATAGTAGTAATTGTACTAATTAATACGGTTCAAATATTTACACTTTATCAAACCAAAAAATTTGGAGATATTAATTTCTACAATATCGAAGATCATATATTTGGAATAATTACCTGTCTTTTTTCCTTTATTAGCACCTATTTATCTTGGCAGTTCATAGCTAAGAAATACACTCAAAAAGTAATAAAAATTGGACTTACATTTTTAGTAGCCCTACTCCTTTTTAGCTGTATTACAAGTCTGTATTACACATTACTACGTCACTTTGTCTATCATTTAAGTACCAGTTTGGATATGCTTATTGGAAATATTGTTTTCGGATTAACTACCAATCATCTTTATATTAGTGGCTACACCATTGCTTATCTTCATTTTTCCAATGCTAAAAAATTAGCCTTAGATGTTGAACGATTAGAGAAAGAAAAAATCCTTTTTCAATCGAAAATGCTTCAAAAAAACTTAGAACCACACTTTCTATTCAATAACCTAAGCGTTTTATCTAATCTTGCCCATAAAAAACCAGAACAAGTAGAAGACTTCATCGATGATTTTTCAGATGTGTATCGTTATTATTTAAAACATAATCAACAAGAAATTGTCAGCTTAAAAGAAGAAATTGATTTTATAAATTCCTATATGAATTTAATCCAAAAGCGTTTCAATACCGCCTATCTACTTTCGCTTTCTATTGAAGACAAATCGGGTTATATAGTACCTTGCACCTTACAATTGTGCCTTGAAAATGCTATAAAACACAATTTCGGAAGTACCGAAAAGCCATTGCATATTACTATTGAGCGCATAGAGAATCAAATCGTAATAAAAAATGAATTCCGACCTGTAGAAACATTAAAAAGCTCTAAATTAGGCAATCAATATTTGAAAAATCAATATCAAATAATGTTCAATCAAAGCATAACATTCGAAACCACAAGCACACATTATATCGTCAAAATACCCATTATACAATGAAAGTACTCATTATAGAAGATGAAGATTTAAACGCAGAAACTATTGTTAACCACATTCATAGGTATGATGCTACATTACAAATTGTTGCACATTTAAAGAGTAAAGCAGCAATAGAAGATTGGTTACTTCAAAACAATAGTGTTGATCTTGTTTTCTCAGATATTGAATTATTAGACGGCAATGTATTTTCGTTATTAAAAGAAAACAAAATTGCTGCGCCCATAATATTTACAACTGCCTACGATACGTTCTATCAAGATGCCTTCGATAGTAACGGAATTGCCTATCTTTTAAAACCAATTAGTTACAAAAGATTCGAAGCAGCCATGCATAAATTTCAAAACCTAAAAGGCAATGAAAAGCAACAAGATTGGGAAAAAATTGCTACTACACTACTCAAAAGTACAGCTAACTATAAAGAGCGAATCATTATTAAAAACAATAATGAAATAACTATTCTAAACACTAAAAACATAGCCGCCCTACTCACCGATGCTGGAAAATGTATTGCAATTGACGAAGATGGAAAAGAACATACTTTTAGAGACAAAATAAGCGACTTGGTCGCACAATTAGATCCAAACATTTTTTTTCAAATCAATAGAAGCGAAATTATAAACCTCAATTATATTCAAAAAATAGAAACCTATTTTAATGATCGATTACTCATTAAAATTAAAAACTATAAAAACAAACTAACCACTAGCACATCCATTACACCACAATTTAAACGTTGGTTAGAAAAATAACAAAACTTTTTTATAAAACACTACACAATCCTATCTTTGAAAAAAGAAAAGCAAAATGACTAATTTCACCCAATATCCAAAACTAAACCAACTCTTCTTCATAAGAATAAGTATAGTTATCCTATTCGGTATAGCAATTAGTTACTTTATTATAAACATCAGTAATACACTAGATACCATAGAAAACAGCATATATATAGCTATTAATAAAGATTCTGACATACAAATAGTAAAAAAGCAATTGGAGTTAGAAATGTTAATGAACGAAGCAAGAACCACCATACAAAATAACATTAGCTATTTATTCATATGCATAATAATTGGAATGCAACTAATGAATAGAAATAGTGACAAAACCACCAAAGAGAATAAAAGACTTGATGAACTAGAAAATAGCAATCAAAATGAATAAAAACCTAAAAGAAGTAGCCCTACTCTTCTTCAAACTAGGAAGCATAGCTTTTGGAGGTCCAGCAGCACACATTGCCATGATGGAAGACGAAGTGGTCAAAAAAAGACAATGGATAACGCAACAACATTTTCTAGATATGGTGGGCGCTACCAATTTAATTCCTGGTCCCAACTCTACCGAAATGACCATGCATTGCGGACACGAAAGAGCGGGTTGGAAAGGATTAATTGTTGCAGGAGTATGCTTCGTTTTCCCTGCTGTAGTAATAACCATGCTATTCGCGTGGTTGTATCAAGAATACGGACAATTGCCAAATGTGCAACCCTTTCTATACGGCATCAAACCCGCAGTTATTGCCATTATTATTGGTGCAGTATATACATTAGGCAAAAAAGCCCTAAAAAACACAACACTAGGTATATTGGGTGTACTAACACTAATTGCCTGTTTATTAGGAGTACACGAAATTATAGCCCTTTTTACCTGTGGTAGTATTGGCATAATGATCTATCACTTTAAAAATTCAAAAAACAACCTAAACAGTTTCACACCATTAGTACTGTTTCAAATTACTGCATCGGCAAGTAGTTTAAAAGTATTATGGGCATTCCTAAAAGTAGGAGCACTATTATATGGTGGTGGCTATGTACTGTTTGCCTTTCTAGATGCCGAATTAGTAAGCACAGGACTACTCACCCGACAAGAACTAATAGATGCTGTAGCCGTTGGACAGTTTACACCTGGGCCCGTACTTTCCACAGCCACATTTATCGGTTGGCAACTCAACGGATTTTGGGGAGCAATAGCCGCTACTATTGGAATATTTCTACCCTCATTTATATTCGTAGCCATCCTTAACCCAATCATTCCAAAAATGAGGAAATCCAAAGCCATAGCTTCATTTCTCGATGCTGTCAACATTGCAGCAGTTGCCTTAATTGTAGCCGTTTGTATTGAAATGGGAAAAGACACCCTAACCGACTGGAGAACTATACTAATAGCACTACTCAGCCTTATCGTTGTGTTTGTCTTTAAAAAAATGAACAGCGCTTTCATTGTTATAGCAAGCGCTATTTTTGGTTATTTACTATCTTTAATTTAAACCTATGAAAAAAATAATCGCATTACTCCTCCTATTCACTTCTTTTTTAGCAATTAGTCAAAAGAAAATGATGAAAAAAGTAGCAACCGCTTTTGAATATTATAAAAATGATGAAAAACTAAAAGCAGTCACAATTTTTCAAGAAGTAATTAAAGAATACCCCAAATCCGATTATTACGGGAAAAACCTGTATAATATTCCAACCATTTACCAAGAGTTAGGCGAAACAGATTTAGCGATAGAATGGTATAAAAAAGTACTAGAAGATAATAAAATTAAAGATTCAGAAGAAGATCATTCTAGAGGAATATTCGAAACCAATGCTAATTATAAACATTATTCCGCAACAAATATTGGAGTAATCAACTATAACAATAAAAACTATACCGAAACATTAAAATACTACAAATTAGCAGCAACTACATATCCTTACTTTAATAGTTCAGAAACCGATTTAAAGCTAAATAAAATAAAAATCAGTAGTTACATTGCAGATTGCTACATACATCTAAAAGAAATCGATAGTGCAATCGTTGTTCTATTACCACATGCATTAACAACAAGTCCAACGTTAAAAAATCAAGCAAGTGAAAAAATAATGCAATTGCTACACGACAATAATAAAAAACAATCATTCAAAACAGAATTCGAAAAAGCGATAGAAAGTGCAAGAACATCTCCAAAGGGTATCATCTTAACGTGCTATAACATAGAAATAGAATTAATCCCCTATTCAGACGAAGAATTAACAACCGAATATTTAAAAAACACCAACTTATATAAAGAAGTAAATAAAACCGACAATTAATTCCATATAATAATGAAGCAAATAATCCTGCTGTTTTTATTTATAACGCTATTTAATTTGGCATGCAGGATAATTACAAACTTTCAAACATAGCTTAAGCATCCAACAAATTATTAATTATTCTTTTTAAGGAGCACCACCAAAGTGCCCCACAGCACACTCCCCCCGCTATTCGCTATAGCTGTCATTGCATCGTTCCTAGCAATAACAGGCTGTCGCTACTATCCTACCGTGTGGACACATCTATATTTTCACTATTTTAGACCAAATATAAATTATGCGTAGACATTTTACTGATATTGAAGATTCTCGATTACTTAGACGAAGTAATTTGATTTTGGACAGTTTATTTTGTAATAGTGTTCATTCTATTCGACAAATCACCCAAAATGAATCGGAGTGTAAAGCTTTTTATCGTTTTTTACAGAATAATAGGATCTCAGAATCAAAATTAATCAAAAATATGTCTTCTAATTGTATCACTTCCTGTTTAGATAAAACAGTTTTATGCATACAAGACACAAGTGAAGTAAATCTTTATAATCATAAAAATAGGATTAAAAAGGACGGATTCATTGGCACTACTAATGCTGCAAAAGGTGGGATTGGCTTTTTATTGCACCCTAGCTTTGTTGTTGATGCTTATAATTTCATTCCTTATGGTTTTTCTGATGTTAAAATATGGAATAGACCTCTAGAGAAACTTACAAAACAGGAAAGAAATTACAATAAATTACCTATTGAAGAAAAAGAATCATACAAGTGGATAGAATCTTCTGAAAAATCAAAAGAAGCTCTAGAGAAGGCAAAAAAAATCATCATAATCCAAGATAGAGAAGGTGATATTTATGAGCAATTTGCGATAGTACCTGATGAAAAGACAGAGTTGCTAGTAAGGGCTAGAGCCAACAGAACATTATTAAATAAGATAAAATTATTTGACTTTATAGCTAATGAGCCTCTTCAAGGAAAATATACCATTGCACTAGAAGGAGATAAACGAAGAAACATAAGTAAGCGAGAAGCTACTTTAGAGGTAAGGTTTTCAGCTGTTACTATTCAAAAAAACGATTTAGTTTCGAAAAATGCACCAGATAGTGTTGATTTATATATTATAGAAGCGAAAGAAATTGGTGAGAATATTGAAAATCCAATATGTTGGAAACTATTAACAACTATTAAAGTTTTAGATTTAGAAACTGCTTTACAATGTATTGATTGGTATACCTGTAGATGGGTAATAGAAGAAATTTTTAGGATACTAAAAAAAGAAGGATTTAATATAGAAGCCAGTGAATTAGGTTCAGCTAAATCCATCCGAAAATTAACTTTAATGATGATGGAAACAATTGTTAAGCTATTTTTAATGCAAATAGCCTACGATATGCCAGAACATGAAATAGAATCAAGAAGTTGTTTTACCAATCAAGAACTTGAATGTTTAGAATATCAGATAATAAAATTAGAAGGTAAAACAGAAAAATTAAAAAATCCTTATAAAGAAAAGGATTTGAAAAGATATGTATGGGCAATTGCTAGACTTGGAGGATGGAAAGGATATACTAGTGCTCGAAAACCTGGAATAACTACTTTTTCTATTGGAATTCAAAAATTCGCTTCAATTATGCAAGGATGGCAATTATTTCAAGATGTGTCCACACGGTAGGCTACTATCGGGGCTACCCAACCACCTTTGTTTTTTTAAACACATTTTCAATAGTTGCCCAACACAAAACACATCGGTAAACACACACAAACAGCTATTTACAAAAAATCATTTTTTTGGATGCTAAACGCACTGCGTCTGGGGCAAAAAAATACTTTTGACGCTAAACGCACTGCGTCTGGGGTGAAAAAAACACTTTTGACGCTAAACGCACTGCGTCTGAGGTGAAAAAAATACTTTTGACGCTAAACGCACTGCGTCTGAGGTGAAAAAAACACTTTTGACGCTAAACGCACTGCGTCTGGGGTGAAAAAAATACTTTTGACGCTAAACGCACTGCGTCTGAGGTAAAAAAAACACTTTTGACGCTAAACGCACTGCGTCTGAGGTAAAAAAACACTTTTGACGCTAAACGCACTGCGTCTGAAGTAGAAAAAACGCTTTTCACGCTAAATATTCTGTTTCTAAACTGAAATATTAAAATTTTTATAAATTTTCTCAACTTATTAAAAAAATAAATATTTTCGTTGTTCAACAATTATAAACAATACAACATGAAAGAGTTACAATCTTTAAGTTTAACAAGATTAACTAATCTTGAGTTTGGGCAGCACGCAAAAAGCGTATTAAACGGCATTACTACTTTAAACAATGCTACCGATGAAGGTTTTACAAACTACCTCGCACAATTAGCAACCAACATCGACAACTATGACAGAGCCATGATACAGGTTCAGAAAAGCGATGAAACAGACAAAATTGTCCATGCCGATCAACTGCGAGACAAAGCAGTAACCGCTCTCAGTCGGTATCTAAGAGTATTCGAACTATCGGAAAACGAAGATGAAGTACTTGCCTACAAAAGCTTAAATACCCTATTAAAAACCTACAAAGGCATCCAAACATGGAACTTTGAAGAAGAAAGCAACGGTATCGACAACCTCGTAAACGATTTAAACGAGGGTAAATACCTGTCTAGTGTTACTTTACTAAACATGACGAGCTATGTAAACCGAGTAACCACGCGCAACAACGACTTCAAAACCCTCTTTGCAGGGCGCACCCAAGAAGTAGCCTCTAAAGAAGTATTCGATGTAAAAAAACTAAGAAACAATTTAAAAACCACCTACTCCGATTTGGCAGACTATGTACTTTCTATGTCGAAAAGTAAAAACACAGCCGAATTCAACAAAGCCTTAGACCTTATAAACACAGTACGAAAGTACTATTCCGATTTGTTAGCCAAAAGAAAAGCAACTACAAAGAACACACCCGAAACACCCATTCCACCAATGGAATAAGAACTATGCCAGCCGAAAGGTTGGCATTTTTTTGTAGTAATAAAAGCATCAGCAAGAAAAACGATAGATGATTTATTATTTATATATTTGAAAGACATATAAAATAGGACACTCATCATACATATAAACAAGTTAGCGGTAAGCGTCGATCCGACCAAAAAACAGAATTGACAACTATTAAAAATGACATAATGATAAAAACAATTTTAATAACTTTAACACTTGTAACAACTTTTTGTCTTGGTTTCACTTTTAAATCAATAATAACAAAAAATAACGACAATAAAATGAAAAAAGTAACAGGAATTGGGGGCGTTTTTTTTAAATGCAAAGACCCAAAAGCAACAACAGAATGGTATCAAAAACACCTTGGTTTAGACACAAACCCTTATGGTGCAACATTTGAATGGTATGAAAGTCCAGACAGCACAAAAAAAGCACAAACACAATGGACACCATTCGCTGAAAACTCAAAATACTTCGACAAAGACTTTATGATAAATTACCGAGTAGAAAACTTGGAAGCACTTGTTGATGAACTAAAAAAGGAAGGCGTAACCATTGTGGACAAAATTGAAACTTTTGATTACGGAAAATTTGTTCATATTCTCGACGGAGAAGGAAACAAAGTTCAACTTTGGGAAGCAGTTGACTAAACTAGAAAGTAGACAAAAACTGAAATTTTATAAACGAAAAAATACCTAACCGTTAGTCGAGTAGTCAGTTCAGCTAGAAACTAACAGCGTTTGCTCTTCAAACTGGTTTAATTCATTTTCTGGAACATACATGATTATTAGGATACAAGAGTAGTAAAACAAGGGAAATTTATACACACGTTAGTACTAAAAAGCCTTTCCCTGATGGAATATTTCATACCTGCTAACGAAAAATTATTAATGAACTTAATTTTGTATTTGGAAACAGATACAAAGACAAAAAAAGAATAATATGGACAAAGCACTTCAAACAATGATTGACAATATGCCCGAAAAAACAGGTAAATCCTTGAGCGAATGGAAAAAGGTGCTTAAAGCAAAATCTTTTTCTAAACATTCAGAAGCTGTAAATTTTCTAAAAAAAGAACATAATGTAACGCACGGATTTGCGAATACAATTGTGGTATTGTCAAAAGAAGGAAATGAAACACCAACCGACCTTATTCAAAATCAATACGAGGGAAAGGAAAATTTACTTCCGATTTATGAAAACCTTTTATCTGTCGTAAAAGAATTTGGAAAAGATGTTACAATCACGCCAAAAAAAACAAGCGTAAGTATTATCAGAAAAAAACAATTTGCATTAATAAAACCTGCCACCAAAACCCGAATTGATTTAGGATTAAAATTTAAGGACAAACCGACAACAGACAGACTTGAAAATTCAGGACCTTTTGGAACAATGTGTACACACAGAGTTAAGTTATCGAATGTCAACGAAATTGATAGCGAACTAAAAAAATGGCTGAAAGAATCCTATCAAAATGCGGAATAAAAACTGTAGGAAATCGAGTAAACAACTCTGTCAGTAGCTGACAGCGTTTGCTCTTCAAACTGGTTCAATTCATTTTCTGAAACATCCAAGAATTATTAGGGCAAAATAGTAGATTTTATACGCTTGTAATTACTAAAAGCTTTTAACAGATTAAAACATTTTAGATGATTTTGAGTTTTTTTAATATATTTACAACTAAGAAATTAAAAGGTGCACATACAAGTAAGTTGGAAGTAATTTTGAAAAACAGAAACAACAAGATTGAAAAATAAAATGAAAATACAAACATCAATCACAATTATATTAATTGTTTTGGTTCAAAATTTATATTCACAAACATTTGACAAACCGACATACGAAAGGTTACTAAAATCAGACAAAATAGAATTTGTAAAATATGCAAAATCAGTTGGTTTGACAATTGAAACTGATTCAATTTCAGAATCTATTTTTGCGAAAAAAGCAGGTTGTTTATTTATAAAACCGACTGGAACTAAAAATGATAATCAATATTATCAACTTGATCTAATTGTTTCTACCCAAAATAAAGAGAATAATAAAATCATTCTTGAAAATGCAAAAGAAAACCCTGAAAAGAAAGGTGTTTGGACTGATAATGAATATTTATACAGAGAATGGGATATGGAAAATCCTATGTCTAAAGAAATGTGGTACAAAATATTGATATATAAAATAAAATAAAAATGACTGCCAACAGATGCTTGACAAGACGTTGGCAGAAATTTTTAAAAAATATAAAACGAATAATGTTACTTTACAAGTTCCAGCCATCTCAAAGTAGCAAAACGTTATACCTCATTTTAAAAAATGGCATAAGAAAAATGAAAATCATCCAATATATAATTTTTGTCTTTTTAATATTCGCGTCTTGTTCGCAAAAAAATAACAATGAAAAAAATGACACTTTTACATTAGACAAAGTTAATGTTGCGATGATTTACGAAAAAAAAGTAAATGATATTCCTTGTTTACTATTTAATGTAACTGATACAATAAAAAAGAATCAGAAAATTGGAATAATATTCAAACTTGACGTAAAATATGATAATCCGAAAAAAGGAAGCAATTGTTGCGCATTTGAACCTGGTGTTGACGGAACTAAGGAAAAAATAAAAAAAATAAAAATACTCTTTATAAGCAATAATGAAGAAATAGACGTAACAGAGAAATTATTCAACATTGAAGAAGCATTCATGTTTACTAGTTTCGAAGAATACATTCAAGGCCAATTTAGAAATAATGATTTTAAATGCGTTTGTTACGAACAAAAAAACGACGAATTAATCGAGAACTTAAAACGAGAACATCTTGGAGGAGAAATAATTAAAAATAAAATAGACAAAAACAAAACTCCAATAATAAAAAACATAAACGATTTTGTAAATATATATAATTCATTAACTGGAGATAAATATAATGGGACATTTGACAATAGTGATTTATATTCTGGATGGAGAATTACTAATCATTATTACTATTTTTGGTTACCTGAAGAATTTAATATTTCACTAAAAAAATATAATCAATTAGAAATCGAAGTGGAATTATTAAAAGGCAAGAAATTGAAATTTTTACGAGTACTGAAATAACGAGGTATAACAGCCATTTTGATATAGCTGCAATTTAGTGGAAGTATCGTTTCGCATCAAGTTTTCGTGAAGCCGAAAATTGAGCGGTTACAAACTTCCAGTCATCTCAAAGCAGCGAAACCTTACCCACAATATGAGAAAAAAGATATCATTAATATTAATCATACTATCAATAGGAATTACTAAAGCCGAGAGCTTTATGACCGCTCAATATCCTGACAAAATTATTTATAATGGAACAGAGTACAATTTAAACTCAAATCCATTAGAACCATATTTTGATAAAAATCCCAAAAATAGACCAAGCATGGTGTCGACAGCTCTATGGCGTGGATATGTTGGATATTTTGAAATTATTGAAAATGAATTATATTTAACTGATATGAAAATACCAATTTATCAAACTGATGAGGATGGAAATTATAAAGAAAAATGGTTTTCAATCTACAGAATGTATTTTTCTAGACAAGAAAAAGTGAAAGTAGATTGGTTTAGCGGAATTCTGATTTTACCTCACGGAGAAATGGTTAATTATGTTCATCAAGGTTACGCATCTACCTACAGTAAATACTGGCTTCTCGAAATTGAAAACGGGACTTTTAATGAGGCTAGAAAATATGAGAATAAAGAATTTGAGAAATTTAAAAAACGTCAATTTGAAGTTTTTGAAAAAACAGAAGAATATAAAAAACTTTTTACCAAATTAAAAGAAAACGATAAATACAACGACGATGAATTTATAAAATCATTTATTTCTGATTTTGTAATTAATTATACGACAAAATTTATGACTGAATAAAATACTGTGGCAATCGAGTAAACAACTCTGTCTGTAACTGACAGCGTTTGCTCTTCAAATTGGTTCAATTCATTTTCTGAAACATCAAAGAATTATTAGGGCATAATAGTACTAAAACAAGAGGATTTTATACGCTTGTAAGTACTAAAAGCTTTTAACAGATTAAAAACACTTTAGATGATTTGTAATTTTTTATATATTTACAACTAAGAAATTAAAAGGTGCACAATATAAGCAAGCTGTAATTAATTAGACTCAACAATACAATAACTTAAAATTTGAATTTATCCCAATATATAAAAAAGAGAAACGGTGTACCATTAGGAGCAAGTAATTCACTTCGCAATATGATGATTCGTTCTTTAGGAGCTGGAAAATTTTCAAATTTTTGGAAATATTGGAATCCTATTTGGAGTTATTATTTAGGGAAATATATTTTTAAGCCTCTTAAAATCATATTCCCTCCTGCTTTGTCTCTTTTAATCACATTTGCATTCTGTGGTTTTTTACATGATTTAGTAATAATGATAATAAGATGGGGTTTTGCATTTTTATTAACTCCTTGGTTTTTATTAATGGGTTTATGTGTGATTATAGGTGATTATGCAAAAATTGACTATTCAAAATTCACGTGGACAATTCGAGCTTTTATAAATATATTAATCATTTCAAGTTGTTTATTTATAGCGTATCAAGTACAAATCTAAATGTAAACAAGAATTATTGAATTGGATAGAACTAATTACAATCCAATAGACGGCTCTGTCAGTAACTGACAGCGTTTGCTTTTCAAATTGGTTCAATTATTTTTCTAGAATATGCAAGAATTATTAGGGCATAATAGTAGTAAAACTAAAAAAAAAATACACACGTTAGTACTAAAAGCTTGTAGCAGATTAAAAGTCCTTTAGATAATTTGTAAGCAAAAAATTATATCTTTGAAATAAAATAAAATATGACATTTATGATACATATACAACCATTTTTGTGCGTATATGTATGACAGAGTGATACATATAAACGAGTTAGCAGTCATTTTACAACTGAAAAACGATAAAAAAAGTTTAAAAAAATGAAATTAATAAATTTTTTAAAGAGTACTTTTAATGATTCAAAATTTGTTGAAACAAAATTGCAAAAAGAGTTTATTGAAAAAGATTATGCTGAAAAAGTTATTTTAAAAAACTCTGCTAAATTAAATTATCAACTGTTGTTGTTGTTTTTGTTTATTGATATTTATTTATTGTATAATATAAAAACATACTCGCATAAAATATTAATTATAATCTTCTGCTTAGTAACTTTAATTTTACCATTAACCAAAATAATAAATCAAAAACCAAAATTAATAATTTCAAAAGATAATCTAACATTTAAAGATGGAAAACATATAAAATGGTCACAAATTGAATCAACAATAATAGAAGAATTAGACTCGTCCGAAATTAGCAGTTACTATAAATTAAATGTTAAACTCAAAAACAACGAAACGATAAAAATACGTTTGAGTGATTTAAATTATTCGAAATCCGAAATTAGTCATATTATAGAATATTATAAACAAAATAACGGCTGCTAATCGAATAGACGGCTCTGTCAGTAACTAACAGCGTTTACTCTTCAAACTGGTTTAATTCATTTTCTAGAATATGTAAGAATTATTAAGACACAATAGTAGTAAAACTACAGAAATTTATACACACGTAAGTACGAAAAGCTTGCAGCAGGTTAAAAGTCCTTTAGATGATTTGTGATTTTTTAATATATTTACAACTAAGAAATTAAAAGGTGCACATATAACCAAGTTGTAAAACATTATTACTAAATAAATGAAACTTTATATTTTAATATCATTTATATTTTTCTATAATTTCACATTTTGTCAGACAGAAAAACTTGATAAAATAATTCATAAAAGAATAGAAAGATTACAAAATAAAAACATTGATACAATAGGTGTTTATAAAATTCATGGAGAACATTTAATAACAACAAAATCTGGAGCTACTACTGCATATATATTTTGGATAGAGCAAACCGTGATTAAAATTATTAAAGTAAATGGATGTAAAATTTCAAGGTCAAAAAAACTTCTTGATAAGGATATATTTGAATTTTATTATTCTAATCAAAACTCCATAGATAAAGAAACATTAGATAATTTTATTACAGAAGATGGTGGATTTGTTTCTACTAGTCATCATATAAAAAATAATATTACTATTTATGATACTAACAAAACTAAAACTTGGGAGATCAATAACTTTTACTTGATTAAAAATTCTGGAGATTATATAAACATTAATTATGATAAAAATATTGATTTGAAACTGATTCAATGGAAAAATTTAATTGACAAAAAAATAATTAATCTGTTTAAATAAACGTTTTACAATCAAATAGACGGCTGTTTCAGTAACTAACAGATTTTGCTCTTCAAATTGGTTCAATTCATTTTCTGGAATATACAAAAAATTATTAGGACATAATTCTAATAAAACAACTGAAATTTACATACATGTAAGTACGAAAAGTTTAGAACAAATTAAAAGCCCTTTAAACAATCTATAGTATAATTTTTATTATTTTTGATGAGTACGATAAAACACAACCACGAACACAATGCGTTTTTTTGTATTGTTCAAATTAATTCAAAATCAATATCTTAAATATATTTAAACTTTTGGAGTTAATTATATTAAGGGTTGGCAATAATTATGACCAAATAATATGAAACATCTTAAATTAACCATTTTACTATTAAACGTAATTTGCTTCACTGCTTGTAATCAAAGACAGAGCAAAACCGTTAATACAAATAGATTAAGCTCATCGATAAATGAATATCTAACAGCATGTGAGTCAAATGGATTCAACGGAGCTGTTTTAGTTACAAAAAGAGACAGTATTATTATTAACAAAGGTTATGGATTTGCCAATAAGGAAAAGTCTTTTGCAAATACTCCTAAAACAGTATATGATATCTGTTCTGTAACAAAACAGTTTACAGCAACGGCAATATTGAAGTTAGCAGAAGACAAAAAACTAAAGCTAACTGATTCTTTAATTATATATTTTAAGGATTTGCCTATTGATAAACAAAACATCACCATTCACCATTTACTCACACATTCAGCTGGCTTTGGGCATGGAATAGGCAAAGGTGATTTTGACCATATCCCTGAAAAAGAATATTTCGAGCAATTGTTTCATACCGACTTGCTGTTCAAACCAGGAGAAAAATATGAGTACTCTAACTCTGGCTACAGTATTCTTGGACGAATAATAGAAATCGTATCAGGCAAAAGTTATGAAAGCTATATAAGAGAATTTTTATTTAAACCAGCAGGGATGTATCAAACTGGTTATCTCCTTCCTGAATGGGATAGTGATTTAGTGGCTAATGAATATTTGTACAATGTGATAAATAAAGAGAACCGCATTTACGAATATCAGAAAGATGGAAAAATCGCTTGGCCTTTAAAAGCAAATGGAGGTATTCACTCCACCCAAGAAGATATGTACAAATGGTATTTGGCATTAAAAAACAATACAGTATTAAACAAACAATCGATAGAAAAATTAACAGCACCTCACATTCTCGAGTATGAAGGCGAATCGAGTTATTATGCTTATGGGTGGGTAACATTTCAGTCAGATAGAAGTACTAAAGTAATTACCCATAATGGATTTAATGGAGTTTCTTATTATGAGTTTATTTGGTTTCCTGAAGAGGATGCTCTTATTCTATTTTCGACCAATTCGTCAACTCGCGAATCTTCAAAAATACCGTTTGAATTAGAAAAAATGCTCTTTAATAAGAATTATAAAGCTAAAGCGATCTCAAAAAGTAACGTTAGTGAGTTACTAAAATTTTCTGAAAATTATTCGGGAGATTTGATTTTTTTGGGAAAAGAATTAAAGCAAGAATTCGAAGAAAAGTTGAATAATCCTGCCTATTTAAACCGTTTAAGTGGGGTTTATTTAAGAGCGAATAAAATTAATTATGCAATTGTTATTACGGAACTCAATACGGAATTATTTCCTCTTGATGGTAATGTATGGGATACTATGGGAGATGTATACCTTGCTGCTAAACAAAATGAAAAGGCAATAAATAGTTATAAAAAAGCATTAGAACTTAAGCCAAAAGATGACGATTGTTTCTGGTGCGAGAATTCTCTAGAACAGTTAGAGAAATTGAAAACAAAAAAATAAACTATTGCCAATCAAGTAGACAGATCTGTCTATAACTAAAGGAGTTTGCTCTTCAAATTGGTTCAATTCATTTTCTGAAATATCCAAAAATTATTAGGGCATAAACGCAATGCGTTTTTTGTATTGTTCAAATTAAATAATTCAACATCTTAAATATATTTAAACTTTAGGAGTTGCGTATATTTATGAGTTATATGCAAGTTGTGAAAAACAAATTTTAACAAAAACATTGAAAAAAACAATATTTACATTATTATTTATTTTATCGTTGAATTCGGTTTTCGCATTTAGCATAAACGACACTTTGCAACTAAAAAACAAATTCAACGAACTCACAATTCGATATCAATATGGAGATGAATCCTATAATATTGAGGAAATGAAATTTGTAAAAAATGGAAACAAAATAATCGCAACAATTTCTATTCCTAACAATGAACAACTTGAACAATCCGAAACTGAATTGACTAAAATCAATATTTCTTCAATTGATAAATTTCTGACCAAAGCTTTTGAATTTAAAAATGACTGTGTTGAAAAATGGACAAGTTCTTACGTGAATTACTACACTCTTAATATAGATAAAAAGCAAATCAAGATTTATAAATTTTGCAATTGGGAAGAATCAAATTTTATGGAGCTGAAAAAACAAATTTTCGGTAATTATTTAATAAAATTGGATGAAAAGCGAAAACAGCTAAATATTAAAAATAATGAACTTTTAATTGGACTTTGGAAATATGACAATAGTATTCATAAGATTGAAAAAGACAAAATCTATACTCTAACTAGATTAGAAAGCAAGTCCAAAGAAAATTGTTTTTTGAAATTTAAAAAAGAGCAAAAACTTGTCGACTATTATTGTCTTAAGAATTCGAAAACAAAATATGATTTTAAATTTGACATTATCAATGGAGATTTGATTTTATGCATAAACGGAGAAAATAAAAATGATACGAAAGACTTTGTATATGGCTATACTTTTAAAGTTTTGGAATTGAATAAAAACTCAATTAAGTTAACAACACTGAATTAAAACCTGTATATAACAGCTACAGCGCTTTGTAGCAATTGCTAGGTTTGCTTGTGTTTAGAATTTTACTTCTTCTGTTCGCTTCGTTCAAGTCTCCGAAAATTCTATGAGGAGTTTTGTACTTGTAAACTTTTGTCCTAAATTTACACAACTGCCACAAGCAGTAACACGTTAGCTGTAACCTAAACCAAGATATGAAATTCATTTTTACCATTTTTTTATTCACTACACTAATTCAGAATGAGAGCGATAGTTTGATTGGAAAATATTCTTACTCACAACAACATTTTTCGGAATCGTTAAAACTGAATTCTAACAAGACCTTTAATTATTCTGTCAGAATGGAGTTATTTAAGCAGGAAATAAATGGAAACTATGTAGTTATTGGAGATAGTTTAGTCCTAAATAGTGTACCGCAAAGGGACAAAATCATAGTTGATGAAAAGTTTAAAAAGTCGAAAAAGAACACATTTAGAGTTACGGATAAGAGTGGTCATCTAATAACTTATCATTTAACCGTTAATACTGACAAAAAAGAAGTCATTGAATTAAGAGACTGTTTTGATAAAGTGACTATCAATGATAACAAGATTAAAAGTTTCCAAATAACTGACACTAAAGGTTTAAAATCACCAGAATATACTATCAAAGGGACAAGTAGTAATTATTTTGATATAAGATTTGAACAAATTAGAGTTTTCGAAAGTGAGAAATGGATTATTGACAATAAACTAAAGAGAATTAAACCCATTGGAACAAATGGTGAATATCAATCCTATTTTTTGAATAAAAATTAAAAGGCAATAACTAACAGCCGTTTATTACAACTGCTAGCTAGGCTTGGTTTGTGTTCGGAATTTTACTTTTTCTGTTCGCTTCGCTCGAGTCTCCGAAAATTCCATGAGGAGTTTTGTACTTGTAATCTTTTGTGTTAAATTTACTTAACTACTATTTGCAGCATAACGTTGTGCTTAATTATTGAAAAAGAAAGATAAAATTTAATGAACAAGGAATTTACAACCAAGGAAAGGAAGAAGGTATTTGATGAAATATTCAAAGAAAAAATAGTCCCATTATTCAATGATTATGGTTTTAGTTTACACACAAAAACTTCGAAAAGATTATTTAAAAACTTAGAAAACAAACTCTCTGTTTTCGTTTTTATTGAATATAAAAATCGGTTTAAATATTACGATATTTCTATCGCATACTTTGATGAAGAAATTGGAAATGTGTATGATGATAATTATTTAGCTTTGGTAAATGGAATGAACCCGAGTTTTAGTGGAGAGAATAAAGAAGAAATCAAATTATCTGTTGATGATTGGATTACAGAAATGAAGTCAACAGTGTTTCCTTTTATTGAAAACCATTCTACACATAAATCAATAGTAGAGTCTGATCAATTTTATATATCTAAGTCACGAGCAAGTAAAATCACAGAACGTTTGAAAGGCCATTAAAAATTAGATTAAAATAACTAAGTACGAACCAAGAACTTTATAACCTTTCAAAACAAAATGTAACCTATTGGCTAATTTATACTTATTCAAAAAAAATATAAAATATACGTTCGGACTAGAGTTTAACAAAAATGTTGAAATGATTTCTGAAAACTTTGGTTTTTAAAATTTGAGTAATTATTGTAATACCTTAGAAATTGTAAAAAAAGACAAAAGATTTAAAGACAAAATAGTTGATTATATTGAATTAGCATATTTGAACAATCTAAATTCATTTTGCTGGTTGGTTAAGGAAAAACGAAAGCCAAATAAAGAATTAGGAAAATGGGAAGAAAAAAAGTCAATCCATATTACGTTAATGCAAACACTAATAAACTAGAAAGTATAATTTAGAAAAAAAGTATGTCGATTGCTGCGGTATATCAATAACAAAAAAGTCCAAAAAAAAGCTTAGAAAAAAAAACAATTAAAAAAGAAAATAAACCTATAATAATACTGCCAACAGGAGCATCAAGAAATTGAGGTTTTAGTGTTTAATTTAAAGTTAGTTTTGTAGTTTTGATTTTCTGTTTTTAATCGAAAGTTTCGGACTTACAAATATCCAACTTCTTAAAAACCGTGAATCCTTGGCGGTACCCTTAAAACCGAATCGAAAGCAAATATAAAATGACAAACGAGCAAACAGCAATTAAAGCAACTTATTTTAGTATTATTGGAAATACAACTCTTGCAGTTGTAAAAGGACTTGCTGGTTTTTTTGGAAATTCTTATGCTTTAGTTGCTGATGCAATTGAATCTACTACGGACATTTTTTCTTCATTTTTAGTTTTGTTTGGAATAAAATATTCTAATAAACCTGCTGACGAGAATCATCCATATGGACACGGAAGAGCTGAACCTTTGATTACCTTTATAGTAGTCGGGTTTTTAATCACATCAGCAACAATTATTGCATATGAAAGTATTCAAAATATTGGAACTCCTCATAGTTTACCTAAAGCATGGACATTGATTGTTTTAGGATTAATAATCATTTGGAAAGAATATTCTTTTCAAAATGTTATCAAAAAAGCCAAACAAACTAATAGTTCATCATTAAAAGCAGATGCGTGGCATCACAGAAGTGATGCAATTACATCAGTTGCAGCCTTTATCGGAATATCAATTGCCTTATTTTTAGGTAAAGGTTATGAATCTGCCGACGATTGGGCAGCTCTTTTTGCTTCATTTTTTATTTTATACAACAGTT
Source organism: Flavobacterium jumunjinense (assembly GCF_021650975.2). Classification (NCBI taxonomy): domain Bacteria; kingdom Pseudomonadati; phylum Bacteroidota; class Flavobacteriia; order Flavobacteriales; family Flavobacteriaceae; genus Flavobacterium; species Flavobacterium jumunjinense. The sequence goes on from NZ_CP091285.1 coordinate 3,873,993, forward strand.
ATTTAATTTTCAGACCAGCACTTGGAGAAATAATGGACGAGCACAGATATGATGATTTAGTAGAAAACATTAGGGAAATATCATTAAAAGTAAACGGAATAATTGGAACAGAAAAGTGTTTTATAAGAAAATCTGGAATGAAATACCACGTTGACTTACATGCAATTGTTAATGCGAAAATTACAGTAAAAGAAGGTCATGATTTAGCACATAAATTAAAAGATAGATTAAGAAGTGAAATATTCGAATTAGGTCATGTGTTAATACATATTGAACCAAATGAATAAAAAGCAATTGCTAGGCTAGGCTTGGCTTGGTTTATGTTCGGAATTTTATTTCGTCAGTTCGCTTCGCTCGAGTCTCCGAAAATTCCACAAGGAGTTTTGTACTTGTAAACTATTGTTATAAATTTACATAACTGCCACAAAATCACGTTAGCGGTCATTGAGAACAGAAAAACAAAACAATATGAAATTAGGAGCATTTTCTATTAGTCTTAGCGTAAAAGACTTAAAGACATCAAAAGAATTTTACGAAAAATTAGGTTTCAACACTTATGCTGGGAGTATGGAACAAAATTATCTCATAATGAAAAACGACAATGCACTCATTGGACTTTTTCAAGGAATGTTTCAAGGCAACATTCTGACTTTCAATCCAGGTTGGGACGAGAATGCAAGCAACTTAGAAAACTTTGACGACATTCGTAAAATACAGAAAGAATTAAAAAACAACGGACTTACACTTACAAGCGAAGCTGACGACAAAGGAGAAGGACCTGCAAGCCTAATGTTAACCGACCCTGACGGTAATGTGATTTTGTTAGACCAACACCGTTAATGTCTCCCTCATTTGAAAGCAAACAAAGACAAAATAACAAAACAACGAACCGCTAAAAAGACCTATCCAGCATTAAAAAAATAACTGAATAAAAAATAATTTATGCCACATTTTGTAATTGACTGCTCTGAAAATATCATAAAAATAAAATCACCTAAAGAAATTATTCAAAAAGTGTATGATACAGCCGAATCAACTGACCTTTTTGATAAAGGAGATATTAAAGTAAGAATTAATCCTTTTGAGTATTATAATATTGGAAATACTAAAGATGACTTCATTCATATTTTTGCTAATATTATGGAAGGAAGAACTGTCTCTCAAAAAAAGAACCTTTCAGAAAGAATTATTACTGAATTGAAATCAATGTTCCCAGACGTTCCGATTATTTCTATTAATATAAGAGATTTTGAAAAAGCTACTTATTGCAACAAATCAATGGTTTGATACTGGACTAAATATAAAGCGGAATTAAAAAACATTCGCGAAAACATTAAATTTTAAAAAACAATTTTAAAATCTATAAAAAACTTAATGAATTAACCAATGAACACTAGAACACTTGAAGAACAGCGGATTGAATTTATCAATCAAAAATTTCTTGCTACACCATTAGCTGGATTGATTATTTGGACTTTAATCGGATTAATCGGAATCTTTTTCTCCGACTTTGTAGCGGTTTGGTCAATTTTTATTGGAACTGGAAGTATTGTATATCTGGGGCTGTTTCTCTCAAAATTCACAGGTGAAAATTTCCTCGATAAAAGTAAACCTAAAAACGAATTCGATACTCTTTTTCTTTTTACAGCTGCGCAAGCGATTCTTGCCTATTCAATTGCAATACCATTTTTCCTCGTTGACTATTCTTCTCTTCCAATGACTGTAGGAATTCTGACTGGATTGATGTGGTTACCATTTTCTTGGATTATAAAACATTGGGTTGGAATTTTTCATACATTAACTAGAATAATTACAGTGCTAACCCTTTGGTATCTCTTACCCGAACATAGGTTTATAGCAATTCCGTTTGCAATCGTTTTGATTTATATCATTACATTAATTATCTTAAAAAACAGAAAGATAACTGAATAAAAACGACATCACAACAATAGCTATAAGTAATTGCTTGTTCTCGCGGAATTTCCAACTTGGTGTGTGCTTGCTAAGTAAACCGCAAATTCACACAACTACTTTTAGCCGAGATCGTTTTAGCAACAAGACTCAGAAAATCCGAATAAAAAAAATCTAAATTAAGAATGATAGAGAATAAGACACTAAATTTTCTAAAAAAATTAAATTCTAATAATTCAAAAGAATGGTTAGATGAAAATAGATCGGATTACAATTTTGCGAAAAATAATATTTTAGCTATGACGCAATCTTTAATTGACCAAGTTTCAAATTTTGATGGTGGAATAGAAAAAGCAGATTTAGACCCAAAAAAGTGTATAACAAGATTAAATAGAGATTTAAGATTTTCTAAAGATAAAACACCTTATAAAACCGATTATTATATTGTACTAAATCAGAAAGGAAAAAATAGCTCATCTGCTTTTTATTATGTTCATATTGAACCCAATAATTGTTTTGTAGGCGGTGGTGTATACAATCCGCAACCTAACGAACTAAAAAAAATTCGTAATAAAATAAATAATTCTTTTGGTGAGTGGCATAAAATAATATCAAATAAAGAGTTTGAGAAAAAGTTCCCAAGTGGAATTCATAATTCAGGAATTCTATTACGAAGTCCTAAAGGGTTTGATGATGATAATCCAGCAATTGAATTTTTAAAGATGAAAGGATTTTATACTCAAGAAAATATAACAGATAAGGAAATGCAATCGAATTTAGTTTTGGAAAAAATCATAGATTATTTTAAATATGTAAAACCATTAATTGACTATTTAAACGATGCAATTGAAGAATAAATTAAGTCCTGTTGCTAAAAGCGGTTTGTAGCAATTGCTAGGCTTGGCTTGTGTTCGGAATTTTACTTCGTCAGTTCGCTTCGCTCGAGTCTCCAAAAATTATAAAGTATTTTTACTTTTAAACTTTTGTTATAAATTTACGCACCTGCCACAAGCGGCAATACATTAACAGTTAACTTATGTATTAACGGATATTTCAGTAAAAAGAAAACTTTAAGAAAATGAACATATTTGACAAAATTTTCGGGAAACAACAAAAAAAAGAAACATTCCCACAATCAAATGCAAAGAAATCTCTTCCTAACATTGAAGAATTTCCTCAACTAAATACTTCGGATAGAATGGGTATAATTATGACTGTTGGTGACACCGGAGAATCAAAATACTTTCCTTTTCTTAAATATGCAATTCTTAATGACCCTGACCTGAATGTAACATTTGCAGCATTAAAACGAATTCATCTTTTCAAAGACAACGCAGAAGTTGTTCCAATACTTACAGAAATAAAAAATAGCGGTAATAGTCAAAAAATTGAACCTTACTTTTCCATGGCTTTATCTAGACTTGGTATTATTACAATAAAAGAACTTGAGGACATAATTAACAATACCAAATAAAGGACTTGAAAATTTTAATGTTTTAATAATTATTGCAATAGTAATTTGCTATATTAGGCTTTAATATTGCAGGTTTAGGAGTAATTTCAGCATTTAATCAATAAATATTTAAATAAAAAACTGAATGCATAACAACTGTTCATGTTGCACAACCATTTATAACAATTGCTAGGCTTAACTTGTGTTCTTAGTTTTGTCCCTATAATCTTTTGCTATAATTTTACCCAACTGCTACATGCAATAACATTTTGGTAGTAATAAGAAAAACCAATTAACATGTTTAGATTATTTACTTTATTATTGCTCGTTTTTAATTTATCTAGCTATACTCAAAAGAACGCTATGAATAACATAACAAATTTAGAACTTAATAAAAAAACTAAGATAGACAATTCTCTTTCTATTTTATTAACTAGGTTCTCACACAAAAATGCAATAAGTGATAAACAAGTTTCCGTATTATCTGGTCATTTAATTTTTTTTCAAGGGGAAAAAGAATACGAATTGATGATTTCAATGTATGAAAGTGCAGATAGAATTTCCCACAAGAAAGAGTATGAATCTATTAATTGGAATGAATACACAATCAAATTAAAGCACATTAGTTCTTATGAATCCATTGATGTCGTAATTACTAAAAATGATGCGCCAATAAAAAAGAATATTCCCTTAGATAAAAGTCAATTAATAAGTAAAGCCAATAAAATTATTACCACCAAATACTCTCAATTCATATTCGACCCACTGCTATATGAAATTACAGCTTGGAAAAGCTCCGAAGAAACAATCGTCAAATACAGAAGAATTATCAGGTTTGTCCCTCTTGAAAAAAAAGATGAAAATTTAGATTATGATTTTGAAGTTAATTTAACCAACCAAAGTGTTTCTCCATTTGATTTCTGGGGATTGGACAAGTTTTACTTTCCAACGATTGAAGAGCAAGAAAAAATTAATTTTGTCATTAAAGAGTTTGGATTGCCACGCTTGGGTTTTAACAATACTATTGTTGAAGGTCCTGATATGTATAGCATATACATAGATAATGAAGTAGCGTTTGGAGAATATTTTATAGATAAAAAAACTGGTAAAGAATGTATGGGATCGATAGAAGGAAGCTATGCCCTACCCGATTTCCCTGAATTAATTAACCAAGACCCTCTAATTGAAATCAAAGAATAATCTTAATACGTTTTTAAAAAAATAAAATGAGTAATAATAAATAATCACTACAGCCAATAATACTGCATGTTGTAAACTTTTTATTAGTAATTGCTAGACTTGGTTTGTGTTGGAGTTTTGCTCTTGCAATCTTTTATTATATATTTACGCTACTGCTACAAGCGAGAAAACATTAGCACTCTTTTAAAAAACATATGAAATTTAAAATTGTCTTATTACTTAGCATATTAATAATTTTATATGTTTACTCTTCAGAAATTAAGTTTATGCCTAATTTTAGACATAGATCTGATGGATGGCATTTAATATATCCAATACTTATATTCTCATTCATTTTAATTTTTCAATTTTTATGGGCTATATTCGTTATGATAAAAGAGAAAAAGAAATCATGGAAAATGATTACAATAATGATATTAACATTTTTTTCATTTTTATTATTAAATAATCTGAAAGGGAACCTTAACAGTATCGCATATATTGCAATGATAATTATTGCAATTAGTTCAATAAAATTTTATTGCTTTGAAAAATACAAATAAATTATAATTAAAAAATACGTGGTAACAATCGTTTATAACAATTGCTAGACTTGGTTTGTGTTGGAGTTTTGCACCTGCAATCTTTTGTTATAAATTTACCCAGAAGTCACAAACAGTAAAACGTTGTGTGTAATTATAACCAAATTCGTAGAAAATTGAGTTTAGAAAATAAAAAAATAAATATCCAAGAAGATTGGAAAATTTATAAAAATGAATTTGTCGATTTAGAACCTAATAATTCTTATCCAATTGATGATATTTGGCATTACTTTCAAGAAGATATTTTACACGCGAATTATAAAGATTTTTTTATCGATTTGGGTTTTTATGGAGAATATTTAGATAATCGAAAGGGATTTTTTAGGCTTATTGTAGCAAAAGGGGGTTTTGGAAAAGGCGAACTTTATGAAAAATTTTTATCACGTTCAACTGACGAAATAAAAGAAAAAATTGAATTTTATTTTAACTTAATTCTGAGTAAAAGCGTCGAAAATATATCTGGTCTAAAATATGATAATGAAGAACATGTAGATGAATATGATATTTATTCCGCAGTCAACAATATTTTTATAAAATTATCTGATGAAGATTTTGAAAAATTGTCAACATCACAATAAAACATTAATAAACGCATAAAAGCTAAAGTTTCGTTGAATCTATAACACGAACAATATGCTGAAAACACTGAAACAAAAAAATGAAACATTTTGTAAAATTTCTTTTAATTCTATTTCTTTTTACAAATCTGAATTTAGCTAAAATTTATTCTCAAAACACATATAAAGATATTGTAAAAGCAGAAAAACTATTTGATAAAGGAAATTATAAAAAAGCTTTAAGAAAAGTAGATGATGCTATAAAACATAAGAATTGTACTTGTGGAAGTTGTGAATTTGAAATAAATTACAAAACTAACTTAATGCGCTATAAAATCTATTTAAAACTATTAAATTATAAACAAGCTAGAAATTCATTAGATTCAATCTACTTCTCTTCCGAAAAAATTGATTCGTTGAAAGTTGCGGCTTATAAAATTGAATTTGGAGAAGAAAAATTAAAAGGAATAATAAACTCTTCAATTAAAAACTCGAAAATTGAATGTGAAAATGAAATATGTTTTGCCATAATTCCATATGATAAAAACTTGTTTTTAAAATTTAAACTAAGCATTAATTTAATCGATAAATATTTTTATAGTTCAGAAAAATTTCAAGATAACCAAATTTGGAATGATTATTTTTTAAATACTTTTAACTATAAACAGCTTTAATAATTTAACACTACAGCCGTAGCCCTTGCACAACGCCTTTAAAATGTATTTTTTTTAATTTTTTATCAAACTTCAAATATAATTAAGAATCACACCTAAAGAAGTAGTAAAAAACTCGAAACGAATAAAAAATGTCATTATATTTGATTTCGCAAAAATCTATGATGTTTGCTATATTTAAAAACAAATTAGCAACAATAAAACAAAACTAGAATTAATGAATTTTAAAGCAATCTTTCATTACATAAGTTACTTACAATATCCATTAATGCTAATTGGATTGTACTTTGCGTTTATCCCCTATTTGTCAGGAATGGAAATAGTAAAAGAAAATCCAAAATTAATCTTCGAAAACTTAAACTCAGTCTTAATTTTTATGGGACTCGGAACCAGTTTTTCTTCATTACAAGATACTAGTAAAACACAAAACAAGTTTTCAAAAAAAATCTGGGAGAATCCAATAAAAGGTAAGCTTACCATTATAATAATGTGTTTAACAATTTTATTTTTGCTCATCTTTGGATTGACTGGATATTTTACTACACATGAAGGAATTTTAAAAGACTTATCCGTTGGAATTATCGTGCTAAGCTTGGGAATGTTTGGATTTTTGAAAGCTGCAATAGAAATGTTTGAAAATCATAGAAAAGATAAAAACACTGTTAACAAGAGCTAAAACGCTTATTCATTTATTTGTATTGCTCTTTAATAAGTGAATGTATTCCACCACCTAAAAATAAAACTGACTGAAATAATAAAAATGGATAAATTATTCACTTTATGTTTTAATATTTATAGATTTCTTCTATTCTTTCTTTTTCCGTTTTTTATTTTTGGTATACTAATGACTGGAATTGCCGGACATAATTCGAATCTAAATTATACAGATTATATTTTTTTAGGTTTCATTTTAATTACTCCAATTGTATTGACTTATTTTAAAAGAACAAAATCTAAAAAAAATAACAGAATAACTTTAAAATGGATATCCTCATTTTTAATTCTAATTGGAATTATTATAATTTGCATTGGAATTTTTGACCAAGTACTACTTTATAAAGAAAACAACTTTAATTCTGGAGATAGCTTAGTTTCATTCCTTCTTCTTATGTTTATAACGCTAAGCATAATAGTTTTAGTCGGACTTATGAATGATAAAGTTTAACTAATACCGCTAACAACTGAGTTTTTTTAAAACAATTAAATAAACATCGTTTAATACTTTCTTAGCCTAATATAAATTTAATAATGATAAAGTTACTTCACGTAAAGGTTTTTTAGTGTAACTAAAAACATCTATTTTTAATGAAAATTAATATAAACGGAGGTTTTTAAACAAGAACATGTTAACACTAATTCCGAAAAACAATATGACAAAAGTACATTTCATAATAATTTTCCTTTTTACAATAAACCAAATTATCTCTCAAAATTTAAACGATGGAAAGGGATTTGGTAATTCAATAATTCTAAAATCCGATATTTTACAGGAAGAGCGAGACATTCAAATTTTCTTACCAGCTAATTACGAGCAAAATTCTAAAAAATATCCAGTTCTGTATGTACTAGATGCCCAACGTTATTTTTTAAATGGAATTGCATTTCAACAAAACCTCACCTGGCAGGAAGTTGCCCCAGAATTCATTGTTATTGGAATTAATACCAACCCTATAAAAAGACGTAATTTATTTTACGAGGAATCTTCTAAGTTTATCCAATTCTTAGAAGATGAGCTGATTCCTGAAATAAATAAAAGATACAGAACACTCAATCAACGAATTTATTTTGGATGGGAAATGGCAGCGGGCTTAGGTGTTGAGATATTTGCAAGAAAACCCTACCTTTTTAAAGGTTTTCTTTTATCAAGTCCTACGCATATCTCTGGAGAACGCTTAGAGATAGTAAGCAAAATGTTGAAAAATAGCACTCAACATGATTTAAAACTATACACAGCATTAGGAACTGTTGAAAATTGGGCAACAGAATCTATGTTTTCTTTAGATTCTATTTTTCAAATGCATCCAGTAAAAAACATACAATGGGAATACAATCTTTCTGATAAAGAGAATCATTACACAACTCCGTTAACTACCATAAATGAAGGGTTGAAACTATTTTTTAGTGACTATGGACCAATCCGATTTTATTCAATTAACGAGTTCTTAGATTTTGGTGGTATAGAGAAACTTAAAGAACATTATCAAGATAGAGGGGAAAAATATCAAATCTCAGAAGAGATTCACTCTGACACAAAACACTATCTTTTGCTACAAGCACATAAAGAAAATAATTTTAAGATTTTCGAAGAGTTAGTTCGGGAAATCGAAGGTGAAAATTTTATTAAGAATTACTACAGACAAGCTAGATGGTTCGACAGATATTCTCAGTTTTATCTTGAAAATAATAGATTAGAAGATGCTCTTGAAATTTTAGATTTAGGACTCGATAAGTTTCCTAATGCTTCAGTTCTACATTTTGGAAAAGGAAATTATTATAAGACGATTGGAAAAATTAAAGATGCAAAGAAATGGTATAAAATAGCTATTCAAATTGCAAGAAAGAATAATGAACCTGAATTAGAAGAGTATATTACTGAACTACAAAAATAATTAATACATAACGTCATCTTCAGTTTTTAATACTGTAACTACAAAAAAAGCTACTGCAAATAGAGAGCCCGCTTGATGATTTGCAAGCACTATTTTTTTATATTTGAAAATAAAATAAGCCATTTGTTATACATAGCTACCATGATTTAGGTAGCTTTGTATTATTTTGCCATACATATAAAAAAGTTATACATATTAAGAGAAATGAGAACTCCAAAAATATTATTAGTTTTGATTTTGATTTTCTTCTCTTGTAAAACTGCTAAAGTTGAAACCAAAACTGAAAAATCAAAAGCAGAAATAAATTTATTGGAATTTCCTAAACAAATAGGTTTTGTTAATGATTTTGAAAAATTTTTCTCAGAAGAAGAAAATAAATTCCTAGAGGATTTACTAGTTTATTATGAAAAGAATTCAAATAAAAAGATTGTAATAATTACAATTGGTTCGATTCCTGAAAACACGAGATTTGACAAGTATGCTATAAGAATATCAAACAATTGGAATGTTGGAAAAAACAATAACGGAAACGGATTAACCGTTGTCTTGAGTAAATCTTTGAAAAAAATAAGAATTTCAACATCTGAAAAAGCAAAAGAACTCTATTTATCTGACGAACTTTGTGAAAAAGTAATTTATGAAACAATGATTCCTCAATTTAAAAACGGAAAGCATTATGATGGTGTTTTACTTGGGCTGAATGAATTAATAAGAAAATGGATGTAAAAGTACTTTATATAACAGCCGTTATTCTCAATGGCTTTGGCTTGGTTTTTCCTTCAGAAAAACTGCCGGTTGTCAAAACATTTTCTATATTTGTTATAGCCAGTCTTTAATCATGCTAACAAAGGCTAGCCAAAAAACGTTCACTACATTTAAGATAAACCGAATAAATAATGAACCAAGAAGTAAATAAATATCTGAATAGCCTCAAAAAATGGAAAGAGGAATTAACAAAACTTCGTGAAATTATTCTTGAATCTGGACTAAATGAAGAATTTAAGTGGATGCATCCTTGCTATACCGATAATGGAAAAAACATTGTTCTAATCCACGAATTTAAAGATTACTGTGCAATTCTATTTCATAAAGGAGCTTTACTAAAAGACTCTGAAAATATTTTAATACAGCAAACAGAAAACGTACAATCTGCAAGACAAATACGATTTACCGACTTACCAGAAATTTTTGAACTTGAACCGATAATTAAACAATATATAAACGAAGCAATTGGAATTGAAAAATCAGGAATAAATGTAATAAAGAAAAAAACTTCCGATTTCGAAATTCCTAAAGAATTAGAGCAGATATTTGAGGAAAATCCCGATTTTGAAATAGCATTTACAAATTTAACCGCAGGAAGAAAGAGAGGTTATCTTTTACATTTTAACAACACAAAACAGTCTAAAACTAAAATATCCCGAATTGAAAAAAATATGGAGCGAATTAAAGATGGATATGGTTTAAATGATTGTACTTGCGGATTATCGAAACGAAAACCAAATTGCGATGGTTCACATAAACAATTAGAAACTGAAAAAAATTACGATTAAACTATATGAGCATATTCTCTTATCATCTTGTCAAAATACCATTTATAGTAGCAATAAAAGGATTATTCTTTAAACCTATTAATAAGAATACTAAGGGCTTAATTCATTCTGAATATATGACTGCAATGACCTTAGGCTCTCCTATCCTATCACCTTCACGATTTTTAATAAGACAAGTAGCAATATTTGCACAATGGGAAAACGAACAAGCACTTGAAAACTATTTAAAGAATGAAAAGTTTGGAAAAATTTTAATTAAAGGTTGGCATGTTCGGTTATCGTTTATGAGAGAATGGGGGAATATAAGCGGATTTAAAATACCTGACCTAAAAGCAGAATTAGAAAGTCCATCATCTCCAGTAGTTGCTGTAACGATCGCTAAAATGAAGCCATTTGCAGTCCCAAGGTTTATACATTGGGGAAGGCCTGTTGAAAAATTAGTTCGTGACCACGCAGGAACATTACTTTCATTAGCATCTGTAAGATTACCTAATACGGTTTCTACCTTTTCTATATGGAAAACAGAAGAAGAAATGACTAATATGGTTCACGGACATAGTGTAATGCCAAAACCAAAAAGGCATTCAAATGCGATGAAAGAAAGGGAACGAAAAAACTTTCATTTTGAATTCACAACTTTACGATTTAAACCTCTTTCTGAACTTGGAACTTGGAAAGGAAAAGAAAACTTCATTCCAAATATTCAAAATAATTAACCTTTTGTAAATGGAAACTGCACCTTTAAAACAAAATTTTCAAGATTGGATAACACAACAATGGGTCATTCTGTTTGGTAAAAAAATTATACCTAATCAAAACGAATGGTTATTAGGTCCTTTTGGAAAAACCAATGGAATTGGTCAAAAATTCATAAAACAATTGATGTTAAACGAAAGTTTAGAAGTTGATACAAGTAAATATGAAAGAGGTATATTACAATCAATAAAGCAACTAAAATTTTCAAAAAATGAGCTTGAAATATTATCTAAAAATGTAATTGATTTTTACGAAAAAACAAGTAATTATGAATTTGATTTAAAAGTAAAATGGAATCCATTTTTTAAATTTTTTGGAGTGTTTTTAAAAATATTGTTTAGCAATCGAATTGAACAATTAAATTTACCTTTAGCAAATAGTAAAAATTCTAAAGCTTTAAAAAGTGAAATAATTCACTTGATTGATAAAAAAACCAAAATACTAAAAAGAACGATCTGGCTTAGAACTTTTAAAGACTCCGAACGAGTTGTATATTCAGGAATTTATGAGGTTTGTACTATTCCTAATGGAAACAATTGCATAAAAGCAATTTTTCCTTTACCAAACGGAAACGCAACTGTAATTTTAAATCCTAGTGTAGGCAAAAATGGTGAACTTGTTTTAAAATCATCAGGAATGAAAATTGGAGATAGTGGTTTTTACTTTTTACTAAATGATTCTAAGGGAAATTTATGGACTAAATTCATTAAATCATTTAAAGATCAATTAATTGTGAGTTCTGATGATGAGAAAATAAAAGCAAAACAAACCCTAACCTTATGGAATTTAAGAGTGTTGACGTTTGAGTATGAAATAATAAAAAAAGATTCTAAAGAAGCTGTAATTAAATAAACTGTAAAGTTTCCTATTCTAAACTTAGTTATTATTAAGACTATAAATATAATAATGCTGAAAAGAGGTATTACTACAGCTATTATTTTTATTTTATTAATGTTTTAGGATGCAATACTTTTAATTCAATAGATTAAAATTTAGGAAAACATATTTTCCAAATTTTGTTTCGTTAGTTTATACATAATTAGGATTCCCAATAAATTTACCAGTTTCTGTGATTTTAGATTCTATTCCGTTTATATTTGCTACATTATAGGGGCAACTAGAGACAAAAAGTACAATCTAAAAAAGATGAACAAACTTAAAAGAGGTGAATTTTTCGGAGCACATTATCAAAAACTAAATTTTGAGGACTTCACAATAACCGATACTGAATATACACATAATAAAGTCGATTGGCATTTTCATGAAAACCCTTATTTCACCTACCTCTTACAAGGAAAACTCTATGAAGCCAATAAAAAAGAAGAATACTATTTAGAATCGGGTAGTTTACTGTTTCATAATTGGCAAGATGCTCATCACAACATAAAACCCAAAGATTATACAAGAGGATTTCATATTGAATTTAATTCGGATTGGTTTCTAAAACACGATATAGCTTCAATGGATTTTGAAGGAAGTCTTAATTTAAAGAACCCAGTTATTAAAAGCTTAATGAATAAAGTCTTTTTAGAAACAAAGATCAACGACAATCAAAGTCAACTAAGTATAGAACTATTAATGATTGCGATTTTTAATAAAATGAAAACGCATGAATCAATTGTAAATACTAAAACTCCAGAATGGGTTAAAAAAACGCAAGAAATTCTTCTAGAAACTGATGTTAATTATACTCTTGAAATGCTAAGCAAAGAGTTAAACATTCATTCCGTTCATCTTTCAAGAGAATTTCATCGCTATTTTGGAACAACATTTGGACAATATGTAAGACAACTAAAACTAAATAAGGCAATAACATTAATTGCATCGAACCAACTTTCCATGACAGAGATTTGCTATAAATGTGGTTTTTATGACCAAAGCCATTTTATATCCTCCTTTAAACAGATTTATAAAATTTCACCTTCTAGTTTCAATAAAAACTTTAAGAATGTTAAAAATATACAATTATAGCCATTTTTATAATCTCATCTTTGTGCTTCAATCAAAATAAATCAAAATGAGATTACACAATTTTCTACTGCTTTTTCTATTATCTTATTTTTCTTCCCTAAAGGCACAAAACATGGAAGATTACACAAAAGCTTGGGAAGGACAATTTAATACTTCAAAAGTACTAAATTTCACTGTTGAAATTGAAACCATTACATCTGAAAAGTCAATTTTTAGAATTTCAAATGACCACATAATTATCAATGAAGCCTTTTCAACTGAAAAAAAAGTAATTGATATCTTCATAGATGAAAACCTCTCTTTTATAGGTGAGTTTAACAGTGATAAAACTACTATAAATGGCTTTATAAAGTCGGGTTACTTCTTTTACCATGTCGATCTAATTAAGAAAAACACAAACACATATACTGGCAATTGGAATGCTTTTATTGTTGATGAATTGAAATCTAAAGCTTTCTATTTGAGTATTGAAAATGGAGCTAAAGAAAATTATGAAGCCTATCCTATATTTGGCGACAATCGATTTACGGGAACTTGGTGTGCAAATTTCAAAAAGAATGAAACTATTATTTCTTTTACCGATTTTAAAACAGGATTTAATTTTAAAGGACAACTAGGAGAATCAAAAATCGCATTAGACATTTATTTAACTGATAAATTGGTGACTCAAATAAAGTTAACTCCATCTAAAGAAGAATGGAAAATTGGAGCGTTTAAAACCAATACAATAACTAAAATACCTGAGTCTTTAAATGACGGTTGGAAAATTGCGACTTCAAAGAATATAAATACCAATTTACTCCGTGAAATGGAAGATGCCATAAATTCTAATTCACTTGAAAATACACATAGTGTTCTTATCGCTCAAAAAGGCAAATTAATATATGAGCATTACTTTTCAGGATATACAAGCACTATTCCTCACGATATGCGTTCTGCTTCAAAAAGTATTTCATCGGCTATGGTTGGAATTGCAATAGATAAGAAAATGATTGTTGACGAAAATGAAAAACTCTTTAATTTTTTACCCGAAAAATATAAAACAACTACAGATACGCTTAAAAAACAAATCTCAATTCACAGCTTGCTAACAATGAGCTCTGGATTAGATGCTATTGATTTTGGTATAGAAAGCGATTCGTATGCAACGGAAGACAACTACCAACAACAGCAAGACATTACAAAGTATATTTTAGAAGCTCCAATGCTCTACAAACCGAATTTACATTCCAATTATGGCTCTGCAAATCCTTATTTATTAGGTGTCATTGTAGATTCAGTTGTTTCAGAACCGTTGGAATTATTTATGGACAAAACCTTGTTTCAAAAATTAAATATATCGAATTATATCATTCAATCTGATGGACACGGTGCACCCTATTTTGGAGGAGGTATGTATTTAACACCACGAGATATGCTTAAATTTGGGCAACTATACCTTTCTGAAGGAAAATGGAAAAATGAAAGAATAGTATCTAAAGAATGGGTGAAAAAGTCATTCAAAAACTATCATGTTTTAGAAAATACTCAAGATAAAAATGGTTATGGTTATTTGTGGTGGCATAAAACATATACAATAAATGGTCAAATAATTAATAGCATCGAAGCAAGAGGTGCTGGTGGACAATATATTTTTGTTATTCCAAAATTCAAATCTGTTGTAGTAATTACTTCTTCAAATTTTAAAAATGGGAAATTTCAACAACCTGAAAAAATACTGGAAGATTATATATTACCTTCTTTATTAAATTAAAAACGAAAATATTTTATAGTTGTAGCGTCTATTGGTACTTAAAAATAAATACTCTAAATAATTATAAATAAAAAATTGATAAACGTAAAGAAAGTAGTTTTGGATTATAAAAAAGTTTTTTAGTGTAGTTTAAATCAGCTATTTTTACTTTTAATAAAATCCTAGTTTTTTGTCAAACTAAGGTTGTGTTATATTTTACAAAAAAAACAGATATGAATTTTGAAAAAATAAAAGTAAAATCATTTTTATTACTATTGTTAATAATATCATCTTGTAATACCATTAAATTAAATAATTTGACTAATGAACAAGATTTGAGTAAAGAGATTGAAGTTGTTCATTTAATATCAGAAAAAGATAAAATTTCTCATAATGGTAAAAAAATAGGAGATATAGTTTTCAAAGATAATAAAAACCCTGATTGGAATTATTTGAAAAATAAAATGACAGCGTTTGCAAAATTAAATGGTGCAAATTTAATTGAAATAAAAACATTTGGTTGGGGGAAAAAAGGGCAAGTATTTTATTTAGAAGCAAATCTTTTTTATGTTGAAAATGAAAAAAAATTTTTAAATACTGAAAATAATAAAGATGAAAGATGTTCAATAGTAATTTTCAGAGATGGATTGGAATCGCCATTAGGTTCAGCTTTTACTATCAATGCTTCAATTAATAATACCAAATTTGAAAACCTAAAAAAAAGTAATTATTTTAGAGAATATGTTGATGATTGTAACCAAGAAAATACTGTTTTAATAAATAAAAACTCATACAAAGTTAAACTAAATGGTAAGAGCAAATATTATAAGGTAGCAAAACAAACTGGAACAGGATATTTAGGAAATAGTGTACAAATTGGAATTGGAGGAGTATATTTTGTTGAAATTGAAGATGAAGTTTTAGGAAAATTATTAATTAGTGAAATTAATGAATAAAAAATATCTTTATTAATAAAAACAGATAGATTAATATTTTCTACTTCCGAACTTAACGATTCTGAACAAATAGATATTATATAAAAATTAGCTAAATATTTTGATAAACCAACAATCAAAGAAATGAAATTCATTCTGAGGGTTTTAAACACTTTCAATTAATTGATTGCGAAAATTTGAAACTAAAGCATAATGAGAATTAAAGCCTATTTACTGAATTGCTTTCTTCTTTTACTTCCAATTATACTATGGAATATCATTCTTATTGACTATTTACCCGAAAGTTATAGTACTGCTATATTTGACAATAATATTCCAAAGTTAATTAGTTATAGCGAAATCATTCTGCGATTTATACTATTTGCACTTCCTATATTCATGAAGCTTTCTATAAAAACGAAATTGCAAAAAATTGGTCTTTTAGCTTATTGTATCGGACTCATTTTATACTTTTCTTCATGGATTATTATGATTACAAATCCTCAATCTAATTGGAGTCAAAGTCAAATTGGATTTATGGCTCCAGCATATACAACCCTATTCTTTTTTATAGGCATCGGACTAATTGGTAACAAAGCTTTTTTCAAATTCCCATATCTCTCTCTGATTTATATTTTTCTGTCATTACTATTTGTTATATCACATTCAACGCACGCATATATTGTCTACATGAGATTGTAATAATTATAATCTCCTGAAATCATTAGGATTCGCTAAACACTAGTACCAATAATTAAAAGGCGATACCATATATTACCTCAAAAAATAATTTTAATTTCGGTTATAAAAATCCTTAATCAAGTTTTTTAGTGTAGCTTAAAACCGCTATTTTTACTTCAATTTCTAATACAAATTAAAATAAACAGAGGTTTTAGAAAAACTGACTTTATATTCAATTTAAACGAAACTTATAAATAAATGCTGGATTCTGGAAGTAAAATGGAAATTGTCCAATTAATTATTGGCATAATAGTTATCGTATCACTTAAATTTATAATAATTAAAATAATTTATAATAGAATCCGAATATCAAAACTAACAAGAGAAGAATTGAGATTCGATTCCATTCGTCCAATCTATAAAAAATTGAAACTTGGAGAAATTCCCAAAATTTCAATAATTGAAAAATATGCAAATAGTTTAGAAAGCAGAACTTTAACTTATAATCTTCTAAACAAATTCAATAAGGCAGAATTGTTTCCGAAAGAATTATTGACAATTGAAAAATTTTCTGAAAGTTATTTAGCAAATTGGCTTAACATGAATGATGATTTTGATAATTTTCCAGATGAAATTGTTTTTGAAAATAAAATGGAATTAAAAAATGAAATAACTATTTTGGTTTTTAAATTCAAGACTTATGAACCTCACATTTTTGCTGAAAAAGATTGGCTAAAAGGTTATATAGGGTATAAATCATCTGAAATTAATTCATTTAAAGATCCAGAAATTATTATGAGTAATTTAAGTAATGAAAATTTAACGGATAGTGATTTAGAAAAGACAATTGAATTACAAAAACTGCCTGCTAACAGCTAACGTTTATTCATTTGTTCTTATTGTTTTTTAAGGCATTCATCATCACTTTGCAAGTTGTTGAGCTCAAAGAATGAAAGGATTTGTTTTTTGGCTACTCCCAATTAATTTTAAAAGATTGCATTCAAAAAAGTTTCTTGTGTAGCTTAAAACCGTTATTTTTACTTAATAAATTATAATCTAAATTAATACAGACGGAGGTTTTTAGACAAACTGATGTTATGTGCTATTCAATGAAACCACTAAATTCAAGAGTAATTAATATGAAAAAATATTTTGTCTGTTTTCTTTTAATTCAATTATTTGGATGTAAAAATGAAAATAATTGCGAGCAAGATTTAAAAAAAGCTAATGAAGAAATTATTGCACTAAAAAAACGAATACTTGAAACAAAAACTGTAGACAGCGTATTTTCTGTCGTTGATACTTTGCCAAAAAATTATTTAATAAATAATTCTGGGCAAAAAAAGAGTTTTAAGCCAAATATGATAGAGCTTAAAAATGCTGAAATTATTTATAAAGGAGAGAACGATAATCTTGCATGGCTTCATTTGGAAGTTACGAATACATTGTCAAGAGATATAAAAAGTATTATGATAAAAATTCATAGTGTTGACTGTGATAACTCAGATGACGAATATATTGAAGAGTTTACAGTTATTCGCCAAAACGCTACTAAGACAATAGAAATTCAGATATCTTCACAAATTATACATGACAAAATTATGAACTGCTATAAACATCCTCCAGTTATTGAAATCACAGATGCGATATTAATAACAGGCGAAAGATATCCAAATACAAAAGGAAGAAATTATTACAAGTATGAAGGGCAATCTAATTGACAATTATAAATTTCAAAAAACAATGAACAGCATAAAACGGCTAAGATTTATTCATCAATTTTTATTGTTTTTTAAGGCATTCATCATCACTCCGAGAATCGTTGGTCTTGAAAAGCCAACAATGAAGAGATTGGGATTTTAGCTACTCCCAATTAATGTTGAAAGATTACATTAAAAAATGTTTTTTAGTATAGCTAATTCCGTTATTCTTACTTTTAAATTGAATCTAAAATAACACAAACGGAGGTTTTTAGACAAAATCAGGTTGTGTACAATTAAAAAAACAATGAATGAATAATATTTATAATGAGTTTTTCACTACACTTAAAGAATATTTAGTAACATTAGAAATTGACAAAAAACATAAAGGAATTGAAGGTTGTTCTTCTCAAGAAATCGAATCAATTGAAAAAAGAAAAGGCAATTTACCAATTGCTTATAAGGAATATTTGAAAAGTATTGGAAAAAAGTTCTTATTTGAATTTATGGATGCTGAGGATATGGCATTTGACGACCTAGATTATATTGAACAATTTGGGGGAAAAGTTTTTAAAACTAACCAATTTAAAATGGAAAGGCCATATATGGTTATTTCAGAAAGACGAAACGAATATATTACATTAATTTACCTTGACAAAGGAAACAATCCTAAAACTTGGATAATGAGTAAATATTGGGATGAGGAGGAAAAAGGTAAAAATCTAGAAATAAGAACCGATTCATTTACAGATTTAATACTTGTTTTTTTTCAACAGTCACTAATTAATTTCCCATTCACTTTTAACTGGGTTACCGAAGAAGACCAGAAGGACAAGGATGTTGTGGAAAAAAGATATATAAATTGGTTTAGAAATTTACAATCTATTGAAGAAAAAATAAAATCAAATAGTTCAAAAAACACACTTGTAAAGCAGTTAAACGATAAGTTTCTAGATTACTATCTTCCAAGTAAATCAACAATAATTGAAGAGTTAAATAAGTCTAATTTTGGAACAACAATAAATAATGTTAAAAAAACAGATAATATAGCCCCGCAAAATTCAAATAAAAATAAAATTATTAAATGGATAAAAAAGTTATTCAATTAATTGCACACAACAGCTAAGGATTCGTTGCGTTCTTAGCACGACAAAGAAATTAATTTTAAACCCTTAAACAAACTCAGGACAAGCTCACCTTTTACATTCCATTACTATAGCGATTTCGAAAAGTTTTTTAGTGTAGCTTAAAACCGCTATTTTTACTTCAATTTCTAATACAAATTAAAATAAACGGAGATTTTTAGACAAACTGATGTTACACGCAAGCTTAAAAAATTATGGTTATGGAAGAAATATTAGATTATTTTCAAGGCAAAGAATATTTTGATGAACATTCAGAATGGATAGATGAACATGTTGAAAAACATTTTCCGAATGAGGAAGTAAAAGTATTTCATGAGTTTATGTCATTGGATTTTAAATTACATGTCTATTTTATTAAACCTAAAAATTTAAATTATAATATTTTATTGACAAGCGGAATAAGCAGTTTAGAAATGAATGTGCCAGAGATTGTAGAAGAAAAAGATAAATATAAGTTTGCAGAGTTGATGCTGTTAATTCCAAAAGATGTGGAATTTAATGAAGTTTATACTGGAGAAAACAAGAATGATTTTATAATTAAAATGCTAAAGGTTACCGGTAAATTTCCACATCAATATGATACTTGGTTAGGTATTGGGCATACTATTAGATATTCAGAAGATTTAGAAACTTATGGTACAGACACTAACTTCGTTGGTGGTGTTATTTTACCTTCTGCAACTTTTGAAGAAGATTTTACAGAAATAAATAAAAATGGTAGAATTATTAATATTTACAGCTTTTTTCCTCTATATGAAAACGAACTAAACTACAAAATTGAAAATGGATACAATGCTCTATTAGATTTAATAATTAAAAACAATTGCTTGGAAATCTTAGACAACAATAGAAAAGATATAACTCCTAAAAAATCGTTTTGGAACAAATTGAAAAAATAAAAGCCAGTTGCTAACAGCTAAGGTTTATTCATTTCTTCTGTCCCGTCCTGAAATAAGTTGACATAAAATCGACTTATTATGAATAAATCAGAAAACAGGCCAGCAAAGCGTAGTCAACGCGATTATAATCTGGGCTTTAAATTAGCTGTTATTTCTCAAGTAGAAAAAGGCGAACTTACCTATAAGCAAGCTCAAAAGAAGTATGGAATTCAAGGTAGAAGTACAGTTTTGGTTTGGTTAAGAAAATTTGGTAATTTAGATTGGAGTAACCCCAAGCTTTTGTTTATGGTCAAATCTAAAGAAACTCCAGCCCAAAGCATTAAAAGATTAGAGAAAGAATTAGCTGATGAGAAGCTTAAAAACACAGTGCTAAACACCATGATTGATATCTCAGATAGTCAATACGGTACTCAAATTAGAAAAAAGTTTTCACCCAAACCATCCGACGCATCCAACAAGAAGAAGGCATAAGTATGTCCAGAACTTGTAGATTGTTTGGGGTAAGCCGACAAGCTATTTATCAGCAGGAAGCACGTTGTTTAGAACGAGAGAAAGAATTATTAATAGTAAAGCAACTCGTTGAAAAACAAAGAAGAATTATGCCTCGATTAGGCACAAGAAAACTTTATTTTTTACTAGAACAATCTTTTGTTGAAAATAGAATTAAAATCGGGAGAGATGCATTTTTTGCTTATTTGAAAAGAGAAAAAATGCTAGTTAAACCAATGAAAAATTACACAAAAACCACCTTTTCTAAACACTGGTTACGTAAGTACCCCAATTTATTTAAAGATATCGATATCAACAGAATAGAACAGGTTTTTGTTAGTGACATAACTTATATAAAATCTAATAAAAGAACTCATTATCTATCATTAGTTACAGATGTTTTTAGCAGAAAAATAGTTGGTTATCATTTGAGTGATGACATGAGTGCAGAAAGTGTGGTTAAGGCCTTAAGAATGGCAGTAAAAAACAGAAAAACAAACCTTCAATTAATACATCACTCAGACAGAGGTTTACAATATTGTTCTAAAATTTATCAAAATGAATTAACCAAAAATAATATTATTGCTTCTATGACCGATGGCTATGATTGTTATCAAAATGCTCTAGCGGAAAGAATAAATGGTATTCTAAAACAAGAATTCCTCATATACAAATGTAAATCAGGTGATGAACTTAACCTTTTAGTTAGAGAGTCTGTGGAATGCTATAATAGTAAAAGACCTCATTTGAGTTTAAATATGAAAACACCTAACTTTGTATATGAAAAAACCAGTGAAGTTAACTTCACTGGTTTTAATTAATTTATTGTAAAACTCGTCAACTTATTTTAGGACGACTCATTCTTATTGTTTTTTTATTTGGTTTTAACACTAACTTCATATAAGAACTGGCATTATTTATTAACTATAGCTCTTTTTAATAATTTATGTTCAAGTTCTAAAACTTCAAGTTTTATTTTTAACTGAGTTTGTTCGTATAAACTATACCTATTTAACGTTTCTATTGCTTTACTCTCTATTCTTGTTAAGGCCTCATATTCAAAACCCACAAACTCTTTTTTAGACAATGCTAAATGTACAAAGTCTATTGTTCGCAATGCAGCTTGGTATTTTTCTTCTACCTCGTTACACTTTTTTTCCAAACGAAATTGCTTTATAGCAACATCTTTCAATTGTGCTTCCAGTTTTTCAAGTTGTTCCTGTTCTTGTCTTTCTACGGTCGCTTTTCTATGGACACTATCCAAAGGCAATTCATTTGCAATCTTTAATATAAAGCCAAATTTTTCTCTCGATTTAGCAGGCAAACCACGATATCCGATTTTATGCATCGACCATTGACTCCTACTCACATTAAGTAACATCGCCATTTCTTCTTGCGGTAGTATTATTTTTGTTTTAAAAATGGTTTCCTTTTTCATATCTAAATATTTATTTTGTAGTTATGTTTTACTTTCGTTCCTAACATTTGTGTCATTATTTTTTAAAAAACACATTTGCCACGTTTTTTGTTTCAATTTCAAAAAAAAATTAAAAATTGCAACAAAAAGTGTTGCAAAATGAAATAATAAAGAGAAATGACACAAGAATTATGAAAATATAAAATGCTACTTTATCGTAAAACAAAAAAGATGCCAATCTATTTTGTTTAAAAAAATATAAATGAGTTTTACTAATAAAACAAACCTCTAAAAAACAAAAAATTGTATGAATGAAAAAAAATAGTACATTTGCATCAGAATGAAAAAAATACAAAACATATCATTTATACTTTCAAACACAACCTATTATTGCTTAATAATGGGCAAAAAAGTATATGGATATAACACAAAACAACACCGTTGATATAAAATAATAAATCTATAACACTAAGCCCGAACAGAACTGTTCGGGCTTTTTTTATTTAAAACAAAATGGAAACACTTAAAAAATTACATGAAAACGTAGCAATTATGCTTCCCGAAAACGGATTAGAACAAAAGCTACAACAAGCTGAAAAAGAAAACCGAAAACTTAAAATAAAATTAGGTTTTGATCCCACTGCTCCCGATTTACACCTTGGTCATGCTGTCGTACTCAAAAAAATGAAGCAGTTTCAAGAACTTGGACATCAAATTATTATTGTTGTTGGAAGTTTTACAGCAAGAATTGGAGACCCAACAGGGAAAAACAAAAGTCGAAAACCACTTAACCTAGAAGAAGTAAAACACAACGCTACAACCTACATTAAACAACTCTCTAAAATTATCGAAGTAGACCAAGCTGAAATCGTTTTTAATTCGGATTGGTTGGACAACCTACCCTTTTCTGAAGCCTTACAATTGATCTCTAAAGTAACTGTTGCTCAATTAATGCAACGCA
This sequence comes from Flavobacterium jumunjinense, assembly GCF_021650975.2. Lineage (NCBI taxonomy): Bacteria > Pseudomonadati > Bacteroidota > Flavobacteriia > Flavobacteriales > Flavobacteriaceae > Flavobacterium > Flavobacterium jumunjinense. Next base: position 3,897,217 of record NZ_CP091285.1, read on the forward strand.
AAGATTTTAACAAACGATTTACAGAAAACACACCCATTGCAATGCATGAACTCATCTACCCTATCTTACAAGGTTTTGATTCCGTACAATTGGAATGTGATATAGAAATGGGCGGAACTGATCAACTTTTCAATTGCACCATGGGAAGGCAATTACAAGAAAGTCATAATTTAGCTCCACAAATAGTCATGTGTATGCCGTTATTACGCGGAATAGATGGAACTGAAAAAATGAGCAAATCGCAAAACAATACTATTGGACTAACCGATGACCCCAACACCATGTTTGGTAAAACCATGTCGATTCCCGATGTTTTAATTGAAGAGTTCTTAAACCTTGCCACCGATTTTTCAATAGAAGAAAGGCAACAAATTAATCAACAATTAATTGAGGGTGAAAACCCAATGAATGTTAAAAAGAGGATTGCAAAAAATATCATTAAACAATTTCATGATGAACAGGCAGCAACAGATGCTGAAACATTTTTTATAAACCAATTCCAAAACAAAAAATTCGAAGACAAAAGTTTTAAACAAGTTGTTATTACTACTTTAAACCTACAATCTAATGCGCTAACGACAGTAGCACTTTGTAAAATATTCAAAGAAAATCTATCCAACACTGCCATAAGAAGACTAATAGAAGATGGTGCTGTACAAATAAATAACGAAAAAATAAAAGAACCGTACCAAATGATTGAAATAGCAAAAAACTTAAAAATAAAAATTGGCAAACGCGATTTCTATGAACTACAATAAAGAGATTTGTAATACCAGCTGTGAGTTGAATTTACTGTATAAGAAAATGATGATTTTTTTCTTGATATGAAATAGCGAGGAAAAAAGGGTGTTTTATTCCAGTAAATTCAAGTGATAAATGGTATAAACATTCATTTCACAGATGAAAGTAAATATGTGAAATGAATGTTCTAAACAAAAAAACTCCCAATTACTCAGGAGTTTTTAATATAGATTTATAAGAATTCAAGAACTAAAAAACAAACATAGCTCTCTCACCCATTAGATCATTTACTTCTTCAGCTACTTGTTCTAAAACAGCTTCATCTGTATGATTCATAATTACTTTATCAACTAAAGCCACAATAGTTTCCATATCTTCTTCCATCAAACCACGAGTAGTAATTGCAGAAGTACCCACACGAATACCCGAAGTTACAAATGGAGACTTATCGTCAAAAGGAACCATATTTTTATTTACTGTAATTTCAGCTTTTACCAAAGCATTTTCAGCCTCTTTACCAGTAATATTCTTATTTCTCAAATCAATCAACATCATGTGATTATCTGTTCCACCAGAAATAATTTTATAGCCTCTACTTACAAAAGCAGCAGCCATTGCTTGAGCATTCTTTTGCACTTGCATTGTATATCTGAAAAATTCATCTGTTAAAGCTTCTCCAAATGCAACCGCTTTAGCAGCAATAATATGCATTAAAGGTCCACCTTGATTTCCAGGAAAAACAGACATATCTAAAATATGAGACATCATTCTAATATCACCTTTAGGCGTTTTTAATCCCCATGGGTTCTCAAAGTCTTTACCCATCATAATCATACCCCCTCTTGGACCTCTTAAGGTCTTGTGAGTCGTAGTTGTAACAATATGACAATGAGGAATAGGATCATTCAATAAACCTTTAGCAATTAATCCAGCAGGATGCGAAATATCAGCTAACAATAATGCGCCAACACTATCCGCAATAACACGGAAACGTTCGAAATCCATATCGCGAGAATAAGCCGAAGCACCCGCAATAATCATCTTTGGTTTTTCTTCCAAAGCAATTTCTTGAATTTTATCATAATTTAACCTTCCTGTTTCTTCTTCTACACCATAAAAAGAAGGTGTATATAATTTTCCAGAAAAATTAACTGGAGAACCATGAGTTAGATGACCTCCATGAGATAAGTCAAAACCTAATATTTTATCTCCAGGTTTCAAACAAGCTGCAAAAACTGCAGTATTTGCCTGAGAACCAGAGTGAGGTTGTACATTTACATATTGTGCACCAAATAAAGCTTTTGCTCTATCTATTGCAATTTGTTCTACAATATCAACAACTTCACAACCTCCGTAATAACGCTTTCCAGGATACCCTTCAGCATATTTATTTGTTAAAACAGAACCTGCAGCTTCCATTACTTGATCACTTACAAAGTTTTCGGAGGCAATTAGTTCAATACCGTGAATCTGTCTGTCTTGCTCATCAAGAATCAGATCAAAAATTTGTTCGTCGCGTTGCATTTCTTAGTAATTCGTTAAAATTTATCCAAATTTACAAAAAAGGTTTGTTAAATTGCTAGTAAAGTCTATATTTGATATATAATTTTTCAACAACAAACTAACATTATATTATGCCAAATATAGCGAATGATCCAAAGAGAAAATCATGGATAGAAGTGTCTAAAGAAAGTGACTTTCCTATACAAAATATTCCCTTCGGAGTTTTCATAACTAAAGAAGATGTAATAACAATAGGAACACGAATTGGAGATTCAGCCATAGATATGGGTGCTCTTCAACAATTGGGTTATTTTGAAGGAATCGATTTGACGGATGACATGTTTATGCAAGATACGTTAAACGATTTTATATCGGATGGTAAGAAAACATGGCGATTAGTTAGAAACCGACTTGTAGAGATTTTTAGTATTGACAATCCAAAATTAAGAGACAATAAAAAGCATTGTGATGTTGTTATTTTCGACATGAAAGATGTTGAAATGCTCTTACCTGTACAAATTGGTGATTATACCGATTTTTATAGCTCAAAAGAACATGCAACCAATGTAGGGAAAATGTTTCGTGATCCAGAAAATGCACTTTTACCAAACTGGTTACACATTCCTGTAGGATATCATGGAAGAAGTTCTACAATTGTTCCAAGTGGTGTATCGGTTAAAAGACCAAACGGGCAAACATTACCTCCTGGAGAAACACAACCTGTTTTTGGACCTTCTAAATCTGTGGATTTCGAATTAGAAACTGCCTTCATTACAACAGATGCTAACTTAATAGGAGAACCAATTCCTGTAGGAGAAGCAGAAGATTATATCTTCGGAATGGTTTTATTTAATGATTGGAGTGCAAGAGACATTCAAAAATGGGAATATGTTCCACTAGGACCATTCTTAGCGAAAAACTTTGCTTCGTCTATTTCTCCATGGATTGTAACAATGGATGCTTTAGAAGCATTTAGAGTAAAAAGTCCTGAACAAAATCCAGCTCCTCTTTCTTACTTACAACAAACAGGAGATAATGCTTTCGATATTAATCTTGAAGTTTCTATAAAACCAGAATCAAGTGAAGAAACAGTAGTATCTAAATCTAATTTTAAATACATGTACTGGTCAATGTCGCAACAATTAGCACATCACACTGTTAATGGTTGTAGAATTAACTCTGGAGACATGATGGGAAGCGGAACGATTTCTGGACCAACACCAGATTCTTTTGGGTCTATGCTTGAATTGACTTGGGGTGGAAAGAATCCAATCAAATTGAACGATGGTACAGAGCGTAAATTCATTAATGATAATGATACCGTAATTATTAGAGGGTATTGTGAAAACGAAGATATGAGAATCGGTTTTGGAGAATGTTCTAGTAAATTGCTACCAGCCTTGAAAATTAAATAAAAAAAAGTTTTAATACATTTTTAAAAACAGTTGTAATTAATTATTACAGCTGTTTTTTTATACCTGTAAATGAAAGTTTACGAAAATACAGGCATAAAAAAAGTCCTGAAAGAATCAGGACTTTTAAGTTAATTTGGGTGAATGACCGGGTTCGAACCGGCGACCCTCGGTACCACAAACCGATGCTCTAACCAACTGAGCTACAATCACCATTTTTTTAACGAGTGCAAATATAATAACTTTTTTAATAGCTTCAAAATTTTTTTATTCACTCTAATATTTTTTTTTCATAAAAAATTAAAGCCGATTGAATGTAGCGATATCAACATACTATTGAAAATGAGGAAAAAGTAGGATTATATACAAATAAAACAGAGAAGTGTTAAAATATAGGCATAAAAAAAGTCCTGAAAGAATCAGGACTTTTAAGTTAATTTGGGTGAATGACCGGGTTCGAACCGGCGACCCTCGGTACCACAAACCGATGCTCTAACCAACTGAGCTACAATCACCATTTGTTTAACGAGTGCAAATATAAGCGCTTTTATTATACCTCCAAAGCTTTTTGAAAGTTTTTTTAATCTTTTCTACACCAATTTACTTAAGTCATTGACAGCTAAACATCTTTCTACTGTAAAACCTTCTGCATAATCTACACCAACTAATCTACCTAGGTCTTGTGCACGATAAGAAATAGAATCTAGAAAGTTTTTTGATGTAATTGGCGTTACAGGTTCTTTAGAATCTGAATTATAAAATTGTGATTCGTAAGCTAAAACAGCATTTACTTTTACATCGATAAAACCAGTAATATCTACTACAAAATCTGGAGTTAAATTTTTCCACTGAATATAATGATAAACCTGTTTTGGTCTCCAAGCTTCTTGCTTTACCCCCTTTTCATCAAAAGTTTCGATTTTTGATAATCCAGAAAGAAAACAGGCATCACTAACAAGCTTACTTCCTTTACCATGGTCAATATGACGATCATCAACAGCATTACAAAGAACAATCTCAGGTTGGTATTGTCTAATTTTTTTTATAATTTCTAATTGATGCTTCTCATCATTTAAGAAAAAACCATCTCTAAATCGCAAATTTTCTCTAATAGATACACCAAGAATGACTGCTGCTGCTGCTGCTTCTGCATCTCTAATCTCGGCCGAACCTCTTGTTCCTAGTTCACCCCTAGTTAAATCTATTATACCTATTTTTTTTCCAAGTGAAACTTCTTTGGCAATAGTACCAGAACAACTCAATTCAACATCATCTGGATGGGCTCCAAAAGCCAATATATCTAATTTCATACTCTTTTCAGTTAATTTATAATTTTTAGCATTGTTGCTAATTTATTTTCTGTTTCGTAAAACTCTTTTTCCGGAATACTATCTTTTGTAATTCCGCAACCTACATATAGGTTAATTTGCTTTTCTTCAATTTCCATACATCTTAAGTTGACAAACAAATTTGAAGTTTCATTCCTATTCCATTCTCCTAAAAAACCAGAATAGAATTTTCTATCATATCCTTCTTCTTTTAAAACAAATTCCATCGCTTCCTTTTTAGGCAATCCACAAACTGCTGGTGTAGGATGCATCTTATACAACAACTCTTTAGCGAGTTCTCTATTTATTAATGTAGCTTCAATGTTCGTTTTAATATGCGCTAAAGTACCTGCTTTTGCAGTGTAAGGTTCCGAAAGCTTAATTTCTTCTACAAATGGCTTAATTTCATTTGTAATAAAATCGGTAACAAATTGTTGTTCCTGAATTTCTTTAGCTTCCCAAACGAGAGTATCATTATACAATTGTGTACCTGCTAAAGCAACAGTATTAATAGTAGTACCTTCAATCTTTAACAGTTGTTCTGGTGTTGCTCCCATCCACATTCCTATCTCTGGGTGAAAAAATAAATATCGAAAAGCTGTTTTATATTGCATTACTAATTTTAAAAAAGTATTTTTAAAATTAATTGAAACTGCTAAGTTAACTTTTCGAGAAACTACCACTTTTTGAAACTGTCCTTCTAAAATTGCATCAACACTTCGCTTTACTAAATCTTCAAAATCATTTTTAACTAATGGATCCGTTTCTTCTTTTTCAAAGGTAGAATCTGTATTGTTTTTTTCTTTGATGATTGCTTCAAAAAAATCACACTGCTTTTCACTTAAAATATATTTTTCTGAATTTGAAAAAGGAGCAAAAACAAACCCACTTTGTCCAAAAAACGATTCTAAAACAGCGTTGCGTTGAAAAAAAGCTTGCAAAGTTTCTGAATTTGGAGCGGCATAAATAACAAAAGGTAATTTTGACTGATACTGAGTATCTATTTTATCTAAAATTCCTTGCATTATCTTTGTCTTCTAGATAATACCATATTCGTTAATTTACACAATGAAATTAACTGTTCTTTTTCGTCAACAATTCGAATTTCCCACAAATGAATACTTCTTCCTCTATGTACAATTTTAGCTGTTGCATAAACCATTCCTTCTCTTTTGCTTTTTAAATGATTGGCACTAATTTCTATACCTCTAACTTCAAATTTTTCTGGATCGATAAACATTAATGAAGCAGCACTTCCAACACTTTCTGCTAAAGCCACTGTAGCGCCACCATGCAATAATCCCATTGGTTGATGCACTCTTGGATTTACTGGCATTTTTGCAGTTAAAAAGTCTTCTCCTGCATCTATATATTCTATTTCTAAAGTTTGCATCAATGTGTTTTCAGACATTTTTTTGCAAGCAGCTAACATTTCTTCTCTATTAAGCATTATAATTCTGTTTTTTACAAAAATACAAATTCTATCAACTTTAATCCGTATAACAAAACAATATATCTTACGTTATAACTTTAAAAAAATAATTACTTTTACCAATAAATCCTAATAATATAAAATTCAAATGAGAAATTACTCTTATATATTTATTCTTTTATGTATCGTTTTATTTTCTTGTCGTAAAGATTTTGACTTTGAATCGAGCACAGGAAACTTAGGTTTTTCAAAAGATACAGTATACTTAGACACAGTTTTTACAAACATTGGATCAAGTACTTATACCTTAAAAGTATATAATAAAAGTAACCGAAATATATCTATTCCAAAACTTGAATTAGAGAAAGGAAACAATTCTAAATATCGTTTAATGGTTGATGGAATTCCTGGAAATGTTTTTGAAAATGTTGAAATGTTAGCCAAAGATAGTATGTACATTTTTATAGAAGTAACAGCTGATGCAATAGACGCAAATCCTGCCGATTTTCTATACACCGATCGAATTCTATTTGGAGAAGGAAGCCAAACACAAAAAGTAGAATTGGTTACACTTATACAAGATGCCTACTTTATTTATCCGCAACGTACACAAAATCCAGATGATACTTATACTTATGAATCTATTAATTTAGGTGTTGATATAAATGGCGACCCAATTGAAATTAGAGGAACCGTTTTAGATGAAACCGATCCAATAAATGGGAATGAATTACACATGACAAACAACAAACCTTATGTAATATATGGTTATGCAGTTGTCCCATCAAACAAAACATTAATAGTCGATGCTGGAGCAAGAGTGCATTTTCATGCTGAATCTGGTTTAATTATGGCTAACAATGCTTCAATGCAAGTAAACGGAACACTTTCAACAACTGAAGATTTAGAGAATGAAGTTATTTTTGAAGGAGACAGACTAGAACCTGATTTTTCAGAAGTTTCAGGACAATGGGGAACAATTTGGTTTACACAAGGAAGCACGAATATAAATTTAAAGAATTTAACTATTAAAAATGCAACTGTTGGTCTACTTGTTAGTGGAAACGATGGAACAGCATCACCAACTATAACTATGAATAATGTGCAAATTTACAATTCTAGTAATGTTGGATTATTAGCCCGAACTGGACATATTGATGCAACTAATGTTGTAATTAATAACTCTGGACAAACTAGTTTAGCTTGCACTTTTGGTGGGAATTATAATTTCACACATTGTACAATTGCAAATTATTGGGGAACTCCAAATCAGAATTCCTTATTAATTGATGATTATGACGGAAACCCAACGTATGCCTTGACACAAGCTAATTTTAATAATTGCTTAATCTACGGAACAACCAATTATTCAATATCCTTGAAGAAAGAAGGTATAGACGCTAATTTTAATTATCAATTCAATAATTGTTTAATCAAATTTAACGACTTTAGTAACCAATTTGGTTCACACCCTGAGTATCAATTTTCAGGAAGTAAATACGCAAACTGCCTAATTGCAACAAATTCAAGTACAAACAAACCTGATTTTAAAAACGGAAACAAAAATCAGTTAATGATTGGGAATGATTCTGCCGCAAAAGGAATGGCCGATTTTAATTTCTCAACGGGTACAAATGATATATTAGGAGCTTCAAGAACAAATCCTTCAGATATTGGAGCCTATAATTTTATTATCTTTAACTAATAAACAAAAACTTATAGCATCATGAAAAAATCAGTACTACCTTTATTACTTATTGCAATTAGTTTTGCCTCTTGTAAAAACGAAGAAACAAAAGTAGAAACAGAAGTAAAACCTGTTGATACGACTACAGAAATTGCCGTTGAAGAACCAATAACTATTCCAGATTCTGCTACAATTAATAAAGCGATGATGGACTACATGACTCCAAATGAAGCACATATGAATTTAGCTAAAGAAAATGGAATTTGGGACGAAGAATTAACAATGTGGATGCACGCAGGAGCAACACCACAAACAAGTAAAGCAACTGCTGAGTATAAAATGATTCTTAACGGGATGCATCAAGAAATGACCCATAAAGGCGACTTTATGGGTATGCCATTTGAAGGAAGAGGAACTATGTCTTTTGATAATGCTACACAAGAATATGTTTCAACTTGGGTTGATAATATGAGTTCTGGTGTAACAAACATGAGAGGAAAATTAGATAAGGAAACTAATATTCTTAAAATGGAAGGACAAAGTGTAGATCCTGTAACAAAACAGTTAAAAAGAATGAAAGAAGTCATTACCTATATCGATTCTAACAATCATAAATTAGAAATGTATGATACTGGTTATGATGGCATAGAATTCAAAACAATGGAGATTATCTTAAAAAGAAGAAAATAATTACATTTTATTATTATTAATAAAAATGTTAATAATTTAACAATGCGTTAATTTTTAATAGTGTTTTTGTGTATATATTTACTCTACATAAACACAACTATAATGAAAAAAATTAACGCATTCTTTTTTGTAATACTTTCTGTATGTATTACTTACGGCCAAGCCCCTTCAGGCTATTATTCATCCGCTTCAGGAAATGGCTACACACTAAAAACTCAATTATACAATATTATTAAAAACCATAATAATAGAGGTTATAGTGGACTTTGGACAACATACAATACATCAGATAGAGATCATCAAAACGAAAATGACAATACCATTTTCGATTTATACTCAGAAGTTCAGAATGGCTCAGATCCCTATAACTTCACATACGGTTCTAATCAATGCGGAACCTATTCCATAGAAGGAAATTGTTATAATAGAGAACACATGATTCCGCAATCTGTTTTCAACTCTGCTTCTCCAATGGTTGCAGATGCTCATTTTATAACACCTACAGATGGAAAAGTAAATGGTATTCGTTCTAATTATCCTCACGGAGATGTTGCATCAGCATCTATAACAACTAGAAATGGAAGCAAATTAGGCTCAAGTGCCGTTTCTGGATATTCTGGAACTGTTTTCGAACCTGTAGATGCTTTTAAAGGAGACATAGCACGCATGTATTTTTATTTTGCGACACGCTATCAAAATACTGTAGCAAATTACAATTACGATATGTTTAATAATAACAGTACACAGGTTTTTACAACTCCTTTCCTAAATATGCTTTTAGCATGGCATGCACAAGACCCTGTTAGCGCAAGGGAAATTGAAAGAAATAATGCTATTTATGCTAGACAAGGAAATAGAAATCCATATATCGACAATCCAAACTATGTCAATTTAATTTGGGGCGGAACTTCTGGAGGAGACAATACAGGAGGAGGAAACAATTCGGGTACTAAGAGCGATTTATATCTTTCTGAATATGTTGAAGGTTCATCAAACAACAAGGCTTTAGAAATCAAAAATGAAACTGGAAATAATATCAATTTATCTTCCTATTCTGTAAAAAAACAAACGAATGGATCAGGTTCATGGAGTTCAGGGTTAAATTTATCAGGTACATTAAACAATAATGGAAAATTTGTAATTGTGAACAGTTCGATATCTTCTTCGTGTTACAATAAAAGCAATGCAAACATTTCAACTAGTGCTACAGAAATGGCATTTAATGGAAATGACCCTATTGGTCTTTTCAAAAATGGTGTATTAATTGATATTATTGGAAACTACAACGGTGGGGCATCAAATTTTGCTTCTGAGGTAACAATTAGACGAAAATCAACTGCAACTGTACCAAAAACGACTTATAATAGTTCAGATTGGAATACCTTTGCTTCGAATACTTGTAGTGATTTAGGAAACAAAACAACACAAGAAAACGTTGATTCAACTATTAAATTCAGGGCATTTCCAAATCCAAATAATGGAAATTTCAGTATTTCAGTAGAAAACATAGACGCTACTACTTTAGTTGAAATACATTCAATACTAGGTCAGAAAGTATATTCAAAAACTATTCAAAATGATAGCCAAATTGAGATTAATAGTCTTTCAAAAGGTATTTATTATATCAGAGTCTCTAATACTGTTTTTAATAAAGTTTCAAAAGTAATAATCGAATAAAAAACTTCATAAAATACTTAAAAATCCTATCCTTCTACAATGATAGGATTTTTTTGTTACTAAGTTTGATATTTATGCTTTGAACTTCAATTTTTTTAAAATAAATTTGCACTATAAACAACAACACCCGAGGCGAAACGAATTGTTTGAAGCGCAACGGAATAAAACAACACAACACAATGATTCATTTTTTCGGAAACGAAACCGCTACTCTATTTGCTGTTCAGTCTCAAAATGAACTTTCAGTAGAAACTGTATCAAAATTAAATTGGCTTTTTAACGCTTCACTTATTGTAGACAATCAAAATAAAGTTCAGGCATCTATCGATGCTTTTTTTGTTGGTCCTAGAGCAGCTATGATAACACCTTGGAGTACTAATGCTGTCGAGATTACTCAGAATATGGGAATTGAAGACATCATTAGAATTGAAGAGTTTGAAAAAGTAACAGAAGGTTATTTAGATTTTGATCCGATGTTATCCCAAAAATATTCTAAATTAAATCAAGATATTTTTGCAATAAATGTATCACCTGAAGCGATTTTAGAAATTGATGATATTGCATCATACAATCAAACAGAAGGTTTAGCATTAAATGATGAAGAAATTGACTATTTAAATAATTTAGCTACTAAAATTGGTAGAAAACTGACCGATTCTGAAGTATTTGCTTTTTCACAAGCCAATTCAGAACACTGTCGTCATAAAATTTTCAACGGAACATTTGTAATTGATGGTAAAGAAAAAGAAACTTCTCTATTCAAATTAATCAAAAAAACATCCTCTGAAAATCCTAACGATATCGTTTCGGCTTATAAAGATAATGTAGCATTTGTAAAAGGACCAGTTGTAGAACAGTTCGCACCAAAATCAGCTGATAAACCTGATTTTTATGAGAAAAAGGACTTCGAATCCGTACTTTCTTTAAAAGCTGAAACCCATAATTTCCCAACAACCGTTGAGCCTTTCAATGGAGCAGCAACGGGTTCAGGTGGAGAAATTCGTGATCGTTTAGCTGGCGGACAAGGTTCTTTACCTTTAGCAGGAACTGCAGTATATATGACTTCCTATTCGCGTTTAACGAATAATAGAGCCTACGAAAACGGAATGCCAGAAAGAAAATGGTTGTATCAAACGCCAATGGATATTTTAATCAAAGCTTCAAACGGAGCATCTGATTTTGGAAATAAATTTGGGCAACCGTTAATTACAGGTTCAATTTTAACTTTCGAACATGAAGAAGAAGCTCGCAAATTAGGTTACGATAAAGTAATCATGCAAGCCGGTGGAATTGGTTACGGAAAATTAGATCAAGCGATTAAAAAGAAACCACAAATAGGAGACAAAATTGTTATTCTAGGTGGTGAAAACTATAGAATTGGAATGGGTGGCGCTGCTGTTTCTTCAGCAGATACTGGTGCATTTAGTTCCGGTATAGAATTAAACGCTATCCAACGTTCGAATCCAGAAATGCAAAAACGTACTGCTAATGCTATTCGTGGATTAGTAGAAAGCGACGAAAATCCTATTGTTTCTATTCACGATCATGGTGCGGGTGGACATTTAAATTGTTTATCTGAACTTGTTGAAGAAACAGGTGGTTTAATCGATTTGGATAAATTACCTGTGGGTGACCCAACGTTATCTGCTAAAGAAATTATCGGTAACGAATCACAAGAAAGAATGGGATTAGTTATTGGTAAAAAAGATATCGATACACTTCAAAGGATTGCTGACAGAGAACGTGCTCCTATGTACCAAGTAGGTGATGTTACGGGTGATCATCGTTTTACGTTCGAAAGCAAAACTACAGGTGCAAAACCAATGGATTACGCTTTGGAAGATTTCTTCGGAAGTTCTCCTAAAACCATCATGACCGATAAAACGATTGATAGAAATTATTCAGAAATTGCTTATTCACAAGAAAATATACCTAGCTATTTAGAAGAAATTCTAAAATTAGAAGCTGTGGCTTGTAAAGATTGGTTAACAAATAAAGTAGACCGTTGTGTAGGTGGAAAAGTTGCTAAACAACAATGTGCTGGTCCATTACAATTGCCATTAAACAATGTTGGTGTAATGGCTTTAGATTATAACGGAAAAGAAGGAATTGCTACTTCAATTGGCCACTCACCTATTTCGGCTTTAATTGATCCAAAAGCAGGAAGTAGAAATGCTATTGCAGAAGCGTTATCGAATATCGTTTTTGCTCCTTTAAAAGACAATTTAAAATCGGTTTCTTTGTCTGCCAATTGGATGTGGCCTTGTAAAAACGAAGGAGAAGATGCTCGTTTGTATAAAGCTGTGGAAGCTTGTTCGGAATTTGCTATCGAATTAGGAATCAATATTCCAACAGGGAAAGATTCGCTTTCTATGAAACAAAAATATCCTAATGAAGAAGTCATTTCTCCAGGTACTGTAATCATTTCTGCTGCTGGAAACTGTAATGATATTACTAAAGTCGTAGAACCTGTTTTCCAAAAAGACAAAGGTTCAGTGTACTATATAAATTTATCTCAAGATGCTTTTAAATTGGGAGGAAGTTCCTTCGCTCAAACCCAAAATAAAATTGGTACTGAAACACCAACGATAAAAGATAGTGCTTTCTTTAAAAAAGCATTTAATACGATCCAAGAAGCGATTAAAGCCAATTTAATAGTTGCTGGACATGATATAGGAAGTGGTGGTTTAATTACTACTTTATTAGAAATGTGTTTTGCCGATGTAAATATTGGAGTAACTTTAGATTTTAGTTCGTTTACCGAAAAAGACTTAGTTAAAATTCTTTTCGCTGAAAATATTGCAATTGTTTTACAAGCTAAAGACGATACTATTTTCGAAAAAGCATTTGAAGGAATTGAAGTATTCAAATTAGGAAAAGTTACTAATAGCAGCACTTTAGACCTTGGACTTTTAACTTTTGACATTAACAAATACAGAGAACAGTGGTTTGAAACCTCTTTCCTACTCGATCAAAAACAAACCAAAAACGGAAAATCGCTAGAGCGTTTTGAAAACTTCGCTTACCAACCGTTAAACTATACTTTCCCAACACAATTTACAGGTGAAATTGCTTCGTTTCCAAAAGATAACCGACCAAAAGCAGCCATTATTCGTGAAAAAGGAAGTAATTCGGAGCGTGAAATGGCAAATGCCATGTATTTAGCTGGTTTTGATGTAAAAGACGTTCACATGACCGATTTAATTTCGGGTCGTGAAACTTTAGAAGACATTCAGTTCATTGGAGCTGTTGGAGGGTTCTCTAATTCAGATGTATTAGGAAGTGCTAAAGGTTGGGCTGGAGCGTTTTTATATAATGAAAAAGCCAACACTGCTTTGAAAAACTTCTTCAAAAGAGAAGACACTTTATCCGTTGGAATTTGTAACGGTTGCCAGTTGATGATGGAATTGGAATTAATCAATCCGGACCATGAAGTACATGGAAAAATGCAGCATAACGATTCGCACAAACACGAAAGCAACTTTACTTCGGTAACGATACAAGAGAACAATTCGGTGATGTTAAAAACCTTAGCTGGAAGTACATTAGGGGTTTGGATTTCTCATGGAGAAGGAAAATTCAATTTACCTTACACTGAAGACAAATACAATATTGTTGCCAAATATGGTTACGAAAGTTACCCAGCCAATCCAAATGGCTCTGACTTTAACACAGCAATGATGTGCGACACCACTGGAAGACATTTAGTAATGATGCCACACATTGAACGTTCTACTTTCCCTTGGAACTGGGCACACTATCCAAAAGACAGAAACGATCAAGTTTCTCCTTGGATTGAAGCTTTTGTTAATGCAAGAGAATGGATTGAAAAAAAATAATAAATTCTTTTAAATAATATACAAAAACAGCCTCAGATTCTATATTAGAGGCTGTTTTGTTTTGGGAAATTTTTTATATTTACTTTTAAAATTAAAAACATGAATCGATATAAGTTTCATCACAAAGTTCTATCATTCTTATGCGAAAAATATTTAGCTTATAATAAAGATGATTCACTACAATTTTCTTACACTTCATTAGAAATATCTAAGCAATTAAATATTAACCATTTAAAAACTGAAATAATTCTCTTCGACTTAAAAGAAGATAAAAGCATTAATTATAATAAAACAAAAGGTTTCTACATTGAAGATGGAGCTGGAATTAGCAAGCAAAAATCTAATTTTTACAAATTCAAACATAAAGAACATAAAATTTCAAAAACAAAAGAACTTTTAGCCTTCATTGTTTCAATATTAGCTATTATTTCATTTTGTATTTCTACATATATAAATTTTAAAAAATGAAAATACAACTCAGTCTATACAAAAACGATTTTTTAGAATATCAATTATATACAGATTCAAAGAATAAAAGAATCAGCAAAAAGAAGCGTAATACATGGTTAATGCTTACTTCTTCTTTTCTTTTATTTGCTGTAATTACTTTCTATTATCATGATAAGCAACATAGTTATTTACTTTTTATTATTACTATAATAACATTCCTTTTTTTCCCTTTTTATCAAAGAAAACAATATAAAACTCATTATTCTAAACATATTGAAGAAAATTATTATAATCGTTTTGGGCAAGAATCAACTTTAAACTTTGAAGAGGAATATATCACTTCTAATGATGCTAATTTTGAAACTAAAATGAATTATACAGCATTTGAAGAATTAAACGAAATAAAAGACTATTATTTTATTAAATTAAAAACGGGAGGAAGTCTAATAATACCAAAAAACAAATTGACGAATTCAGAAGAATTCCATCTAGAAATAAATAAAATCGCTGATAAATTCAACTGGAAGAAAAATGTGGAATTAGATTGGAAATGGAAATAAAATGAAAAACCTACTTCAATCAATCACCCTACTCTATTCTATTTTTGCTTTTAGTCAAAACATTTCTGAAATCAATGCAAACCTTAAAATTTCAGATAGTTTAACAAATCAAAAAGAAATTAGAATTTATAAAAAAGAGGGCACTACAAATTATAGCGAACTCCTTCATTTGTATTTTGAAAATGAAAAATGGGAAGCAGTGCAATATAAATACTATACTTCTACTAATTTCAAAAGTCCGACAAAAATTCAGAAAATATTACTGAAAACCGATGAAGATTTAGAACTAGCTTGGATTCAAATTTTGGCTACTAATATTGAGTTTTTACCCAATCAATCTGAAATTGAATACAAACTTCGAGGAAAATTAGAAATCGACAGATTAACTAATGGAGAATATGAGTATTCCTATAAAAAGACCTTGGCTATTGATGGAACAAACTATTTAGTCATGGTTAAAAACTATAATAAACGAAACAAAGTAACATTCGATAATCCAGAAAGATATTTAAAATTATATCCAAACGTAGATGAACTTATCGATTTTTGTAATCTATTAAAAATAATAAATAGTACATTTTCTACTTCAAAAACGCCTAACTTAAAATATTAAAATATTATTTTCTAAATTTGAGCTAACAAACAATAATCAATATGAAAAAAATATTTTTAGCTTGCAGTTTCATTTATTTAGGAGCTTCATGTAATTCAGAAAAAGAATCCAAACCTACAAAACAACACGAAATAATTGGTACTTGGAGACTTTTAACTGGTGTAACTGTCGAAAACAAAGACACTACATTGGTTGATTATACAAAAGGGCAAGAATTAATAAAAATCATCACTCCTACTCATTTCTCATTTTTAAGACATGATCTAAACAATGGAAAAGATTCAACAGCAACATTTGTAGCTGGTGGTGGAAAAGCAAAAATAACATCAGACAAATATACCGAATATCTTGAATATTGTAATTATAGAGATTGGGAAGGTGGAACTTTTGAATTTGATTACAGCATTAAAAATGACACATTAATTATAAAAGGGATAGAAAAGATTGAAAAACTAGGTGTTAATCACTTAAATATAGAAACTTACATAAAAGAGAAATAATCACAATTCGGTGTTAAAAAAAACAAAAATTGTAACATTTATAGCTTAGAATAGTCAAATATTGTAAATACACACTACAACATCGTAGTCTGTTTTTTATTTATTACATAATCATCAATCATTCTAAAAGCTTAAAATTTACATTTTATGAAAACAAAAAATCTAATCATTTTACTACTTATGAGTATCACCACACAAGCCCAACAATTTGTTGGAGACTGGAAAGGAGAACTAGACGTTCAAGGAATGAAATTGGAAATCATATTCCATATTGCACAAAAAGACAATGTATATACTTCAACGATGGACGTACCTATGCAAGGTGCTTCAGGAGTTGCTATAGACAAAACTGAGGTCAACAACAATGCTATCACGTTAAAAGCTCAACAAATGGGAATTGAGTTTGGTGGAGCCTTTAAAAATGGACAAATTGTTGGAGAATTCCGTCAAGGAGGTATGAACCTTCCTCTAACACTATCTTCTTTCGAAAACAAACTACCTGGAAATACGGCTTTACCTTCTTCTAAGCAAGAATTAGATATGCTAAAAGCCTATGATAAAGGAAATTTCAGCTATTCGGTTTCCGATTATTTCGCAAAACCAA
This sequence comes from Flavobacterium jumunjinense, assembly GCF_021650975.2. Taxonomy (NCBI): domain Bacteria; kingdom Pseudomonadati; phylum Bacteroidota; class Flavobacteriia; order Flavobacteriales; family Flavobacteriaceae; genus Flavobacterium; species Flavobacterium jumunjinense. The sequence continues at coordinate 3,914,253 of NZ_CP091285.1, forward strand.
AAGCATCAGGATTTCAACTTTCACCTAACGGAAAATACATGTCGTATCGTGAGAAAGATGAAAACAACAAACGTCATGTATATGTTAAAGAATTAGCTACTGGAAACATAAAGAAAGTAATTGAAGAAAAAGAAGAACTACTTCGCGGTTATGGTTGGATAAATGACGAACGTTTATTCTTTTCTATGGATAAAGGTGGTGATGAAAATTACCATATATATGGTGTTAATATTGATGGTAATAATCTAAAAGACCTTACTCCTTTTGATGGTGTACAAGCAAGTATTGATAATATTTTAAAAGAACAAAAAGATTACATTATTGTTTCAATGAACAAAAACAATAAGCAAGTCTTCGAACCTTTCAAACTGAATATCGTTACTGGAGAATTAGTCCAACTGTATAAGAATGAAGATGTAGCAAATCCTATTCAAGGTTATGAGTTTGACAAAGATGGAAACCTTAGAGGCTTTAGTAAGCTAGCCAATGGTGTTCAAAATGAAATGTACTATAAAGACAATAAAACAGGAGAATTTAATTTACTTTTAACTACTAATTGGGATGATACCTTTAGTATAATAAGTTTCAATTATGCTTCGAAAAACAAAGACGAAGCCTACGTTTTAACTAATTTAGATAGTGACAAAACTCGCGTTGTTTTATACGATTTAGCTGCAAAGAAAGTCCTTAAAGAAATATTCTCGAACCCTACATTCGATGTAAACGGATTAAAGTTAGCAAGAAAGAGAAACTACGAAATTGATAATTTCTCTTATGAAGGAGAAAAATATGAAATCATACCTGTAAGTAAACTATACAAAGATATTTACGGTCAAATGAAGAAAGAATTCCCAAATAAAGAAGCTTATATTGTTGATTATGATGACAATGAAACGCAGTTTTTAGTTGTAGTTCAAAGTGATAAATTATATGGTACATATTACCAATATGATGCTAAAACAAAGAAATTTAAATTATTATATGATTTAATGCCACAGTTAAAAGAAGCTGATATGGCAGAAATGAGACCTATACAATTTAAAAGTAGAGATGGAAAAACGATTTATGGTTACATCACTTTACCAAAAGAAGCTTTACAAGGTAAAAAAGTACCCTTAATTGTAAATCCACATGGTGGACCACAAGGCGTAAGAGATTCATGGGGTTTTAATCCAGAAACACAACTATTCGCTAGTCGTGGATATGCTACTCTACAAGTTAATTTTAGAATATCTGGTGGTTATGGAAAAGAGTTTTTGCAAGCTGGTTTCAAGCAAATAGGTAGAAAATTAATGGATGATGTGGAAGATGGTGTGGCATATGCTATTGAGCAAGGTTGGGTAGACAAAGATAAAATCGCTATTTATGGAGGAAGTCATGGTGGTTATGCTACTCTAATGGGCTTAGTAAAAACTCCCGATTTATATGCTTGTGGTGTAAACTATGTTGGAGTATCTAATATTTTTACCTTCTTCGATTCTTTTCCAGAATATTGGAAACCTTACAAAGAAATTGTAAAACAAATTTGGTATGATTTAGATAATCCAGAAGAAGCTGCAATTGCTAAAGAAGTTTCACCTGTATTCCAAATTAACAAAATCAAAAAACCACTGTTTGTAATTCAAGGTGCTAATGATCCTCGTGTAAATATTTCAGAATCCGATCAAATTGTAACTGGATTGAGAGCCAAAGGATTTGAAGTACCTTATATGGTAAAGTATGATGAAGGACATGGTTTTGGTAAAGAAGAAAATTCAATTGATATGTATGAAGCTACTTTAGGTTTCTTAGCTAAAAACCTAAAGAAATAAAGAGCAACAATTTAAAAATACACTAAGGCAGTTTCTTAATTGAAATTGCCTTTTTTAGTGTCAAAAAATTACATTCCATATACTGTTGATTTTTAAAGTTATGCTTATATTTCGGAAAAATAACAACAATGAAAAAAACAATCTTTATAACTACAATTTTAACCCTTTTCATGTCTTGCAACAAAGTAAAAGAGACAACAAAAGAAACAATTAACAAAACAGGAGAAACTGTTGGGAAATCGGCTACAGAATTTTTTGATGGTGTATCAGATGGCGTTGAAAAAACACTAGAATGCGAGATTACATTGAGTTCTCAACTTATTGAAAAAGGCTTAAAAACTGGAAAGTATGAAGTTAAAAGTAATTTAAATAATGGAAAAGACAATGTATTAGTTTTATACTTAATTTTCGATAAAGACATTGACCAAACATTGTATTTAAAAGCATTCGATAAGAAAAATGTCGAAATTGGAAGAAGTAAATTAGAAGTCACTGGTAAAAAAGGAGAAGCTGAGTATTTTGATTTTCAATTTAACGATAGAACAGATATAGAATCAAAAAGCAAAATTAGTATTGAATAAACTTAAGAAAAATGAAAATAAAAGAAAACAAAGTAATTGATAGTTTAAAATAATAAACAATACTAGAAGCTTAAAGGTTACTGTTCCAAGATTTTTTTTTATCATTTTTGATACAACCATTGTGCAAGAAGAACAAAAATATACAATAATCTTACACTTCTAAATTTAACTTAAACACAAATTCTTAGAAAAAATAAAAGAGTTGTAATATAAAAATTACAACTCTTTTTATTTTACAGAAAATCTTAATTAGTTCTTAATAAACTTCTTAACTACACTTCCATCAATAGTTTTAACATTAATAAAATAAACACCCGAATTTAAATCAGAAACATTCATTTCTACATTCGTGTTATTCGCTTTATTATCTTTTACAATTCTACCATTAATATCTGTAACAGTAATCGATTGTAATTCAAAATCAGGAGATGAAATATTTAATACATCATTTACAGGATTAGGATAGATTGAAATATTCGCAGAAGACGAATTAAAATCATTAGTTGATAAATTTGTATCTAATGTAATCGTATCTAAAAATAAAAATGTTTCAGTAGCACCTACAGCAGAATTATTATGAATTCCAAAGTAATAAATACCAGGAGTTGGAGCAGTAAATGTTGCTGTATGAGTAACATAACTAGCATCACTATTATTTGTAAAAGACTGAACTATTGTAGCCTGACCTGCAGCAGATTGTGAATCACCAACAGTTAAATCAAAAGCCATTGGAGAAACTGTTGCTGTTGAGTATAATCTTGTTTTAAAAGATACCGTTACAACTTCACCAGAAGCTAATTCCATACCTCTAAAATACCCTCTTCTATCAGACTGTGCTGTTGTACTATTAAATGTATATATCGCTACTCCTGCACCACCATCTGCATAATTAGCAGGTGTTGTTGTACCAGTAGAATTAAACGTAGCAAATTGACCTGCAAATCCATCAGTATAATTATTTGCAGCTGATTCAAAATCATTAGAATAAGGCAATCCTACTGGAAGATACCCATAAAAAGGTCCTGCCCATGTACTTTTATCAGATGGACCACAATTACCTCTTACATAATATCTAAAATTAGTCGATGCCGGAATAGATGCAATGTTTGCTGTTGAATATGCTAACGCTCCTGAAGCCGCAGTTATCATTGTACCATACTCTACTGGTGTAGAAAAATCATTACTCCAATCTACATCATAATTTGCTGGTTGTGGACTAGCTTGATCCCAATATAAATTAGCTTCAGTTGTTGACACATATTCAGGTAAATAAAAATCAGCTGGAGCTGGTGCAAAACAAGTTGCTGGTGTAAATGTTAAATCAAAAGAATGATTATCATCCTCCCAATTATTATCCCATAAAATATAATATGCTGTTCCTGCAGTAACTGCCACATTAGTAATAGCAGATCTATAATTTGATCCAGAAACATCATCATTAGAAGAAACACAAGTCCAAGGACCTGCACAAGAACCTGTTAAAAGGCTTAATCTAGTATCTGCACCTGCAACATTAGCTGCAATATCAGAAGTAACTGTTAATATTCCAGAAAGAGATGGAGTATATCTAAACCATCTTGCATGTGGAGTTGCGCTATCATTACCTGCAAAACAAACTGTTTCAGAAGGATAGGTCCCCATAGTTAAATCACCGATAGAATAAGTCCCGTTAGCAGAAATAACTGTTGGTGCTGCACAAGTAGTACCCCCTTGTCCAAAAGAATTAAAACCAATAGCCAATAAGCTAAGTAGTAGTGTTTTTTTCATAATTTATTATTATTTTTTGTTAGTTTGTGGTAAATATAATCAAAAAATAAAATAATCATAAAAAAATAGCCAAAAAAACTTACTTTTAACATATATTTAATATAAACGGCAAATAATAATATTGCCGTCTATATTTAAAATTTAATCAATTAATTTTTCACAAATTTCTTAACTGACTTACCTTTTTCAGTATGAATATTTATAAAGTAAATTCCAGAATTCAATTCAGAAACATTAATTTCTGTTCTATTTTTACCAACAGAAGTAAATTCTTTAATAATTCTTCCATTTGTATCTAAAATCTCGGCTTTTTCAATATTAAACTCACTACCTATATTTAAAATAGAATTTACAGGATTTGGATACAATTTAAAGTCGGCTTTTTCAAAATTTGAAGAACTTAATGTTCCTCCAGTTATTTGAACATCATCAATTGCTAATCTGTATTGATTTGCTGTAGAAAAGCAATTAAATCCTAAATAATAATCACCTGTTATTGAAGGTGTAAAACTTAAATCAGCTTGAGTCCAAGTTTGAAGTGTTATTCCACTATAAGTTTGTAATGTATTTGTTTGAGCTGCAACAATTTTATCATTACCAATTGTTACTTTAAAATTTTCTGGATATGCTGTTGCACCATCTGCAGTTTTGTATTTAAACTTAATTGAATAACTTGTACCTGCTGTTAAATATAAACGTCTTGAAAATAACCATGCATTAGCAGCATTAGTTGTATGATAATTATATCCTGCATAAGCTGTACCTTCTGCTGCTGCAGGTATTGGTGCTGCTTGAGTATATATTCCCCAATTATTTCCAGTACCAGCATTTAATAAAGACCAATCTTGACTTGTTTCAAAACCATAAGAGTAAGGTGGTATTGCAGCTGAAAATACTGTTGTAAAATTATACGGCCCAGCCCATATGCTTTCATTTGGTGCAGTACACGATTTTTTAATGTAATAACTATAATTAGTACCCGAATTTAAACTTGTTAATGTATATGGAGATGAAATTGAATTATATGTTACCCCAGTACCTAATGAAAAACCTGTAACACCATATTGAATTGAAAAATTAGCTCCAGTACCTGTCCATGATACATTTGCACCAGTTTCAGTAATTAATGATGTTGTAACACCATTCGGTGAAGCACAAACCACATTCTTTCCTAAAAATGTTTGAGGTCTCCAATTTGAGTCTGTTAAAGTAGTTTGTAGAGCAGTTGTACTTTGAGCACTTTTCAACCCATTTGTTAAAGTTGTACTACAAGATGCTACATTACCTGTTGTTGCAACAGTACCTGATGCATTTTGATAATCAAATGCAATATAAAGTCCTCCACCAGTATATGTAAAAGCAGATCCACCAGCAAACATATGATTTAACTGACCCACTGATGCTGGAATAGTAAGTGTACTATTACTGACAGTAGTCATACCAGTAATTGCTGTAGCCCAAGTATTCGATTTTAAATTTGTTGCATCAGTAGTATTTTGCATATACACTGTATAATTACCTGTAGTAGCAACATTTTGAGCTGTTGAATAACTAAAGCCTATTGCATTAATTACATCTCCATTTATCAAACCAGATGCAGTTACTTCTGTGGCAGTAATCAAATATACAGTTCTGGAATAACGTTGTAGACCTTGAGGTGCTCTTGAATTACCCGAAGTTGAGCCATTGCTTAAGAGTGCATTATAAAATTGAGTCTCTTGTGAGTGAGAAAAAAAACTAACAAAAGTTAGCAATAATAGTAATAATTTTTTCATTTTTTTCATTTTTAGTTTAGACAAATCTATACTAAAAAACATTGCGAAATATCTAAAAATTAATACTACACAAAGATTTATTCTTTAAACAAAAAAGAGGCAATAAAGAGCCTCTTTTATATTTTAAAATCAGTAAAACGTTAAAAAAACAATAATTTTTTAACAAAAATTACTTATTTTAACATTAATAATTTACATTTATTACAAATAAGTCTTAGAGAATAAATAAAAATCCGCGAGTACTATTGCTGCCATCGCTTCAACAATAGGTACAGCTCTAGGAACAACACATGGATCATGTCTTCCTTTTCCTTGTTGTTCAATAATATTACCTTTATTGTCTAATACTTCTTGTTTTTGTAAAAGTGTAGCTACTGGTTTAAACGCTACCTTGAAATAAATATCCATTCCATTACTAATCCCTCCTTGAATTCCTCCAGAAAGATTTGTTTTAGTAGATCCATCTGTGTTGAAAGAATCATTATGGTCACTTCCTTTCATTTTAGCTCCTTCAAACCCACTACCATATTCAAATCCCTTTACTGCATTAATAGAAAGCATAGCTTTACCTAATTCTGCGTGTAATTTATCAAAAACAGGTTCTCCTAATCCAATAGGAACATTTTGAATAACACAACTAACAACACCACCAACAGTGTCTCCTTGTTTTTTTATCTCTTTTATATGGGCTTCCATTTCTAGAGCTAAATCCAAATCAGGACATCGAACAGCGTTATTCTCTATTTGAGATAAATCTAATTCTTGATAGTTTTTATCTAACTCAATAACACCTACAGCAGAAACATAAGCACTTATTTTTATGTTTGGTATTACCTGCTTGGCAATTGCACCAGCTACAACCCTACTTGCAGTTTCCCTAGCAGAACTTCTTCCACCACCTCTATAATCCCTAATTCCATATTTTTTTTCATACACATAATCTGCATGACTTGGTCTATATGTATCTTTTATATGCGAATAATCGTCCGATTTCTGGTTTGTATTTGGGACAATAAAACCGATTGGAGTACCCGTTGTTTTTCCCTGAAAAATACCAGATAAAAACTGAACTTCATCTTCCTCTTTACGCTGTGTAACTATCGAAGATTGTCCTGGTTTTCTCCTTTGCATTTCCTTTCTTATCGCATCAATATCTAATTCTATTCCAGCTGGACAACCATCGATAATACCTCCTAATGCTTCTCCATGAGACTCTCCAAATGTTGAAAGTTTAAATAATGTCCCAAATGTATTTCCTGCCATACTATTTAATTCCTAATTGTTTTACGATTGAGAACTCATATTATTCTCTTTAAATTTACTGGCAAATTTAACTAATAAATACAAACTTTTGCTGACTATTGGTTAACATTTCAAATGAAATAAGTTAAAAAGTATTAGTTACCTATAAAACTGATTACTATTATATTATGAAAATAATTGTTATATTAGTCAAATATTTATTTATTTTATGAAAAAAATACTATTTTTAATACTTAGCTCGTTATTTTTCTCATGTTCTAGTGATGAAACAGTAGAAGATAATAATTATCCTCTATTTGAAATACCTTTAGTCGATGGAAACTATTGGACTTACGATATAGAAACAGAAACAAACACATCTAGAGATTCTTTATATGTAGCTAATGATACACTGATAAACAGCATTCTACATAAAAAAATGAAGGTAAAAAACAATATAGCTACAGGTTTTTATTCAAATTCATTAAAAAACAATGGATTAAGAGTTTCTGGAAACAAATTATTATTATCTGGAGATTTATCGTTGAGTGCAGGCCAAACTTTACCTTTCAGTTTGGATTTAGAACTTTTTGAATTTATTGTATTTAATGCTGATGTAAATTCTGGAGAAACACTTTCAACAAAATCTGGAACTATACAAGAAACTGTTAATGGTTATCCTTTAACTATTAACTATACATTAAAATCTGTTTCTGGAAATACATTTGAAAACTATACTGCTCCAAATAATGATACTTACAGTAATGTAAAATCAAATAAAATTATACTAACTGCACGAATTGAAACAAGTGTTAGTGGCTTTTCTGTATTTCTTCTTAATGAACAAGATGTTATGGTTTCAGAGCAGTTTATTGCTAAAAATATTGGTGTCGTACACACAAACACAGTAACTACTTACACCTTAAACCCTAGTATTCCTGCACAATTACTTAATCAAATACCATTTCCAAATAATCAAACACAAACACAATCAGAATTTCTTGATACTTATCAAGTAAACTAAAGTGTAATAATTAGTAATTAATTTATAATAATAATAATTTTATATCGTTTAATGGTTTAATTTTGCTTAAACACTTTAAATTAAATTAGAATGAAAAAATTAATGTTTTCCGTTTTTATGCTATTCGGAATGATGCTTTGCACACAAGGACAGGATATTTCTAAAAATGCCATTGGTTTAAGACTTGGTGACAGCGATGGATTTGGAGCGGAAGTGTCTTACCAAAGAGGACTTTCTCAAAAAAATCGTTTAGAGTTTGACTTAGGATGGAGAAATAGAAACAACTACTACTACAACAATGCTCGATTTGTTAAATTAACTGGTTTGTACCAATGGGTTTGGAATATTGAAGGAGATTTTAACTGGTATGTTGGTGCTGGTGGTGGAATTGCTAATGGAAGTTATAATTATAAGGACGAAGGAAAAAGATATACAGATAATTATACATATGCATTTATTGCAGGTGATATTGGTATTGAATACTTATTCGATTTTCCTCTACAATTGTCGTTAGACTTTAGACCTGAAGTATATTTTTCTGATAGAGTTAAAGATGACTATGGATCAGATATTGGAATTAGTGCTAGATATAGATTCTAAAAAAAAGTAAAAGAGGAAATCGTTTTGATTTCCTCTTTTTTTATTTAACACTGTATTTTTTTGCTTTTGGAATAATGGTTATACAAAATGGATTTGTAATTGCCATTGTTACATTTCCACCTTTTTCAGGAACACTAAGTTTAGTTTGAATTATTAAGGTCTCTTCTTCAAATTCGATTTTTTCAACATCAATACCATAGCCACCTGTATTCTTCTCTCCTAAATGTGCTATTAAAATTACATTATCTTTAAAATCAATATTTGAATTATCAATAACTTCGCTAGGAACATTAAGCCTTGCAAACTCTTGTTTTAAATCATCATAGGAACTAATAATTTGATGACCTTTAGATTCATCTCCGCCATAACCAGATACATAAATCGTTTTAAATTCATTATCCATAATCATTTCTTTTTTAGTTGAACTACAAGCGAGAAATGAAAAAAAAGTAATGCAAAATAGAATTGATTTCATTTATTTATAAGAGTTAATTGCTGTTTGATACACTTCTTCATAAAGCGGCAAAATCTTCTTTATATCGAATTCACTAGCTTCTTTAAGTGCATTTTTCTTAAAAGCATTCAGTTTAACATCATCTTTCAAAATATAAATAGCGTTTTTACTCATTCCTTCTATATCTCCAACATTGCTTAAATATCCCGTAATTCCGTCTTTATTTACTTCTGGTAAACCTCCAGAATTACTTGATATAACTGGAACTCCACAAGCCATAGCTTCTAATGCTGCCAATCCAAAACTCTCTGTTTCAGAAGGAAGAAGAAACAAATCAGTATAACACAAAATTTTATCTATTTCATTACTGTTTCCAAAAAAGATAACTTTATTATGAATACCTAATTCTACACATAAGTTTTCTGCAGCTTCTTTTTCAGGACCATCTCCAACCATCATTAGTTTTGAAGGTATTGTTTTTTGCACTTCATAAAAAATCTTAACCACATCACTAATTCGCTTTACTTTTCTAAAATTTGATATATGAGTTAATACTTTTTCTTCGGCTGTTGCCATTAAAGAACGATGACAAGGATCATTCTCATCTAATCTTTCTTTACTAATTTCTATAAAATTAGGAATAACTTTTATATCGTTCTTAATATCAAAAAGTCTATATGTATCTTCTTTTAAACTCTTTGAAACACTTGTAACAACATCTGACTTATTGATACTAAAACTTACTGCTGGTTTATAGAACGGATGATTTCCTACAAGTGTAATATCGGTTCCATGTAAAGTTGTAACCATTGGAATTCTTATGCCATCTTCTTCAAGCATTTTTTTTGCCATATATCCTGCATATGCATGAGGAATAGCATAATGTACATGCAATACTTCTATTCCATGCAATTTAACCATATCGACTAACTTACTTGACAAAGCAAGTTCATAAGGCTGATAATGAAATAAAGGATATTCTGGAACGTGTACTTCGTGATAATGAATGTTTTGATTCAGCAAAGCTAATCTAACTGGCTGACTGTAGGTAATAAAATGTATTTCGTGACCTTTTCTTGCTAATTCAAGACCTAATTCTGTTGCAACAACTCCACTCCCTCCAAATGTAGGATAACAAACTATAGCTATTTTCATTGATTCTATTTAAATGATAAAAATACTATAATTTTATGGGGTACTTTTTTAAAAATTAGTTAAATTATTTTTTAAATGCATTTTCATAAATAGAAATCCAATCTTGCACTTCTATTTTTGAAACCAATTCACCAATTAAATCATATGGAATGTCTTCTGGTTTTTTAAAACGCATACAACTTTTCCCCATATCTAGTTTTTTCTTTGAATATTTAGGGTATTCAGAAACAAACCAATCATATAAGTTTTTATTTGCATAAATTCCCATATGATAAAAATTGATACTATTTTTTTGAGAAGCAAAACTCATAAAAGGTAATGGCAATTTTGGATCGCAATGATAGCCAGCTGGATAAATATTATGAGGAACAACATAACCAATCATTCCATAACTCATAGCTTCTTTAAAATCTTTTGGTAGATTTTTTAAAATTGTATTTCGCAACTTAATTACAGCTTCTTTTCTATCTTCTGGTAGTTCTTTAATATACTCTTCTGGTGAACTTGCCTTTGATGTCATAATTAACGAATTATTGATTCATAAATTATTTCTTGGATATTTTCCCTAATATTTTCTCTAGAAAGCACATTCGTATTGGCTTCTGGATAGGTTCTATTAGACAAAAATATATAAACTATTTCATTCTCAGGATCTGCCCATGCCATCGTTCCCGTAAAACCAGTATGTCCAAAACTTGTCATAGAAACACAACCACATGTTGGCCCAGATCGTCCTAATTGAGGCTTATCAAAACCTATTCCTCTCCTATTTTCATCTTTACAATAATAACAAGTATTAAATGCATTAAATGTTTTTTCTGAGAAAAATTGATGTCCACCATAATTACCTCTTTGCAGATACATTTGCATAATCTTAGCAACATCTAGTGAGTTTGAGAACAATCCAGCATGTCCACCAACTCCTCCTTGCATAGCTGCACCCATATCATGAACATAACCTTGAACAGTTCCATAACGGTAATAGTTATCTTCTTCCGTTGGGATAGTTTCACTAATATCGAACTTATGAAGTGGATTATATGTTGTTCTATTTGCTCCTAACTTAAAATAATAGTTCTCATTCGCCAGATCATCAAGTCCCATACCACTTGCTTTTTCTAAATATTCTTTCATCAAAATAAAAGAAAAGTCACTGTATTTATATTTCACTCTTGGCAATAAATCACTATCGGCAATCGCTTTTATTATGGTATCATTATAATCTTTTCTCAAATATAAATTTTCTGAAACTTGAATAGGAAACTCTTTAGAAAATGACTTTCTATAATATTTTTCGCTTGGCTTATTTGTTTCTTTATCTAATGTAGCCTTATAAAAAGGTAACCAAGGCTTAAATCGAGCTTGATGCGTTAACATATCTACTAAAGTTGCATCTGCTTTATTTGTTCCTTTAAAAACAGGTAACATAGTACTCAACTTTGTATCTAATTTAATTTTTTCTTTATCAAATTGAATCATCAAATTGGGTAGTGTAGATAGGATTTTTGTTAAAGATGCAACATCATATAAATCTGTGTTTTTTACTTCCTGCTTAGTATCGTAAGTATGATGACCAAAAGATTTTTGATAAATAACTTTACCTTTTCTTGCAACCAAAACTTGAGCACCTGGTGTCATTTTTTTATCTATTGCATAATTTACTACAGAATCAATTTTAGATAAAATCTTAGAATTCATTCCTACATTTTCAGGGCTTTCAAAACCTAAACGCTTTAAACTATTCGTTTTAATTCCGTCATTTATATAAAAATCATTATTAATTGAAACTGGAATTTTTCCTTTAGTATCAATTGCTCCAAAAATAGCTTCAGCAGCAACTGTATGTGCGAATTCATTATTTTGATAAGCTAGGATAAAACCTTCATAATCATCAAACTTATCAATCCTTAACAAGGAATAAGGTTTAGTAAAAAAAGTAACAATAACTTTATTTTGCTTTGCTATTTTATCTAGGAAAGAAATTTCACTTGAATTTAAATTGTGATTTTTCCAAGCACCATCTTCTTTATGAAATCCTACAATTACTTTGGTGAAATTCTGTAACTCTACTAAAACAGTTTTATAATCCTTTACTTCAATTTCCTGTACATTAGCATATTTATTTAATACAGCTAAAAACCCTTCATGATCAGAATCTCCAATCTTTACATATGCTATCTTCTCCTTTTCAATATTCTTTATTGGGATAATTTTATCTTTATTCTTTAAAGTTGTAATAGCATTTTCATATAAAGTATAATTCATTGCATTAAACTCCGATTTATTTAAATCCTCGTATAAATTTTTAAGTTCTATTGGTTTGTATTTATTTAAACCTACTTGGAATTTATACTTTAGAATTTTTTTAACCGAATACGACAAACGTTCTTCAGAAATTCTTTTATCATCAAAAGCTTCTTTAAATCTTTGAACAGCAACAGGAACATCTTCTGGGAAAAGTAAAATATCATTACCCGCAAGAAAAGCTTCTAAATCTATATCTCCAGGTTGTTTAAAATTACTTGCTCCTTTCATATTCAAAGCATCTGTAATTACTAATCCTTCAAATTTCAATTCATTTTTAAGAATATTTGTAATTACATTATAAGAAATAGATGTTGGAAATCCTTTTCTAGACTCTATACTTGGCACATCTAAATGAGCAACCATTACACTTGCTAATCCATTTTTAATTAATTCTCTATAAGGGTATAATTCTATAGAGTCTAATCTTTGTTTAGAAAACTTAACAACAGGAAGCGTGTGATGCGAATCTGACTCTGTATCTCCATGACCTGGAAAATGCTTTGCAGTTGCCAACACACCTTCACTTTGCAATCCTTTAATTAATGCAATAGAAGCATTTGTTACGTTCACTTTGTCTTCTCCAAACGAACGATTTCCAATAATAGGATTTTTGGGATTTGTATTTATATCTACAACGGGTGCAAAATTAAAATGAATACCTAATCTTTTAGATTGTTGTCCCATTTGCTTCCCCATTTGCATAATCAAATTATGATCTTGAATTGCCCCAAGTGTCATATTCCAAGGATAACGATAAGTCGAATCTAAACGCATACTTAATCCCCATTCAGCATCTATACCTATAAATAATGGAATTTTTGATTTAGATTGATACCTATTAGTCAATTGTGCTTGGCGGATTGGACCACCTTGAAAGAAAATCAACCCTCCAACTTTATAATCTTCAATTAATTTTTGAACACTTGAATAATGAGCTTCATTCTTGTTAGAATACGCAGCAACCATAAACAATTGACCTACTCTCTCTTCGAAGGTAAGTGTATTATATACGCTATCAACCCAACGTTGTTCAGCATTTTCAATTTTATTCTTCTGTTGGAAACTTTTAACCTTCTTAGATTTAGTTACAAAAGGAAAAATTGATAAAAATAGTAGAGCAGTATATTTTAACATGAAGCTATTAATTTAAAAAAAATCATCATTAAGTTGATTTAATGATGATTTTCAAATATAATAAAAATTTAATTTAAAAAAATCGATTGTGCCAACTATCACTAGCTGGAACTTCCCAAAAATCTTGCCATTCTTCTATAGTATTTACTAAGTTATTAAAAACTACAGTATTAGCAGAAACAGCTTTTTCTTTTGCCATTTTTTTAAAATCAATTAATGTTTTGTGTGCAATATGTTCTCCTAACTTGAAAGTAACATTCATTTTATCTAATAAATCAACTTGGTATTTACTTTCTAGACTAAGAATAAATTGAACAGAAGCATCTATAGAACAACCTGTTGCAGCTTGAACATCTTGATTTACAGCAATTATTATAAAACGATCGTATACCGTTTTAAATGAAGCCTCTAAACCTTGACCATGTGCAGACCAATTCTCAATAAAATTTTTCATTGACGATTCAATTTCACTTACTTCCTCTTCTGAAAATTTTCTATTCGATTGGTAGATCCAAACTCTAGAATGCAATGGTAATTTATCAAACTCTATATACATATTATTCTTTTATAATGTCTTGAACGACTTTAAAAGTTACAAATTTTTTGGTTTTAGCATCATATAAATCCGCTTCATAATAGGATACTTTAACTTTATCTTTAGGTTTTATAACTGAATCTGTAATTAGATAAGAATTTTCAAATTCTTCCAATAATAATACAGTGTGAGATTTCCCAGATTCTTCTTTTACAGTAAATGTTAAAAATTGCTCCAATTGAGTAGCAGTAATTTTACCATCTATGTATAACAACTCTTCTTCTTCAAACTCTCCTTCACCCATTTTCATGATTATTTCTAGAAAAGCTGGACATGTGAAAGCCATTTTTGCTCCTACACCTTCAGCCAGTTCACCCATTTTTTCTTCATCAGCAATTATGTTTTTGCCAAAATGTTTTTCAACATCTTTTTCATACTTTGTAATAGATTCTAAAATACAAACACCAAGAGTAATATCCATATTTTCTTGGGTAATACCTTTTTCTGTTGTACAATTACAAGTATTTTCAGAAATCTTATCGATCAACTCTTCCTTAGTTAATTTTTGTGCAAATAACACTTGAGTTACTAATAAAAGTACAATTATTTTTTTCATAAAGACAAATATTTATCTATTGTTTATATTTTACAAATCTTGTGCATTCGCAATTAATTCAGCAACATCCATTACTTTTACTGAGCTTTCCTTTTCCTTAAACTTAACCCCATCAGTCATCATAGTATTACAGAAAGGACATCCGGCTGCAATAATATCTGCTTTAGTTTCTATAGCATCTTCGGTACGCTCTACATTGATATCTTTATCCCCTTTTTCAGGTTCTTTAAACATTTGAGCACCACCTGCACCACAGCAAAGACCATTAGCACGAGAACGCTTCATTTCAACCAATTCTGCGTCTAGCTTTTGTATTAACTCTCTTGGAGCTTCATAAACATTATTTGCTCTTCCTAAATAACATGGATCATGAAAAGTGATTTTTTTCCCTTTAAACTGTCCACCTTCTATAGTTAAACGCCCATCATCTAGAAGAGATTTTAAAAATTGTGTGTGATGCACAACTTCATATTGACCACCTAATTCTGGGTATTCATTTTTTAAAGTATTGAAACAATGAGGACAAGCTGTAACTATTTTCTTAACTTCATAAGCGTTCATAACTTCTATATTCGTCATGGCTTGCATTTGAAATAAAAATTCGTTACCCGATCTTTTTGCAGGATCACCAGAACAGCTTTCTTCAGTTCCTAAAACCGCAAAAGGAACATTTGCTCTATTTAATATTTTAACAAATGCTTTTGTAATTCTTTTTGCTCTATCATCGAAGCTTCCAGCACATCCAACCCAAAATAAAACTTCTGGTTGTTTTCCTTCCGCCATCATCTCGGCCATTGTAGGCACTATAATATTTTCAGACATTTTATTATTTTTTTAAAGGAATCTATTTTTAAAATAATCAACTCCTAATTTTTATATTTTACTCGTGATGTTCGTCATCAAAAACCTGAATTGTTACTTCTTTATCAACTAAATCGGTAAACTTTCCTCTATATCTTGTTGCTTTAACCAAATGATTATCTATCCAATGATAATTTCCTCCACGAGGTTTTCCCATTAACATTCCATGATATTTAAAGCCAAATTTATTCAACCAAGCTTCAGTAACTTCTCTATGTGCCTCAGTTCTGGATGTGAAAAAGAAAATAATATGTCCTTCATCATACCATCTATTAAGTGTAGCTAAAGCATCAGGATATACTTCTGCCGTAGCCATTCTTTCAGGTTCTTCATTTGGAATATCATCACAAATAGTTCCATCAATATCGATTAAATAATTCTTGATTCCTTCTGATAAAACAGGACTCAAATGCTCACCATTAACAGTTAAAGCTTGTAAATTCCCGTCGATTTTTTCGTTTTTCATATTAATCTTCGTTTTTCCAGTTTAATCTATCCATTTGATTGTATTGCCATGGTGCACCATTATTTTCAATATTCGTCATCATGTTGTTCAATTCCATAGGTGCAGCACTTTGCTCCATAACTAAGTAACGTCTCATATCCATAATAATAGATAAAGGACTAATGTTTACAGGACATTCTTCAACACAAGCATTACAAGATGTACAAGCCCAAAGTTCTTCTGGTGTAATAAAATCATTTAAAAGAGACTTACCGTCTTCTACAAATACTCCTTTATTCAAGTCTATATTTTTACCAACTTCTTCTAATCTGTCACGCGTATCCATCATAATTTTACGTGGAGATAATTTTTTCCCAGTTAGATTCGCAGGACAAGAGGAAGTACATCGTCCACATTCTGTACACGTATATGCATTAAGTAACTGAACCCAATTTAAATCTTGAACATCGGAAGCTCCAAATTTAGCAGGTACTGCATCAGGATTTGCTGGTGCTGCAAACGGATCGGCTGAAGGATCCATCATCATTTTAACTTCATTTGTTACGCTTTCTAAGTTATCAATTTTTCCTTTTGCATTTAAATCTGCAAAATAAGTGTTTGGAAACGCTAATAATATATGTAAATGTTTAGAGAAGTATAAATAATTTAAAAAAACTAATATACCTGTAATATGTAGCCACCAAGTTATTCTTTCAATCATAAAAACAATACTACTATCCATTCCATCAAAAATTGGTGCAATAAACTGAGATATTGGAAAACTTCCAGCTTGATGATAATGTCCAAAAACTTCTGGTAAATTTTGAAGATGATAATCTGCTGCATTCATAAACAGGAATAACGACATTAAAACTACTTCAAAATATAAAATATAATTTGCGTCATTCTTTGCAAATCCTTCCATTTCTGGTTTCCAAAAACGTTTAATTTTAACAACATTTCTTCTTATCCAAAAAACAACAACAGCAACTAATACTAACAAAGCTAAAACTTCAAACGAACCAATTAATACATCATAAAGTCCTCCTAAAAAACTAAAGACTCTATGCGTTCCAGTCAATCCATCTATTATAATTTCTAATACTTCAATATTAATAATAATAAAACCTACATAAACAATAATATGCAATATTCCTGAAATTGGTCTTTTTACCATTTTAGATTGACCAAGAGCTATCATAACCATATTCTTCCATCTTTCGGAAGCATTATCTTTACGATTTACATCTTGTCCTAATTTAATATTTCTAATTAACTTTTTTACATTTCTAGCAAAATATCCTATTCCTAAAAATAATAGAATGGCAAATAAAATGTTTGGTAAAATACTCATAGTAGATTAGTCTTTATAATTGGTTTGTTATTTTTCTTCTTCAGGTTTTACGTATGGTTTATCTTTTTTTCCAAAAAGCGATACGTTTACATAGCGTGTTGGATGCAATCTTAAATCTTCTAATAATAGCTCTAATTCTTTGGAAGCATTAGTGAAATTAGTATACATTTGTTCATCCTTCATTAATTTCCCCATTGTACCTTTACCAGATTCAATGTCTTTCATAATTTTATCTACACTAGCCAAGGTAGTTTCCAGATTCTTAACTGTTTTTCCAAGATTTGCATTCACTAATGAATCTGAAATCGACTCAAAGTTAGAAACCGTTTTATCTAAACTTGTAAATGTATTGTCTAATTTAGATTTATTTGCTGCCAATAAATTATTCAAATTTTTTGATGCACCACTAAAGTTTGACATTGTAGTATTTAATTCTGCAATAGCATTCTTTAAATCCGTTTTAGATTTATCATTTAAAACATCATTTACATTTTCAAAAAGTATGTTTGCATTATCAAACAACTTTTCTATTTTATCTTTTAAAGGAACCATTTGTTCCGCTAAAGCATCTGTTAAACCTAGTTTTGATGAACCTTTTAAGTAATCACCAGAAACAGAATAATTTTTATCTTTAAAATTTGGTATGATTGCAACTTCTCTACCTCCAACTAATCCAGAATCAAATATTTCAGCAACACTTGTTTTGGAAATTGGAAATTCAGTTAAAATCTGTAATTCTACTAACAGCTTACCATCTGGTTGGATATTTATAGAATTCACTTTACCAATTTTCAAACCGTTTAAAGTTACTTGAGCTGAATTTTCTAAACCTGCAACATTATCATATACAACATACAATTTTTTATTTGTATCAAATAGGTTTCTTCCTTTTAGAAAAGAATATCCCCAATAGAACAATAAAATTGAAGATATGACCAGTATGGCTGTTTTTATTTCTCTAGTTATTTTCAAAATTTACAATTTTTAACAAAAATAAAACTTTATTTTATTTAATCGCTTCTGATAAGCTTATTTTTACTCCATCTTTATAAGCAACTAAAAAGGCAGATTCATATCCTTTTTCTTTTGCTTCATCTAATTTCTTCTTTGCTTGCGCATATGTTGTTTCACTTCCGTAAAAATACTTATATATTTTACCTATTTGATCATAACTTAAGTCATTTAATCCTTTAAAATTAGAAGGAATTGTTTCAATTTTTTTACTGCTTGCAGCTAATTGAACTTTAAATACTACTCCTTTGGCATCTTTCACTACAACAGGCTCTTCTTTTTTAACTTCTGTAATTGTTTTAACTGAAGTACTTATTGTTGTTGATTTGAAATAATTTTTTTTATATAACAAAATTGCTTCTGCAATAGCTTTAGAAATTTCATTTTGTCCTTCTTCAGTATTTAAATACGTTCCTTCCACTTTATTTGACAAAAAACCGATTTCTATCAGAACACCAGGCATATATGAGGCATCTAATACCCACAAAGGAGCCTGTTTAACTCCTCTACTCTTTTTACTCAAATCATTTTTAAAATTCTCTTCTACAAAACCTGCCAATTCTATACTCTGATTTAAATATTCTTCTTGCAATATTTTAAGTCCTAATAATGATTCTGGCTTATTGGGATCAAAACCTTTATAATTTTCTTTATAATCATCTTCAAGTAAAATTACAGAGTTTTCGTTTTTAGCAACTTCTAAATTTGTTGAACTACGACTTAATCCCATCACAAAAGTTTCTGTTCCAAAAGCAGAATAGTTTTTGGCAGCATTACAATGAATTGAAACAAACAAATCTGCATCTTGTTTATTTGCGTTTATAGCTCTATCTTTCAATTCTACAAAGACATCGGTTTTCCTAGAAAAGATAAAATCGAAATCAGCATCTTTTCCTAAATACTCTCCAACTTTGAGCGTTACAGCGAGTGCTATTTTTTTTTCTATGAATCCGTGATGCACGTTTCCATAATCTTTACCTCCATGTCCGGCATCTAAAACCACTTTAAATTTGGATTTAGTTTGCGCAGCAAGACCAAAAGAAGAAAATAAAAATAGTACTATTAGAATTGATTTGAAACTATTTTTTAGGGATATAAAACAACTTGTTTTTATTAGCATAGTTATAATTTTATTAAAAACTTATTTTTGCAAAAAAATATATGTAAGTTTGACACTTCAAAAAGTGAGCCAATTTTTTACAAAAATACTATTAATAGTCTTGCATACAAAGTTATTTTATATCGTTTTTTTAGTAGTTTTTCTAATATTTGGAAAAACAGCTAGCTATTCTCAAGAAATTAAGCCCAAAAATGCTTCTAATGTTGAGACAAAGACCGTACAGTTTAATGAAAAAGGGAAGATAATTATTGAAGATTCTCTTAAAACGCCAACAAACAAAACTACTGAAGATGTAAAAATCAAGAAAGACACCGTTAAAAAGAAAGCTTTACTAGAAGGAATCGTTAAAAGAAAAGCTAAAGATTATGAAAAAGCCAATCAAAAAACTAAAGAGCTAACACTTTATAATGAAGCTGAACTATATTATACAGATATTGAATTAAAAGCGGGTATAATTGTTCTTAATTATGAAAAGAATGAAGTTTATGCTGGAAGAATTAAAGATAGTGCTGGAAATTACATACAAAGACCTGTTTTTAAACAAGGAGAAAATATTATTGAGCCCGATTCTATACGTTTTAACTTTAAAACAAAAAAAGCTTTAGTTTGGAATTCTAGAACCAAGCAAGGAGAAATGAATATTAAAGCCGAAATCTCTAAGAGAGAAAACGATTCTACTTATTTCATGAAAAATGCTAGAATTACTACAGCAAAAGATATTGACGATCCTGAATATTATTTTTTCGTATCTAAAGTAAAATTTGTTCCTAACAAAAAAGTTGTAGTTGGCCCAACCAATCTTGTAATTGCAGATGTTCCAACTCCAATATTCCTACCTTTTGCTTATTTTCCAATGACAGAAGAAAGCACTTCTGGTTTTATTGTTCCAACACCGGGACAAACCAATCAACAAGGTTATTTTCTACAAAACGGTGGATATTATTTTGCTTTGAGCGATTATTATGATTTAGCTGTGTTAGGTGATTATTACACTAATGGAAGTTATGGCTTACGAGTTGAAAGTAGCTATGCAAAAAGATATAAATACAATGGTAGAGTTAATTTTAGGTTAGAAAACAATATACAAAGTGAAAAAGGTTTACCAGATTATTTAAGATCTTCCCAATATAATATTCAATGGTCACACAGCCAAGATGCAAAAGCATCCGCTAATTCTCGTTTTTCTGCAAACGTTAACTTAGGTAGTAGTCAATATTTTAGACAATCTGTAAATTTAGCAAACATAGGTTCTGGTTTAAATAATAATTTGAGTTCTTCAATTTCATATTCCAAAACATTCCAAACTGTGCCACAAGTAAACATGTCGCTAACGGCTACTCATAATCAAAATACAAATACAGAAATTATCAACATGACTTTGCCTACTCTACAATTAAATGTTGATCGAATTTCTCCTTTTGCACCGAAAGATGGTACTAAAAAAGGTTTTTTTCAAAATATTAATTTACAATATAACCTAAAAGGGGATAACAAAATTGCTACAACTGATGAGTTTTTCTTTAAATCTGGAATGTTTAGAGATGCTAAGACAGGTTTTCAACATACAATTCCAATAAATACCAATTTTAAAATTTTCAAGCATTTTAATGTCTCAACAACTGCAAATTATAATGAAGTTTGGACTTTAAATACTATAGAAAAAAAATATGATCCTTTAGTAAACAAAGTTGTTACAGAAGATTTAAAAGGTTTTGATGCCTACAGGACTTATAATTTCAATGCAAGTTTAGGAACAACTATTTATGGAACATTCGATTTTGGAGAAGAAAAAAAAATACAAGCAATACGTCATGTAATGCGACCAACTGCATCATATAATTATACTCCAAGTTTTGAAAAGTATTATGATACTTATGCTGTTGATGCGACTGGAAATACTTTAGATTATTATTCTCGATTTCAAGGTAGTGCCTATGGAGCACCGGACAGAGTATATTCAAGCAGTGTTGGACTTCAATTATCCAATACGTTTGAAGCAAAAGTTAGAGATGATGAAAGCACAACGGGTGAACCTAAAAAAGTAATGCTATTAAATAATTTAAACTTCTCTACAAGTTATAATTTAGCAGCAGATTCATTAGCTTTTGCACCTTTAAGAATAAGTGGTGGAACTCAGCTTTTAAAACAAAAAATGAACGTTAATTTTGGAGCTACTTTAAATCCGTATGCTATTGACAATACTGGTAATGAAATTAATCGTTTCAATATAGACAATGGTGGTAGCTTATTTAGAATGACAAGTGCAAATATGACTGTTAATTATGCTTTTTCAAGTTCGGATGGAAAGAAAAAAGGTAATGCATCTGAACAAACAGCACAAAATGGAGGAAGACAAGATGATTTATTTGGTACAGGTACTGATTTAAATGATAACAGACAAAGCCTTTTTAATAAAGACGATGATGAGGATGAGAATAAAGACAATGGATGGTACTCAACTGAGTTACCTTGGGATTTAAACTTTGCTTATTCGGTCACGTACATTAACAATAACAGGCAGAATGAAATTGGCTCAAATTCGTTAATGGTATCTGGTAATATAGAGTTAGCTCCTAGATGGAAAGTAGGGATGTCTTCTGGATATGATTTTAAACAAAATGGTGTCACATTTACTCAATTGCGTTTTGAAAGAGATTTAGAAAGCTGGAGAATGAGTTTCAATTGGGTTCCTTATGGAACAAACAGTTATTGGGGCTTCTTTATCGGTATTAACTCTTCTATGTTGAGTGATATTAAATGGGAAAAACGAGAATTACCTGATAGAGTTTTTAGATAAAATACAACCAACTCATAATAATTTTACAACATGAAAAAAATAATATTTACAGATAAAGCTCCTGCTCCAATAGGGCCTTACAATCAAGCGGTTTTAGTAGGAAATACATTATATACATCTGGACAAATTGCTATTAACCCAGCAAATGGTGAACTCGTTTTAGACACTATCGAAATAGAAACAAAACAAGTAATGGAGAATATGAAAGCTGTTTTAGAAGCTGCTGAAATGACTTTTGACAATGTCATAAAATCTACGATTTTTATTAGTGACATGAACGATTTTTCAAAAATTAATACTGTTTATGGAAGTTATTTCGATGAAAAAACTGCTCCTGCAAGAGAAACTGTACAAGTTGCTTGTTTACCAAAAAATGTAAATGTTGAAATTTCGATGTTAGCTATAAAATAATTATTATCTAATTCATAAAACAACAAAATCCAGTTCTAGAACTGGATTTTGTTGTTTTATTTTAGTAGCTGATCCATTTACGACAAATAAATTATCTAATTTCATCTAAGCCAAAAAGTAATAATTGAGCAGTCGCTTCATTCGTACCCAAAGGAACATTGTGTACATCGCAAATTCTAATTAACATTGATATATCTGGTTCATGTGGATGAGCTGAATTAGGATCTTTAAAAAACAGAACCATTTTCGTTTTTCCTTCCGCTACTCTTGCAGCAATTTGAGCATCACCACCTAAAGGACCAGATAACATTTTTTTTACTTTTATTCCAATACTTTCTATTTTTCCTCCAGTAGTTCCTGTAGCAATGATTTTTATATTTTCAGTTAATAAAATGTTCTTATTTTTATTTACAAACTGAACCATATCAGCTTTTTTTCCATCATGTGCAATAATTGCAATTTCAAATTGTTTCTTCATGAGGCAAATATAAAAAAAACGACGCTTAGTGTGTGGCAAATATTATGTGTTTAAAACATGATAAGCTATCAAACCATCAATTGGTCTTCGAAGAACATTTCCTATTTTAATATCATTTTTCTGTAATATTTCTGTAAGCTCTTCTTTTAAGTAAAAAGCAATAGAACCTACAAAATGTACAGGTACTTCTCTATAATTATCAAACTGCTTAATGTAGTTTTCAACAAATGCTTCCAACTCTTCATTAATATAAATTTTACAAAAATCGGTATCTTTATGCCTAATTAGAAATTTTGCAAATGTTGCCAAATATGCATTTGGATTTGGTTCTTTATAAAGTTTGTTTTTTATAAAATCGGGATCAACATTAAACTCTTTTTCAAACTCTTGAGCCATTTCTAAAGGCATTTTATTGAAATAATAACCTCTTAATAAATGCCTTCCAAAACGATTACCACTACAATCATCCATAGCAATATACCCTAAAGATTGAACCTTTTGATGTAATACTTTCCCATCAAAATAACTACAGTTAGAGCCTGTTCCTAAAATACAAACAATTGCTTTTTCGTTTTTTGGTGTTGTTGCATAAACTGCCGCATACGTATCTTCAAAAACAGACACTATAGCATTTGAAAAATATTCTTTAAAAATAGCTGTTAAAAAATTTTTCATTCTATCGGTACCACAACCAGCACCATAAAAGTAAATATGTGTAGCATTATTTTTATTATGAGAAATATCAAATTTATTATCTAATCTAGAAATTAACTCTTCTTTAGTTAATACTTCTGGATTGAGTCCTAAGGTTTGAGTTGTAAAAATTACTTTTCCTTTATCATCTATTGCAATCCAATCGGCTTTTGTTGAGCCACTATCTACAAGTAGTTTCATATTTTTTAGTTTTTTAATAAAATAATAGCAGCTATTTTACTTGAATTAGAATAAAAAAAATCCTGCTAAATTATCATGTAATAGAGCAGGTTTTTTTAATTACTTTATTTAACAGACATTACATGAACTGCTAAATCTATAAGTTTTGATGAATATCCGTATTCGTTATCATACCAAGATACAATTTTAAAGAATGTAGAGTTTAATCCAATTCCTGCATTTGCATCTACAATTGAAGTTCTAGAATCGGAAACAAAGTCTTGAGAAACTACTAAATCTTCAGTATATCCTAAAATTCCTTTCAATTCATTTTCAGATGCTTTTTTGAAAACAGCCATAATTTCATCATACGAAGTTTCTTTTGCAACTTTAACGGTTAAATCTACACAAGAAACATCAGCAGTTGGAACACGCATAGACATTCCTGTTAATTTTCCATTTAATTCTGGAATAACTTTTCCTACTGCTTTTGCAGCACCTGTAGAAGCAGGAATAATATTTAACAATGCCGATCTACCACCACGGAAATCTTTTTTAGAAGGTCCATCAACTGTAAGCTGTGTTGCAGTTGTAGCGTGAACAGTTGTCATTAGTCCTTCAACAATTCCAAAATTATCATTGATAACTTTAACTAAAGGAGCTAAACAATTAGTAGTACAAGAAGCGTTCGATACAATTGTATCTGATGCTTTAAGAGTATCATGATTTACACCCATAACAAACATTGGAGCATTTGAAGATGGAGCAGAAATTACTACTTTTTTAGCACCACCATCAATATGAAGCTGAGCTGTTTCTAAAGTTGTAAAAATACCAGTACATTCTGCAACAACATCAACATCAACATTTTTATCATCCCATTTTAACTGTGCAGGGTCTTTTTCTGCTGTTACTCGGATTAATTTGTCGTTTACAAATAATTGTCCATCATTCACTTCAACTTTACCATCGAAACGACCATGAACGGAGTCATATTTTAATAAATATGCTAAATGATCTACATTTAACAAATCATTAATTGCTACAACTTCAATATTATCTCTTTTTATAGATTCTCTAAATACAATTCTTCCAATTCTACCGAACCCATTTATTCCTAATTTTATTTTAGACATATATTTTTATTTTCAATTAATTACTTTTTATTCCTTAGTTTCTTTTATCTAGTTTAGGTAGTCATAATATCAGATACTCTTAGAAGTTCTGTATCGATAGAAAGACTGCCTTTAATTGCTTGTTCTAAAGGAGTTAACGCAACTTTATCGCAAATTAAGCCAACCATAAAATTAGATTTTCCTTCTAAAATAGATTCTACGGCTTTAACACCTAATCGAGATGCTAATACTCTATCAAAACATGAAGGAGAACCTCCTCTTTGCATATGACCAAGAACGGAAACACGAACGTCATATTCTGGTAAATTCTCTTCAACATAATCTTTCAATTCGAAAACATTTTTACCAATTTTATCTCCTTCAGCAACTACAACAATACTAGATGATTTACCCGATTCTTTACTTCTTTTTAATGAGTCCAATAAACGTTCTAATCCTAAATCTTCTTCAGGAATAAGAATTTCTTCTGCTCCTGCTCCAATACCTGTATTTAAAGCAATGTGTCCTGCATCTCTTCCCATAACTTCAACAAAGAATAATCGGTTATGCGAACTTGCAGTATCTCTAATTTTATCGATTGCTTCAACAACTGTATTTAATGCTGTGTCATATCCTAGCGTATAACTGGTTCCAAAAATATCATTATCTATTGTTCCTGGAATCCCCATTACAGGAAAACCATATTCATTATTAAATACTTCTGCACCAGTAAAAGAACCATCTCCTCCTATTACTACAAGAGCATCTACATTTTCTTTAACTAAGTTTTCATGTGCTTTTTTTCTTCCTTCGACTGTCATAAAATCTTTTGAACGAGCCGATTTTAGAATTGTTCCTCCCTTATTAATAATATTATTTACAGACCTTGGTCCAAGTTCTTTAAAATCTCCTTCAATCATACCTTGATATCCTCTGTATATACCTAAGCATTCGATATTATGAAATGCACACGTTCTTACAACAGATCGTATTGCAGCATTCATTCCTGGTGAATCTCCACCAGAAGTTAGAACACCTATTTTTCTAATTTTTGATGTCATTAAATTATTTATTTATTGTAAATTTAAAAAAGGAAAATGGAATATGTAAACATTTTTAACGTATATTAAATTTATTTATAAAATTCAATCGTTTTCGTTAATAACTTTTTATTTATCAATGGAAATATTGCGAATTATTCGATTTCTGGAACATTTTCGTGTTCTTTTTCTTTCTCTTCTGTTTTATTCTTCCTAGGAGGTATTGGTTCTAAAAATTCAAGCTCAAGCTCAAGATCAGAGTCTGGGGCATCATTCGAAGAGTTATTACTAGATTCTTTCTTTTTATTCTTTTTAGTAAATATTTTTCTCCATAATTCTCTATAATTGTCAAAATCTACAGAATAATTAAGTCCTATACCTTGAGTATAACCAATCCCTTCACCAACATAATTGATGTCATTCTCTCTATTAAATACTCTTCCTCTCAATGATCCATCATCATTCAACTTCATCTGAATTTCAACGTCTCCAACTAAAACAGATTCAGATACGCCACCAACAGGAACTCCCACTTTACCATTGATTGAAATATTTTCATTAATCTGTGTACTTAATGTTAGTCCAACCCTATCTGAAATTTGATTAATTCTATCCCCTTGACTATAATCTACACCTACTTGAAGCTTAGAGTCCTCATCAGTAAAAATATCATTAAATAGTGAACTTGCTTTTTCAAATAAAGAACCATATGCAACGTTACCAGCATTTTCTGGAGTTGTAAAAGATCCAAAAGCTAACAAAGCAAAAGCTTGATTTTGACGGACATCTTTATTTTGAAGTCGATAATCAATTTCACTTTTTAAAACACTACTAACTGTTGGAAAATTTATATTAAAATCGGGTTCTGGATTACTTAAACTCCCATTTATTAAAATAGAAACTTGTGTTGGTAATTTTCTATTAGTATTAAACGATGAACTTTCTATTAAAACAGAAGGATTAGATTGGGTTTCATAGATCGCTTCAAGGTTTAGGATTGCTCCAAGAGGATCTCCTTCCCATCTAATTGTACTTCCTTTCTTTACATAAAACTTCTTATCGAATAACCCTACTTTTTTGAAATTATATTCTCCTTCTTGCACTTGAAAATCTCCATACATCAAAAATTTACCTAACGTGTTTATTTCCATTTTCATAGACCCATATCCTCTACCGCGCATAGCATGCCCAGATTCTCTATCTAAAATAACTTCAATTTGTGCATCTGTATCAATATCAAAGTCAAGATCTACTTCAATACCATTGTATTTATTTTTTCTTAATTTTTCTGTTGCATTTTTATTTAAATCTTCTTCTCTTATGAAAGTAATGTATGGTTTCTTACTAACATCTTCTCCTTCTGCAATTGGTATTTTTATGGATGTCCCTTTTTCAGACTCACCGACAACGGAAACTAATAAGGATTCAATTGGACCACTAATACTAGCCTTCCCTTTAATAAAAGCTGTACCGTAATAATAAGCATCTTCCGAATCTTCAGTATTCAAACCTAGAATATTGTCTGATTTTAGTTCCAAATCTAATTCCCAATCTGAAAATGCATTATGCTTTATTGAACCATTTAAAAAACCTTGTGTATTAAAAGCTGTATCTGTTAACAATATACTTCTAAACAAAAATTCTTTTTCTGTAACATCTATAATTGCATTTTTTTCAAGATTGTAATCTACATTCAAATAGGGTGCTTTTAATCCAGCGTCATTTAAATACAATCTTCCATCAATTTCTGGATCTGTAACTAACCCTCTAATCGTTGCGTTTCCAGTAGCATTTCCTCTAACATTTGACAAGACATCGCCAATTAATGAACCAAAAGGAGCAAGATCGAAAGCATTGAATCCTGCATCTAGGTTTAAAGTTGATTTTTTGTTTTTATATTCAATAAGACCATTTAAGAAAAATCTTTCATCACCTTTTTGAATAATATAAGAATCAACATCAAATTCATTTAAACTTTCATTACCTTCTACTAACAAATACAAATCTCCAACAGGATATTTATTTATTTGTAAATTATTAATTTTTATGTCAGATAAAGGCTTATGATAACTATTATCTTGTTCATATTTTGCAAAACCATTCAATCTTCCTTCGATACTTATACTATCTAATGATGGTGTAATTTTATCTAAATCAACATCCTTAAAGGTTAAATTAAAATTCTTATATGTAGAATCTCTCATTTTACCATTAAACATCATATTTTGATTTTTATGTGATATTCTAAAATTTTGGAAATCGAAGTTTTTTAAACCCTTATCAAATACTATTTTATTATCATTACTTTCATTTTCATTAATAAACCACAAGTAATCTTTAAAATTTACTTCTGATTTTTTAAAACCGACAACAGATTCTTTATTTTCATCTATTGTATGATATAAATTTAAAGAATAGTTATCTTCATTCTTATTTCCTCCTTTAAATTCTGTTCTAAAGAATAAAGTATCATTCATTGTCACATTTATCAGGCTAAAATCGGCTACTTTATAGTTTTTTGTACGAATACTATCCATCTCTATATAAGTATTATATAGCGGATTTTTGTTGTCTATGTCTATTTTAATATTACTAAAATAATTTTCGAAAGCAACTACATTTGGGGAATTGAAATCAAATTCAAACTTTCCTAAATCTGCATTAATTTTACCTTTAATTTTTGTATTCTCTGAAATTGAAATTTCAGGAATAAATATCTCAACTATTTTATTATAGATTGTGAAATTAAAATCTAAAAATTGTCCTTTTTGAAGTGTATTTGGGGAATAATTAGCATACAAACTACCAACTGCATTTTCTAGTATTTTTCTAACTTCTTTAAACTTATATTTACCAACAACTTTCCCTGTAATTATATCTGGTGAATTTATAGTTATTGTACGAACTCTTTCCTCATTGAAACTTGATATTAATTCAAAATCATCGAAAAAATAGCTTCTTTTATCATTTTGATACGAAACATCATTTATTCTTAAATTTCCTTCTAAGTCATCAAAAGTATTTCCTTTTGCTAAGAAATGGATATTACCTTTAAAAATTGATACCGTATCTATAACTGATAGTTTTATAGCGTGCAAATCCGCATAGTCAATATGTGCATTAAAATTGTAGTTTTTAACTTTTGCACTCAAATCGACTAATCCTTCAAAATCCATTTTTAAATTTGGATCATTACTATTAAAATAACCTTCAAAATAAGGCATTTTCATATTTCCGTCTACAGTAATATTTTTATAGTTGTATTTATTGAAATAGATTTGATCTATTTTACCTTTAATTTTAGTATTCAGATATTCATTACTAAAACCCTGACCATCAACATCTAAATTCAGTGAGGTTTTACCAAAATCGGGTTCGTTTAAAAATGTTCCTAAATCGAACTCTTCAAGAATTATATTCCCTTGATAGGTTGCGTTATCAATATGTCCTAAATCTTGAATTGAAAGTTTACTAACAATATTTCCTAAAACGGAAGTAACATATACGTCAGAATTAATAAAACTATCTGTCAATTCAACATTTCCGGATAGCGATACACCGCCCAATTTTACAAGTGTAGAAGGCAAACTATTCCCTAAAATATTTGGTAAAATGTTTTTTAAATCGTTATAATTTGATTTTATTTTTTTAAATTTTCCTTTAATGTAAAAAGATTCGTTTTTATTAAACAAATTTTTAAAATTAACGTCCCCAATAATTTCAGAATTGTTTTTATCCTTTAGTATTAAATCGTGTGTAATAAAGTTATTTAATGTCCCGACTAAATGTGTATCAATATCAAATACATTATTCTTTCCAAATTCATTATAAAAAAAATTCAAATCATTTGATGCAATTTTTGCTTCTTGCATTTTAACATCAAAAATTACTTTATTATTAAAATCTGAAAAATCTTTCCTATTGTACTTTAATTCTACTATACCTTTAAGTACAGATTCTGCAGTAATAACATGTAGTTTATCTAATAAAATATTTTTCTTTGTATAAGTAAAATTAGAAGTAAGATTTTTTACAAATAATCCTCGATGATCTAGAAAAGATAATTCTTTAATATAGGTAGTAACATCTGGACCTTTAATAAAGAAATTTTCAATTTTTCCATATAGTTTTTTAAAATCTAATACTTTGTGTGTTTCAAGATTTTCATCGGTATATCTAAATCGACTATTAAGAATCGTCATAGAACTCGATTTCATTCTAAATCGACCAGAAGAAGGTGAACCATCATCAAAAGCTTCAATAAAATTATCTAGATTCGTGAATTTTTCATTCTTATATTGTGTCAACTTACAATCTAATCCATCAAGAATTACATCTCCTAAATAGGGATGTCCGTCATAATATAATTTCTTAACACTAAGAATTGAAGTATTTAATCTTTTTATATGAAATAAAGTATCCTTATGATGATCACGCACCAAAACACCTTTCAGTTTTACAGAACCAAAAGGAGTAATAGCAACCCTATCTATACTAATATTAGTATTAAAACCTTTATTAATTGAGTTTGTCGCATACTTACCCAACATTGTCTGAACAAAAGGCAACGATAAAAGTATGCTCAATACAAGAATAAAAAGCAATAAAAACAATAAGGTGCGAAAGAATATTTTTTTAAATTTTTTGATACTCTAAAAAGGTTTAAATTTGCATAGTTAATAGCTACTCATTAGATTTACAACAAAAATAAGCAATTTTGTAGCACATTAACAACAGCTATTATGCAAATTTCATGCCTTTTTTAATAATGAAAAAAAATATTTATACACTTGCCATTGAAAGCTCATGCGATGATACCTCTGCAGCAGTACTTTGCAATGACAAAGTACTCTCAAACATTGTAGCAAGACAATCTATACATGAAGAATACGGAGGAGTTGTTCCAGAACTTGCATCTAGAGCGCATCAACAAAATATTGTACCCGTAATTGATGTTGCGATAAAAAAAGCTGGAATATCTAAAGAAGAACTTGATTGTATTTCCTTCACGCAAGGACCTGGATTAATGGGCTCTCTCCTAGTTGGTGGATCTTTTGCTAAATCTATGAGTATGGCTTTAAATATTCCTTTAATTGCTGTAAATCATATGAAAGCTCATATTTTAGCTCACTTTATAGATGAAGAAGGCTTCGAAAAACCCACTTTTCCGTTTTTAGCGCTCACTATTAGTGGTGGTCACACACAAATTGTTCAGGTGAATAGCTTTTTTGATTTAAAGATTATTGGAGAAACTACAGATGATGCTGTTGGAGAAGCTTTTGATAAATCTGCTAAAATATTAGGCCTACCCTATCCTGGTGGACCATTAATTGATAAATATGCAAATGAAGGAAACCCAAAAGCTTATAAATTTACTAAACCAAAAGTTGATGGTTTGAATTTTAGTTTTAGCGGTTTGAAAACACAAATTTTATATTTTATACAAAAGAGTGTTGCTACCAACCCCAATTTTATAGAAGAAAATAGAAATGACATTTGTGCATCAATACAATACACAATTATTACTATTTTAATGGATAAGTTAAAAAGTGCTGTAACACAAACTGGAATTAACAGAATTGCAATTGGTGGTGGTGTTTCTGCAAATTCTGGAATAAGAAAAACACTAAAAGAAGCAGAAAACAAATATGGATGGACAACTTATATTCCTAAATTTGAATACACTACAGATAATGCTGCCATGATTGGCATTGTAGGGTATTATAATTTCTTGGAAAATAATTTCAGTAAAAACACAATCGTCTCTAAAGCAAGAATTGAATTTTAATATGCAATTATTTTACAACCCCAACATACAAGATAGTGATACTTCATTTCAATTTGATAAAGAAGAAAGCAAACACATTGTTAAAGTACTACGAAAAAAAGAAAGTGATATCATTCATATATCAAATGGTACTGGACGTGTATTTATTTCAGAAATAACTTTAGCATCTGAAAGAAAATGTGAAGTTAAAATTATCGATACAATTTTTCATGAACCACTAAACTACAAATTACATATTGCAGTTGCACCAACAAAAATGAATGATCGCTTTGAATGGTTTTTAGAAAAAGCAACAGAAATTGGTATAAACGAGATAACACCAATTATATGTGATCATTCTGAAAGAAAAGTTTATAAGATTGATAGAGCCGAAAAAATAATTCAATCAGCAATGAAACAATCCTTACACTACTATTTGCCTAAAATAAACGAACCAATTCGTCTTTCAGAATTCCTTCAAAAAGAACATCAAGACATAAAATGTATTGCTCATTGTGAAGAACAAGATAGAAAAGCTTTCAAAAACATTGTTACTTCTGGAAAAAATATATTAATTTTAATTGGTCCCGAAGGTGATTTTTCTACAAAAGAAATAGAATTAGCACTAAAAAATAATTTTATACCAGTTACATTAGGAAACACAAGACTAAGAACAGAAACTGCTGGAATAGTAGCATGTCATACTGTTGCATTAATAAACGAATAAAATGAAACAAATACTTACATTTATATCTCTACTTATTTTAAACGTATGCTTTTCTCAAGAAATTGCTGTTCTTAAATATTCTGGTGGTGGAGATTGGTATTCTAACCCTACTTCTTTACCAAATCTTGCCAAATTTTGTAATCAAAATATAAATACAACTATAAATACAAAAACCGCTACTGTTGAAGCGAATAGCGTAGAAATATTTTCATATCCATTTATTCACATGACAGGACATGGAAATGTTGTATTTAGTCCAAACGACATTCAAAACTTAAAAAATTATCTAACATCTGGTGGTTTTTTACATATTGATGACAATTATGGTATGGATGAATTTGTGAGAAAAGAAATTCAAAAAATTTTTCCAGACAATAATCTTAGAGAGATTCCTAATCAGCATGAAATTTTCAAAACTCCTTATAACTTTCCAAATGGCCTACCTAAAATTCATGAACACGAAAACAATAAACCACAAGCCTTTGGCATATTTATAGAAAACAGACTTGTTCTATTGTATACCTATGAATCAGATTTAGGCGATGGTTGGGAAGATGAAGAAGTTCATAACGATCCAATTTCCGTTAGAGAAAAAGCATTAAAAATGGGAGCTAATATTGTTAACTATGTTTTTAAAAATTAGATAATGAATATGTTATTATAAATCAAAGTAAAATTTTAAAATTAAAGACAGTTATTCGCTGTCTTTTTTTTATGATTAAAAAAATCTTATTTACAAAAAAAAGACAGCGTTATAGTCTAAATAAATTAACATTAAAATCATAATAAAAGAAATTTCTCGTTAAAAAACATAATTTTAATAAAAATTACATATTTACAATAATTATTTTAGAATTAAAATCAATATTAATATCATTTTTTGTTATAAAATTGTAGTATTAACATTTTAACAACCAAACAAATTAATTATTATGAAAAAAATCTTATTATCTGCCGCAGTATTAATGCTGATGTTTTCTTGTAACAAAGAAGAA
This sequence comes from Flavobacterium jumunjinense, assembly GCF_021650975.2. NCBI lineage: Bacteria > Pseudomonadati > Bacteroidota > Flavobacteriia > Flavobacteriales > Flavobacteriaceae > Flavobacterium > Flavobacterium jumunjinense. The sequence continues at coordinate 3,948,248 of NZ_CP091285.1, forward strand.
AACGAAATTGTAGATTCTCCAGAAACTACTACCCTAGCACACAGAGGTTGTGCTTCACACGAAGTACTAGATCGACAATTAAAAGAAGATCCAAGTTTAGCTCAAAGAATGAAAGAAATTGAATTCAATACAGAAAAAACAATTGCACAAGGCAGAATTGTTAATGGTGTCTTAGAAATTCCTGTAGTATTTAATGTATTATACAGAAGTTCATCTGAAAACATCTCACAATCTCAGTTACAATCACAAATTGACGTTTTAAACAAAGATTTTAATGCACAAAATTCAGATTTCAACACACCAAACAATCCTTACAGTAGTATTAGAGCTAATGTTGGTATCCGTTTCGTTTTAGACAAAGTTGTTAGAAAAAGAACCAACAAAAGATCATGGGGTACAAACGATGCAATGAAAAAATCAAACAGAGGAGGAATTGATCCAACTTCACCAACAACAAAATTAAATTATTGGGTTTGCACAATTGGAGGAGGAATATTAGGCTACGCACAATTTCCAGGAGGATCATCTGCTACAGATGGTGTTGTTATAGATTCAAAATACACTGGAACTAATGGAACAGCTAGCTACCCATTTAATTTAGGTAGAACAGCTACTCACGAAGTTGGACATTGGATGAACTTAAGACACATTTGGGGAGACTCTACATGTGGTAATGACCAAGTAAGCGATACTCCAACTCACAATACCGCAAATTATGGAGTTCCATCTGTTGGACACAGAAGTACTTGCTCCGGAACACCGTTAGAAATGTACATGAATTACATGGATTATACAGATGACAGAGGAATGTATATGTTCTCTAATGGTCAAAAAAGTAGAATGTTATCTGTTTTTTCAACTTCAGGACCAAGAGCATCATTTAGATAATTTCAAACACTCATCAATTAAAAAGACAACTTAACTGTTGTCTTTTTTTTTACATAAAATTCACTTTTTATTTACACGGAAGACAAAAACGATTTTAACTAATATTACAAAAAAAATGTAAGCCTTACCAAAATACACATAAAATGTATTCAAGATTAACCTTTTTTGTAAGAATCAACAAGAATTAACTTGTTAATAAAATAATTTTACTAAAAATGCAATTATATACTAAAAATAATTATAAAACAATAACTTTTTAAAACTTTTAAAAATAAATAACATTTTTTTTTGTTATAAAATTGCAATGTTAATAAACCAACAAATAACAAAAAAACTAATTTATTATGAAAAAAATCTTTTTATCTGCAGCAGCATTAATGCTTATGATTTCTTGTAACAACGAAGACAACAACACAGTTACAGATACTCCTGAAACATCTGTTATTGCACACAGAGGTTGTGCCTCTCATGATGTTCTTGAAAGACAATTAAAAGAAGATCCTAGCTTAGCTAAAAGAATGCAAGAAATTGAGCTCGATACTGAAACCGCAAAAGCTCAAGGTAGAATTGTAAACGGTGTTATTGAGATCCCTGTTGTATTTAATGTATTATACAGAACAGCGGCAGAAAACATTTCTCAAGCACAACTACAGTCTCAAATTGACGTATTAAACAAAGATTTTAATGCTCAAAACTCAGACTATAATACTGCAAACAACCCTTACAGTAGCGTTAGAGCAAATGTTGGTATCCGTTTCGTTTTAGACAAAGTTGTTAGAAAATCAACAACTAAAACTTCTTGGGGAACAAATGATGCTATGAAGAAAACAAGTACAGGTGGTATAGCGCCAACTTCACCAACAACAAAATTAAACTACTGGGTTTGTACAATTGGTGGTGGAATTTTAGGTTATGCTCAATTTCCTGGAGGTTCTTCGGCAACAGATGGTGTAGCAATTGATTCAAAATATACAGGTACAAATGGAACTGCAACATATCCTTTCAATCTTGGTAGAACAGGAACACATGAAGTTGGACATTGGATGAATTTACGTCATATTTGGGGAGATGCTACATGTGGAAATGATCAAGTAAGTGATACTCCTTCTCATAATACAGCAAACTATGGTGTTCCTGCAGTTGGACACAGAAGTACTTGTTCCGGTACTCCACTTGAAATGTATATGAATTATATGGATTATACAGACGATAGAGGAATGTATATGTTCTCAAATGGTCAAAAAACTAGAATGTTAGCAATTTTCTCTACTACAGGTGCTAGAAAATCGTTTAGATAATAAAATCAACTTAATTATATTTACTAAAAACTCGCTACTAATTAGCGAGTTTTTTTATACTTTTGATTCATGACATCAAAAGAACTTTCTAACGGATTATTACGAACCGTTTTTATACTCTTCGGAATTACTTTAGTATTATTTTTATGCTACAAACTATCTACTTTGATGGTATATTGTATTGTATCAATTGTATTTTCACTAATTGCAAATCCATTAGTAAAATTTCTAAAAACAAAATTAAAGTTTAAAAATACCTTAGCAGTAATAACTACCTTACTATTATTTATACTTCTCGTTATAAGCTTTATTCTTTTGTTTGTACCACTACTTATTTCACAAGGAGAAAATCTTTCACTTTTAGATATTAATGCACTAGAAGCAAGTTATAATGAATTATTTCAAAATATTACTAGCTATTTAGAATCACACAACATCAATATTGATAAAATTGTGAACCCAGAAGAAATCACTTCAAAAATAGATTTTAATTTTATTCCTGATATATTTAATGGAATTTTAAGCTTAGTTGGAAATTTTGGAATGGGTTTAGCCTCCGTTTTATTCATTTCCTTCTTCCTATTAAAAGAAAAAGACAATGCTTTTAGAGTATTTAAATTTGTTTTACCTAGAAATCAGAAAAGTAAAATTTTAACTTCTATAGACAAAATTCTACATTTACTAACACGTTATTTTATTGGTTTATTAATTCAATTATTTATCATATTAGTATTATATCTTATAGTTTTCTTAATATTTGGAATAGAAAATGCATTCATAATTGCATTACTTTGTGCTGTATTAAATATAATTCCATATTTAGGACCATTATTAGGGATGATTGTTGCGTCTATTTTAATAATGATTAGCGGTATAGGCGATCATTTTGTTAGTAATACTCTACCAACAACGCTTTATGTACTCATTGGTATGTTTATTGTGCAATTAATAGACAACAACTTTAGTCAACCTATAATTTTCTCTAAAAGCACTAAATCGCATCCTTTAGAAATATTTTTAGTCATTTTATGTTCTGGTATTTTATTTGGTATTACAGGAATGATTGTAGCTGTACCAACATATACTGCTTTAAAAGTTATTGGAAAGGAATTCCTACCTGAAAACAGAATTATTAAAGCTTTAACAAAGGATATTTAGTGAATCATTTAAACTTATTTTTAACAAAAGAAATTCAAGATTTTATAAATGAAAACATTAATTCTAATATTAGTGATTTAGCATTACAAAAACATAATTTTAAAACAATTGGATACAGTCAAATCATTAACCAAATTGTAGCCAAACAAAAAGCAAAAGACAAATTACCAACTTGGTTTACTACGGAACATATTATTTATCCTCCAAAAGTTTCTATAGAACAAACATCTTCCGAAAGGGCTGCAAAATATAAATCATCAATAATTGAAGGAGAAAATCTAATTGATTTGTCTGGCGGATTTGGAATTGATGATTACTATTTTTCAAGTGTTTTTAAAAATGTAATTCATTGTGAAATTAACGAAGAGTTATCATCTATTGTATCTCATAACTACAAACAACTTAAAAAAGAAAACATTAAATGTATTGCAGGAGAAAGTGCTGAAATATTAAAAAAACTGAACTCACAATTTGACTGTATATATATTGATCCATCACGAAGAAATGATAAAAAAGGAAAGGTTTTCCTTCTACAAGATTGCGAACCCAATGTTCCAGATTTATTAAGTTTTTATTATAACTACACAAACAGAATACTTATTAAAACTGCTCCTATTCTTGACATTCAAGCTGGTTTAAACGAGTTACATAATGTAAAAAACATTCATATTGTTGCTGTAGATAATGAAGTGAAAGAACTATTATGGGAAATTGAAAAAGACTACACTAATGATGTTACTCTTATTTCCGTTAATCTTGAAAAAGAAAATGATTCAATCGTTAAAACAATCTTAGGAAAAGAATATTCACCAACGTTTAGCTTACCCGAAACTTATTTATACGAACCAAATGCTTCTCTTTTAAAATCTGGAAATTTCAATGCAATTTCAGAAATTTTTCAATTCAATAAGCTACATCAACATTCTCATTTGTATACATCAAATAACAAAATAGACTTTCCTGGAAGACGTTTTAAAATTAATTCAATAATTCCATTTCAAAAAAAAGAAATAAAAGGAATTATCAATTCTAAGATGAATGTAACGACACGGAATTTCCCTTTAAAAGTTGATGAAATTAAAAAGAAATATAAAATAAAAGATGGTGGAACAGTTTTTGCTTTTTTTACTACAAATATTGAAAATAATAAAATAGTTTTGCTTTGTTCCAAAGTATAACCTACTATTGCATAATTCTAAGACACTATTTAACCCATTATAAAATGAAAAAAATTGTTCTACTGTTCATATTGATTCCTTTATTTCATGTTGCACAAACAAAAGATTGTATATATGATTTAGAAGAAAAGACAGACTCTACTTTGATTAAAGTATTGCCTAAAAAATTAATGTATGAAAGAGTTTTTGGAGATTCTAAAGAATTTATTCAATTTGGATTAATGAATAACAATGGTGTACCTACTTTGATTTATCAGCTTATTCAGAAAAGCACCGATTTTATTCCAACAAATTGCTTAAATAAATCGTCTAGAATTATTATCCAGTTAGATAATGGAAAAATAATTTCACTACTAAGTATCAACGAAGCTTTATGTTCAACACTAACTTATGATGAAGTTGACAAAAGTAATATTAGAATTTTGACTAGTTATTTTGTGTTTTCTAAAACAAATTATGACGAATTAAAAAAATCTCCAATTAGCATCATAAGAATTCAATATTCAAATGGTGGAAAAGATTATGTTATAGAAAAAGAAATTCAATCAGAATTATTAAAAGCAACCTTTCGTCCTAATCAATTTTTTATTGAAGACTTACCTTGTATAGAATAACAAATAATTATTATCAAAAAGCATAACAAAAAACGCGATACAAATTTGTATCGCGTTTTTGTTATATAATATAACTAAAGATTAATGAGAACCTTCAGTCTCAATAGCATCAACATCTATATTTTGTTTTTTCAATATTCCTTTCACTAAAATCGCAAACAATGTTAAATATGCAAAACACAGTACAGCAATAATATACGATTGATGAATTCCAATAATATCAGATAATTTCCCTTGAATTGGAGGAATAATTCCACCTCCTAAAATCATCATAACCAAAAATGCAGATCCTTGTGATGTGTATTTTCCTAAGCCAATAATAGACAAACTAAAGATTGAAGGCCACATAATAGAACATGCTAATCCACCCGCTAAAAATGCATAAATAGCTACCGTTCCAGTAGTAAAAAGACCAATTAACATTGCAAAAACACCAAATAATCCGAAAATAATTAACGTTCTAGCAGGCTTGTCTTTACTTAAGAAAAATGCACCTATTTGAATCAAAACACATAGAACATAATAATACAAAGGCTTCATGTCTTTTCCTGTGACAATATTAACACCTAAAATTATTCCAAAAGCAATTAGAGGCACAACAATTAGCGCAATTGTTTTCTTTATTCCTGACAGATTGAAAACACTAATTGCACCAGCCCAACGACCAATCATTAAACTTCCCCAATACATTGAAATATAAGGAGCAATAGCAGATGACTCTAAGCCACCAAAATCTTTTAATTTTAATAATTCCCCTAAATTACTTCCAATTGCTACTTCTACACCAACATAGGTAAATATAGCCAACATTCCCAAGACCAATTGTGGATATTGCATTGCTCCCCAACCTTCAGATTTCTTTTTAGCAGAAGTGTAAGAAAATAAAATACCACCTAAAACCACAGCCAATGCTCCAATTAGCCAATTCATTCTACTTTGCTCTAAAGGCTCTTGCAAGACTTTAATTTCTGATTCTTTAGCAGCTATTAAATGGTAAGTACTATCCTTATCTATTGTATCATTCTTTAAATCAACATCTTTCAATTGCGTTAATTCTTTATTTAATGATACAATTTTAACTGCTTCATCACTTTTATAACTTTGAAAAACGGGTGTAAACATTACACCTAACAAAAGCGTCATTGTCCATAATGTAATAATTGCTTTATTCGCTTTTTCCACTGGTTCTTCTGAGACACCAGAAGGTACTTTTTTAGAAAAATAAAACAAAGCAGCAGCGCCTACAAAAAGTAAACCTACACATATATATAGAATAACTACTTTATTTAATTCTAATAATTTGATTTGATCATCAGTAATAGAAGTTGCAGTTCCAAATAAAGCTAAACCAACTACAATAGGTCCAATTGTAGTTCCGAAAGAGTTAATTCCGCCACCAAGATTCACACGACTTGCACCAGTTTTTGGATCACCTAATAATATTGCAAAAGGATTTGCTGCAGTTTGCTGTAAAGAAAACCCAAGAGCTACTATAAAAAGTCCAACTAACATCCCTGTATATAAATTAGCTTCCACAGCAATAATCATAGCACCCGCTCCAAGTGCTGAAAATAGTAGCCCATAGATTATACTTTTTTTATATCCCCATTTACCAACAATATCATTTCCCGTAAAGTTACCAATGGTAAACATCCATAAAGCACCCATATAATAAGCGGTATAAAAAGCGAAATCGATCAATTGAGATTGAAATTGATCTAATGAAAAATAATGTTTACAAAAAGGAATAAAAATACTGTTTCCAGCAGCAATAAATCCCCAGAAAAAAAAGACCGTTATAAGAGTATATAAAGCCGGATAGTTTGTTTTGATTTGTTTGTTGTTCATATAAATAAATATTTTATTGTTTTAAGGCTTAAGTGTCAGATTAATCAATCTAAATTATAATTATTGTAATGATAGTATTACTGTGAAATTTTTCATAAATATACATTTATAAGCTATTTATAAACACAATTCCTCTAAATATTTATTAACGAAAACGTTTTCTTAACCAAAAAAAATCATTTAATAATAAAAATTACAACGTTTGCGTTTGTTAATAACTCACATTTATCATTTTAAGAATAAAAACCACAATCTGTTAAATAAGTTTAAAAATGATCCTGTATTAAAATATTAAACATATTTTTGTAAAAATAAATTTGCATTATAAAACAAGTCAAATTGTTATGAAAAAAATATTGTTGTTCCTTTTTGTTGCTTTCAATTTATCTTCTTGCGATGATGGAGATATTACATTAGAATCATTTAATTTTGATGATGGACTAATCCAAAAATGTCCCGATTCTAAGGAATTAATTTTCAAAACATCAAATGACGAGTTATTGTTGATTAATTTAGGTGAAACAAATTATAATTCCCTTTTCCAACCAATTGAAACTGGAAGTACACCAAGAACATTGACAATTACTTCTACTCAAAATCAAGTAATCTATAGAAAATATTCAAGTACAGTTTCTCAAAACACAGTGTGCTCAATAGTACCCGTTTCTTCCCCTACAGTTACTAAAGAATGGCTAGCAACTGGTGGAACCATTTCAGTTTTAACCAATGAGCTTACAAATACTGATGATGAAGTTATAGGTCATTCTCATAATGTTACATTCTTGAATGTAAATTTTTCAAGTAGTGACAACTCTTTTAGTTTTACGAGTTATAATTATGGAAATCATGAAATACTCGACTAAAAATATATAGTATAAAGCAATCACATATGTCCAGCTGAATTTACTCATATAATTAACAAGTTTTATAAGTAAATTCAGCTGGATATTTTTTTATCCATTTTTAATTGGTGTTTTGCTTAATATGAACCGCAGTTGCTCCAAATCCATATTTTTGAAAACTAGCCTCTTGAAAACTAATTTGATCATATCGAGATAATAGAAATTCTAATTCCGATTTTAGAACACCTTCACCTACTCCATGAATAAAAACTAATTTTTGCATTCTATTCCTTATAGCAAACTCAAGTTGTCCTTTAGCCGTATCCATTTGAATATTTAATATATCGTAATTAGACATACCTCTTGTTTGAGGAACTAATTTTTCTATATGCAAATCTACTTCTAAAACGAATTCTTCTTTTTTCGATTTTTTTTCTTTAACAAATGATCGTTTTTTAGGTTCTGTTTTTTCAGATAGAACCTGAGATAAACTTTTAGAAGAAAACAAATTCTTTAAAGAATCATTATTTACTTTCACTAATTCCTCACTTTGAAAAGTCATTACAAAATCTTCACTAGTTTTAATAACTATATCTTTACCTGCTATTTTAATGATTTCTCCATCTATGGCATCATCTAAAACTGAAACCCTATCTCCTATTTCAAAATTATTCATCTTCATCTATTTCTTGATCGTTCTTACTAGGTATTTTATTCATTAATCTAAAAAGTCCATACATGAATATAGCAAAAGCTCCAATCATAATAAACTTATTAGGTTCTGGTTGCGATTGTTCATATAAAGCATACAAACCAAATGCAAAAAATAATATTATATATATAAATTTATTCATGTTTCTTTAATTTCTTCAAATATAAACTAAAAATTAAAAGCATGTTTTTTTCCACTATTTTTTTTGTAAACTTGTATTAAATTTAAGTAAAAATGGAAGAATATATGATCCCTTGCTTTAGCAAAACACTTTTTGGAGTGGAATGTTTAGGTTGTGGTATTCAACGATCTTTAGTTTTTTTATTAAAAGGAGAATTAATTGCCGCATTTAAAATATATCCTGCTATCTATACATTAATACTGTTCTTTTTATCTATCTCACTCCATTTTATAGATAAAAGAAGAAACTATAATTCACCTATAAAATGGTTAGCAATAATTAATGGCTTCATAATGATAACATCATATCTTATAAAAATTAATAATTAAAATCAATTAAACTATAAATCATGGAAAAACAAAAATTACCTAATGAGCAAGCTATAATGATACTTGGTATAGTATCCTTTATTGGATGTTGCTGTACAAATGGTGTCCTTGGCTTAGTATTATCTGGAATTGGACTTTATTTGACCAATCAATCAGAAAAATTAATTCAAGCAAATCCAGAACAATATAATCCTGGTTCATTAAGCACATGGAAAATTGTGAATATTGTTAGTTTTGCAATAAGTACAGTATTTGTTATTTATTTAATTTATTTACTAGCAACTGGAAAATATCAAGAATCAAATGAACAAATGAGAGAATTAATCGAACAATTTCAAAATAGATAAAAGTTTTCTTTAAAAAAACACTAAATCCAGCTCAACAGCTGGATTTTTTAATTAAACATAAACATCTAATAAACAAATACTTAAATAAAATTTTTCAGATATTACAATTTTTGGCACGTAAATTGAATATACCTAAGCAAGCAACCCAATTAGAAAGTTTATTCTAAGAAAGTTGAAGTTTAACCTTAAATTGATGTATTATGAAAAAAATTACTCAAATATTAGTTATTGCAATCTTAAGTTTAGGATTTAGCACTGCAAAAGCATCAGATAAAAAGGTATTTGATGATGTAAATGAAAATTATTATCCACCTGTAGATTATAGAAATGCAGATCCAATTGTATTTTTAGAAAGAGGAATCGAGTTTTATGTATTCCCAAATGGAGATTTTGATTTTAATACTGTAGAAACAACAGCTCCTAGATCTTCTTCAGGAAGAGAAAATAGAAATACAACATATGGAGCACCAGGTGTTCGAACAAGATCATATAATCATTATTCTCCAAGAAATTATGGCACAAAAATTGAACATGATTATTATGGAAGAGTGAGACGAATTGGAAATGTTTTTATCAACTATGATTTTGACGGAAGAGTAAAAAGAGTGGGATCTGTTTATATGAGATATAATAGCTTTGCACTTACTCAAATTGGAGGAATGAGAATAGTATATGACAGACATGGATGTATTGTGAATAGCATTGGATATGTAAACGCTTCTAGTCATTCTCATGGCTATAGCCATCAAAACAATCATTATCAAGCTGATAACTATTATAACAATAATAATGATGCAGATAATTATAATGCAGATAATGATGAAGATTATTATTACTATCGTAAAGATGGTTCAAAATCTAAAATGTCTAAAGATGATATTAAAGAGTTAAAAGAAAAAAATTAGTGAAATGAAAATTTCATACTATAGTTTTTGATTGGTTTAGTTTGTTAAAATCCTGCGGAACAGTAATGTGTCGCAGGTTTTTTATTTTATATTAAATAGTAAAAAAACTATTTTATCCTTTTAATCAATGTATCAAATATGTTGTTTATATCTAAAGATAGCTTCAAATAATACGACAAACCTAAATAAAACAGAGTTATTAAAATAGATTTAATACCAATATTTAAAATAGGATGAAACTTAAAATCCCAAAAATAAAACAATAAAAATGTAAGCAATAAAACGCCAAAAGATTGCAATGTAGCTTTTGTAAAAGGGAATAATTTCATTTTAAACACTACAAATAATAATTTCGATAAACTATAAAGAGTAATTGATAATAGCGTTGCGAAAGCAGTTCCTTTCAAACCATATAATGGAATAAAAATCATGTTTAACCCAACCGTTATTAAAACTAATAAAACACCTAGAAAAAGTACTGTTCTATAATATTTTGAATTAAAAATTATTGCATTATTATTACCTAAAATTAAATCGAAATATTTAGATAAACCAATTGTGAATACAACAAAAATTCCGCCCGAGTATTTTTCAGGTAACAACAAATAGAGTTGGTTTATATTAGCTAGAATTCCGATAAATAGTAAACCACCAATGACTTGAAGCGTAATTGATGTTTTCTTATACAATTCATTAAGTTCCTTTATTTTATTTTCACTAATCAATTTTGCGGTAATAGGATAAGTTATTTGATGCATAGCTCTACTTGGAACAGCAATAACAGTTGCAATAAAAATAGCTACAGAATAGTATGCAATATTTTCAATTTTCACATAACCATTCAACATTATCTTGTCAATTTCTAAAAACAAATTGGCAATTCCACCTGTTAAAATAATGAATAAACTATAACCAATTATTGCTTTATAATTTGAAGGTAATTTAATTTGAAACTTAGGAAATCTTTCTTTAAAAGCGAAAAATTTCATAATAAGCATTGAAAGAATATAAATCCCCATCAAACTATACACAAAATCATCTGGAGTTATCCAATTGAAATAAACTGCAAATAAAGAAACACTTACTAAAATACGCAAAAACACTTCCTTTATAAAATTACCTAAAACCGATTTTAAATGCACTTTTACCCATGCATAAAAAATTTCGAAATATCCCATTGACAAGCCTATAACTGGAATTTGCCAAACATAATCGTAAACAATGTCGTTTTTTTTAGACAATAAAAGTGCAATTTGATGATACCCAAAGTAAGCAATTAATGAAAAAGGAATAACTAAAAGTAAAGGCAAAAATAAAACAAAACTTAAAAATTCTGATTTTTCCTTTTCTGTCTTATATTCATTAAAATATTTAATTAAAGTATTATGAACTCCGAAAGCCATTAAAGGCATTAATATATTCGCACAAGAAAGTATAAAACCAACCAAACCATAATAAGTATCTCCTAGAAACTGAACATACATATATAATGTATTCACAGCTCCAATGGCAAAGCCTATGTAGGTAATAATTGTATTCTTTATAGATTGATTGATTACAACACCCATAATTCATTTAAAATTGAGAAAATAAAAAGTTTATTCTGCACAGATATCATTATAATATCTTACAATAGTTTGTATATCGTTTGAAAACCATTCCCCCGATTTAATATTTTCCTCAATTCTAATACAACCCGAAAAATATTTTAATACCTTTTTTTTAAAGCCAAAATTTAAACTTGTTGGGTATTCTTCATCCATTCTTTTAATAAAAATAGATGTACTATTAAGTTTACCAGAATCCCGTTCTTCGTTAAAATATTTTTTTTTACTAATATTAAAGCGTATTCCATTATTTATTCTATTATTTATACTAGTAAACTCTAACGTTTCAACATACAATGAAACATTACCTTCTTCAATTACTTCAAAAAGTCTATAGAAAGCATTCTTACTCGTTTTTAAATATTCAAATTTTATATCAAAATCAAACCCATGAAATGTAATACCTTTAACCATATCCTCATTCCAAATATCGGGATCATCATCTTTAGTTAATCTAAATTTAATCTTATTCTTTTTTATTGAACCATATCCAATTAAAGAAGTACCATCAATAAAGTTCAAAGTAGCTTCTTGATCTTGCGCATGTATGAATTGAAATAACAAAATAAAAATTAGAAGTCTCATTATGATAAAATTGAATTAGCTAACTGTTTTGTTAAATTCTTCCTACTATATTTTTGTAAGCCTACTGGGTATGACATTAAATTATTTTCTTTATATAAATTAAAACATTTCAAAATATATTCTTTAAGCATTTCTTTTTCTTGATAATTAAAAAAAGAACCCGAATTGGTTTCTTTTATAATTTTTTCAAAATCGGTTTCGTTTGGACCAATTGCTAAAATGGGACGTTCAGAAACCATATATTCAAATAATTTACCTGGAATAATACATTTTGTTTCCTCAGAATCTATTTCAACTAAAAGTAAAACCTGTGAACTTTTCTGTTCTTGTAATGCAACATCATGCGATACATAGCCTAAATGATTCATAAACGAAGTTAAACCATGATTAGAAATACTTTCTAACACTTCATTACTCACAGCACCAATAAGTTTCAATTCAAAATCATTTGAAAAACCTTCATTTTCAGCTATTAATTCTGCTAAAGATTGCCATAAAATTTGCGGATTACGTTCAGAAAGAAAAGAACCAATATGCGCTAATGTAAATTTTATATCTAAAGGTTTTTTAATAATTTTCTCCACATCATAACCATTTGTAATCACTTCAATAGGTTTAGATGTAAGTGCTGCAAACTCTTTTTTAGTTGTTGGAGAGGTAACAATACAAGTATCACAACTATTTAAAACTTCTTTTTCAAATGCTTTATGTTTTTTGGCTGCCCAATTACTTAATTTCAATTGTTTATGATAACCAATTGTTGTCCATGGATCTCGAAAATCGGTTATCCAATTAATTTTTAATTCTTTTTTTAGCTGTAAGCCAATCAGATGTAAACTATGTGGTGGACCTGTTGTTATTATTGTATCTATTTGATTCTCTTCAATATATTTTCTCAGGAATTTTACAGATGGTTTCACCCAAAAAACACGTGCATCAGGAATAAAAACATTTCCCCGAATCCATAGCATTACTTTTTCAATAAAAGTTTGCCTTTTTCTATTGGGAATGATCCCTGAGCTTATTTTTTTTGCCTTTTTTTTAGAAAAAATAGAAGCTAATCCATAAGGTTCAAAAATTTTATTTTTTATAACAATAACTTCATCTGATACCTCACTTAGTAGCTTATCATCTTGTAAAGGATAAGTGGGATTTTCTGGAATATACACATGAGGCTCAATACCAAATTCAGGTAAATATTTCACAAATTTTAACCAACGTTGCACACCTGGTCCTCCTGCTGGTGGCCAATAATAGGAAACGATGAGTATTTGTTTTTTATTGTTGATTTTATTATTTGTTTAAATGTTAAACCATTTACTTCTGTCAAACTGAAATTGATTCAGCTTTTAATTTAATTCTTGTTAAGCTAAAATAAATTTAGCTTGCTACTTTATTCTTGCATCCTTGCTCTTGCTTCTTTGTTCTTTCTCTCAAAATACAAACCACCTAAAACTAAAAATAACATCCCAATTGAACTTATTAAAGCAATAGTACTTCCTGTTTTTACTACTGGAGGATCAAAAGTAAATTCAATAGTATGCTTTCCAGCAGGAATTAAAAGTCCTCTCAAAGCATAGTTTGTTCTAAAAATCATTGCTTCTTTACCGTCGATAGTTGCATTCCAACCATTCTTATAATACATTTCTGAAAACACAGCGAATCCATCATTTGAATTATTAGATGTATATTTTAGACTATTTGGTTTATAAATATCTAATTTAATTGAAGCTAATGAATCTCTTTTAAAATCTTTAAAATTAGTTTTAGCTTTTAAAGAACGAGGATTAATAATAGCCACATCTTTAGTATTTAAACTATCTAAGGCTTTCATCTCTTCATCTGCTGAGTTTACTTTTTTAACTTCATTTACAAACCATGCATTTCCATTTGCAGCAGGATTAGTTAATGCAATAGATTCTCCTTGTTCATTATTTTGAATTATGTATTTTGTATTCAACATATTCAAAACATTCACATTGTTTTTTGCAATCTGATAATCAAATAATTGTTGCATTCTTCTTGGTTTAGCAGCATGATAACCACCAATCGAATTATGAAAATAAGAACTTCTTGCACTACTCATTTGTCCTGCAATTTCAAAAACTCTAAAATGAGTTGTGTCTTGAAGTATTTTTAAATCTGCTTCTGAAGCTTGAAAAGGTTCATTCATTTCTCTTGGAGAAACAAAATCATGTTTATCTACATAATTTTTATCAATAAAAAACAAATCGGCACACATCAATAAACCAATAACAATAACAGATGTTGTAGTTTTTATCATGTCTTTATTATATAAAAACAAAGCGATAAATGCACAAATAACATATCCCATAGAACGTAAAACATCTTTAGTATATAATGACATTCTATCTTCAGAAAGCGCTCTAATAAACTCTGGACCATAACTTTGAGCATAATAATCATCATTTCCTCCAGAAAAATCAAAAGTCCCTTTCAGTAAAAATAATCCAATTAAAAGTCCAAAAACAATTGCGCTCGTTTTCCATAAATAATCCCATTGCACTTTTTTATCTTCAATCTTAAAGAACTGATAGAATCCTAAAATAGCTAAAGTAGGAATACATAATTCTAAAATGACTTGTATGGAAGAAACCGCTCTAAACTTATTATACATTGGAATAGTGTCAATAAAGAAATCGGTTAAGAAAGAGAAGTTTTTACCCCAAGAAAGGAATAAAGATACAAGTGCACTCGTTAATAATGCATATTTTATTTTTCTATTATCTGAAATAAATAAGGACAATACAAAAAAGAAAAAGATTACTACACCAATATATGCAGGCGCTGCAACAATCGGCTGATCTCCCCAATAAGTAGGCATTTGTTTGACTAATTCAACTGCTTCATGAGCAGGAACACCTTGTTGCGTCATGAAACTATACATTTCAGAATCTACTCCTAAATCCTCGTGATTAGAACCTCCAAATAATCTTGGTGCAATTAAATTAA
This sequence comes from Flavobacterium jumunjinense, assembly GCF_021650975.2. Lineage (NCBI taxonomy): Bacteria > Pseudomonadati > Bacteroidota > Flavobacteriia > Flavobacteriales > Flavobacteriaceae > Flavobacterium > Flavobacterium jumunjinense. The sequence continues at coordinate 3,963,713 of NZ_CP091285.1, forward strand.
AACTTTCTGCTTTACCATAACTATATTCCGTTATGTATTCATAGCTCATTGCATTGGTGTTTATTTTTGGAGAACCATTTTCATTAAAAGTAAGTTCACTTTTATCACGAGTTGAAAACTTAGCATATTCTGATGTTGCCATCAAATTTGTAGCATTTGAACCAATCGCTAATAAACCTGCAATAGCAAAAACTCCAACAATTTTACCTAAATCTTTAAATGCTTTTTCTTTGATAAATTCATAGATATGAAAACCACTTATAATCAATAATAAAATCAATAGGTAATATGTCATTTGAAAGTGATTCGCTTGAATTTCTAAAGCGGCCGCAATCATTGTAAGAATTCCTCCTAAAATATATTTCCTTTGAAAAACCAATAAAACTCCAGCCAGAACCATAGGCATATAAGCAATTGCGTGTGCTTTTGCATTATGACCTACTCCCAATATTATAATTAAATAGGTTGAAAAACCAAATGCTAACGCTCCAAAAAATGCTTTTAGTGGATCAATTTTTAGAACCATTAAAAGTATATAAAAACCAATAAAATATAAAAACAAATAATCAGCAGGACGCGGTAAAAAACGTAAAACAGAATCTAATTTTTTCACATAATTATGCGGGTAATTAGCTCCTAACTGGTACGTTGGCATTCCTCCAAACGCACTATTTGTCCAATAAGGCTCTGCATCATTTTCTTTTCTAAAATCATTTTGTTCTTTTGCCATACCTGTATATTGTGCAATATCAGATTGGTATATTTTTTTCCCTTCAAGTACAGGATAAAAATAAATAATAGCTACTAAAACGAAACCAAAAATGGCTGCAAAATGAGGTAATAATGATTGTATTTTTTTCATTGGTAAGAGATAACTGTAATAAAACGCTAAGGTAAATAAAAAAAGGATATTGAAACAATATCCTTTCTAACAACTCATAAAAGTATTTTTAATCTAATTCTTCAAAGTCAACATACTCACCTACTTTTTTCTTTTCTGTAGGTCTATCTTTTTTTGTATTCTTTTGATTTGTATCATTATTCGAATACGTATTTTGTTGTTGTCCGTACTGACTTCTCATTTGCTCTTCCATCTTTTGTTGTACCTTACTTACCGCTTTCTTCATTAAAATTGGTGCGAAAATTTTAATAAGAAATTTGAATAAATACCAAAACAAAATAATGTAAACGATGGTCTTTATAAAACCAATAAACGATGCTGTTTCCATTTTTAATCTATTTAATAATTCAAAAGTATGCATATTAGTAGATAAAACCCCATTATTGTTTCTTAAAATTATTATAAAAATACTATTTTTGAAGTAAAATTTGCAAAATGAAACATTATAAAGTATTAGTCATACTATTTTTATTCGTATTTCAAGTCCAATATGCGCAGTATACAGACGAAATTAACTCCAATCGTCCAGGGAAATCAATGATGGCGTTCTCTGTAGGAAAGTCTGTATTTCAAACAGAAATGGGTCTAAATTTCCAAAATGAAGATCATTCAAAATTAAAATATACAGCCAATGGATTCATTGGTGAAATAGATTTTAGATATGGTTTATTTTTTGAAGAATTAGAATTTATTGCTGAATTGCAATATCAAAATGATAGCTATAAAACATCATTTGACAAAACGAGACGGTCTGCACTTAAAAAAACATTAATTGGAGCAAAATATCTTATTTATGATCCATTTAAAAATTATGAAGTAAAAGAAAACTTATACAGTTGGAAAGCAAATCATAAATTTAATTGGAGACAATTTCTTCCAGCGGTTTCTGGGTATGTTGGTGTGAATTTAAATTTTTCTGACAATCCTTTTAATTATGCTCCTTCCTATATAGAAGAGCCAGTTGTTAGTCCTAAAGTAATGCTTATCACTCAAAATCATTTTGGAAAACAATGGGTTTTTGTAACGAATATAATGTATGATAAAATTGCTTCCGATTTTGCTTCCATAAATTATATATTAACTCTAACAAGAGGTTTTAATCAAAAATGGTCTGGTTTTTTAGAACATCAAGGCTATAAAGGAGATTATTATTCTGATGGTGTGTTTCGTGTTGGTGCGGCATATTTATTTGATAAATCAATACAAATTGATGCATCTGTTGGAACGAATATTAAAAATACGCCAAGTATATTTAATGCAGGTCTAGGTTTTTCATGGCGTTTTGATTCTAATTATAAAGAAGTTAAAATTGAAAAAGACAAAGGAAGCAAAATGGATAAAAAAATGAAAAAGAAAGCAGAAAAAGAGAATAGAAAACGTAAGGACGAGGTAGAATAAAATGATAACAATAAAAGAAGCTATTACCAAGAAAGAGTTAAAAGATTATATCATGTTCTCTTTTGAACTCTACAAAGACAATCCATATTGGATTCCTCCCATCATTGCTGATGAGTTGGAAACTTTCGATAAAGAAAAAAACCCCGCTTTTCAAACTGCAGAAGCACATTTTTATTTAGCCTATAAAGACAATAAAATTGTAGGTAAGCTTGCTGCTATCATTAATTGGGATGAAATTAATATCTTAAAGAAAAGTAAGGTACGTTTTGGTTGGTTTGATGTTATAGATGATATTGAAGTTACAAAAGCTCTTCTGAACAAAGTCTATGAATTAGGAAATAAACATAATTTAGAAATGATTGAAGGTCCAATTGGGTTTTCAAATTTAGACAAAGTTGGTATTCTAATTGAAGGATTTGAAGAAAAAGGAAACATGGTCACTTGGTATAGTTTACCTTATTACAAAGAACACTTTGAAAAACTTGGTTTAACTAAAGAGAAAGAATATATAGAAAGTACCTTTTCGTTTTCTAATATAAACCCAGAATCATTTAAAAAAGTAAGTACTCTAATAAAAAAAAGATACAATTTAAAGCCGTTAAATTTCACAAAAACAAAGGATATTATGCCTTATGTAGATGAAATGTTCGATTTATTCAATGATACATATTCAAAATTACAGTCCTTTGTTCCAATAAATGATATTCAAAAAGAATATTTCAAGAAGAAATACATTAGTTTCATAAATCCAGAATTTATAAAGTTTATTGTAGACAGTGAAAATAAAATGGTAGCATTTGCAATTGTAATGCCTGGTTTTAGTGAAGCACTTCAAAAAGCAAATGGAAAGCTATTCCCTTTTGGCTTTTATCATCTTTTGAAAGCAAAAAAGCATTCTAAAGAAGCCGTTTTTTATTTAATAGGAGTAACTCCAGAATACCAAAGCAAAGGTGTTACAGCTATTATATTTGAAGAATATTACAACATATGTGCCGCAAAAGGAATAGAAACATGTATTAGAACTCCTGAATTAGAAGAAAACACAGCTATTCAAAATTTATGGAAACATTTTAATACAAAAATTAATAAAAGAAGAAGAACATACAGCAAGAGGTTATAACTTGAAGTATTAAATTAAATACAAAAAAAAACCATTCATAATGAATGGTTTTTTTACATAAATATTGTAAAGTTAAAAATGCTATTTAGACATCTTGAACACTAGCTTCTGCAATCTTTTTATACTCTCCACTAACTAATCGGTCTCTAATTGCTTCAAAAGCAGTTAAAGTTTCATTAACATCTTCTAAAGTATGTGAAGCTGTAGGAATCATTCTTAATAAAATAATACCTTTAGGGATTACTGGATAAACTACGATTGATAAAAATATACCATAATTTTCTCTTAAATCATTTACCATAATCATTGCTTCTGGTATTGAACCTTCAAGATAAACTGGAGTAACACATGTATTTGTGTCTCCAATATTAAATCCTTTTTCTTTCAAACCATTTTGCAAAGCGTTTACATTTTCCCAAAGTTTATTTTTTAAACCTGGGTTATCTCTTAATAATTGCAAACGTTTTAAAGCTCCAAGTGTTTGAATCATTGGTAATGATTTAGCAAACATTTGTGAACGTAGGTTGTATTTTAAATAATCAATAATATCTTTATCAGCTGCTAAAAAAGCACCAATACTTGCCATAGATTTTGCAAATGTAGAGAAATACACATCAATACCATCTTGGCAACCTTGCTCTTCTCCTGCTCCTGCTCCTGTAGCACCTAAAGTACCAAATCCATGAGCATCATCAACTAGTAAACGGAAATTGTATTTTTCTTTCATTGCTACAATTTCTTTTAATTTACCTTGTTGTCCTCTCATTCCGAAAACTCCTTCAGTAATGAATAAAATTCCACCACCAGTTTCTTCGGCCATCTTTGTAGCACGTTGAAGATTTTTCTCCATGCTTTCAAGGTCGTTATGCTTATATGTAAAACGTTTACCCATATGTAAACGAACACCATCTATAATACATGCATGAGCATCTACATCATAAACAATAATATCATTTTTAGTAACCAAAGCATCAATAGCAGACATTATACCTTGATAACCAAAATTCAATAAATAACATGATTCTTTTTTAACAAAAGAAGCTAATTCTTGCTCTAACTGTTCGTGAATACTTGTATGACCACTCATCATACGCGCACCCATTGGATAAGCTGCACCATATTCTAAAGCAGCTTCTGCATCAGCTTTCCTAACTTCAGGATGATTAGCCAATCCTAAATAATCATTAATACTCCAATTTAAAATTTCTTTTCCATGAAACTTCATTCTCGGTCCTAAATCTCCCTCTAATTTAGGAAAAACAAAGTATCCTTCTGCTTGTGAAGCCCATTTTCCTAGAGGACCTTTATTATTTTGTATTCTCTCAAATAAATCTTTTACCATAATATTTTTCATTTTGAAAACGTGCAAAAATAAGAATAAATTACGTCCTAACATAATTTATTTTATATGCAAACGAGTAATCTAATTTTATTTAGTTGATGTAAACAGCTATAAATCAACAAAAAAAAGCAATATTTAAAAAAATATCAGAAAAATATTTTTTAATTACATTTTTAGCGTATATTTGCACCAGAACGCACAGAAATGTGGTTACACGTTCTACTTTAAAAGTCAGGGGCTCCACCTTGGCTTTTATGCTTTATACTAGTTTCTACAAAAAGAAGCCTATCTAATTTTTAATTATAAAGCAAAAAAAATGGTTTATTCAAACCATTTTTCTACTAACTTCTTTTCAAAATTTGTTGCTTTTTTATGCACAAACTCATTTGATTTATTACTGTAAACATAATCATCTTTCCATTCATTGTGATGTAATGCTAAATCTTTAATTGCTTTACATACATATTTAATCTCTTCTGTTGTTGTAGTTGGATGGATAGACATTCTTATCCAACCTGGTTTCATCTCTAAATCTCCTGAAGAAATTTTACACACAATATTACGCGAAGTTTCCTGATCAACATGCAATAAAAAATGTCCATAAGTACCTGCACAGCTACAACCTCCACGTGTTTGAATTCCGAATTTATCATTTAAAATTTTAACCCCTAAATTATAATGTAGATCATTTATATAAAATGAAATTACACCTAATCTATTTTGATGTTGTGGAGCTAAAATATTAATATTTTCTACATTATCTAGTTCTGAAAAAATATAAGACGTCAATTCGTGTTCTCTTTCTAAAATATTACCTACTCCCATCTCTTCTTTTAACTGAATTGCAAGAGCCGTTTTAATTACCTGAAGAAAACCTGGTGTTCCTCCATCTTCTCTATCTTCTATATTATCTATATAGTGATGTTCCCCCCAAGGATTTGTCCATCTTACAGTTCCTCCACCTGGACAGTCAGGAATATTATTTTTATATAAATTTTTATTAAAAACCATAACTCCACATGTACCAGGACCACCTAAAAATTTATGAGGCGAAAAGAATATTGCATCTAAATAGGAATCATGTTTTTCAGAATGCATATCAATCTCCACATAAGGGCCTGAACAAGCAAAATCAACAAAACAAACACCATTATTGTCATGCATTAGCTTTGCAACCTCAAAATAAGGCGTTTCTATCCCTGTAACATTAGAACAAGAAGTAATTGAAGCTATCTTAAAACTCCTGTCTTTATATTTCTCTAATTCAATTTTAAGATTCTCCAAACAAAACAAACCTTCTTCATTTGCTGGAATAACAACTACATCTGCAATTGTTTCCAACCAAGAAGTCTGGTTTGAGTGGTGCTCCATATGAGAGATAAAAATTATTGGTTTTAATTCTTTTGGAAAATTTGTAAATTCTTTTAAATTCTCAGGAATACGCAAACCTAAAATACGTTGTAATTTATTTACAACACCAGTCATTCCAGTACCGTCTGTTATTAATATATCGTTATCATTTGCATTTACATGCTTTTTTATAATATGTCTTGCATGATGATATGCCATTGTCATTGCAGTTCCTGAAACTGTAGTTTCTGTATGTGTATTTGCAACAAAAGGACCAAACTGATTAATCAATTTTTCTTCTATAGGACGGTACAAACGACCACTAGCTGTCCAATCGGTATAAATAATCTTCATTTGACCAAAAGGAGAGTCAAAGTTCTGGTTCACACCTATTATATTGTTTCTAAATTTATTAAAATATAATTCTAAATCTGTGGTTATTTCTGTTGTAGTCATAGTAGAATTGATTTGACATCAAAGATACATTTTTTTTAAATTTTAATATTAAATACCAAATTAATTATTACTCTCAAATAGTTTTTACAAAAAAAAGCTCCGATTTCTCGGAGCTTCAAAATTCTAATTTAATATATATATGAAATTACTCTTTAATAATTTTAATAGTTTGCATTGCACCTTCAATTTCAACATTAACGATATAAGCACCACTATTTAATTGTGACATATCTACATTTACAGAAGCTGCATTTAAAGTTTTAGATAAAACTTCTTGTCCTAATAAATTAAATACTTTTACTGAAGTAATATCAGAAGTGTATTCTAAATTAAGAATATCTTTTACAGGATTAGGATAAGCGCTAAATCCTGATAAATCAAAAGCTGAAGAACCTAATGCAGGATCTGTACCAACACAAATATCGAAAGTAGACGTTTGCCCAGCTGAAGAAGTATAACTATTCACTCTAACGTAATATGTTTGCCCGATAGATAAACCAGTTGGGTTACTAGTATTTGGATCAGAACAAGAACCAGCTACTAAAGTTAATGTATTACAATCTGGACCAGTCCATAAAGAATGATACATATCAGTCGTTGAACCAGCGATATTTGTCAATTGAATTCTATGTGTTGCTTGAGTAGCAACAAAAGAATACCAAACATCATCATTTTCTGTTCCAAAACAAGCTGTCGCGTCTACTGATGAAGCTGTTGCTGCAAGAACAGTACCTGAAGTGACAGAACCACAACTATAATTACTATTTACCGTTAACGAAACAGCATTTGCACATTCATCATTTGCTGGAGGACATGTGTATGTAAATGTTCCTAATGGCAAATCACAAGTAACATCAGAGCCATGATAAATAGTCAAGTTAACTGAAGCTCCATTAGTGAAAGGACCAACTGTATTTATTCCTGTAGCAGTAATATCCCATGTAGTAACACCATCAGAAACTGTAGGTGTTCCATCTCCTAGAGTAGTTACATCAAGTTCTACTGAAAATTGTGAATTTGCACAATCTGACACAATATTTGTTGAAGCTAAAGTAACTGGTGCGCAAGTTGCAGCTATCACATTAATTGTAAAATCAGCCGTCTCCCCATAAGTACCACTATAACAAGGATTTGAAGGAGATTGAACAACATCAGTAGCAACAATTCTCATTCTATGTTGACCTAATGATGTAGTCGCTGGCAAAATAAATGATGCATTTAGAATAGTTGTTGGATCATCTACTGATAAACCTGTATAAACTATTTCACTTGATTCAAATGTAAAATCATCATTTGCATCAATCCAAATTACAACACTATAATCATATCCAAAACCAGTATCAAAAGAAATTTGCACATTATTATTAATACCCTGACTCATATCAACAGCAGTAGCTGTATGATCATTATACACAGGTGATGTTGATACAGTATTTGCAAAATCTGTGGCAACAATTTGTACATTTGTTATTCCAACACCGTCAACCGAAGTTGGTGTTGATGGACAATAACACCCTGTTACATTAGTCATATAGGTTATTTCTGTACAACCTACTGCATTTCCATTCGCATTATATGGATAAATAGTTACAAAATAATTTGTATTAACTAAACCTAAGTGACTATATGATAATGCTGTCCCTAAATCAACATTATCCAAAACATCATTACCACCAGTAGTAGTTCCCATTGTAATTCTATACCCATCTGCACCACTTACAGCATCCCAAGAAATTGCTGTTGCAAAATTACCACATGAAGCGTCCGGAGTTGCTACAACATTTGTAGCGCAAACCGGTGGAGTTGATGGAGTTAAACGAATTTCAAAGTTATCTATATAAAAATTAATATCTGCAGAACCATTAGCAGTACCTTCTACTACTCTAAAAGCAAATTTTACATTTTGTCCAGCATATGCATCTAAATCAATAACATTTGGAGTACCCGCAGGAGCTGGTACATTTGTATCATTATAAGTATAAAGTACCGTCCAATTTGTTGTTCCAGTAGTAGATATTAATACTTCTACATAATCATCAGCTTCCCAAGGTGTAGTTGGAGCAGCTGTTGTATTATATTGTGTTGCTGCAGCATCAAACTTTAATTCATAGCCTGTAACTGGAATAACAAAAGTAGGTGTAATTAACCAATCATTAGCACTCGCTAACCATATTTCATAACGAGCTGAACCAGTTGTTCCATTATTTCCAAAACCATCAGATATCCATGAACTTGAACCATATGTTGAAGGTCCAGCAGTTAAATCACCATTATCTGCTTCTTCCCAACATCCAGGAACATAAGTAGTAAAAGATTCTAAAGCCGGAACAGAATAAGTAGCACATTCGGTCGTAAAATTCACTGGACCTAACCATGAACTTTTCTCTGTAAAACTACATACTGATCTTACGTATACTTCATAAGTAGTATTTGCTGTTAAACCTCCAATTGAATAAGGGTCATTTGCATCTGCTGGTGTTCCATTAACTGTAGGAACCCCAGTACCTGGTGCTTGAACAACATATTCCCAATCAAAAGTAGAACCGATTTCTACCCAATGTAAATCCGCTGTTACATCTGTAATATTATCAACTGTTAAAGTAGTTGGAGACGGACAAGCCTGAACAATACCTCCTAAAACAACATTAGGAACATATGAAACTCTTGTACCACTTGGTGGTGTTGCTGGGTCTGGATTTGTATTGTCATTTGCATAATATATACTTCTACTACCCGTTACGGCTGAGTTATAGAAATCATCCGAAGAAGAATCATAGCTAGCCATATTCTCATCTACGGCAATTATTAAATTATCTGTTCCATTATAAGCAAATGGAGTATCCAATGTTATTGTTACCCATCCTGCACCTGTAACTGGAATTGTTCCAGTATATGAAGCCGTTAAATTTGTAACTGGTTCCCAATCGGTATTACCCGCAAATACAGTTTTTGTTGAATGTCCTAAATAGATAGTAATATCTTGACAGTTTGGTAACAATGACGTACCACTGAAATACCATTGTATACTATTAATATTCCCTGAAGCATTAATTTCAGAAGCTAAGTAAATACTTTGTGTATAGGAATAACCAAAATAAGGATCAAAAGGCACTGCTTGAGCTTCATTATTCCCAGCACCTATACTTACTTGGCTAAAACCAAGTATAGAAATAAAGAATAAAAAAATTGATAGCGTAATTTTTTTCATAATATATTAAGAATTTGTTAAGTTTTGGCTAATATAATTAAAATATTATTCAATCCCATTTAAACTCTTAAAAATATCGACATAATGCATAAAATATAGCTGAAATGCAAAAAAAGGAGATTTAAACAAACAACAAGTCATATAATATGTAAGAATAATTGCAACAAAAAACATTATTTAATATATAAAATTTGATTTGATAATTGAATCTTTTTTATAAGTACATCGGATAAATCATCTCTTTATTTTAGAATAATTTACTTTTATGCATTAGCAAAAGTTCTTCATTTAATAATTAAAACTATATATTTAAGTGTTTACAACAATAGAAAGAAGGCTTAATGATTTAAAATTGCTTGATTCTATTTTACAAGTTTTATCATTTGCTTTTTGTATCTTCGCCTCAAATTATGAACTGTGTTTAGTAGGTTATTATGAATCTGCTCAATATGATTCACAAAACTAAAGAAAAGTATACATTATGACGGTTCAAATTTGTTCATGTGAAGGTTTAAATGCTAAGTGCGAAAAATGTTTTGGTAGTGGCTATATGAATACTGAAGAAGCAAAAAAATCAAGTCCTAAACGTAAAGAATCGGTTAAAAAAGAAAAACCAGATTCTTTTGTACAAGTTGACATGAGCTCTTTACAGCGAAAAGAAATTCAAAATATAATAGATAAAATTATCACTAGTTTAGATTTAAAATCGATGCAACAAATGCGTATGCTTCATTCTATTCCATTCAACACTACTACTTTTAGAAGAGATTTCAAAGATAAATTTGAAAGCTTGAGAATTATGGAAAATGAAAAACGCAACTTAAGAAGTGAATTAAATAGTCTTTTAAAAGAGTTAGCCAGTAGTAATTTCAGTAGTCATATAAAATTCAATCATTTACTATCTGATAAAGATATTGATGTTACTTCAAACCGAGAACTTAAAACTTTATTAAGAGAATACAAGAAACTTAAAAAATAATACGTTTATAAGTAAACACAAAAAAGAACAATCTTTAAAGATTGTCCTTTTTTGTAACTATTAAAATTTTTTATTATTATTTCAAACTCATCAAACTTTGCTCAATTGTTGCAATTTTTGCTAAAGCATCTGCTTCTTTGTTTCTTTCGTTTGCAATTACTTGTTCTGGTGCTCCAGCAACAAATTTTTCGTTTTTTAATTTTCCTTGTACCGACCTTAAGAAACCCTGAGTGTATTTTAATTCTGCTTCTAATTTTTCAATTTCGGCAGCTACATCAATATTTCCTGCAATTGGAATAAAATACTCATTCGATTTTACTCTGTAAGTCAATGTTCCATCAACTGCTTCGGTAACATATTCTAAACTTTCAATGTTACCCAGCTTTAAAATAACAGCATCAAAAGTAGTAGCTACTTTTTCGTTATTGATTACTTTTAAATCAATACTGTCTTTATTTGTAATATTTTTTTGTTTACGAATTGTTCTGATTCCAGCTACAACTTCAGTAACAAAATCAAACTCAGTGATTAAATCAGCATTTGTATTTTGCATTGTTGGCCAAGTAGCAACAATTAATGCTTCTTCTGGAGTTCTTTCTGCAATATATTGCCAAATTTCTTCCGTTAAGAAAGGCATAAATGGATGTAATAATTTCAAGTTAGCTTCTAACAGTTCTATTGCTTTATCAAATGTTGCTTTGTCAATCGGTTGTTGATAAGCTGGTTTTATAATTTCCAAAAACCAAGAACAGAAATCGTCCCAAACTAGTTTATAAATGCTCATTAAAGCATCAGACAATCTATATTTTTCAAAATTATCTTCAATTTCAGCTAAAGTTTGTTGCAACTTCGCTTCGTACCAATCAATCGCTATTTTTGATGCTTCTGGTTGCGCAATATCAGCTACTTCCCAACCTTTGATTAATCTGAATGCATTCCAAATTTTATTCGCGAAAGCTTTACCATTATTACATAATTCTTCATCGAACATGATATCATTTCCTGCTGAAGCACTTAAAAGCAATCCAACACGAACTCCATCAGCACCAAACTTCTGAATTAACTCTAACGGATCTGGAGAATTTCCTAATGATTTTGACATCTTACGACGTTGTTTATCACGAACTAATCCTGTTAAATATACATTATTAAATGGTTTTTTTCCAGTGTATTCATAACCTGCAATAATCATACGTGCTACCCAGAAAAATAAAATATCTGGACCAGTTACTAAATCATTTGTAGGATAATAGTATTTAAAATCTTCACTTTCTGGATCTAGAATTCCTCCAAAAACAGCCATTGGCCATAACCATGACGAGAACCAAGTATCAAGCGCATCAGCGTCTTGCTTTAAGTCGCTAGTTGTTAGTTGTTGATTGTTGGTTGCCTTTTTTGCTAATTCTAAAGCATCTTCTATGTTTTCTGCGACTACGAAATCTTCTTTTCCATCGCCATAGAAATAAGCAGGAATTTGTTGTCCCCACCACAATTGACGTGAAATATTCCAATCTCTAATATTTTCTAACCAATGGCGGTAAGTATTATTAAATTTACTTGGATATAATTTTACTTCTTCAGTTTCTAAAACGGCTTTAATGGCTGGTTTAACTAAATCTTCCATTTTTAAGAACCATTGATCTGATAATCTTGGTTCAATAACAGCTTTAGTTCTTTCTGAAGTTCCTACTTTGTTCATGTGGATTTCAGTTTTCACTAAAACACCACTCGTTTCTAATTCTTTAGCCACTTCTTCACGAGCTAAAAATCTATCTTGTCCTTGAAAATGTAAACCAAAACTGTTTAACGAAGCATCTTCATTAAAAATATCTATGATTTCAAGGTTGTGTTTGTTTCCAAGTTCTTTATCATTAACATCGTGAGCTGGTGTTACTTTTAAACAACCTGTTCCAAATTCGATATCAACATATTCATCTTCTATAATAGGAATAACTCTGTTACAAATAGGAACAATAGCTTTTTTTCCTTTTAAATGCGTAAAACGCTCATCGTTAGGATTGATACAAATGGCAGTATCTCCAAAAATAGTTTCCGGACGTGTTGTTGCGATCGTTAAAACATCGTTTGTTCCTTCAACTTTATAATTGATGTAATATAACTTACCTTGACGTTCTTCGTGAATTACTTCTTCATCAGACAACGTAGTTTTTGCTTCTGGATCCCAGTTTACCATTCTGTATCCACGATAAATCATTCCTTTGTTATATAAATCAACAAATGATTTAATTACAGAAGCTGACATATCTTCATCCATTGTGAACTTCGTTCTATCCCAATCGCAAGAACATCCTAATTGTTTTAGTTGTTCTAAAATGGTTCCACCGTATTTATCTGTCCAATCGTAAGCATGTTTTAAAAACTCTTCACGCGTTAAATCGGCTTTATTAATTCCTTCTGATTTTAGTTTAGCAACAACTTTTGCTTCTGTAGCAATTGAAGCATGATCTGTTCCTGGTACCCAACAAGCATTGAATCCTTTTAAACGTGCGCGACGAATTAAGACATCTTGAATAGTATTGTTCAACATGTGCCCCATGTGAAGGACTCCTGTTACATTTGGTGGAGGAATTACTATTGTATAAGGTGTACGCTCGTCTGGTGTAGAATGAAAATATTTGTTCTTCATCCAGTAATCGTACCATTTTTGCTCTACGTCTTTTGGATTAAACTGTGCTGGTATCATCTATTATTAATTATTTATTTTTAAATTATTAGGTAAAGAAATAAAAAAATACTCTTTTTACCCAATGTCTTTTCTATTCTTTTACAAAAATTTTATGGCTTACTATCTAGCCCTGATGGAAGCGATAGCTTCCTGAACTTATTTCAGGAACTAAAGCGAACAGCAGGAATATGGATAACAAATACAAGCTGCTTTTTCGCTTCAAAAAAATGAGTTTGGTATTATTTTTGATTTGTATAGTTTGCAAAAGTAATGATATATGACAAAATAAAAAAAGTTAATTTAATTTGTTGATTGAAATTAAAAAATATATTTTTACATAAACACTTAAACTAGAATTATGATGAAAAACCTACTTAGTATTATAATAGTATTTCTATTTGGTATTAATTCATTTGCACAAGATGGCCCCAAAATAGAATTTAAAGAAGAAACTATTAATTATGGTGATGTTGTTAAAGGTGTGGATGATGGTGTTCGTGTTTTTGAATTCACGAATACTGGAAATGCTCCTTTGATTATTAAGAATGTTACTTCTACTTGTGGTTGTACAGTTCCTACTAAACCAACAGGTGAAATTTTACCTGGAAAATCGGACAAGATTACAGTAAAATATAACATGAATCCTGGACCAATTAGTAAAACTATTACTGTTGAAAGTAATGCGGTGAACAAACCTATTGTTCCTTTAAGAATTAAGGGTACAGTAGTTGTTAAATAACAACTACTACCCTATCCAGTTTTTAAAATCGTTTACTTTTTCTCGTGCTACTATTACGTCGTCTGATTTATAACTTGGTAATATTATTTTTAAACGAGAATTAGTATGCATTTGTATTTCTTTTATACTATTTAATGGCACAATGAATTTTCTATTAATCCTGAAGTAATCTTTGGGATTAATTTCATTTTCTAGTTGTTCCATTGTTATATCTAATAGGTAATCGCGATTATCGTTTGTATGTATATAGGTTCCTTTGTTTTCACTAAAAAAACATTCTATTTCTTCGATTTGAATTACTTTTATTTGATGTCCAATTTTTACAGAAAAACGTGTCTTATATTCTCTTTCAACAGGATTTACAAGCATTTTCTTAATGGCTTCGAAATCTAAATTTACGGGTTTATTCGCTGTTCTTGCCTTAAACTTATTTATTGCTTCTTCTAAATCTTCTTCATCTATTGGTTTTAACAAATAATCAATACTGTTTAGCTTAAATGCTCTTAGCGCATACTCATCATAGGCTGTGGTGAAAATAACAGCACTTTTGATATCTAATTGCTCAAAAATTTCAAATGAAAGTCCGTCTGATAATTGAATATCTAAAAATATTAAATCGGGATGTGCATTGTTTTGAAACCAACTTAAAGATTCTTCTACCGAATGAAGCATTTGATTGACTTGCAAACCTAGTTTTTCTACTTTTCTTTGTAATAATCGTGCAGCTGGTTTTTCGTCTTCAATTATGATGATATTCATTTTTCGTTTTTTTTATTATAATTATTGCCAGTTTTTAGTTTCTTTTTCTTTCTCCATTAATTCTCTTATTTTTCTATTTTCCCAATCTTGTCCTAAAAACATTGTTGGCAAAAATACTGATAAACCATGGGCTAACAAACCAATTCCCCAAAAGAAGGCTGTCGTGAAGTTTTTAAACTGAAAATAGCTTTCCGCTTCACCTAAATTTTGAATATTTGCAATAACTATCATACCGTTTATAACAACATACACCATTAAATGTGTATAAAATCCTTTTATTTTTTTTACTCTCTTTAAGGCTTCTTGGTATTTTATTTCGTCTTCTAAAGTTCCTTTTTCCATAATCATTTGAATTGTTGTCTTTCTTTTTGTTTTTCTTCTTCCATTAATTGTTTTATCTTTTTTTCTTCCCAATTTTTACTAAAAAAAGGAAACAAATCAAAAACTCCCATAGCGTGAAAAAAGACGCCAATTCCCCAACCTAACATTGGGTACACAAACCATATATGTTTTGGTGAATATCGTAAATTTATAAAAGCTAAAAATGATATAACTAATATGTAGGTTATTAAATTACTATAGAATCCTTTTATATCTTTTACTTTTTTCTGTGCTTTTTGATAGCGTTCGTAATCGTTATTGTCCATAATTATTCCCAATTTTGTTTGTTCGTATTTTCTTTCTCCATAATTTCTTGAATTTTTCGTTCTTCCCAGTTTTTTCCTAAAAATTGGTCTTTCATAAATAATTTTATTGCTTGAACAGCTATTATAAATGTCCAACACCACATGAAGAAGCTATTAATAAAGTTGATTGGCCAAAAGTTTAATGGCAAACCAAAGTATTTTTTTGAAACAAAAATTGCAACTCCAATACTATAAATGAACAAGTGTGTATAAAACTTTTTAATTTGTTGCACTTTTTCTCTTGCAATATCTTCTAAGATTCTTTTCTTTTCGTTTTCTTGTGTCATTGTTAATTCCATTTTGATTCTTGTTTGTTTTCTTTATCTAATATTTCTTGAATTTTTCGTTCTTCCCATGATTTTCCATATCCAAATGTTTCAATTGCATGGAAAGCTACTCCTAATCCCCAACCGAACATTGGAAACCAAAACCACTGAAAATGTGATGTTTTTAAATTTATAAAGATCAAAAACGGAATCACACAGCAATAGGAAATTAAATTACCGTAGAATCCTTTTAGCTTTTCTACTCTTTCTTTGGCTCTAACGTAAGCCATGTTTTCGTTATATATATTTTTTGAATCCATAATACTTATTTGTTTTGTTAAGATTGGCAAAAAAACTTTAAAATGCTCTTCGTTTTCTTCAATCATTACATTTCTTTTGGTTAATATCGCATAGCGATTTACTATATTCTGAAGTCCTACTCCTTTTCTATCTTGTAGCACTTCTTTCTTTTGAAAATTATTGCTAATTGTTAATTGATTTTCTTCAATTTCTATAACAATATGTAAAGGTCTTTTTTCGCTTACTACATTATGTTTGATACAGTTTTCTAATAATAGTTGTAATGACAATGGTACTACTTTTGCTTCTTCATTACCTAAACCGTTTGGTAATTCGAATGTGATACTGTTCTCAAAACGCATTTTTAGTAAATTCATATAGGTTTTTGCAAACTTCAATTCTTCATCTACCGAAACTAATTCTTTGTCTCTTTGCTCTAAAACGTATCTATATATTTTAGATAAAGATGTAGTGAATTTTTGTGCGTTTTCTGGATTTTCTTCTATTAATGAACTTAAAACATTTAGACTGTTAAACAAAAAATGAGGATCTAATTGATTTTTTAAACTTTCAAATTTTGCTGATGCTGTTCCTGCAATTATTTTTTGTTCTTTTATTCTGTTTTCTTGATACGCTTTATAAAAGTAGAATACATGAATTCCAAGTGTAACTATTATAGTTATAATTATTGCAACAAGATAATTACCCGCTTTTTCTTTGGATAAAAACTCTTGAAAGCTTCTATTTTCAATAATTACATCTTCTACAATTCTTAATACAAAAATGATAAAAACAGAAAGTAGAAATGAAAATATGAACCCAACAAACACTCTTCTTTTATCGAATCTATCGTCTTTAAAAAACGAATCTAATTGAATGAAAACAAAAGCATTTGCATAATATAATGTGTATCCATAAAGCATATTATAGAAAAATACCCAAGCTAGTCTTTCATTAAAACCTACATGTTCTCCACTAATTATTCTAATTAACATTAATACTACAAATACTGAGAAAGAAATATATGTTGCTCTAGGAAATTCTTTTATATACTTATTCATTTTATTTCTTATTTATTACAACTTGCTAAAGATTCTTTTGCTCTTTCTAACCCCCAAGTTGGATGAAAAGGTGTTTCAGGGATAAAGTTAGCAAAAAGTTCTAATGATTTCTCTATTTCAGCACACATCGGTTTTGTATCTTGACCAAAATAGGTAGCCGAACCTTTTTCGAAATCTGCTTTACTGAAAACCACTCTTGGATTTTTTGGATCAATTTTATACGCTTTATTGTAAATATACATTACGTCTCCCGAAAGTTTTTGTCCGTTTGTCATAGGATCATAAACTATCCAACCTGTGTGAATTAACGCTTGCATTACTAGCACTTCTGGATTATCTAAAGCAATTGCATTCATTTTATCTTGTGCTTTTTGAGCGGCTTCTAAACATTCTTTTGCTTTCGATTTATCATTCATGTAACGAAATGAATCTTTAAAGTGAATCATTGCGATATAATAATTCGGCAAGCAATTTTCTTCTTCTACAGATGCAATTCTTTCAAATAGAGCAACTGCTTCTTTCGATTTATTGTTTTGCCAAAGTGATAATGCTTCTTGCATTCCTTTTTGATAATCTGTTTGTGCGAAAACTGCTGAAACAATAAATAATGTAATGAATGTGATAACTTTTGTCATGATTTTTATTTTTAATTTGTTAGTGATTGTTTTACTTATTTTGATGAGACAAATTTCGGTTAGAATCGTGTCATATAAAATTGAATGTTACTGAACTGTCATTTTTTGATGATGAATTGTAAAGGCTAGTGATTAGTGAAATTTGATACTCTTTTTACTTATAATTACTTACTTTAAGTTAAATAAAACTAACTTTTAGTAACTATTCACTTACTTTTAGTTATTAAATATTTACTTTAAGTAAATCAAAATATACTTTAGGTTAATAAATATTTACTTTAAGTATATAAATAGTTACTAAAAGTTAGTATTTAATGTTTTTTTACTAATCACTAAAGACAAATTACTAAGTAGTCAATTACAAATTATCTAAATTATTCGTTTTCTTATCGTCGCTAATGGTCCAGAAGAAACCAACAAAGAAAAATTGATTTGCTGGCTGTGTGATGGCTTGTCTTTGAAACTGACCACTTAAATCGGGTGCATTTGCATATTCATATCCGAAAACATTGTTATTGTTCAAGATATTGGTAACAGAAAAATAGAGTATCTTCTGTTGTGATAGTAAATAGGCCCAACTCAAACTTAAATTATTAAACGATTTTGTTTTTTCATTCATAAAATCGCTTGTGTTTGGATTATTATATGGTCGTCCAGAATTGAAACTATAGGTCGCACTTATTTGCGATTTCAATTTTTGCGAAAAGTATTTAGTCACTACAGAAAAATTATGATTGGCTACAAAACTAGGAGTCACTTTTTCAATGTAATTCTTATAATCTCTTTCAGAATCTATAAAAGAATAGGAAATCCAATAATCTAAGTTTTTAATTGTTTTACTATCTCTCCAAAACAAATCGATTCCTTTTGCATATCCTAGCCCATTGTTATTATATTCACTATCAAAACTAGCACGATTACCGCTATATTTCACTAAATCTTTATAGTCTTTAAAATAGGCTTCTGCCCTAAACATTTTACCTTCTTTATTATACATATAATTTAAAATATAGTGCGATGTTTTTTCATAATCTAAGTTATCATTAAACTTCAAATAATCTTGATTGGCAGTTTGGTTGAAAGCACCATATGCGAGCGAAAACTGACTGTTCTCTGCTGTTTTATAAGCCAAAGACAAACGAGGTTCAAAAGTGAATTTATCTACAACAGAAGCATCCGAAGTACGCAAACCAACATTCATAGCTAATTGTTTAGAAAAGAAAATCTCTGCTTCTGTAAAAAAAGCAACACTATTATTTTTAAAACCATATTCGAAACGATTCATTTGAAACGGTGTAAAACTTTCATCTAAATTGGTATGAAAATACTCTCCTCCAAGATTCAATTTAATTCTAGAAGTTAATTTTTGACGTAATTTTAATTTATAATGCAAGGTTCTTTCATCATTTTGCAATTTATCAGTATCAAAAATTATTTTGTTTTTACTATATCCATAACCTACACCCGTCTGTAATTGTAAATCGTCATTTAAATATCCTTTATAACTTCCATTAAAATAAAAATTATTATTTCCTAAATCGAATCTTGTTTTATTAGTAGCATTAATTGTTTTCTGATTCAAATCGAAAGTACTATAATCAAATGCTCCATAAATTTTCAACAAACCGTCTTTAATTTTTCTTCTATAAACACTTTCTCCAGACAAAGCTTGAACAGGTTTGTTCCAGTCTATTTTTTGAGGTACAATTAATTGATAAGGAGCCAAATTGATATAGCTTGTGTTAAATGTTAATGAACTTTTTTCCCATTTCTGTGTATTCCCTAAGCCCACACCTACTGTCATTACTGAAATATCAGTCTGACTTTGTACTGGTTCGTCTATTGTATTCAATAATAAAACACTTGATAATGCATTGCCATATTCGGCACTATAGCCACCTGTAGAAAAAGTCATTCCTTTGAATAAAAAAGGAGAAAATCGACTACGGGTTGGTAAATTATTTGCTGTTGCACCATAGGGTTGAGCCACACGAATTCCGTCTACAAAAGTTTGTGTTTCATCAGATTCTCCACCACGAACAAATAATCGACCACTCTCACCTACTGCTTGTGTTCCAGGCAATGTTTCTAATGCAGCAATAATATTTCCTGCAGAACCAGCTGTTGTTACTATATCTAAAGGTTTTAACGCAGTATTTTTAGAGTTATCTCCTGCACTAAATGTTCCAGCAGAAACCACAACAGCATCGAGTGTATTGATATTTTCTTTTAATGTAAACGTTTTAGATTTATAATTTTCAATGTTAATTTCTTGCGTAATGGTTTCATAAGACATAAAACTAATTTGCAAAATTTGCTTGCCTGTTTTTGAAGTTTCAAACTTAAAATTTCCATTTTCATCTGAAATTGTTCCATCATACGATCCTTTAATATATATATTCGCACCTGAAAAAGCAGTTCCAAACTCATCCATGACCTTACCTGAAATGCTTGTTTGTGAAAATCCAATGGAACTAAAGATTAAAACGAATAGACTAAATAATGTTTTCATTTTTTATGTTTTACTAATTTGATGAAGCAAAAATCTTTCAAAAACTCTCGGAAATAAATTTATAATTACCGAATTGTTGAATTCTATCTCTGAAATGTTGGCTTCTTTTTATAAAAAAACTACTTTTGAAAATCAAAACACTAACTAACAATCTATTATGAAAACAAAACACTACTTATTAACTTGTATTTGTCTATTTGTATTTCAGTATTCATTTTCTCAAGAAAAAGTGCTTTTTGTTGGAAATAGCATGACATATTTTAATAACATGCCTAATCTTTTTCAAGAAATTGCGAATGACAAAGGAAGAAATGTTCAAGCGGAATATTATGCACCAGGAGGAACAGGTTTTGTGAATCATTATGTAGATAATAATGTGTTTAACCTTTTTGAAAACAATATTTGGGATGTAGTTGTACTGCAACCAGGAACAGGAGAATCTGCTGGAGCTTCATGGCCTGTAGATACAACTATAGAAAGAGGACAGAAATTAATAGATTCGATAAAAAAATACAGTCCGTGTGCGAAGATTTTTCTTTATGAAATTCCATATGGCATAAAAGCAACCAATGCTATTCCAGATTATAATGATTATCAGGCTATTCAAACCAAAATAAAAGATTCAATTACTAAAATAGCTAATGCTTTAGAAGTACCATTTGTACCCGCTGGAGAAAGCGCTAGAATGCATTTAACAAGTCAGCAAGATTTATTATTGCATAACAGTTACAATGATGTTCATCCTAATTTAAATGGTTCATATCTTGTAGCTTGTTCTATGTATGCTGCCATCTATCAGGAAGAAGTTACAATTTCTAACTATTTAGGAGGTGTTTCTCAAGCCAATGCAACCTATTTTCAAGATATAGCAGATCAAATTGTATTACAAAATAAAGCCAATTGGCTCATTAACACCTTTAATCTTCATGCCGATTTTGATTCTCAAATTAATAATTTCACAGTCAATTTTACTAACAATTCAGTAAATTATGATAGTTTAGAATGGGATTTTGGTGATGGAACAACAACTACAGACGAAAATCCAATACATGTTTTTAGTTCAAATGGGATTAAAACGATTCAATTAAAAGCCATAAAAAATGGTTGTGAAGAAATCATTACAAAACAAATTACAATTGGTACGTTAGCCAATGAATCATTTAACAAAAAAACAATAAAAATATATCCAAATCCTGTAAATGAAGTACTTCATTTGTCAAATAGTGATTACTTCACTTTTAAAATTATTAATTCACTAGGACAAGTTGTCTATGAAAATGTTTCTAATGTTTCCGAATATTCAATCAATCTTTCTTTTTTAAATAGTGGAATATACTATATAGCTACCAATAAAAATCAGAAATTCAAGTTTATCAAGCAATAGTATTTTCTGCAATTAATTTTTGTTAATAGAAAAAAGGAGCTACCTATTATTGAAAAATAGATTTAACTACTTTTGTTTTTAAATTATGAATATATGGAATACCAAAAAATCATCAATGCAATATATGATGAAGTAAAGGAATTAAAAGACGAAGGTAGTATTGCCGATTATATTCCAGAATTAGCAAAAGTAAATGCAAATAAATTTGGAATTGCATTATTAGATAATGAACAAAATGTTTATAAAATTGGAGATGCACAAGAAAATTTCTCCATTCAAAGTATTTCAAAAGTAATTTCTACAGCAATCATTTTTTCTAAAATTGGTAATGAATTATGGAAAAGAGTAGGTTTTGAACCATCGGGAAATTCATTTAATTCTCTGGTTCAGTTAGAATATGAAAATGGAATTCCAAGAAACCCTTTCATTAATGCAGGTGCATTAGTTATTGCCGACTTAATGCTGGAGCATTTTGAAAATCCTAAAGAATATTTCTTGAATTTTGTTAGAGAACTTTCAAATAATGATTCTATTCAGTACAATGAAAATGTAGCACAATCTGAAAAAGAAAATGGGTATAGAAATACAGCATTAGTAAATTTCATTAAATCGTTTGATAATATTAAGAATGAACCAAATGATGTATTAGACTTTTATTTTCATCAATGTTCAATAGAAATGAATTGTATCGATTTGGCTAAACTTTTCCAAGTTTTTGCAAATAATGGAGTAATTTCAAAAGAAAAAACAATATTTTTAACCACTAGTCAATGCAAGAGAATGAATGCTCTAATGCAGATGTGCGGATTCTATGATCAAGCTGGAGAATTTACATTTAAAGTTGGATTACCTGGAAAAAGTGGTGTTGGTGGAGGTGTTGTTGCTATTTTTCCAAACAACTATACTGTAGCAGTTTGGAGTCCAAAATTAAACAAAAAAGGAAATTCCTATTATGGCTTAGAAACTTTAGAACGATTGACAACAATTACCGAAGCGTCAATATTTTAAATAAAAACTGAATAATAAAACCTAATTCAAAAAACTTATATCGCAAATAATCATTACTTTTGCGTTTCCTAAAATTTCAAGATTATGATTTATAAATTCCGAGCGATACTCGATGCAGAAGAAGATATTTTTAGAGATATTGCAATTGAAAAAGAAGCTACGTTAGAAGATTTACACAATGCTATTGTTAATGCCTTTGGGTTTGACGGTACAGAAATGGCTGCTTTTTACACTTGTGATGAAAGCTGGACACAAGACCAAGAGATTCCATTATTCGATACAGGTGATGTTCCTGGTGAAACAAGAATCATGAACGATTTCATATTAGAAGATAACTTAGACAAATATGAAACTAAGATTATCTATGTATATGATTTCTTTAATATGTGGACATTCTTAGTAGAATTGGCAGCAATTGAAGAAAAAGAAGATGGACAAACCTATCCTTCTTTATTATTTTCTCATGGAGAAATTCCAACAACTGCTCAAGATAAATCTTTTGAAGCGGAGTTAACAAACGACTTTAATGATGACTATGATGAAGATGATTTAGACATGTTAGAAGGTGATGACGGTATTGAAGATTACGGTTTTGAAGAAAACTGGAATTAGAGTATAGAACAAAGAAATATAGATACAAAATTTAAAAACACACAGAACATATCAAGAGCCATTCTCTTTATCTATGTTCTTTATTCTTAAAAAATGATAAATTTATTTAACACACATATTGAAAACCTATCTATTCATAGAGTAGGTAACAAAAGTAGAAATGAAGCCATTTTTTTATCTGAGAATCCATACGGGTTAAATGATGAAGTAATGCCTTTATTGAAAGAATATTTCTTTAAACCGTTTCGTGATAAAGAAGAAAACTATTATCAATTTGCTCATGAAGTTGATTTAGAATATAATGAAATGTATAATTTAGCAACACAGGTTTTTGAAAACCCAGAGCAAATTCATGCTGTTTCAAAAAAAATTACCAATCATCTTTTTGAGCAATCCAATCATCCACACATTAAGAATGGAGAAGTTTATGTAACTTATTTTTCTAATGTTTCTATAGATAATAATGTTGTTGATGCTATTGGGGTTTTTAAAAGTGAGATAAAAACCGATTTCCTTCAATTTGAAGAAAAAGGAAGTAATTTAGAAATGATCCTTCAACAAGGAATCAACTTAAATAAATTAGACAAAGGTTGTATTATCTTTAATCATAAAAAGGAAGAAGGATACAAAATACTAACAGTAGATAGTAACCGTTATGATGCTCGTTATTGGTTAGAACATTTCCTTTCGGTAGATGTTTTTCAAGATGAAAATTTCATGACGAAGAAATACTTAAAGTTTTGTCAAGATTTTGCTAAAGATGTAGTTCTTCCTGCAGAAGACAAACAACAAGAAGTATTATTTATGAATAGAGCTGTAAATCATTTTGCAAAAAATGATGAATTTGAAGAAACAGCTTTCCTAAATGAAGTAATGCAAAATCCAGAATTTATTCCAGAATTTAAAAATTATAAAGTAGATAAAGGTGCTAAATACAGCATTGAAGATGTTTCTAATTTTCCTATTGCAAATGCTGCTGTAACAGACGCAAGAAAGAAAATGAAAAATGTTATCGAACTTGATACTAATATTCAAATTAAACTTGATTTCATTAATACTGAAAGTGCAGAAAAGTTTGTTGAAAAAGGATGGGACGAAGAAAAACAAATGTATTATTATCTTATTTACTTTAATAAAGAACAAAAAAGTTAATATTCTAAATATTCAAATTATTTAAATCCTCAATTAGAAATAGTTGAGGATTTTTTTTATTTACACAAATAAAAACACCTTACATTCTTTTACAAATGCAAGGTGCTTTCAACCAATTAACTAAATTACAAAAGTCAAACTTTATAAAAACATTCAATCTTTTCTCTACTTTCTATATTTTTTTCACTTCTTCAAGTTCAAATTATTGATTCCTAAAAACCAATTTTCCATCAAAGCAATCTAAAAGAATTATACTATCATTTGAAATAGTTCCTGAAAGAATTTCTTTCGACAACTGATTTAACACTTCTCTTTGAATAACTCTTTTTACAGGTCTTGCTCCAAATTCTGCATCATATCCTTTCAATGCTAGATAGTCTATTGCTTCTGGAGTAGCATCCATAGTTATATTTTGTTGCACTAACATTTTTGTTAAACCTTTCAATTGTAAACTTACAATTTGACGGATATTATCTTTTGTTAGCGGAGTAAACATTACAATTTCATCAATACGATTAATAAATTCTGGTCGCACTGTTTGTTTCAAAAGTCCTAATACTTCAATCTTAGCCGCTTCTGTTGCAGCATCAATTCCACCTTTAAGGTTTTCGAATTTCTCTTGTATAATATGGCTTCCCATATTTGAAGTCATAATGATAATCGTATTTTTGAAATCAGCCAAACGCCCCTTATTATCTGTAAGACGACCTTCATCTAGTACTTGTAATAAAATATTAAAAGTATCTGGATGTGCTTTTTCAATTTCATCTAATAATACAACTGAGTATGGTCTTCTTCTAACTGCTTCTGTTAATTGCCCACCTTCATCATAACCAACATATCCTGGAGGTGCACCCACTAATCGACTTACACTGTGTCGCTCTTGATATTCACTCATATCGATACGTGTCATCGCATTTTCATCGTCAAAAAGATATTCAGCCAAAGCTTTTGCTAATTCTGTTTTTCCTACTCCAGTTGTTCCAAGAAATAAGAATGATCCTAATGGTTTCTTCATATCTTGTAAACCCGCTCGACTTCTACGAACTGCATCAGAAATCGCTTCAATAGCTTCTTCTTGTCCAACAACACGTTTGTGTAGCTCCTCTTCTAATTTCAATAACTTTTCTCTATCACTTTGAAGCATTTTTGTAACAGGAATTCCTGTCCATTTGGCAACCACTTCTGCAATATCTTCGCTAGTTACTTCTTCTTTAATTAAGGAAGTACCAGATTCATTTTCATGCAATTGAGCTTGAAAAACATCTAACTTTTCTTGTGCATCCTTAATTTTTCCGTAACGAATTTCTGCTACTTTTCCATAATCTCCATCGCGTTCTGCACGTTCAGCTTCTCCTTTATAATCTTCAATTTCTTGCTTTATTGCTTGAATAGTATCTACAACATCTTTTTCCGATTTCCATTTGGCATAAATTTCATTACGATCTTCTTTTAAGTTAGCCAATTCTAAACCTAATACTTTTAGTTTAGTTTCGTCTTGCTCACGCTTAATCGCCTCAATTTCAATTTCCAATTGCATTATTTTTCGATCTAAAACATCTAATTCTTCAGGTTTAGAATTGATTTCCATACGCAATTTAGAAGCCGCTTCATCCATTAAATCAATTGCTTTGTCTGGAAGAAAACGATTTGTGATATAGCGTTGTGATAATTCGACAGCAGCTATTATTGCATCGTCTTTAATACGTACTTTGTGATGTGTTTCATATTTTTCTTTAATTCCTCTAAGAATCGAAATGGCACTTTCTGTATCTGGTTCATCTACATTCACTTTTTGAAAACGACGCTCTAACGCTTTATCTTTCTCAAAATATTTTTGATATTCATCCAAAGTAGTTGCACCTATTGCTCTCAATTCTCCACGAGCTAATGCAGGTTTTAAAATATTGGCAGCATCCATAGCTCCTTCACCTCCACCAGCACCAACAAGTGTGTGAATTTCATCAATGAAAAGCACAATGTCTCCTTCTGCAGCAGTAACTTCTTTAACTACCGATTTTAATCGTTCTTCAAATTCTCCTTTGTATTTTGCACCAGCAATTAATGCCCCCATATCTAATGAAAAAATGATTTTATCTTTTAGATTTTCAGGTACATCTCCATCTACAATTCGATGCGCTAAACCTTCTGCAATAGCCGTTTTACCAACACCTGGTTCACCAACTAATATTGGGTTATTTTTTGTTCTACGTGTTAGAATTTGTAAAACTCTTCGTATTTCTTCATCACGACCAATTACTGGATCTAATTTTCCACTTTTAGCTAATTCACAAAGATTTTTGGCATATTTATTTAGTGCGTTATAGGTTTCTTCAGCCGAAGCAGATGTTACTCTTTCTCCTTTTCGAAGTTCAACTATGGCACTTTCTAATCCTTTTTGTGTTACACCTTGATCTTTTAAAATTTGAGCAATTTTACTTTTCGATTTAAAGATAGCTATCACTAAATGTTCTATAGAAACGAACTCATCATTCATTTTTTTAGCAATTATAGATGCTTCATTCAAAGCTGTACTTGCTTCTCTCGATAACATAATTTCTCCTCCAGAAACTTTTGGAAAACTTTGTAATGTACTGTCAACTATTTTTTTAAATAAATCGACGTTTACATTTAGTTTTTTTAACAAAAATGGTGTTACATTTTCATCTACTTCAAGTATTCCTTTAAAAATATGTTCGTTCTCTATTTGTTGATGCCCAAAACCTTGCGCAATTTGTTGTGCTTGCTGAATGGCTTCTTGGGATTTAATTGTATAATTATTAAAATTCATATTGTTTTATTTAATGTAGGTTAATCTATACTTTTATTTGTAAACTTTATATTGTTATTTTAATTTCCAGTTGTATTTAGTCAATTTATGTTCCAATCCGTTTTTTACGTCAAAATGTCTTATAATTATTCTATTTTATCTTATTTAGCACAAAAAACAAGTCAATTTGGCTCTTTTTTTGCTATATTGTCTTAACTAATACTTTATTTATGAAGCCATTATTTACATTATTATTATTCGCCCTTTTGTTTTCTTGTACTGAGAAAACAAAAAAAGCAGAAATAATAGCTAAACATATAAAACTAGAAAAAGGAGACTTAAAGCTACCAAATTATGAAGCATTACTAGACTTGAATTTAGTTTTGGAAGCTCCTAAACCTGGAGAATGGTTATATGATCATTATGAAAAAGGACAATCCTATGGTGATTATATAAAATCGAATCCAGTTGCTCCATTTGAGGATATAAAAACTATTTACATTCAACCCATAGGTGAGTTTACCGATTGGGAACAAAAAGTAATCAATTGGAATACCGAATATATTGAACTTTTTTTTAATTTAAAAACCATTCAGCTTCCTCCAATCTCTGAAAAAAGTATACCAAAAAGTAAACAAAGAATTTATTATGGAAATGAACAGTTAGATGCAACTTATATTATTAATACTATGCTACCTAAAAAAAACCTAAAGACGGTATTGTAATTATGGGTTTAACTGCTAAAGATTTGTACCCAAAGCCTTCTTGGAATTTTGTTTTTGGATTAGCTAGTTATAAAAAAAGAACTGGTGTTTCGTCTATTGCTAGATACTCTGAAGAAGAACTAAATGAAACTAATTATTCTAAGTGTTTGATGCGACTAATAAAAACATCTACCCATGAAATAAGTCACATGTTCACGATTAAGCATTGTACTTATGCTATTTGTTTAATGAATGGCTCTAATAATCTCAATGAATCTGATTCTAGGCCAAATGGTCTTTGTTCTGAATGTTTATCGAAATTATCATGGAATTTGAATTTTGATAATGTTAGTCGATTAAATAAACTAATTGCATTTATGAAAACACATCATTTAAGTGATGATGCTTCTTTTTTAAGTAAGCAAAGAGAGGTTATGCTTATCCAAAAATAATTCTTTAGGAAATTTTGTTATATAAATATGTAAAAAAGCTAATTCAAAAGCATTTGGATTTCAGTAACTTTGTATCAAATAAAATTATTATGAGTTTTTTAAAAAATATTTTTGGAGGAAATACTTCAAATGAAAAGAGTGAAAATAATGAAAAAGCAAAATTTTACACTTTAAATTCTAATGATGAATTTGAAACAATAGATAAAGTTTCCCATCAAAAACCAGTTGTGCTTTTCAAGCATAGTACAAGATGTAGTATTAGTCGATTTGCTTTGAAACGCTTTGATGCAGAATATAATTTTACCGATGAACAAATGGATTGGTACTTATTAGATTTATTGAGTTTTAGAGAAGTTTCTAATGAAATTACAAGTCGTTATAATGTTGTTCATCAGTCTCCACAGATTGTAGTTATAAAAAACGGAAAAGCTATTTATACAGCTTCCCATGATGATATTGTTTTTGAAGATCTTAAACAGTTTGTATAAAAAAAACGCTTTCAAATTGAAAGCGTTTTTAGTGTAAAACAATTCATTTATTTTTTAATAAACTTCTTCACGTATTCTTTATTATCAATTGTGAAATTCATAAAATAAATCCCACTAGCAAATTCAGAAATATTAATTTCTTGTTTTAATAATTCTTCGCTAGAATTTAGTTTGATATTTTGTATGTGTTTTCCTGAAATATCAAAAATATCTAAATTTACATTTCTATTTTGAACATTATTTATTTCAAATGTAATTTCGCTTATTGCTGGATTTGGATAAAGTCTAATTTCATTTATAAAATTAACATCTTCAATTGTTTCATTTTTTGCACCACAATTTGTAGCGGTTACACTTTTATTTCCATTTGAATTATTAATTGTTCCTGAACTGTTTTTTGCTTTAATATAATAAGTATAAACAGAACCTGCATTAATTAAATAGGTATTGAAAAATGAGTTCCCAGTAACATTACTTGCGTATAAATTACCATTTCGATAAATATCATACGAAGTAGCACCTGAAGAAGCTGTCCATGTAAGGTTAATTGCACTTGTAGTACCACTGCAAGTTGCAGAAGCCGTTAATGTGAATGCACCAGGCACACAAGAAGCTGTTCTCGTTAAAGTTCCATTAGAGTTGTTAGTAGCACCTGATGAATTTTTTGCTTTAATAGAATACGTATAAGTAGTACCTGTAGTAACATATGTGTTCAAAAATGATGTGCCAGCTATATTACTTGCATACAAAGAACCATTTCGATAAATATCATACGACGTTGCATTGGCTGCTGAAGTCCAATTTAAGTTGATTCTACTTTCATTATTAACACATTCTGGAGTTGCTGTTAATGAAAAACTACCTAGTACAGCTGATCCACTACATGTAATATTTAAACTCGATTTTAAAGAATTAAAATAAGATAATGCAAATTTATCTCTCCAAGCATTATTATTTAGCTTTGAAGCATCGGTTGAATTATCTACAAATCCAATTTCATTCAAACAAGCCGTTGCAGATGAATATCTTAAAACGCCTAAATGATAGGACAAATAGGAATTATCTTCCACACAACGTCTGTTGTTAAAAGTACCATTACTTACCATATCTGCTTGTATTTTTTTAGAGAAATTTATGTCTGGTGTGGTATTAGTATCATCATAAGTACAGTAAAAAGTTTCTGTGCCCGTTCCACCTCCTGCATTACAATGAATACTAACAAGTCTGTCTGCATTCCAATTGTTTGCCATTTGAGCTCTTTGCGTAACTGATGTCCAACCATTTACATTTGTTGTTCTAGTCATATTAACTGTTACCGCAGAGCAACTATTTTGAATTAAAGCTTTTGTTTTTAGGCCTACAGCTAAAGCCGTTTCTATTTCCGTTGCAGTTCTTCCATCTGGATTGTTACTTGTTGAAGCTCCATATCCATGGCCTGGATCAATTACTATTATTTGCGCATTTAAACAAAATGAAAATGCCAATAAAGCAAGTAGTATATATAGATTTTTCATAGTGTCTTATTGTATGTTAAATGAATATATTCGACCTGTTTTATCATCAGAAAATAGAATTTTATTGTCTTCTATAAATGATGGAAACATTTCTGAAAACACTTCTGTATTTGTTATTTTTTTTGGACTATACTTTTCAGAATTATAAATATAAATTTCAGAATTATCTATAGTATGCCCATCAGAACTTTGATCTAGAAATCCTATCAAATAATTATCATTTGGAGACCAAGACGTTGCTATTCCTGTACCAATTTTTACCGCTTTTTCATTTCCATATATATTATATACATATATATCTGCTCCATTATGTACTGCTACTTTTTTTGAATCATGAGATAATATCGCATTATAAAATTGTCCGTCATCTTGAGTTACAACCCAATCTTTTTGAGTAATTAAATCCTTAGCATGAATTTTCAAAGTCGTTATATTAGTGTAAACAATAATTTGTGATTCATCCTCTTTATTAAAACCATTAAAGGAAGGTAAATAATTATGATTAATTTCTGACAACTCTGTAATTTGCTTAGTATTTATAGTATAACTATATGTTTTTGAATTTAAATAATAATCATCCTTGTTTTTTTGCTTAAAATAGAATGATTCACTATCCTTGTTCCAACAATACCCATAGCCACTTCCTTCCTTTTCAGAAATCTGGTTAATCTCTTGTGTGCTTAAGTCTAACAAGAATACTCCATTAAAGTGTTCTGAGGTTACCAATGCAAATTTCCCGTTAGGAGATGCAACGGGGTTTGTAAAATAACCTTCCAAATTGATTCTTTCAAGATTTTTTAATTCCTGAGCGTTGCCTAGTGTGACACTAAAAGCAAACAGAAAATAGTAAAATAGTCTTTTTTTCATGTTTGTTTGTTTTGTATTATACAATTGTAAATTTAACATTTTATTAGAAAAAACATTAAACTAATTGTTAAAAAAACATTAAAACAAAAAAAACACATTATAGACATAATATGCTTTTTACTATTAAGTTAGATATACTATCTCCTAAACTTATTGTTAGTAATAATACTTTTTAATTTAGCTTTAAGATCTTCACCAGTATCAAAAATCATTTGCTCATTATTTGGAAAAGGAACAGCTCTTCTTTCAAAAAATTGATAATAATCGGATTCACAAGCTCTCTTATCTCCATTGTAATTTGCATAAATATAATCGAAAACGAATTCGCTACTTATTGGAAAAGTATCAATTAATTGATTGTTTCTAAAATCAATATAATCAACCTTTGCTGTTACTTGACACGATTTGAATTGTGTAAATTCATAAATACTCACAGAGATTGTTTTAAAATTATCGATCTTAATTGCATTTCCAAGACTATCTTTCACTACATTTCCATTAGTGTCTAAAAGTGTTTTTGTACCGTCTTTTAATTGTTTTTCCTTTATGAATTGTTTCTCACGAACTTGTTCTGGTGAAATAACAATATCTCTAAAATTTACAATCATTCCATAATCGTATTTGATAGTCTTCTGACGATTGTTGTGATAAACTGTCCATTTATCGTTAATTCCATACGTACTAAAATCTAACATGTCGTCTTGTAAACGAGCAGGAATAACCATATTTGTTTCATTTTTTGTATAAACATGAACAAAATCGGTTCCTTTTAATTGTGCTTCATCCATTAAAGAACGAACATCTTTATAATTTGGATTCAACTGGTCTAAATAGGTTAAATCATCAAATGCTTGTCGAAAATCTATTTTATTTTTAGATGCCATCAATTTCTTAGCATTACTATATAAATAATCCGACAGTTTTGTTTTACTACTTATAATTTCATCAGAATAATCATCCATTGGAAAAATAGCATCTCTACCTTCTTTCAATAATGGCAAAGGCAATAAAGGCCTAATTCGTTCTTGACGATTTCTTAATTGATTATACAAAGCATAAATACGTTCATAATTCGATGGTCTGTTCTCCTTAATCAATAAATTTAGAGAAGATTCATCTCTTGCTTTTGCTTTTGCAAACGATTCTTCTAATAAATAAACATAGTCTTGTTTTCCTTTAGAAGTTTTGTTAGTACGTAATGCATCTATTGCTTTTTCAATAGCTCCATCATAATTTCCATTACTAAGCATTGATTGTGTTTGTTTTACTCCGCAACTAACAACTATAAGTGATAAAATAATTAAAGTAATTTTTTTCATAAATAAATCATTTTGACAAAGATACTATTTTTTAAAAGCAAGAAACTGCATTGCTATATCTTTTTGTTTTTTTTAGTTTTAGACAAAAAGGATGCCAAAACCATGATTGATAAGTAATAAAAATAGTTGAAGTATTCTAAATGGCATATATTTTGATATAGTATCATACAAAAAAATCACTCTAATTATAGTATCATGCAAAAACTAAATCTATCTGTACCGAAACCTTGTCATGAGAACTGGAATGAAATGCTTTCCGAAGAGAAAGGTAGATTTTGCCAATCATGTTCTAAAACTGTACTCGATTTTACAGGTAAAAGTAATGATGAGATTATCGCACTTTTCGAAAACAATAAAACAGAAAAAGTTTGTGGCCGTTTTAGAAAGGATCAATTAGAAAGTATTAAAATTGAGATTCCAGAAGTTCTTTTATTTAGTCAAACTTCGTTTAGAAAATCATTTTTATTAGCCCTATTTGTCGTGATGGGAACAACACTTTTCAGTTGTAAAGATTTCAATAATAATGTACATACTTTAGGAGAAGTAGTTGTTATTGAAGATAGTATTTCTAACAATATTGATACTATCTATAATAAGAAAATCGTAGCAGATAGTGCAATTAAAAAGTGTAAAACGATTAAGAATGAAAAATTAAGTATTCCACCTCCTCCAGAAATACCAGAATTGATAGAAGAGCCTGAAATCATGGGAGAAATTATTATGGGAATTCCTATTATGCCAGTAAATGAAGATTAAACTAAAAAATACCTACAAAATAGCATTCTCAATTATCGGGCAGTTTGATACATTATACAACTATAATTACTTCTATTTCATTCAATGCATTCAATCTAACTAAACATAAACAAAGAAAATTACATGTATAAAAAAGTGTAAAACAATTTGAAACACGGCCTTTTTTCAAAACTAATTCTACTTATACAAAAATCAATTCTTTAAGAAGGTATTTTGTATTTATAAATGCTATTTTTGCATTTTAATATTATGTCAGACACACTTTTAAATACAATTAATAATCCCATAGATTTAAGAACACTATCTGAAAATCAATTGCCTCAGCTTGCACAAGAACTGAGAAGTTTTATAATTGATATTATTTCTCGAAAAGGAGGTCATCTTGGAGCTAGCCTTGGTGTTGTTGAACTTACAGTTGCGTTGCATTATGTTTTTAACACACCCGAAGATCAATTAGTTTGGGATGTTGGACATCAAGCATATGTTCATAAAATTTTAACAGAGAGAAAAGAAGTTTTTCATACCAACAGAGAGTTAAACGGAATTTCTGGGTTTCCAAAAAGAAGTGAAAGTATCTATGATACTTTCGGTGTTGGCCATTCCTCTACTTCCATTTCTGCAGCATTAGGAATGGCAATGGCTTCTTTATTAAAAGGAGAAATAGAAAAACAACATATAGCCTTAATTGGAGATGCATCTATTGCTAGTGGAATGGCTTTTGAAGGTTTAAATCATGCAGGTGTTACCGATGCTAATTTATTAGTTATTTTAAATGATAACGCCATTGGAATCGACCCAAGTATTGGTGCTTTAAAAGATTATTTAACTGCCGTTAAAGAAGGAAAAAACCCAAGACAAAACAATATTATTAAATCACTCAATTTTGATTATTCTGGCCCAATTGATGGTCATGATTTACCTAAATTAATAGCTGAATTAAAGCGATTAAAAAAAATAAAAGGCCCCAAATTTCTACACGTAACGACAACAAAAGGAAAAGGGCTTCAACTTGCTGAAGAAGATCAAGTAAGATATCATGCTCCAGGTAAATTCGAGGCAAAAACAGGAAAAATATATCCTAAAAATGAAGACGGTTTACCTCCAAAATTTCAAGATGTTTTTGGACATACATTAGTTGAACTTGCTAAACAAAACGAAAAAATAATTGGAATTACTCCTGCTATGCCTACTGGTAGTTCTATGAAGTATATGATGGATGCTTTTCCAAAAAGGGCTTTTGATGTTGGTATTGCAGAACAACACGCTGTAACTCTTGCAGCAGGAATGGCAACACAAGGAATGGTCGTTTTCTGTAATGTTTATTCTACCTTTCTTCAACGCGCCTATGACCAAGTTATACACGATGTTGCCCTACAAAAACTACCTGTAATATTTTGTTTAGATAGGGCTGGGTTAGTTGGTGAAGATGGTGCTACACATCATGGTGCTTTTGATATTGCCTATCTTAACTGTATTCCCGATTTAATTATAATGGCTCCAAAAGATGAAATGGAGTTACGAAACTGTATGTATACCGCTCAATTAGGTTTAGAAAAACCGATTGCTATACGCTACCCTAGAGGAAGAGGAGAAACTAAAGATTGGCAAAAGCCATTTGAGAAAATAGAAATTGGTAAAGCAAAAAAATTAAAAAGCGGTACTAAAATAGCTGTTTTATCCACAGGAATAATGGCAACTAATGTTGAAAAAGCAATTGCAAATTGTTCAAACTCTGAAAAGGTTGCTCATTATCATTTTCCATTCATAAAACCGATCGATGAGAACACATTATTAGAAATAAGTAATACTTATGAGCACATAATAACAATTGAAGATGGAGTGATAATAGGTGGATTTGGTTCTAGTGTAAACAAATACATCATCGATAAAAAAAGCCCACTAAGTATACTAAATCTAGGTATTCCAGATGATTTTATTGAGCACGGAAGTGTTGAAGAATTACAACAAATATGCAAAATCGACGTTAAAAACATTATTAATCAATTAAATATTTTACTTCAATTATGAAAAAGACCTACCTACTAGGGTTTTTATTATTTATTGTTCAATACAATTTTAGTCAAATCGTGAGAACAAAATTACCCGATACAATTTCATACTGGTCAAAATCAAATAAAGTTGGTTTAGATATTTCTCAAATCACCTTCGTGAACTGGAATGCTGGAGGAAACACTTCTATCTCAGGTTTAGCAAAAGGTAATTTTGTTAGAGAATATTCTAAAAAACATTTAAACTGGAAAAATGAATTAATAATTCGTTATGGTATTAATAAGCAAGAAGGTCAAGAAGTTAGAAAAACTGACGATCAACTACAAATAAACTCAACGTTTGGTTTTAAAAGAGATACAATTTCTAACTTGTTCTATAGTGGAAAACTAAATTTCAATACACAATTCGCAAATGGTTATTCCTACCCTAATACAGAAAACCCAATATCAAAACCTTTTGCACCAGCCTATTTTTTCTTAGGTATTGGTGGAGAATATTCTAGAAAGGATCTAAATTTAAATGTCTACTTGTCTCCCTTAACACAAAAAACTACAATAGTTTTAGATCGAAAATTATCTAATGAAGGAGCTTTTGGTGTTGATCCTGCAATTATAGATCCAACAACTGGAGAAGTACTACAAAATGGAGCGAGATCAAGAACAGAAGTAGGTATATTAATAACAAACCAATGGGAAAAAGAAGTTTTCAAGAATATTAATTTAGAACATCGAATTAGCTTATATACTGATTATTTAAATAATTTTGGAAATGTCGATATCGATTGGCAACTTCAATTGAACATGACTATTAATGAATATGTGAGAGCTAATATTGGTACTCATATTATTTATGATGATGATATAAAAGCTAAAGAAGAAAGAGACGGACAACAAATAATTGTTGGTCCAAAACTTCAATTGAAGCAACTTTTGGGTGTTGGATTGGTGTATACTTTCTAAAAAAAATAGAACTAATACATAAATAGAATTCAAAATAGTTACTAATTACATTTTAATACTCGTATTTTATAGTGAAGTTTTTAAGAGCCCTATAAAAGGTCAAAAACAATTGAAATTTCATACAATATAATACGAGTATTAATTTTTTATTAACATTAACTTTTGATTACTTCATTTTGTACTAGATATAGGCTAATTTTACAAAATGTATGCTTTAATCGACTGTAATAACTTCTACGCTTCGTGCGAACGTGTCTTCCAACCTCAATATAATGGAAAACCAATTGTTGTACTTTCAAACAACGATGGTTGTGTTATTTCACGTAGTGATGAAGCAAAAAAACTTGGAATTCCAATGGGTGCTCCAGAGTTTAAATGTCGTGAATTATTAAAACAACACAATGCAATTGTATTCTCTTCCAATTATCCATTATACGGAGATCTTAGCGAAAGAGTAATGAAAATTCTAGAATACTATTGTCCTTCTATAGAAGTATATAGTATTGATGAAGCTTTTTTAAATTTTAATGGAATGCAAATAGACAACTTTAACGACTATGGTATTCAAATAAAAGAAAGAGTTCAAAAATGGATAAGCATACCAACATCTATAGGTTTTGCTCCAAGTAAAGCACTCGCTAAAGTAGCAAACAAAATTGCCAGAAAATTTCCTGAACATACAAAAGGTGTTTATGTTATTGATACCGATGAAAAAAGAATTAAAGCTTTAAAATGGACTAAAGTAGAAGATATTTGGGGAATTGGCTTTCGATTGAGTAAAAAAATGAAGGCAAGAAATATACTAACTGCCTTAGATTTTGTTCAAGCCTATAATGAAGCTTTTATAAAAAAAGAGATGGGCATTACTGGTTTACGACTAAAGTATGAACTCGAAGGAAAATCTGTAATCGATATTGACGAACCAAAAAACAAGAAAAGTATTGCTATTACACGTAGTTTTAAGCAAGACATCACCGATATTTTAGAGTTGAAAGAACGTATTTCTACATTTGCAATGGTTTGTGGAGAAAAACTTCGAAAACAAAAGTCCTGTTGCTATAATATTATTGTTTACCTAAGAAAAGACAAATACCAAGATTCGCAATATAATTTCTACAAAATGGAAACGCTTCCATTTGCTACAAATTCTGGAATAACAATAAGTAATACTGCTATTAAAATGCTAAATGAAATCTATCAAAAAGGAAGCATCTATAAAAAAGCAGGAGTTATTGTTACTCAAATTATTCCCGAAGACAAAAAACAATTTCATTTGTTTGAAGAAGAAAATCCAAAACATCAACTTCTAATGAAAATAATGGACGATTTTCAGAAAAAAACAGGAGAGCGAAAAATAAAATTAGCTAATCAAAACTTAAAAGCCACATGGATAATGAAACAAAATCATTTATCTAAAAAATATACTACCGATATTAATGAAATATTATGTGTTAAATGTTAAATAAAAAATTACAATTCCTACTACCCGATTTTGAAAATAGTACCGAGCTACCTTTCATTTCTGAAGGAATAAAAGCGGGATTTCCTTCTCCTGCTGCCGATTTTGAGGGAACAAGAATTAGCCTCGATTCAATCCTAGTTAAAAATAAAGAAGCCACTTTCTACGCGAAAGCAAGTGGAGATTCTATGATTGGAGCTGGAATAGATAATGATGACATTCTGGTTATAGATCGAAGTTTAGAGCCTACAGATGGTAAAATTGCAATTTGTTTTATTGATGGAGAATTTACCGTAAAGAGAATAAAATTTACAGATAAGAAACTCTTTTTGCAACCAGAAAATGATGGATATCAACCTATAGAAATAAAAGAAGAAAACGATTTTATGATATGGGGCATTGTCACTTTCGTAATAAAAAAATTAAGCACTTTAAAATAGATAAAACAAAAAAACAGGTAAAAATACCTATAAATAAAAGTTCAATTATATATAAGTTTGTCACGAAAATAAAAAGTAATACAAATCACAATTCCCTAATTGATAGTTCCGACAAACTACTTCACAAACAAAAGCAAATAGGCAAAAAGCTTAAGGGAATTGTCGATTTG
This sequence comes from Flavobacterium jumunjinense, assembly GCF_021650975.2. Taxonomy (NCBI): domain Bacteria; kingdom Pseudomonadati; phylum Bacteroidota; class Flavobacteriia; order Flavobacteriales; family Flavobacteriaceae; genus Flavobacterium; species Flavobacterium jumunjinense. The sequence goes on from NZ_CP091285.1 coordinate 4,002,175, forward strand.
TATAACCTACTTCAAAAAAAAACAGTAAGTTTGAAATAAAATATGTCGCACAAAGCAATCCTTCAAAATATAGGTTCTATTTTTAAAAAAGAAGAAAATGATTTTCTAGAGCTAACACAAACAATTAATAATTATAAAGAAATTACCTATAGTTTATCCGATATAAACCTTGAAAATGAAGCAAATAGAGCTGATATTCATTTTAACAATGGAAAAGCACTAGGAACAGCTTGGGCAGCAATGTGCATTGACGATATTATTAGAACCAAAATTTTCGTTAAAAGTGTTTTCAATGCAATCGAAACATTAAAAGAAAAAAAATCGAGACCAATACATATACTTTATGCTGGAACTGGACCATTTGCAACATTATTATTACCCATATTTGCAACCTATTCCCCTAAAGAGGTTAAAGCAACTCTTTTAGAAATTAACCAAGAAAGTTTTGATAGCGTAAAACAAGTGATTAGTAAATTAGGTTTCGAAGGACATATTGTTTCCTATGAAAATGAAGATGCAACTACGTTTACAATTGATAAAGCGATACCTGTTGATATTATTCTAAGCGAAACATTACAATGTGGTTTAGTGAAAGAACAACAAGTTCCAATTACACTCAATTTATTAAATCAAGTACCAAAAAACACAATTTTAATTCCGGAAATGCTTGCTCTAGATGTTTGCTTACTAAATTTGAAAGCTTACGAAAACAGAACAGAAACTACACCAGAAACTGATTATTGTATTGTTTTAGACCGATTAATTGAAATTAATAATACCAGTAATATTGAATTTCAACTAGATAATACTACTACAGAAACAAAAATATTATCTGAAAAAGAAATCACTGTTCTTCCGAAAGAAGCAACACAATTTGAAACCCTCGTACTAATTACAAGAATGACTATTTTTGGAGACAATAAAATTAAAATTAACGAAAGTGGTTTAACCGTTCCAATTATAATTCAAGTATTTAACAACCAAACAACAGAAAAAAAGTTTAAAATATCCTATAAAATTGATAGTGAGCCTGGTTATGTAATACATTGGTAAATAAAATAGATTTATAAATTTCAGACCTTGTGTTTTATAACTAACATTCTAATCATTCCAAAAGTTCTTTCTTTGTTTATCATAAAAAAACAAAGAAAATGAACTTAACAGAAGAATTAAAAAAACACGCCGATCAAAGTGCTGCCAAAATACCTTTAGAGATTCAAAACGTAATGAAAAAGGCAATTAAAGATCTTGAAGAAAGTGGCTTAGTAGCAAATGCATTAAAAAAAGGTGACACAATTCCAGAAATTACAGCACCAAATGCAACAGGTAAAACCATTTCTGTACAAGAGAAATTAAAAACAGGAAAAGTAATACTTACTTTCTATAGAGGTGGTTGGTGTCCATACTGTAATTTAGAACTAAAAGCATTACAAGAAATACTACCACAAATTGAAGAAAAAGGAGCTACTTTAATTGCTATAACACCAGAAAAACCAGATAATTCATTAAGCACTACAGAAAAAAATGCTTTAACTTTTGAAGTTGTAACCGATAAAGACAATAAAATAGCATCTGCTTTTAATTTAACCTATAAGTTACCTAAAGAACTCGTAGACATCTATCTAACTTTTGGAATAAACTTAGAAAAAAGTAATGAAAACATATCCAATGAACTCCCTATTGCCGCAACTTATATAATAGATACGGATGGAGCAATTGTATATGATTTTATAAAAGAAGATTATAAACTGAGAGCAGATACAGCAGAAATACTTGCTGCACTTTAATAATTAAAACAAGGTTATCTATGAGTTTCAAAACTATAGATAACCTTACTATTTTATTAGAAATTAGTTATGTTGCTCACTAAAAACAGACAATAAAACATTTCCATCAACCATTCTATCTGGAGAATTTTTCATTAAATGCAAAACACGTTTCATTGCATAAGGATTTAAACCCATATTAATTCCAATTTCATTAATCTTAATTTGTTCTTTTTCATGCAAAAAACCATCTGAGTGCATCAATAAAGCTAATCTATAGAATTGACAAATTCTACTAAATTCATCTTTTATTGCTATTTTTTCTGCTTTTTTATCAAAAAGTTTCAAAAAAGTTTCTTTATCAATTTCCAATTCTTGAGAAACCATTTCTATAAAGTCATATTCCCTATCATGTAACTCTCCATCAACAAGAGCAAAGGAAATCATCTCCTGAAGCAAGCTAATTTTTTCCTGATAATCTTCCATATTTATACATTCTTTT